>PNBD01000118.1 GCA_003135855.1 Deltaproteobacteria bacterium
CTCATCGGCGACGACGTTCATGCTGATCGTCGTGCTCATGAGCTTCATCAGCTGGGCCGGTTTCGCCCGGATCATCCGCGGGATGGCGGCCTCGGTGCGCTCGCGCCCCTACGTCGAGGCCGCGCGTGCGCTGGGCGCCTCGCGCGCGCGCGTTATTTTCCTCCACGTCATTCCCTCGGTGCTCGGCTACGCGATCGTCGCAGCGACGCTGTCGATCCCGGGCTTCATCCTGGGCGAGAGCGCGCTCTCGCTGCTCGGCCTGGGGATCCAGGAGCCGGCCGCGAGTTGGGGCAACCTGCTGGCGCAGGCGCAGGACGTGCAGAATCTCGCGCGCTATCCGTGGATTCTGATTCCCGGCATTTTTATTTTCCTGGCGGTGATGTCGTTCAATTTTCTCGGCGACCATCTGCGCGATCGGCTCGATCCCGCGAGCGCGGGCTAGTTTTCGCGACCGTGTAGAAGGCCGCGGCGAGCCGATGCTATCCTGATCCTTCGCGTGCAACCCCTGCTGGAAGTGAAGTCGCTGCGGACCTCGTTTTTTACCGAGGCCGGCGAAGTTCGCGCCGTCGATGGCGTAAGTTTTTCGGTCGCGCCGGGCAAACTGATGGGCCTGGTTGGCGAGTCGGGATCGGGCAAGACCGCGAGCGTGCTGTCGATCATGCGCCTCTTGCCGGAGTCAGCGCGAATCGTGGGCGGCGAGATACTTTTCAACGGCAACGACCTATTGAAGCTCAGCGAGCCCGAGATGCGACACATTCGCGGCGCTCAAATCGCGATGATATTTCAGGAGCCGATGACCTCGCTGAATCCAGTGTTCACGATCGGCAACCAGATCGGAGAGGCGATCCGGTTGCATCAGCAGACCTCGCGGGCGGAGACGCGCAGTCGCACGATCGAGGCGCTCAGGATGGTCGGAATCGCGGACCCGGAGCGCAGGATCAACGACTACCCGCATCAGTTGTCGGGCGGGATGCGTCAGCGCGTGATGATCGCGATGGCGCTATCGTGCAATCCCAAGGTGCTGATCGCCGACGAGCCGACCACGGCGCTCGACGTTACAATCCAGGCGCAGATTCTCGACCTGATTCGCGAGCTGCAGGCGCGGCTCGGACTCGCGGTGATCCTGGTCACGCACGATCTCGGAATCGTCGCCGAGTATGCCGACGATGTGACGATTCTGTACGCGGCGCGCGTGATGGAGCAGGCGCCGAGCGTCGAATTGTTCAAGAATCCGCTGAACCCGTACACGCGCGGATTGCTCGAATCGATTCCGGGAATCGACGGCACGCGGCATCATCGCTTGCAGGCAATTCCCGGATCGATCCCGAGCGCGATGAATCCGCCTGCGGGATGCCGGTTTCATCCGCGATGCGCGCGCGCGATTCCAAACTGCTCTGAAGTCGATCCGCCGCTGGAAGCGAAGGCCCCCAACCATTATGTCGCCTGCATCCGCGTCTAATCCTTCATCCGCGTCCAATCTTGCATCGCCGCTCGGCCGCGCCGCCGCGACTGGCGCGCCGCTGGTGCGCGTCGAGAATCTCAGCAAGGAATTTCCGGCGGGATCGACGGCGGTGTTTGGCGGCAAGAAACTTTCCGTGAAAGCGGTCAGCCACGTTAATCTCGAAATTTTTCCGGGCGAGACATTGGGGTTGGTCGGAGAATCGGGATCGGGCAAATCGACGCTGGGGCGGCTGATTCTGAAACTACTCGAGCCCACCGAAGGCACGGTGAATTTCGACGGCCGCGATCTATCGACGATCGGGCGTGCCGACTTGCGCGCGCTCCGGCGGGAGATGCAACTGGTCTTTCAGGATCCTTATGCGTCACTGAATCCGCGGATGCGCGTGCGATCAATCGTCGGTGAAGGACTGGAAATCCACAAGCTCGCGCGCGGCAAGCAGAAGGAAGAGCGCATCGTCGAGTTGCTGCAGATGGTGGGGATGGGCGCGGACTCGATGGATCGGTATCCGCACGAATTTTCCGGCGGGCAGCGGCAACGGATTGGAATCGCGCGGGCGCTGGCGGTGAATCCGCGCTTCCTGGTGCTCGATGAACCGGTCTCGGCGCTCGACGTATCGATCCAGGCGCAGATCATCAATCTGCTGCAAGACCTGCAGGAGAAGCTCAATCTCACGTACTTGTTGATTGCGCACGACTTGCGGGTGGTCGAGCACATCAGCAATCGGGTCGCGATCATGTACCTCGGCAAGGTGGTCGAGATCGCTTCGCGCGACGAGATTTACCGGAACCCGCGGCATCCTTATACGCGCGCGCTACTCTCGGCGATTCCAATGATCGATGCGGCGAAAAAGCCCGAGCGGATCAAGCTGCCGGGCGAGATGCCGAGCCCGCTCAATCCGCCGTCGGGCTGCGCCTTCCATCCACGGTGTCCTTATGCGAAAGATGTTTGCATAACCCTCGAGCCACCTTTGGAGAGCGGGCGGAGCGGTCACGCGGTGGCGTGTCACGTATTCCCCGCGCCGTAGTCAGCAATGGCGACAGATCTGAACCCGAACGAGCAACGGCAAGTTCGCGAAACTCCGCAGGTCGCGAGCGGCGACCGATCTGCTCACTCGAAGTTGATACCGCAGGACGCCGGGACCGCATGGGCGGAAGAGCGCACGCGGGTCGCAGTCGGCCGCAACATCAACGTTTCGGGCAAGCTGATTTTCCACGAGCCGGTGCGAATCGAAGGCCGCTTCAAGGGCGAGGTCCGCTCGGCGGAACTGGTGGTGATCGCGGAAGAGGCGATGATCGAGGGCAAGGTCTGCGCACCGCGCCTGCTGGTGATGGGCGAATTGCGCGGCGACATCACGGGATGCGAACGGGTCGTGCTGGGGCCGAAGGCGAAGATGTTCGGCAATATCGAGGCGCGCAACCTCACGATCTGTGAGGGGGCCTACCTCGAAGGCACGGTCCGGATGAGTGGAATCGAGGTCCCGGCCGCGAGACCAGGACCGTAGCGAGGCGCGATTAGATCGCGTCGAGTCGAGCGGCCTTGCCCGACAGATTGCGCAGATAATAGAGGCGCGCGCGCCGCACCCGGCTTCGGGTCAACACCTGCAATTTCTCGATTCGTGGCGAATGCATCGGAAAAATTCGCTCGACGCCGACGCCGTACGAGACCTTCCTGACGGTGAAAGTCGCGCGATTGCCGCCGCGATTGATCTTGATCACCATGCCCTCGAAGGACTGGATGCGTTCCTTCTCGCCTTCGACGACTTTGACGTGAATGCGCAGACCGTCGCCGACGCGGAATGCAGGCAGGTCGGTGCGGAGGCTTCGCTCTTCGAGCTTCTGGATAACGGTACTCATGGGAAAACAGACCTCGGGTCGAGCCCCTAAACCTACAGAAATGGAGTGCGCGACTCAACCGCACGGTTCCGGCAGGCGATCCGGAACCCTCACCTGCGTCTTTATCCTGGAGCGATTCGGCCCTTCGGCCCGAAGTCGGCTTCGCGTTAGTGGCCGCGGAGGCGATCGAGAATGATGCCGGCCGCCGAGCGCACCGAGAGATGATTGTAATCGCCGGGGCCGAGAATCGGCGCTAGCACGATATCGGCGTGGGTGGCGACTTCCGGCGCCATCCCGAATCCAGTACCCAGCAGGATCATCATCGGGGGCGCATCCGGTGCCTCCATGCGCATCCGCAAATCGGAGTAGCTGGTGCCGCGCGCGGTTTGCGCCGAGGTATGGACGATCAGCGGGCGCGCTCGCGCAATCTCCTCGGCCGCCGCGATCGCTTCACTCAGATCGGCGACAATTTGCACGCGCTCGAGCGCCTCGCGACGCCGCGAATCGTGGGCGCGCCCGAAGTCGAAGCGCCAATGATCGATCACGCTCGCGGCAAAGTTGCGCTGCTCGGGAATCGGATGCACGACGAAAACGGCTCGCACATCGTAGGTTCGCGCAGCGCGCGCTACGTCGTGAATATCGAGGCTGGTGATCGCCGAGGTGACGATCTCACCGTTACGATTGACGACCGGGTGATGAATCAGCGCTACGAAAAGGTCGGACACCCGCTCAGGGTCTCCGCCGCTCGAGCAGGTCGGGACGGCGCCGCGCGGTGCGCCGCCGTGATTCAGCCGCGCGCCATTCGCGAATTTTGCCGTGGTCGCCGCCGAGCAGGATGTCCGGCACGCGCATCCCGCGGAACTCGTCGGGCCGGGTGTATTGAGGATATTCGAGCAGGCCGGCGGCGAACGATTCCTCGTCGAGCGATTCGGGATTGCCGAGCACGCCGGGAATCAGCCGGCCAACCGCCTCGATCACGACCATCGCGGGCAATTCGCCGCCGCTCAGCACGTAATCGCCGATCGATATTTCCTGATCCACCAGCGCGCGTACGCGTTCGTCGATCCCTTCGTAACGGCCAGCGATGATCATCAAGCCCGGCGCGTGTCCAACAAACTCTCGCGCGATTGCTTGATCGAAAACTTCGCCTTGCGGAGTCATCAGGACGCGCCACAATCCGGGACACTGCGCATTGACGGTGTCGATCGCGTCGGCGATCGGCTCCGGCCGCATCACCATCCCGCTGCCGCCACCGTAAGGAGCGTCGTCGACTTGTCGATAGTTGCCGAGGCCGAATTCGCGGAGCGGATGGGTCTTGAGCACGATCAATCCCTGCTCGATTGCGCGTCCGATCATGCCGGTCCGAAACGGCGATTCGAACATCTCGGGGAAGAGGGTGATTACGTGGATTTCCATCGTGCGCGAACGCCGGAGCGTCGTCTCAAATTTATCTGGGCTGCGGAGCTTGAGCCAGATGGCATTGCGCAATAGCAATCGCGAAAATCAATCGAGCAGGCCGGGAATCGGATCGATGGTCATGCGGCGGGCGTCGAGGTCCATCGCTTTTACGACGTCCGCGATTACCGGGATAAGAATCTCTCGATCGCCATGGCGCACTACCCAGATGTCCTGCGCGCCGTTGGAGAACACGTCTTCGATTTTGCCCAGGCTGGTGCCGTCGGTGAGAAAGACGTCGCAACCGACCACGTCGGAATAGTAAAACTCGCCGGGCGCCGGCGGCGGGACGTCCTCGGTCGCGAGCATCGCGATCGCGCCTTTCAGTTCGTCGGCCGCATTCGCATCGGAAACGCCTTCGACAGTGATTCGGAGCGTCGTCGCATTCAGCCGGCTGGCGCTGGTTAATTTGAATTCCAGTGCATTCCCGTCTCGATCGAGAAAAATGCGCTTGACGTGCTCGATGCTGTCGGAGTCGGGATTATCGAGCCGCAGACGAAGCGCGCCCTTGAGCGCGTGGGCGCCGGCTATGCGGCCGATACGGAGCATCGATGCGGGATTTGGAGTCGGCGCCCGTGAGGTCGGGCGCCGATTTCTGCTAGGCCGGGATTCGCGCGAGCGCGCGGCGGCAAGAACCGATTGCCCGGCGCCACTTCGGCGTTACTTATCCTCGACAATCTCGAGCACGACTTTGCGATTGGTTCGCGATGCGACCGCATTGAGGATCGTGCGGATCGATTTCGCCGTGCGCCCTTGTTTGCCAATCACGCGCCCCAAATCTTCTTTTGCCACCCGCAGCTCGAGTACCGACGCGGTATCGCCCTGCGTCTCCTTCACGTCCACCGCCTCCGGATTGTTCACCAGTTGTTGAGCGAGGAACTGAACGAGCTCCTTCATAGGATGACTCCTATGCAGCGGGTCGCATCAAGCGGAGGCCGTTGCGGCTTCTTCAGCCCGTTTGATTAACTTTCTCACCGTGTCACTTGGCTTCGCGCCAGCCTTGATCCAGCGATCGGTATCTTCCTTTTTGATGGTTACGCGCGGCGGATCGAATGCCGGGTCATAGGTGCCGACCTGCTCGACGAAGCGTCCATCGCGGGGCGAGCGCGAGTCGGCGACCACGATACGATAGTAGGGTTTCTTGCGCGCGCCATGGCGGCGCAACCGGATTACCAATGCCATGCGATTCTCCTCATCTATATTAACTCCCCAGTCCCAGTCCGCGCATCATCATTTTTCCGGCACCCATCTTGGTGATCTTCTTCATGACTTTGCGCGTTTGTTCGAATTGTTTGAGAAAGCGATTCACGTCCTGCACCGACGTGCCGCTGCCCGACGCGATCCGCGAGCGGCGCCGCCCGTTGATGATCAGATGATTCTCGCGCTCCTGGATCGTCATCGAATCGATGATCGCCTGGATGCGGCTCATTTCAAGCTGGGCTTCCTCGGAGTCCGCAGCGCCAGCCACTTTCTTGAGTCCCGGGATCATCCCGATAATATCGCCGAGCGAGCCCATCTTGCGGATCGCTTTGATCTGCTCGGCGAAGTCGGTGATGGTGAACTCGTTTTTCTTGAACTTGCGCTCGAGTTCCTTGGCCTTGGCCTGATCGAAATTCTGCTGCGTCTTCTCGATCAGCGTCAGCATGTCGCCCATGCCGAGGATTCGCGAGGTCAAGCGATCGGGATAGAAGACCTCGAACGCGTCGAGCTTCTCGCCGGTCGTGGCGAATAGAATCGGCGCGCCGGTAACGGTCCGCACCGAGAGCGCCGCGCCGCCGCGCGCGTCGGAGTCGAGCTTGGTCAGGATCACGCCGGAAATTCCCAGCCGCTCGTGGAAACCGGCGGCGACGTTGGCGGCCTCCTGCCCGGTCATCGCGTCGGCAACGAAAATAATGTGATGCGGCCGGAGCGCGGCTTTCAGGCGCGCCAACTCGTCCATCAGTTCTTCGTCGATCTGCAGGCGGCCGGCGGTATCGATCAGCACCGCGTCGTGACCACCGGTCTCAGCCCGGGCCAGCGCCCGCGATGCGATCTCGATCGGATCCTGATCCTCGCTGCTGTCGAGCACCGGAATTCCCGCAGTCGCGCCGAGCACGCGCAACTGTTCCATCGCGGCGGGCCGATAGACGTCGGTCGAGGCGAGAATCGGATGGCGCTTGCGTTCGGATTTCAGCCATCGCGCGAGCTTGGCGATCGAAGTCGTTTTGCCCGAGCCCTGCAAGCCAACGAGCATGATCTTGACCGGCGGCTTGACCTTGAGATCGAGTTCGCGCGCCGTCCCGCCCATCGCGTTTTGCAGTTCGGTCGCGACGAACCTGATGATGTGCTGCTCGGGTGTGAGCGAGCGCAGGACTTCTTCGCCGAGCGCCTTGCTGCGCACGTGCTCGACGAAATCGCGAACGACCCTGATATTGACGTCGGCTTCGAGCAGGGCGAGGCGGACTTCGCGCAATGCCTCGTCGATATTGCGCTCGGTGATTCGGCCTTGGCCTCTGAGCTTCTTGAAAACGCCTTCGAGACGGTCGCTGAGGGTGTCAAACATAAGCCAGAACTCGGTGCATCAGGTCGAGGTAACGAGATCGGCCCGGACCAGTCGCGTCTGAAAATAACTCTAGCAAACGGGCGAGGCTAAGCCACACCCCGGCGCAAGTCAATGCGAGCTGCGACGCGGGCTCGACCGTGGCAGTATCGACTAAAATCAGCGTTCTTTCATTCGCCTGAGAAACTCGACCGTGATCGGATAACCGGAATCCGAGCCAATCACAGAGTCGATGCCGCATTTGGGGCACATGGCGGACTGCTCGCGCTTGTCGTTAAGACGAACCAATTTGTTGTCTCTGAAAAGGGAAAGGTCTTGCTCGTCAACCCAGTCGACTACCTCTGAAGGCGGAAAGACTTCCAAGCAATAGAAACAGCCACGGATTTCGCTTCTGAGCAGCTCAGACCGATTACTGCTGCAATGAGCGTGAGCTAAGGTTACGTCATCTTTGGGTGTTTCGTTGTCAGGCACGATCGGCGTTCCCCCAGCAGTTCTTCAACCGACCATATCCGATCCGTCACGCCAGCGGCCATGGAGGCGGGGCATCTCTCCCCTCGGCGGAGAACGGCGCCGAAAAAATCGCGAAGCTCGCCGAGGGGAGGATGAGATGAAGTTCAATCCCAGATGTTCTTCCACCACGGCTTGGGAGCGTCGATGCCTCTGAGGCCAGCCTTTTTGATCACGTCGCCAATCGTCCATCCTGTCAGATCGGCCAGCGCCTCAGCTTCCTGACCGCGGCGGCGATTCACCTCGTCGAAATAACTTTTCGCAGCCGAGCACGCATCGCGCGATCCCTTCCAGGCGTGGCGCAGCACGTAGCGGGCCTGGAAATTCTCCTGGTCCTGAGTTTCCTGAAAAACCAGATCCTCGGGAAAGGTATCGGCGGAGTAGCGCACGTGCAGGCGGGTCAGCATCACGGGGAGCGGACCGCCGCCCGGCTGCGGATAAATCATGGAGCCGCTGCGCACGCCCATCGCGCCCGGTTCCGAATCGAGCCAGAAAACGCCGAGGCCTTTTAATTCCTCGCGTGAGAGCGGCGGCCCGGCGCACGGATCGCACCATTCCATGTTCCACACGTATTCGGTGAATACCGCGCGCATGTCGTTGCGCTTCACTTGCTGATTGAACATCGCGGTGTAGAAATCGCCGAATTCGCCACCGACGTATTCCGGGATATCCATGCCCGTCGGCAGTTTGACGGTGCGATAGTTGGTGGTTTCGACACGGCCATTCTCGGTGAGCAGATAGACGACGAGATCTTGCGGGCCTTGCGCGTTAATCATGCCGAGGCGAATCGGCAGCATGAATTTCGGCGACTCGAAGGCGAACTGCAGCGGCCGAAGATAAGTCAATCCGGTGCGGCGATGCTCGGTGAGATTCACCTTGGCCACGAAGAATTTCATGTCCTGGCGGATGTAGGGTTCGAGCGCGCGATTCGCGCCCAGTGGAATCCGATAGCCGTTTTGCTGCAGCCAGGTCTCGAGGCCCGACGATTCTTTGGCCGAGAGGATTACGATGTCGTATTCGCCGACGGTGTACTCGGCCTCGACCGTGACGCCGAGCGTTTTGGCCTCGGCTTGATTGCTTGCGTCGGCCGGCGCCTGGCGGTGCATCATGCTCGCGCCCCCCATTGCCATCGGCCGCATGATCTCGCATGGGTCGGGATCGAAATACTCGACCAGGCGCGGCGAGCTGTAGGAGTCGAGTTTGCGGAACAATTCGCGATCGCCGATATGCACCTGTCCCTGCTGCAAAATCACGGGCACCGGCACCACCAGCGCGAACTCCGACGGCTCGCCCTGGTAATCGTTCATCAGGCTGATCACGGTTTTGTCGTCGTGATGCGCGACCACGACTTGCGACGCGTGGTTGATCAGGGTCGCATCGGCCTTGCCAACGTAGAAGCCGCAGAACGCGCGCGCATCATGCGGCCTGCCGAGCGTGATCGCGGCGAACATCAGCATCGCGAGCATCGGTTGTCGAAAGAGCAATGGTTTCATCGTGACCTCCATTTTGAGTCCAGTTGAATTTCGGCGCGGGCCAGAGCGTGTCCCAGAGCGGAACGCATGCTGCCGCGATGAACAAAGCCCAAATGAGTCCGTTGGTGCGGTAGAGCCGGAACTGCCACGCGTACGCGATTGCAGCGACCAACGCGGCGTGCGCGATTCGTCCGGCGCGGCTGTTGGGGCCGGTCATCGGATCGGAAATCATGAAGAACGCGAACAGGAGCAGCGCGCCGCTCGACAACTGATGCGTCCAGACGCTCCAGCGCTGGCCGAGATATGCGACGCGAATCGCGAGTGCGCCCAGGTAGAAACCGAGAAACGCCCAACTGATATCGGCGCGGCGCGCGCGTTGCGTCACCAACATGCCGAGCACGATCACCCATCCGGCGATCGCGACGTCCTGTCCCCATTGGCCCGGAGAAATCCAGCAGCCCGGGAGGCAATTGAGGGCGAAGATTACGCCGAAGGTCGCAGGATTGAAGAGATGCTTATCGCGGAAGCGGAAGATCGATTTGGATGAGATTGCGGACGCGGCGGCGATCGGATGCACGAACAGATTGTCGGCGCGAAGCAGCAACGAGAGGCTGAGGGACGTGATGATCGCGCTCAGGAGCGAGCGCGGTTTGGAAGACGTCAGCGGCCAGCAGAGCCACTGCGTCGCGAGACCCGCGGCGAACGTGAGAATTACTTGAGCAGGTTGGAGGCTGAAATCGCGGAACCAGGCGCCGAGGGCCAGCAGGATCCCGAGCGAGAAGATTTGGAACGTCCGCGGATCGGAGAGTGCGGCGGGAAAAGTGAATTCGCGTGCGCTCGCGCGAAGCGTTCCGGATGCGGATGATTCGTCCATCGAGTCGTCCATTGAGTCTTGCCTCTCGACTCTTTGAACGGCGGGGACGGATTTTCTTGCACGATCGCGAAAAATAATTCAGCTGAGGGGATTCTGCGACTCCGCAGACTCGCTTGGAATGAGAAGAGATCGTTATTGCGGATGCCAGGTGGCGCCGCCGTCGGAGGTGGCAAAACTCTGCCCGTTCGCGGTTGTGACGATCGCTTCATCCGCGCCGTTGGCCGCGATTCGGGTGATGTCGTCGTCGGTCGGCGAGGCGATTTTTTGCCAATTCGTGCCGCCGTCCGTCGTGCGCAATACGGTTCCCGCGCGACCGGCGATCCAGCAGACATCCGGGGAAGTCGCGGCGCCGGCCAGCAGGTCGGTCGTCACGCCGCTATGCTGCGCGACGAAGTCGCCGCCGCGTATGCTTCGACTGATTTTTCCTCTCGCCCCGATTTCCCAGGTGTGATCTTGAACTGAAAGGACCACCGAGAATCCCGGGTCGGCAGCGCGGCCGGCGTATGCTCGCGCGGTGGTGCCCGCAGTGTTGCCGGTGATCGCGCCGGCGCCCGCCGCTGCAGAGGCCGCGGAGCCAGCGATTGCGCCTATGCTCGCGGCTCCCAGCGACGTTTGCGGTGCGGGCGATGCGGCCGGCGAAATGGAAGGGCGGGCGTCCTCGCGCATCGCGAGGGCGGCTGGGGCGGACGGCGACGTCGTTGACGGCGCCGTGGCCTCTAGGGACGGGACAGGTTCGGTTTCGGATTTCGCAGCAGCGGTGTCGGACTGTGACGGCTCAGCCCGGTGCAAGCGAGGTCCCGCCGGATTGGCGAAAGCATGGCGAACCACTCTTCCAGGTATCTGCTGGGGGCGATCGGGGAGTTCGGCGGCGCGCGGTTCTGCAGGGGGGCGCTTTTGCTCGTTCAGCGCCAATAGATTCAAGGCGGGCGCTGAGGCGGTGTTCTCGGATGGAGCGTTACTCGATGACGAGACTGAGGCGGTTGCCGGGGAGTTGGCGGCGGCTTGCGGCTTCGCCATCGCGAGCAACTGATCGCGCTCGACGACACTTTCGGTGTGGCGGGTGACTCGAATCGCGATCAGCAAGGCCGCAGCCGCGGCGAGGGCCGGGATCGCGAGACGCCATCCGCGGAGCCACGTTACTGGAGAACGCGTCGCGGCGGGCGCGAGGTCGGTATCGGCGCGCGCAATCGCGGCAAGCTGCATCTGGCATCGCGCGCAATCGGCAAAATGATCCTCGAGATGTGCGCGTTCGGCAACTATGAGCGAACGATCGTAATACGCGGCGAGCGCGACGGCGTCGGGGCAATCGGGAGTCGCGTCATCCGGCGATTGGCTCATCGCGCGGCGCAAAATCGCGTCGAGGGGCGCGTTATTTCGATCGGAAGGATTCAAGAGTCACTCTCGCCGTCAATCTTACAGTCGTCAATATTGGAGCCGTCAATATTGGAACGGATGAGCGGCGGAAAGTTGCAAACTATTGCCTGGTAAATCGAGACTGCGTGGCGGTTCATTTCAATTCGCCTCGGGCAGCGCGCGAGCGAGATCGATTGGCAAATCGCCTGTTGCGTAATCATAACACAGGCGGATTTGCTCCTGATCCAGACCGCCGCGGGTTTTGAGTGCGGTCTCGATTTCGCGCTTCAGCGTGTCGCGGACGCGCGCGAGTTGGCGGGAGACGGTGGATTCGTGCTCGTTCATCAGGCGGCCGATTTCGTTCAGCGAAAGCCGGTGGCGATAGTAGTAGCCGAGGCGCATCCGATCGCGCGGCGCGAGCGACTTGAGCGCGAGGTCGAGCGCTGCGCCGAGCATCTGCACGTAGCGCGCGCGTTCGGGGTCGGCGGGGTCGTCGTCGCGCGCGTTCGGATTCGGATCGGGATTCGGAGTGACGCCGTCGGCAAATTGCTCAGTGCGGCTCGTGGCGCGGACGTAATCGACATGGCGCTGCGCGAGGACGGCGCGCAGCCAGGTCAGAATCGAGCTCCGGCCGTGGAAGTAATCGAGCATCGAGCGACGCCGGCCGTCGCGCACGTCGAGCCCGTAGAGGTCGGCCCATAGCGAGTCAGCCAGCTCGCGCCCGCGCGATTCGTCGCGGGCAATCGCGCGTGAGGCGGCATAAAGCGACGGGCGAAGAGTGGTGATGAAATGTTCCCACGCACTGGGATGACCAGCTTTGCAAGCGAGCGCGAGGGCGAGATCTTCAGCGTGGAGCGAATCGATAAGCGCTGCGATTACGGCAGCGCCTGTGAGGCCCGACGAGCACGCCGCGCGCATCGCAGCTTCGTTCAGCGAATCCTGACTGACGTTCCATCGCGCGGCGTGCGAGCGATGGTATAGGCGGGCGAGCGCCGGAGCATGTTGTGCGGCAAACTGTTCGGCAGACTCTGGCGGCGCGTCGCTCACGGACCGGGATCGCATCACGTGGCCATGAGGATAGACCAGCCGAAGGTCAAAATCATCCGTAGCGGCCAGAAGGCCGCAAGAGGCGGCATCGCGCGTGGAGTGTTTGCCGCAGAGCTATGCCGGAAGCGCTGGCCTAACCGGCGGTGTGCGAGAGATAGCTGGCTATTGCTAAAGCTCCGACCAGTATAGCCGAGCCGAGAACCGCGAATACTGCCATTCTTGCTGCGCTGCCCATCGATGACCCTCCCCAATAAAGCTCGTAACTACGTAGAGTTCCGAACAAACGGTCATGAATCCGGCTTATCTATAAAATCAGCTATAGGAATGAATGGGCGAATTCAAGAGGGTGGTCCGTGTTGATGTGCATCGGGTTGACCCATTCGGGCCATTGGAATATTATGGGCTATAGGGTATTACCCATTTAGTTACGTCCACGACTGGTGGATGACGAGAAAGATAGGGAAATCAGATGAAGAGGAAGGCATCGATACTATTGAACGAAAGCTTCAGGCGGATTGGCGATGTGGCGCCGGACGAACGAAAGCGCGTCCCCTTGACGAAGGCGCTGGAAAGTTTGAGGGAAATTTTGGGCAATAGACTGGATGCGTCGGTTCGATTCGGGGTCTACGTCAACGACGCCGGGCAGGTGTTGCTGTCGCCAGAGGTATCAGTGCCGATGCATGAATTGTGGCTCTACCGAAACCCCGACGCGCTGAAGATGGTCGTCAACGGCCTGGAGGAGGCTGGCGAAAGCAAATTGATCGACCTGGGATCGTTCGAGAAATATGCCGACGACGACATCGACTAGGAGGGCGGTGGCAGACGGGTGGCGAAGTTCAAATTGCTGTTCACGCCGGAGGCGCAGACGACGCTGGTGAATCTGGCGAAAGATCCAAGCGCGGCAAAACGACTGCGCGCCGTTCAGAAAACATTAGGGCTTTTGGAAAGCAATCCTCGTCATCCGAGTTTGCAGACGCATGAATACTCGAAGCTTGCTGGCCCGGCAGGCCAGAAGGTGTTCGAGGCTTACGCTGAGAACAAGACACCGGCGGCCTTTCGAGTGTTTTGGATTTATGGTCCGGAAGCGCGTCAGATGACGATCGTGGCGATCACTCCGCATCCGTAGTCACGATTCCATCGAACGCGTATTCAATTCCCGCTGCTGCGGCGGCGGCGCTCTCGATGGCGTCGCGCGAGACGCTGGCTGGTTTCTTTTTGATGCCGCAACGCTGATCGCGGGCAGGTCGCCAAGGTCAAAGGTTAAGCGCCATAGGCGCCTGCTGCGGGCCGGTCGAAGAATCCTGGCACCCGCTACCGCATCTCGGACCTGACAGCGCGACCGCGGCGCGAACGCCGCGCCGTCCCCCACCAGGACCATCCTTGAAACCGACCAGACAGATGTTCCTGACGCCGAGATGGCTCCATAGCACCTTGAGCCGTACCGCGGTCATCGCGTTTTCCATCGCGACTTTGAAGCCAGCATCGACCATCGGCACCGATTTGAACATCGGCGTGCGAAAGCGGCTAAAGCCCGCGCGCTTCATCCGCTCGATCAGATCGCAATACGACATCATGCAGAGATGGAAGTTGCGATGCTTGTGGTGGCCGAGCCGGTTCGGGCACCAGACCAGGTAGGCGCCGCCGTCGCGCAGCACTCGAAATACGTCGCACAGATGTGTGTCAATGTCGTCGGGATGCAGATGCTCGATCATTGATGAACTGACGGCGAAATCGAAGGTCGAAGGCGCAAAACCGAGTTCGATCGCGTTCATCTGAACGAAGCTCACCGATTTTCCGGGAAGGGCCCGCTCTGCCTGCTGGGCAACACGGACCAAATTGCTGGAGATGTCGATGCCGATGGTCTGCGACGCGAGATCGGCGAGCGCGCTGGTCAGGCCGCCGGAGGCGCATCCGATTTCGAGAATCGCGCGATGCCCGCCGCCAATGATCCTGCGATAAAGCGCGATTCGCTTGCGTTGGCTGGGCTTCGACTCAGCCACGTCGCGCGACCGGCGCGCCGCCTCCTCGCTCCTCCAGTAGAAGCGGTTATACATGGAGCGCCGCGCGTCGGAGTCGTCGGTGTTGAGTTGACGAAAGCGGTCCAGCTCGGCCATCGCGTTCGTTCTTAGCCCCGCCACTCAAGTAGCAGACAATCGCCCTAAGTTGAATCGCGCTGTGGCGTGATTCGGCCATTGACGGAAAGTTGTCCTAAATCGCGGGGCGGTCGAGGGAGCGATACTGGATCGCCTCGCTGACATGCTGAGGGCCGATCGGGCCGCCTTCGTCGAGATCGGCGATGGTGCGGGCGACTTTCAGAATCCGCATGTAGGCGCGAGCGCTCAGGCCCAGCCGATTGATCGCGAGTTCGAGCAGGCGCTCGCCGCCGCTGTCGATCTGACAGTGTTTGTGCAGGTCGCGCGCGCCCATCTGCGCGTTGCAGAAAAACGACATCCCAGCGAATCGTTTGAGTTGAATTTCGCGCGCTCGATTAACCCGCCCGCGAATCGCGGCCGAAGGCTCGCCCGCGATCCGGCCACTGAGTTCCTTGTATTTGACGGCCGGCACTTCAATGTGAATGTCGATGCGATCGAGCAGGGGACCGGAGATGCGCGAGCGATAGCGTTGAATTGCAATCGGCGCGCAGGAGCATTCGCGCTGCGGATCGGTGTAGAAGCCGCACGGGCAGGGATTCATCGCGGCTACCAGCATCACGCTCGCGGGGAAGGTCAGCGTACCCATCACGCGAGAGATGGTGATGCGCGCATCTTCGAGCGGCTGACGCAGGACCTCGAGCACGTTCTTGCGGAACTCGGGCAGTTCGTCGAGGAAGAGCACGCCGTGATGCGCGAGGCTGACCTCGCCCGGACGCGGGATGGTCCCGCCGCCGATCAGGCCCGCGTCGGAGATGGTGTGATGCGGCCCGCGGAAGGGCCGGGTCGAGATCAGCGCGCGTCCATCGAGCAGGCCCATCACGGAGTGGACCTTGGTGGTTTCGATCGCCTCCTCGAAGGTCATCGCGGGGAGGATTGAGGGGAGCCGCTTCGCGAGCATCGTTTTGCCCGAGCCGGGCGGACCGATCATCAGGACGTTATGGCCGCCGGCGGCGGCGACTTCGAGCGCGCGCTTGGCCTGCTCCTGTCCTTTGACCTCGCTGAAATCGACGTCGTACACACTCTCGGCGCCGAACACGTCGGCGATGCTGGTGGAAGTGGGCGCGACGGCGCGCAGGCCGGCGAAGAATTCGAACACCTCGCGCAGCGTCTCGACGCCCAGCACGGCCGTGCTGTCGCCGACGACCGAGGCTTCGCCGGCATTTTCGCGCGGCAGGATGACGCCGTCGAATTTGCGCGCACGCGCGAGCAGAGCGGTCGGCAGCGCACCCCGGATGCCCTTGATGCGTCCATCGAGGGCGAGTTCGCCGAGCACCAGGTAGCGGCGGAGGCGCTCGCGATCCCTGAGCGCGCTGCTGGCGGCGAGGATGCCGAGCGCGAGCGGCAGATCGAAGGCACTGCCTTCCTTGCGGGTGTCGGCGGGCGCGAAGTTGATGGTCATCTTGCGGGTCGGGAATTCGAAGCCGGAATTCTTGAGCGCGGATTTCACGCGGTCAAGCGACTCTTTAACGGCGCCCTCGGCGAGGCCGACCATCCGATGCGGCGGCATCCCGGCGCCGATATCGATCTCGACTTCGATCGGCAGCGCGTCGACGCCGACCAAGGCGCTTGAAAGTACGCTTGCGTGCAAACCAGGCCCCCCGAACGTTGCCAGTGACCGCTCGCCGCGGACGACACTAGCGTAAATCTGCGAGTAAGCGCGATGCGTGCTAACAGAAAGTCGTTCTGAATGTAACATCCAGACGATCGGGGCCACAACCGGCCGCGGAGGGAGGACGAGGAGTTGGAGGCCGAGGATTGGGAGGCCGAAACCTCACGCACGTGGAGTTTACCCTGAGGTTCGGCGAAGGGGACTTTCCATCGTGACGGGATGCGCGCTACGCGCTGTTAGAACAGGGCGGAAAGAAAGGATCGGAGATGCGCGCCACGCGGAAAAATCGAAATGTGCAGAGTAGAGCGGGCGAAAGTCAGGGCCAGACGGCGCCGTCGGCGATCAGCGAATCACGCTCGGCGCGACTGAGGCCGAGCAATTCGCCGAGCACCTGGTCGGTATGCTCGCCGACTTCGGGAGCGATCGTGCGCACCGCGCCCGGCGTGGCGGAGAGCTTGAACGGGATGCCGGTCACGCGGGTCGATGCACCTTTAGCAGTCGTGACTTTGGGCCAGAAGCCGCGCTCGATGAGCTGAGGATCGCGGGCGCAGAGATCGATGCCGTTCTCGACCACGCCGGCCGCGATGCCCGCGCGCTGCAGCGTCGCCATCGCGTCTTCGGCGCTGCGCTCGACAGTCCAGCGCGAGATGTTGGCGTCGAGCTCAGCGCTATTTCGGATGCGGAGATAGAGCGTGCGGAACTTCGCGTCACGGGTCCAATCGGGGGCGCCGATTGCTTCGACGAAGCGACGCCATTCGGCCTCGGTGCGCACCGAGATCGCGATCCATCGGTCGTTGTCGTCGTCGCGAGCTTTGCAAGGATACACGCCGTGCGGTGCGCTCGGGCCTTCCTGTGAATTGTAGCCGGGCGGCGATTGCGTCCGGCCGTTGGCGGAGATGTCGAGCAAGGCGGGGCCGACGACACTGATCGCGGCCTCGAACTGCGAGAGATCGACGAACTGCCCGTGGCCGGTGCGTCGGCGATTCCATAATGCGACCAACGCGGCGAGTGCGCCGGTGTATCCGCCGCACATGTCGGCATACGAGTAGCCGTAGCCGGCCGGCGTGCCGTCGCGTTCGGCCATCAGGAGCGTGTATCCGGCGAGCGCCTGCAGAGTCGGGCCGTAGCTCACGTAGCTCGAGCGCGGGCCGGTGTGCCCGAGACCGGACATGCTGATGCAGATGATGTCGGGCTTGACCGCGCGGAGGCTCTCGTAATCCATGCCCCACGTGCGCATCACGCGCGCCGAGAAGTTGTCCATCACGACGTCGCTCTTCGCGGCAATGCGGCGGGCGAGTTCGACGCCGCGCGGATGCTGCATGTTGATCGCGAGCGAAAGCTTGTCGCGATGAAGATCGCATTGCAGGCCGAGCTTGCGATTGCCGAGCTGCGGCGGTTCCTTGCGCTCGATCTTCACCACTTCGGCGCCGTGATCGGCGAGGATGCGGGTCGCGACCGGTCCGGCAACGACCCAGGTGAAGTCAAGAATTCGGACGCCTTCGAGCGGCATCGCAGGCGTCGCAGACACGATTAGATCACTCCCTCAGCGGCGAGCACCGCGATCGCTTCGGCGTCGAGGCCGAGGTCCTCGCGCAGGATTTCGCCGCTATGCTCGCCTACCAGCGGCGGACGGCGTCGAGCGCGCCAGGGGGTGCCGTTGAAAAGGTAGGGCGCGCCGGGGTAGCGAATCTTGCGGGCGAGTTCGGGATGCTCGACTTCGACGAAGTAGCCGCGAGAATCGAGTTGCTCGTCGTCGAACAGCGCCTCGGGCGGGCGGACGGTCGCATAGGGCTGGCGCAGCAACTGCGCGCGTTCGATCAATTCCTCACGCGGATAATCCTTGACCCATTCGTCGAGCACGTCGAACACATGCTCGGCCATCAGGAAGCGCTGCATCACTTGATGATACTCGGGCGCCTCGAGGTCGCCCGCCTTGCCATCGGCCTTCACCCATTCGATGAGCGAAGTCCAATCGCCAAGCGTGCAATGCATGATGTATCCGTCGCGGCATTTGGCGACCCGGAAAAAGCGGCTCCAATGGAGCGTACCGCGCCGCGGCTCGGCCTCACCGCGCTCGAAATATCCAGCGGCCACATGCTCGACGGCGGCGGCGGTCGATTCCTGCATGCTGAGATCGATCCATTGGCCCTCGGCAGTCCGGTCGCGAGCGAGCAGCGCGATCATCACGGCAATCGCGCCGAAATACGACGACGAATGATAGGCCTGCAGGCCGAGCGGCCGCACGGGCGGGTGTCCGGGAAAACCGTTGACGTAGAGCATCCCGCCCATCGCGGCGAGCACGGTATCGTCGGCCTTGAAATCGCGATAGGGGCCGGTTTGTCCGAACGGCGCAATCGAGCAGAGCACCAGCGCGGGATTCTCGCGATGAAGCGTATCCCAGCCAAGCCCCATTTTATCGAGCGTGCCGGGTGCGAAGCTCTCGATGATCACGTCGGCAGAGCGAGCGAGTTGGAGCAGGACTTCGACCCCGCGCGGATCGCCGAGATCGAGAGTCAACGAGCGCTTGCCCAGATTGTAGAACCAGAAGAACAGGCTGCGGTCGCGATGCGGCAAATCGTCGAGGAAGGGGCCGATGCGGCGCGCGTCGTCGCCCGCAGGCGGCTCGATCTTGATAACGTCGGCACCCATGTCGGCGAGCAATCGGGCGCATAGTTGCGCGCGATGACCGGTGAGATCGAGGACACGCAAGCCGTCGAGCGCGCCGGCGGGCTCGCTCACGGGGCGACCTTTTTTTTCTGGTCGGTCAATTGCTTTTTTTGCTGGTGGCTCAATTGCTCGATCGCGAACGGACTCACGTCGCGGGTCGGAGGAATCTCAGCGAGCACCTCATTCTTGGGACCAGTGTCTTTGCCGCCGCGCACGCGAATAGTTTCGAACGTGTCGGGATTGACCCATCGCACGCCGAGCACCGCGGGCTTCGCCTGGCCTTCCTCGTCAGTGGGAACCAGCGTCGTACCTTCTTTGTCGAAGAGCGTTACTTTCCTAAGTGCCATGTTTGATTGTTCCCGGTCCGAGCAAGCGTAGATAGCGCCGAGCGTCCGCGCAAGCCGGAGCGGAGAGGAGCAGAGATCCGAAACCTCACGCAGGTTTCGGACTTCCCGTAGTGATAGGATGCGCGCTACGCGCTGGGGACGGCTATAAGGGACGATCGCGATGGCACGGTGGTGGGGACTACGATTTATCGGGCGGCGGCCCGAGCGCGGCGAAGTGCGCGAGTTTATTATCCGGCGGATGCCGCGCGGCGGAGTTGCCGCTGAGATTGGCGTTGACCAGGGACTCCTGTCGGAGCGGATTCTCGAGCTCGCGCGGCCGCGCAAACTCTATTTGATCGATCCGTGGTTTCCCGATCCGAGTGGCACACGGGTTCCCTCGCGAGAGGAACGATTTGCGATGGTGTGCAAAAAATTCGCAGCGGAGGCGGATCGCGGCGTGGTCGAGATTATCCGCGAGTCCTCGGAAACGGCGGCGGCGCGCTTCGCCGATCAGTCACTCGACTGGGTGTATATCGACGGCAACCATCATTATGAGTTCGTCAAACGCGACCTCGAGCTATATTTTCCGAAGGTGAAGCGCGGCGGGTTCATCGTGTGCGACGACTACCATTTCGTAGGCACCTTCAACGACGGCGTGACGCGCGCGGTGGACGAATTCATGACGCTCGGCAAGTGCCGGAAAGTGTTCAAGCGCCGATCGCAATTCGTAATGCGGAAGAGGGCAGAGTAAGAGACCGAAACCTCATTCAGATTTCGGCTTCTTTAGTTTCATGTCGCTGGCGCGCGCGGACTCGCGCGATACGACGGCGTCAGTTAATCTTGAGCGGACGGATTGCTGACACCTAATTGCCGTCAGGAGCAATCGCGGTAAGGAGCAATCGTCTTAAGGAGATAGTCCCGGCCGCTTGCGCCGGTAAATTTGTCCGTGGCTGAAACTGAATACAAATCGACGTTGAAACTGCCCAAGACCGACTTCCCGATGAAGGCGAACCTGCCCAAGCGGGAGCCCGAAATGCTCAAGCATTGGGAAGAGATCGATCTCTACCAGCGCCTGATGACGGTCCGCAAAGAGGCCAAGGCGTGGGTGCTGCACGACGGTCCGCCGTATGCGAACGGGCGCGTTCACTTGGGCACCGCGCTCAACAAGATTCTGAAAGACTTCGTGGTGCGCTCGCGATCGATGATGGGATATCGGACGCCGTTTGTGCCGGGCTGGGACTGTCACGGGATGCCGATCGAGTACAAAGTCGCGCGCGAATTGGGCGATAAGGCGCGCACGATCTCGAAGCTTGAACTGCGCAAGCTATGCCGCGCAGAAGCGGAGAAGTGGATCGATATTCAGCGCGCGGATTTTCGCCGGCTGGGCGCGATCGGCGACTGGTTCAATCCGTACCTCACGATGGCGCCCGAGTACGACGCGAGCGAGGTCGCGGTCCTGCGCAAAATGGTCGAGCTCGGCTACGTGTATCGCGGACTCAGGCCGGTTCACTGGTGCTTCGACTGCCGCACCGCGCTAGCCGAGGCGGAAGTCGAGTATCGCGAGCATACGTCGCCGTCGATCTATGTCGGATTCGCAATCAACGCGAATCTCAAAGATGCGGCGGCGCTCGCAGCGAATGCTGCTGACGGCGCCGAGCTTGCGGGAGCGCATCGCGCGGGCAAACTCTTCGCCGTCATCTGGACCACGACGCCGTGGACGCTGCCGGCGAATCTTGGAATTTCGCTCAACGAGACTTTCGATTACGTCGCGCTGAAATCCGGCGATCACTATTACGTTGTCGCATCGCGACTTGCCGATGCGGTCGAGAAAGAGTGCGGACTGACCATCAGCAAGCGAATCGAGCTCAATCGCGCGGCGCTGAAGGCGCTCGACGGCCAGGATATTTTTCGGCATCCATTTCTCGCGCGCGACGTGAAGC
>PNBD01000016.1 GCA_003135855.1 Deltaproteobacteria bacterium
GTCCCTAAGGCGTAGAAGACAGCCGATCCTCGTTATTAAGTAACTAGAGTTGGAGGTGGGATCTCCTCGAACCCACCTCCAAACTCTCGAACGCGAGGCGAACCGGTGAAGGTGGCCGAAGCGCGGTGCTGGCCTGATTTGGCGGGAACGCGGGCGGCGCAAATCCCAACCTCTATGCTAATTTTGCCGGGAATCACGCGAACGTTCAGAATCGTTCCTCTCGTAACGAACCGCCGGTGGCGCTAACCTGCGCACAATTACTAGAAAGGATTGTCGGCTCCTCTTTCCCCCGAGAGCCGAAGGCACGCCTGGCCAGATGCCCTCATGGTGACGCCAACGCGTGCTTTTCTTTTTTCGATTCGCCTAATTTGATTTGAGCCGCGGATCATCGCTCGCAAACCCGAATCGCGCCATGCTGGGTTGACTCCAATCAGAAGCGGACCTAAGCTCGGTGGGCTAAGCTACCGTACGGACGGAGGACTATGGAAATTCGGGTCGAAGGCTCCCTTGATCAAGCGATGCGCGTGCTCAAACGCAAGCTGGCCAAGGAGGGCGTATTCAAAGAGATGAAGAAGCGGGCCTTCTACGAAAAACCCAGTGTCCGCCGCAAGCGCAAACGTTCCGAGGCCCAGCGCCGCCGCCGTAAGGAACAGCGTCGTCGTCGCGCCTCTGCCATGTAATCTAAAATATCGATCGTTCTTCGGGCGCCGGATTTCTCCGGCGCCCTTTTTCATTTCGCAGCTACTTGATCGCGACCGCATTCGGCGGTGAAGCGATTCCGCCTTCCAGATTGATCGGCACCGACACCAGCATGCATTCGTAGCGCTGGTCGGCCGCGCAATCCGCCGCCAATTCTTCGAGGTTGAATTGCTCGCCGATCGGCAATCCCAACAGACAGAGCGTCCGGTAATGCAGCGCGCCCTCATCCTTGAAATCCCACGGCCACGGCTCGACCGCCGGACAATCCGTGCCGACCGCCGCGATTCGATTGTCCCAGAACCATTCGACCATCGCGCGGGTCGCCTCGATTCCGCATGCCTTCAAGCTTTCCAGCGGCGCCATCGCGGTCTTCTCCGCCGCTGACGCCGCCAGGTATGCCGGCATCCAGCCCGTCCGAATCAGCAGGATAGTCCCGGGCCGCAACTCGCCGCCCTGCGCGATCAGCGCCTCCTTCAAATCGGCGAGGCTGTAGGCTTCCGAATTCAGCGGATTGAGCGGCCGCCCTTTCGCCGTGCGATACTTGCAGACGTCGATCAGCACCGCGCGTCCAACCACCTTGTTCGCCCACTTGTGGATGCTAAGCCGCCCGGTCGGCCCGTCCTTGATCTCACTCGCCTTCACGCCGTTGTAGAGGCTGTTGTAGCGGGGACTCCCGACGTGCGCTAGGCCGTCCCACTGGCTGCCTTCCTGCGTGTTGTAATTGTCGAGCGAGTCGTCGAAACCGAGCAGGCCGTAACTCTCGAAACTCAGGATCGTATGCTTGGCCGGTGTGCGATTGAACAGCGGCGGCGTCGCGTAATTGATCTTGGTATCGAGCCGGAACACGGTCCCCTTGCGCACCAGCCGCGCCGCTTCGACCACGCCTTCCGCGTTTAGAAAATTGAGGCATCCAAGTTCATCGTCATCGCCGAACACGCCCCACGACGACTCGGCGGGTTTGCCCGGTTTCGCCGGCAGTTCGGAAAAGCGGGGGATGCTCTTCAGATCGATTTTCGCCATCGCGAGATCTCCTTCGATAGATTTGTCATCGGCGGTATCGGTTGGTCCGCATCGCGCCAGCAAAACATACGACTCCGTCATGCGATCCTGTCAAGGCTAACCGCCCGGCTATTCTCAATGCTGATTGATCGCGCCGCGCGATTTCGGTCAATTTTCTTTCGCGATGCTCTTGAATTCGCCAGCCTTTTCGCGATTGTTTAGATCTCACGTGTTCTGACTGAAAGGGGTGTCCGTGATCGAGCATCAGAGCGAACTGTCGGGCCTGAGAGTCTTTCGATATCTCGTCGTGCTGATGCCGGCCGTCATCTTGATGGCGGTGACGCTCAGCACCGTCTCGTGCGGCAGTCACGGGCTTTTTGCTTTCGCCAGCAATTCCACGTCGCCGACCGCGACCAAAACCACCAACGTCGGCAAATTCGCCTTCGTCACCAACTTCAATGATGCGAAAGTGTCCACGCTAAGCCGCAACACCACGACCGGCGCATTGAAGCGCGTCGGTACAATCATCGCAGGCGCGAAGAAAGGCCCGCATGGTCTCGTGGTCGCGCCCAGCAACGCGTTTCTCTATGTAGCGAATGTCGCCGACGACAACATCTACCAATTCGCCGTCAGCTTGATCAGCGGAGCATTGACGCCGCTGTCCCCCGCGTCGATCAGCAATGGCGCTGGCAGCAGCCCCGAAGAACTCGCGATGAGTGCAGACGGCGCTTTCCTGTGGGCGACTGGATCAGGCAACGCGACCGTCACCGCCTATACCGTGAACACCAGCACCGGGCAATTGACCGCGAACGGTTCTGCTCTTACGCTCGGGGGATTCAACACGCCTTTTGGCATCGCGCTGCATCCGTCGCTTTCGATTCTCTACATGTCCGACGAGGTCACCGGTCTCATCTGGCCGCTGACAATTGCAGGCAACGGCCAGCTCTCGAGCGTTCTCCCCGCCGTCCATAGCTCGGACGGCCTCGCGGACGCGCCCGGATTCATCGCGATCGATCCGACCGGGGGCGCGCTGTTCGTGGCTGATCAACGCTTGGCCGAGCTTTCGACTTTCTCGATCGATTCGACCACCGGAGCGCTTACCGCTGCGTTCACATTTCAAAACGGCAACGTGAATGACTCGCCGATCGGCATCGGTATCGGAACCAACTCCCTCATCGAGTATCTGTTCACCGCTAATCAAGGCGCGCCGGGATTGGGAGTGGCGGGCTCGATATCATCGTTCATCGCCTCCGGAACGACTCTGACGTCGCCGCCGACGCAGGCATCTCCATACAACGGACCGATCGGCCTTGCGATCGATCCCTTGAACCTGTTCGTGTATGCCGCCGATTCTGGCGATGGGACCGTTTCCCAGTCGATCATCAACGGCAGTTGCGGCAGCGCGATCTGCGCGGGTCCCACGATCGCGACCGAGAACCCGGTGAACGCGAACAGCGCCCCCTACGGCATCGTGCTCTCGCACTAGCCATGCCGACTTCGATTTCCTACACGCCGGTCTTCGCAAAAATCACGATCGAGACGCCGCGCGCAGCTCGCTTGATGTCCGCGTTCTGATACGAGTGCGGCACGCTGCCCGGGAACGCCAGCACCTCTCCTGTCGCGAGGTCGTAACGCTCTCCCGCGACCACGATACTGACCCGTCCGTCGAGGCAGGTGAAATATTAGTGCGTGCCCGGTAGATGCGGCGTGCCGCCCAATACGGCGCCCGGCGCGAAGTCCATCACGATCAGCATTTCATCCCGCACCGGCTCGGGCACCAGCGGACGTTCCGCGATCCCCCGCCCGCGCGCATGCGAGCCCACTTCCTGCACCGACCACTTGCGCACTTTGCCGCGCGGTGCGGCGAGCAGTTCATCGATTGGCACTTCCAACGCGCGCGCGACCTTCATCAGCACCGCGAGCGACGGGTTGCCTTCGCCCGACTCCAGATTCGCGATCGTCGAACGCGCCAACGTAGTCCGCGAAGCCGAGCGTCTTGTCGTCGAGAACCCGAATGAAGCCTTTGGGTCCGCCGCGATGCTGAACGTAAGGCTGTCCCAATGCGTTCGTGGTCGCGAGATAGGCGCTGTCACGCTCGGCTACAAAAGCGGCCAGGTCCGGTGTGACCGTGGTCTGCCAGCCACCTTTCTCTTCCATTCGGCGGTACGCTTTGCGCGAACCTCGGCGCTCCTGCACCGCTTTGACGGCAGGTGTGAAAGCTACATCGCTGGGTGGTGTACCGGTGGTCACATTAGCTCCACCGCGCGGATCGCATACCCATCCATTTCGTAGATCGTCATCGTCACAGGTTAACCTCGACGAAGAGTATCGCATTATCGAGCGAGCAGTCACTCGTCGCCAGCCGGCAAGAGGTAGTGCAAGATAGCGCCGAGACAGGATGACAACGTTGAACGGCATTTTGAAAACTACGGCGCGCGGTTTAAGTTCAGTCGCGCTTGCAGGATGCGCTCTCAGTCTGTGCGTTCATCTCCTGTCGCTAGTCGGATTTTATTCCAAGGCTGTTCTCGATTTCCAAATTTGCTTATGCCTCGGTGTTTTCCCGTTCGGTTTGACGGCAATTCTCGCGCAGAAAGCTCTTCTTTCAGCGTTCCCTACGTTTGCGTTCAGTTCTCGCGTAGCACGCGCATCGAGGGTGGCTCTGCTCGCCGGTACTCCGATCTGGCTCAAGAACGCTGCTGACGCGTTGACCGCATATGCGGTCGCACTCTTCGTCCTTTTCGCGATTCGAAATTTTCCCAACATGGGCACCAAATTAGATGAACTCCGATTGTTCAGCGCTTACGCGGCAGCCTTCTACACAGCCCCAGCGGCCATACTCACGTCCTACGCGAATACCGAACGTTCTCTTCGTCCAGACGAAATCGAACTTTGATTTTTTCTGCCGTGACCGCGCGCGCTTACTGCTGGGCGGCGGCTTTGGCGGCGATCGCGGCGGCGCGCGCATCCAATTTGGCTTGCTGCGCCTTGTGCTTGAGTTGGATCAGCATCGAGCGCAGCTTCGCGGGATTGACCGGCTTCTTGAACAGCGCGCCCTCGAGACCCCGCAGCCGCGAGCGCTTCAGGATGTGATCCTTGTCGTAGTAGTAGGCCGTCATCAGGATCACCGGCAGGTTGGGCATTTCTTCTTTTACTTTGAGATAGAAGTCGTAGCCGTCCATTTCCGGCATCACGACGTCCGAAATCACCGCATCGACTGTGACGTTGCGCAGGATGCCGAAGGCTGCCGACGGACGCGTCGCGCAATTCACGATACATCGCTCCGCGCGCAAAATGTCGGCCAGCGAATTTACCACCGCGACATCGTCATCGAGCACGATCACCGACATCCCCTCCAGCGGAAAGCTGTCCGGCGAGTGCGGCGCTTCATGCACCCGCTCTTTGGGCGTTTCGCGCGGCGCCAGATCGGCCATCCGCTTGCCGGCGAGATAATCGCGCGTCTCGTATTCACCCTTGCGCGTCATATCGTCGAGCCGGCGCACGATTGCCTGCACTCGATCGATTGAATTTCGAATCGAGTCCAGCCGTTC
Organism: Deltaproteobacteria bacterium; assembly: GCA_003135855.1. Taxonomy (GTDB): domain Bacteria; phylum Desulfobacterota; class Binatia; order Binatales; family Binataceae; genus Binatus. The sequence goes on from PNBD01000016.1 coordinate 5,247, forward strand.
GTTCTCGACCACTTTCTCTGCTTCGTTCAGCCGTCCTTCCATGCATCGCGAGAGCAGGTCGATATTGTTGATGATCGATTCGAGCGGATTGTTGATCTCATGCGCGAGGCTGACCGCGATCTCGCCGGCGGTCGCGAGCTGTTGCGCGTGGCGCATGCGCCGGATGTCGCGCGCGAAACCGATCGAGCCGGCTTCCTTGCCATCGTCGTCATGAATCAGCGAACCGGAGATCATCACCGGGATCAGCTCGCCCGCCTTGTCGCGGAGAACCGTCTCGAAGCTCGAGATGCGCACGTTGTCGCCCTCGCGCATCGCCTTCATCACGCGCCGCGCTTCTTCGAGCGACGGGTAGATGCGCGTGCAATGCTGCCCGATGATTTCCTCTGAGCTGTAGCCGAGACCCGTGCGCGCGCCGTCGTTGTAGAAGGTAATCATGCCCTCGCGGTCGACCGCGATAATTATGTCGGGCGAGCTCTCGAGCAAACGCTGAAAATAAGTCCGATTAAGCGACAACGTTTTCATTCAGAATGCCTATTACTGATTATACTCGGAGTTCGCAGTCGAGCGATGTCGGATTAGCGGGCCTTCACCCAATCACGTCGCGTTGTGCGGTTGGTTGGATGCCTCGCCTGAAGCTGAAAACGAACTGCGAAAGAGGTCATCTAGAGAAAATTCAAGCAAATTTGCCTTATTCAACGCTACGCCACGCATAAGATTTCGTCAATTCGCGCCGCGCAGCCGGAATTTCGGCAGCGATACGTCCTCGCTGAGCTTCTCGAACACCACCTCAACCGGCATCCCGCACTTGATCTGATGCGGTTTCAGGCCGAGCAGGTTCGACACGAACTTGCACCCCTCTTCGAGCTCCACGACCACCACCGCATACGGCACCTCGCTCGCGAAGCCGGGATGATAGAGCTGATGCATGATGTTGAAGCTATAGACCTCGCCGCGCCCGCTGACCTGCACCCATTTCGATTTGATCGAATTGCACTTTGCGCAGATTTCGTAGGCCGGAAAGCGCAGCGCTCCACAGCCATCGCACTTTTGCACCATCAGGCGCCCAGCCTTTGCGCCCTCGTAGAACTCGCGCATGTCCGGCGTGATCGAGGGGATAGGCTTGGCGATTTGCTTGCTGATTTCCGGCATTGAGATTGGCTTTATCGACGAATCGTCGGTTGAGAATTGGGCGCGTTAAGGCAGCTTGGATTAGCGACGACGATCTTTTTCAGGGATGCGATCCGAGAACCAGGGTCGAGTGCGTCGAGAGGATTCCGCCGTTGCCTGAGACCAGTCCAACTTCATGTTTTGGCACCTGCCGCCGCCCACCGTCACCTCTGATTTGCACGATTCCCTCGCTCACTGGCGTCATTCCCCACATATAAAATGAGCTTAACTGGCCGCCGCCGGTGTTTACCGGAAGCGAGCCGGCAGGTCCGATCTTGCCATCCGCGACGAACGCACCGCCTTCGCCCTTCTTGCAGTAGCCGTAATCCTCGAGCGTCACCAGCACGGTGAACGTGTAGCAATCGTAGAACTCGCAGAAATCGACGTCGTCGAGCGTTACATTGGCCATTTTGAACGCGGTTTTTTTGGCCATCGGCGCGCCCGATACCAGGGTCTCCATCGGGTCTCCGCCCGGATGCCCTTGCCCCATCCCGAGGATGTAAACCGGCGGCCGCTTCAAATCCTTGGCGCGTTCCGCCGACGTCACGATCACCGCGAGACCGCCGTTGGACACTAGGCAGCAATCGTAAAGATGGAACGGCTCGACCACCCATCGCGAGGCGTTGTAGTCGGCCATCGACATCGGCGTGTCATGAAACTGCGCCTCGGGGTTCAGGTTTGCCCACTGACGCTCGGCAACTGCGATCGCGCCCAGATGCTCGTTGGTCGTGCCGTAAAGATGCATATGCCGTTGCGCGACGAACGCGTAATGGGCATTCACGCCGAACAGTCCGTACGCGGCATTGACGCCGCGTGCGAATCCGTAAGCCGCCGCGGATCCCGAGCCCTTCGATTTGTCCGGTGCTGGCGGACGTAGCGGCGCGTCGGAGAAAACGCATGCGACGACCTCCGCCATCCCCGCGGCGATCGATTGCGCCGCATGCATGATCATCGCGGCTGCGGTCGCGCCGCCGAGATTCATGGTCGCCGTCAGCCGAAGGTTGGATAGCCCCATCGCCTGTTGGAGGGAGAACGACGCCATCGCATTGTCGCCCCAGGTCAGCCCCGGGTTGACCAGCAGACCGTCGAGGTCGGTGCGCTTCAGCCCGGCATCCTCAAGCGCGAGGTTCACCGCCTCCGCCGCAAATCCGATCGGCCCCGGATGATCGAAATTCTTGCCCATCCGGGTTTGCCCCAGCCCGGCGATCGCGCATTTGGCTCGCAAGTCCATAGCGAGTATCTCTTACGCTCTTTTGCCGAGGGCATCCAGCGCAACGAAAGGCGGCGTCGTTCGTATGATGAAGCAGTACGCGTTCGAAAAAGGCAATGGATCGAGGCTGGCGCATCTCGTATTCTATACGGTCGGTTGCCAAGCCCTGAAGCTTGAACCTAGAATTGGCAATGGGAGATTCACCAAATGGCGGAGCCACTTAGCTTCGAAGCGCTTGCGAGCAGCGAACATGTGCTGTCGAGCGCCGAAAATTTTGTTCTCTACGTGCTGCTCGAAGCGGTTGCGAAAGGCGCTGGCGGCGCGGGCGGCAGTCGGGTTCCGCTGAACCTCGGCGTCGTGATCGATCGTTCCGGCTCGATGTACGACGAGCGTCGTCTCGAGTTCGTGGTCGAGGCGGTCAAGTTCCTCGCCGACAATCTCAACTCCGACGACAAAGTCTCGATCGTTGCGTTTGCCGACAAGGCGAAAGTGATCCTTACGCCCGACGCCGCACGCGACAAGGGCGCCGTCAAGCGCGCGATCGACGATATCGATCTGCTCGAAATTGGCGGCGGCACCCAGATGGCGCTCGGGATGCGCGCGGCGATCGACGAGGTGAAGAAAAATCTCAGCCCCGATCGTCTGAATCGCGTGCTGGTGCTGACCGACGGCCAGACTTACGAGGAAACCGCGTGCCTCGAACTGGTCGAGAAAAATCGCGATCAGATTTCGTTCTCGACGATGGGCGTCGGCGTCGAGTTCAACGAGAAGCTGCTGCAGCGCCTCGCGCAGGATTCCAACGGCAAATATCATTTCATCGGCGATCCCGCCGAGATCCCCGGCATCTTCGAGGACGAACTGCAAGGACTGCGTGCGGTCACGCTGCGCAACGGCCGCATCGAAGTGACGCTCTCGCAAGGCGTGCAAGTGCGAGAGGCATTTCGCGCGTCGCCGGAAATCTACGTGCTGGGTACGCCGCTGGTCGGCGAGGATCGCAAGATTTCCTATGAGATCGGCGACCTGCAAGCGGGAGTGCCGGGTTCGGTGCTCCTCACACTGGTGCTGCCGCCGCGCAAGCCCGGCATGGTTCGAATTCTCCAGAGCAATTTTCACTACGAGGTTCCGGGCAGTGGCGAGGCCACCGCGAATTGCGATCTCGCCGTTGACTACACGCTCGATCGCACGCTGACCAGCAAGCGCAACGGCCGCGTGATGAACCTGGTTGACCAGGTCTCGATCGCCAAGCTGCAATCCAAGGCGGAAGAAGAGCTCAAGGCGGGCAACGTCGATCGCGCGACGCGGCTACTCGGCAATGCGCTGCAAGGGACGCAGCGGATGGGTAACGTCAAGGCGACCCAGGCGCTCGCCGGTCTGCTCGATCAAATCAAAAAGACCCAGACGCTCCAGACCAAGGCGGCCAAGACCACGCTCCTGCAGGCGCAGGCGGTGGTCAGAAAAACCCAGATGTTGGATCCGGAAGCTTTGAAGGATTTTCAGAAGTCGGAATAAGTTATACCTGAACAGGCCGGAGCAATGTCGCTCCGTGCCGACCTGCGAGGGCAGAGAACATGATCAAATGTGGCGAATGCGGCTACGAAAACATGGATGGACTTGATTACTGCGACGGATGCGGCGCCAAGCTCAACGCTGCTGCCGGCTCGAGTACTTCTGCCGCGGCGCCCGCCGCCGAGAANNCCTGCCGCACCAGCGCTCGCAGCGGAACCCGCAGCCGCGGGCGAAGCCAAGCTCGAAGCCGAAGCTGATAAGGCCGCCGAGGTCAAGTCGGAAGCGGTGAAATCCGACGCGCCGACCGGTGAGATCAAGCCGGACGCCGCAGTTGAGCCGGCACCCGCGACGACCGAGGCGGCGGGCGGTGCACCGTTCAAGGCCAAGCTGTCCGTCGTTCGCGGTGGACGCAAGGGTCAGGAGTTTCCGCTCGAAGACGGCAACAACCTG
>PNBD01000046.1 GCA_003135855.1 Deltaproteobacteria bacterium
CTCGTCGACGACCACAAAATGCGCGCGGACTTGCCCCCGCGACGACGCCCAATCCTCGACCTGAATCCCGACCAGCAATTTTGCCGGCCATATCGTGATGTTGTTCGAGACGGTCTGGCTCTCGCCGTTAGGATCGCGATACTGGAGTTCGGCGTGCACCTGAACCGGAGTCGCAAGGCGCGGAATATCGCTGATGTCGGTGCGCGCGCCTCCGGCGGCATCAAGTGTGAGATCTTTCCGTTGATGCACGCCTGGCGGTTGTTCGACGGTCTCCTCGGCGGAAAAATCGTTGCGTACGATTCCCGACTTCACGACGCCGTTGGCAAATGTGAAATCGTCGAGGTCGGCGAAATGCGGAAACCAATCTTTGACAATCTGGCTTCGCAGCGTGACGGGCAGGCCCTTGGCCGCACCACCGGACAAATACTGCGCGCTGAGATCGAGCGGGAACTCCGTAATGGCGACCAGTGGCTCGGCCGGAATGCGGATCGCCGCCTTCATCACCGGAATTCTGAACTCCTCGACGCGGAAACTTCCGGTAGTCAGCGACTGATTAGATGAATCGGAGGAATCCGCCGAAGGTGTTGGAGTGGGACCGCGGTTGCGACGAGACATCGTTACCGTGTAGTCGCCGAGCTTCGCGTCATGCGGTATCTGCCAGTCGCTGTCGGCCGTCCCCGATTCGCTCCACTTGAGATCGAAATCGTAATGTTGATCGCCGTCGCTGAAGGTGATCGTTAACGCGTTCGGCAGATTGTCCGATGCCACGAGGGACAATCCCTGCAGAGTCTTGGCCCGAATGAAGTGCTTCATGTGCACCGTTTCACCGGCGCGGAGCAGAGTGCGATCGAAAACGGTGTGGGCTTCATAGGGCGATGGCTGATAGTCAGTCGGCAGGTGAAATCGCCAAGACTCAATACCCTGTTGCCAGGTCGAGTGGACAAAGCTGAAATCATCGCCATGACGCGCAGTGACTAATACGCCATGACTCAGATCACGGATCGATTCGACCTGATCTGAGTAGTAGTCACCGTGGTGCTCGGCCTGGTTGGAATCGCAGCGCGCAAGATTGTCGAAAGCCGCCAGCTTGGGAACCATCGCCAGGCCGCGACCGTCGGTAACGCCCGACGAGAGTTCAGTGCCATGACAATCCGCGATCGACACGTGGGCGCCAGGCACCGGACGTCCGGTCTCGAGCGCCGTCACCCAGACGATCGAGTTCGCTTGTCCCTGCTCGAAATGCACGGCGAGATTGGTGACCAGTGCCGCCGTCGGAACATACATGGGCTTCGGCTCGCCTAGCAGAACGGAGCCGAGACGAGTGCTCTTGAGCTCGACGATGTAGAGCCCGGGGCGGTGGAGGGGAATTCCGATCACCTCGAATGCCTTCGCTCCGTTGGGCTTCGGCATCGAGAATTCCTGCGCCCCCGCGGTAGGCTCGGCACTGAACACGGACGCGCGGCGCTTCGCCTCGGCGACTCGCGTGAGCCACGAAAGCACCTTGCCACTATCGAGTTCCGGTACGCGCCACACGCTTGCTTCGAGCCGACCGATCAAATCGCGAATGCTCGAGCCCGAAGAGGCGCCCGCGGAGTCGCCAAGCTTGAGCTTCGCGCCGGCGATCTGCGCGTCGAGATTGCGCACCGTAACCGGCAGGACTGGATCGGCCTGCTCGATGATTCCGAAGCGTGCCGAGAATTTTGCGAGCGGCGGATATTCACCCATCTCGACCGTCATCGGAAATCGCGATTGGTTGGCGAGTGCGCGCCCGGTGCCGTCAACGAGCTTGGGCGGAAGCTCAATCTTGTACTGCGACGACTCCTTGAAGGGTCCCTTGAAGCTAATCGATGAAACATCGGAGGGATCGGTGAGCTTCGCGAATTGCCGCTGTCCATCAGGCGCAATCAGCGCGATCTGCTTCGCTTGATCAGCGGTGATTTGATCGGTGAACGAAAGGGTGATCGGCGTCAGCGGGATGCATCCGGCTTTCGGGTTTTCGCGCTCGCACTGTATTTTCGCCTCGAAGACTTTGCGCGTCGTGTAGTTGAAAGTCTGATCCTGAGCGTTGGCGATGCCGCTCTTCGACTTGGTTCCCTTGCCCCAGACCAGGGTGACCGCGGTGTTGTTCGGGAAGCGCTGCTTGGCCTGCAGAATGATCACCGATTGCTTGGCCGTGATTCTCTGGAACCGCTTCAACAACAAATCGCGGTCTCGGCCCGTCATGATCGTGACGCCGATTCGCTCGGGCATACTTTCGACGGAAAAGCCGGCGTGCTCGAGCACCGAACTCTCATCGGGCTCCGTATCGAGTACGAGCACGAACGCCTGTTGCTCGTCGATGCCGTTGCTCCCCGACCATGGCCGGGAATCGGTGATCGCGGGACCGCCAGTATCAAATGAGAAGGTCGATGTTCCGGTTATGGCATTCCCGGCGAGAGACTTGAGTCCCGCGCGCACTTTGAAACTGCATCGGATTCCCGCGGGCAAATCATGATCGAAATCGAACGACCAGTTGCGGCTGTCGATCCATCGCGCGGCGCCATGCGTCGGGCAATCGATCTCGAACGGCATCGAGGTGTCACGCGGATCGCCGAGCGGCACCATCGGCTCGGAGAAGCGCGCGGTTACCTGTCGAACCTGTTTGACCGTACCCTGCGGGCTGAACCGCACGACCGACGGTGGCGCCGCCGCAAGTGCGCTCGTCGCTGGAATTGAAGAGGCCACCAGCACAATCAGCAGAATCGCGGATCGGGAGACGAGATTTCCGAAGAAAGACCGCGGATGAGCAATAGTTAGTGTGCGAGTGATCGGACTCCCTCCCCGTTTTCGCGATTAGCTAGTGGCTATATAGTTGAGCCGCTTTGATATGGCGCTGTGCAACGTTTCGTCTCAGCTCACGGGGCCTGAGTACCTCGACATATGGCGACATTCCCATTACCCAGTTCTCGAGTTCCGCAGTGCCTCGGACCGTCATGGTAATGACGAGTTTGCCGTCGCGCCTGCGTATCAGTTGCTGAGTCGGATGCAGCTTGCGCGATTTCAAGTAGGTCTCGGTGTCGGCATTGAGTATCAACAGTTCGACTTTGGTCTCCGGACCGTCAACTATCCCGAATGCCCCTTCGGTGTACGATGCGGGATCATGCGTCCGTGGATAGGAAAAGCGCGCCGGTTGTCCGTCCTGCTCGAGCACCATCGCAACCGAAAGCATTCGTTCGACGGCGAAATAGAGGATTTTCCGGGCAAGTCGGCTATAGCCGAGCAGATAGAGACCGCCGCGATAGTCGATCAGGGTGTACGGATCGAACTCGTGAATCTTGTTTTTCCCGCCGACGCCTGTGTAGTCGATTCGAAGCGTCGTCTGTTCGAGCAGGGCGCGCAGAATTGTATCGAGTTGATCGTTGTAACCTGAGTAGTCCTTCGGCGCATAAGGCACCGTATAGAACTTGCGATCGAGGAAAGACAATTTCCCCTGCTGCGAGGGCAGCAGCTTGCCGTACACGCGTTGCCAAAGACCCTCGATGCCTTCCTTCAGGACGGTGCCTTCGAGAAATGTGAGAACGCTGACACCGAAATAAAGAAACGCGGCATCATAAGAGCTGAGTTGGGGAACGCCGATGGTCGCAGCGAGACGGAGCGCGCGGCTCTCGCCCTCGCCAACGACGACAATCATTGGCGCGCCGTGCGCATCCAGCATGTCCTCGCGAAACGCGCGCACGTATCGGAGCAAGGTGCGGCTCGAGATGTCGAACTCCGCCAGGATGTCCTTGAACTTCCATCCGTAGGGACGCGAATAGAGTTCGGCCGCGATTCGCGCGAGGCGCACTGCGGCGCCGTAAGTAGGCTTTCGGCGGGCCTGCTTCATGCTCGGTGCATCCGGTTGGCCATATCACCACCTTGCGCGCTGAATGACAACCGTTGTCGCCAACTGCGAATAGGATTTACGGATCGGAGCAACCACGCAACGAGGGTGTGGACAAGCCGAGCGCGCTTGCTGGATCGACCAAGGGAATGCTCACATCATCATCCTCGGTCGGAGATGCCAGGCGGCGGAATCGATCAATCTGCTGATGGGTGGCGCCGGCGGTCAGCAAAAAAGGGAAGCGTGATCGGTAAACCGGCCCGAGCCAAGCGACGATGATTCATCTCCACTATTCGAACCGCCTGGAGAATCTGATCGAGCCGCTCGCCAACGCGGTCAAGCGGCAGCAGAGCCGCGCGCCGCTCGAGCCGGTGGCAATCATTGTGCCGAACCGCGTAATCGAGCAGTTCGTGCGCTATCGGCTGGCCGAATCGATCGGGGTGGCCGCCAATTTGCGTTTCCCATTTCTACGCGGCTATCTCGCGAGCAGACTCGAATCAATTGATCCCGAACTTAAGATTCTCGACGCCGACGATCTGCAGATAATCCTGCTCGAATGCATCCGCAGCTCGCGCAGACAAAATGATCCTGAGCTGCGCGCCGTTCGCGACTACGTCGAGGCTGGCTCGAAATCCGATTCCGACGTCGAACTGAGGACGCTCCTGCTGGCCGGTCACGTGGCGCATCTGTTCCGTGAGTATTCGATTTCGCGGCGTCCGATGCTGCAGCGCTGGAACGCGGCGAGTCGCTTTGCTGCCGCGGCGGAGACCGGCGCCGAGCGCTGGCAGCGGCATTTGTGGCGATGCGTTTTCGACGCGACAGGCCGCGTGCTGCCGGAGTGGACGTCGGACGCATCGAAGCGATGGATGATGATTCCGGACGCGTTCGACGCGCTCGCGAACGATCGGCCGCAATCGGCGTTTACCGGCGAGCTGCACGTGTTCGGACAATCATACATGGGGACTGCGTTCGCCGAGATTTTCTCGAAGCTCGGCAAACATGACGGCGTTTGGATTCATATCTACACGCTCAATCCCTGTTTCGAATTTTGGGAAGATGTTCCTGGCGGGCGTTTGATCGCAGGATCAAAACTGGCTGAACGTCGGGCCAAGACCGACCAGTTTCATGACGGCGTCGATGATCCGTTCCAGCTTGCTGCGAGCGACACGCCTGCGCTCAAACTTTGGGCGCGGCCCGGCCGCGAGCACATCCGGTTGCTCAATGAACTCACAGAATGCGATTTCGACTCGCATTTTTCCGATCCTGATCGCGAACCGGCGGCGACGATTCTCCGCACTTTGCAGAATGACATCTTGATTCGAGCACCCGAGCGCCACGCCTGCGAAAGTGGACAGGGGTCGGGCGATGATGCGTCGATCCGATTCCTTGCCTGCCCGGGAATCCGGCGCGAAGTTGAAATCGCCGCGAATGAGATTCAGTCGCTGCTGCGCGCCAACGATCGACATCTAATTGATGCCGGCGCGGCGCCGCTGCGATTTCACGAGATTGCCGTGATCGTGCCCGACGGCTCGTTCGATCATTATCTCCCGCACATCGAAAGTGTCTTTCGCGAGCATCATCAGATACCAATCGATGTCACCAATCGGCGCTTCACGAACATCAGCCGGGTGGCAGAGGCGATCGAGTTGCTGATGGCGCTGCCGCTTGGGCGATTCGGCCGCGATGAGATGATTCGACTTATTACGCATCCGGCGATAATCGGCGATGCGGACGAAGCTGATACGTGGCGCGGATGGATCGAGCAGCTCGGTGTTTTCTTCGGCGCCGACGGCGTCGATCTGCGCGATACGTACATTCGCGGCGATCTGTTCAACTGGGATCAGGCGCTGAAGCGCCTTTCGCTCGGTGCTCTGATAGCCGGCGAAAGCAGCGGCATCGATGCGACGTTCGAGACGCCCGACGGCAATCGCTATCTGCCGTTTGAGGTTCCGCAAGATGCGATCGAAAGCGTTGCGCGAATGATCCGCACGGCGCGGTCGCTGATCGCAGATGCGCTCGAGATTCGCGCGGCCCGTATGACTTTCGCAGACTGGTCGCGCCTGCTGAGCGAACTCGTCGCCAGGTATGTTCGAGCGGACGACTCCACCGATGAGCGCCTGCGCGATTATTTTCTTGCGGAGATCGAACACATTGCGGCCGCGGGTTTGCGCACTGAAAAAGTCGGCTACGAAACAGTGCATCAGCTCGCGGCCACGAGAATCAGCGAGCTGGAATCGAACGGCGGCAGGCTTTCGGGAATCGGAGTTGCGGTCGGTTCGATCACCGCGCTGCGGTCGATTCCCTTCAAGGTGATCTTCGCGCTCGGATTGGGCGAAGGAGAATTTCCAGCGCGGAGTCCAGCCGACCCGCTCGATTTGCGATCGAGTCGGCGCCAGCCCGGCGACGTTTCTCCCACCGAACGCGATCGCTACATGTTCCTGGAGACACTGCTGGCGGCTCGCGACGCGATTTATCTTTCATACGTCGCGCGTGATGGCAGCACTGGAGATCCGCTGGAGCCTTCGTCGTTGATTCGCGAGCTTCAGTTCATACTGCGCGGCTACGTGGACCATAAGACATTGCTCGGCATGACGATCACGCATCGCGTCAGCCCCTATAGCCTGAATTATTTTCCCGACCTGCCGGGCGCCAACGATGCCGAAAAAAATGCCGGACTCGAGAGCTTCGATGCGGACGCGCGTCGCGGCGCGCGCATGATCGCTCTTCGGCGGAATCTCGGCGAGCACCTCGGAGATCTGCCTCTGCCTGAACGCTCTCTACTGATTAACTTGCTGCCGCCTCAAGTCCGCGGCCGGATTCGCGAGAGTCTCCGGCTGATCGAGGCGAGCAGCGACGTCTCGGCTGCGGCGCCAGAGCGTGACGAAATTTGGTTGCCGATATCGGCGCTCAAGCAATTTCTCGAATGCCCGCTGCAGGCGTCGGCACGTTACGCGCTCGGGATGTTAAGGGAGGACGACGACGATCAGGAGGAAGCGCAAGAGCCGATCGGCCAATCAATCCTGCAGCGAACGGTTCTACTGCGTGATGTGTTTTGGCAATGCGGCGGCGACGAAACAGCAATCGCGGAGAAATATGCGCAAGCGCTTTTGCTCGCGCAGATGAAAGGAGAAGCTCCGGCCGGCATGTTGGCCGAAGCCGCCAGCGAAGCGGATCGGGCCCTGGTCGCCGAATGGATGGCGAAGGCCGAGCAAGCCGCGGCGGTCGACTTTGCCGACTGGCAGGACATTCGGATCGGTCGCGCCGATGAATTTTTTGCGGCGACACGAATCCTTGATGCAATTTCGCTCGACGTCTCGATCAACCGACCCGATGGTGTGACGGTTACGAAGCGCGTGAAGCTGCATGGCACGATTCATCGAATCGCGCCGCGACTCGACGCGGCAATCCAGGGCGTGCTGCGAGCCTCGGTCGAATCCAGAGATTTTCTGCCGCTCCTGCTGAATGTNNGGAATGTGATCGCGCTGTCGGCAGCAGGCGAGTCGGTTGATGAAGATTTCCGGGCGATTGTGGTCGGGCACGGCACTAAAGCGATCGGTATCAAAAAATTCTCTCCTATGACGCGCGACGACGCTCGCGGATACCTTGCGAATCTGGCTGGTCGCCTGTTGTCAGATGGAAACTCATATTTTCTTCCGCTCGAAGCGGTCGTTGAATTTTGGAAGGCCAGCAAGAAGCCAGGGTCCGACATCGAAGCGGAACTGGAAGAACTCCGAATCGACGCCAACTCGCACTGCAGATCGGATTACGGGCCGGTTCGTCACGCGCGCGATTTCGAACTGCCCGATCTGAAGACAATCCAGTCGATCTTCAAAGAGCGCTACCAGCCATTGGCGGCGATCTTCGAGCCGTCGGGTCCTCGGAAATGAGCAACCTGGAATACTGGCGTCCGAAAATCCTCGACCGGATTTCACTCGACCAGCATGCAGTTATCGAAGCCAGCGCCGGCACTGGCAAGACTTTCACGATTGAAAACATCGTCGTCGAAATTCTATTCAGCGAAAAAGCGAAGCTGGATCAGATTCTGGTCGTGACGTTTACCGAACGGGCGACTACCGAATTGCGCGCGCGCATTCGGACCAGGCTGGAATCGGTGCTCGCGGGCGAATCCGTTGCGGGCGCCGATCGCGATGAACGGCGCGAACTCGCGGCTGGCGGACAGCGAATAATCGAGGATGCGCTGTTCGCGTTCGATCGCGCCGCGATCCAGACGATCCACGGATTCTGTCATCGCGCGCTCTCAGAACTCGCGTTTCAAAGCGGGATGCGTTTCGGAATCGAACTGACGGACCGGGCCAGCAGTTTTCACGAAGGTTTCCGCGCCGAGCTACGCGAGCATTTTGCCACGGACAAATCGGCGAAGAAGCTGATGAACGAGTGGCTGGTCGAAGGAGACGTCGCGAAACTTGAAGCGCTCCTGTCGGCGGCGAATCGCAAGCGCTATCTCGCGACCGGCGAACCGAAGCGTCACGCGGCGTTGAGCGCGGTCGAGCGTGCGGCGCTCCCCGTTGACGTGCGCATCACGGAGGCGTTTCTGCCGCGAATCGCGGGGCGCATGAATCGCGTCAAACGCGAGCGCGGCGTTCTCGACTATGACGATATGCTCGAATGGCTGGCCGAATCGCTCGAGCAGCCGCAGGGCGCGGAACTGGCGGCTGCGCTGCGCGATCGTTATCGATTCGCGCTGATCGACGAGTTCCAGGACACCGACGATCTGCAGTGGCAGATCTTTCGCCGGGTGTTTATCGACGGAGACGCGGGCAGCGTCGCGCATCTGATCGGCGATCCGAAGCAGGCGATCTACTCATTTCGCGGCGCGGACGTTCACACTTATCTCGACGCTTGCGGCGAATTGAAAAAACGCCGAGTCTCGCCGATCCATCTGGTCGAGAATTTCCGATCGACGCGGAATCTGATCGCTGCGGTCAATCTGATTTTTCGACAAGACATCGCGTCGCCGTTTTTCTCCGGCGAAATTCGCTACGACTTTCCTGTTACCTGCGGACGCGCCAAATTGCGCGCCGTTGACGCACACGCGCACGACGTAAAACCAGTCACGCTGCTGAAACTCACATCGACCGGGAAACTCTCCGCGCAACGCGCACGATTCTCGATCGGCCGCCGGATCGCGCAGATTATCCGCGAAATGCTCGCGACGAACTCGAATCGATTGCGAATCGTCGATGGCGACGGCCAGCCAAAACCGGTGCAGGCGGGGCGCATATTCATCCTTACGCGCACCAATCCCGAGAGCGCGATGATTGGCCGGCTGCTGCGCGAGGCGGGCGTGCCATATGCTTTCTACAAACAAGAGGGACTTTTTCAAACGCGCGAAGCGGGCAACATCCTCGACGCGCTCAAAGCGGTGCAGCAACCAAATGTGCGATCGCACCGGCTCAAGGCGTGGACCACCCCGTTCTTTGCCGTGCCCCACGCCGACTTGTCCAAGCTTGCGGACCCGCCGCCGTCGCATCCGTTGCTCGAGCGTCTGTACGACTGGAAATCGTTCGCCGACAAAGAACAGTTCGCGCAGTTGTTCGACGCGATGCTGCATCGGAGCGGCCTGGTCGATCGCGAGTTGCTCCTCTCTGACAGCGAACGCGAGCTCACCAACTATTTGCACATCTTGGAGATTCTGCTTGAGAAAGCCGTCGCGCGAAAGCTGGCGCTCGGCGAACTAATCGAACTGCTTGAGAACTACATCGCGCAGCGCGCGCTTCCCGGCGGAGTGGACAGCGACGTGCAACGTCTCGAGGGTGAGCGTCAGGCGGTGCAGATCATGACAGTGCATCGCAGCAAAGGCCTCGAAGCTGACGTGGTCTTTCTTTTCGGCGGTACATCCAACCTGGCGAATCGCGATCCCGTTTGCGTTTTTCACGATCAGAGCGGTCGGCGCGTCGCGATCGGCAAGGACCAGAAAGCCGAGGCGAAGAAGGAGTGGACACGCGAAGAAAGAGAGGAAGACGAGCGACTGATGTATGTCGCATTGACGCGAGCGCGCGTGAAATTGTATTTGCCTTTCTTCCCGGCAAATTCTCTAAAGACATTCTCCGGCTATTACAAGAATCTGAATAATCGGCTTTGTACATTGATCGAATCGGATCGTAGTGGAGCTACCGGCGCCGAACTGTTCGATATCGAGGCAGTTCGTGAATCGAGCGCCACTGCTGAAGGAACGATCGCGGAGATCACAGGTGCTCTAGCGAACTGGGTTCCGCCTGCGGCACTTATCGACGATACGCATGACAACGACGCGCGCACAATTTTCGACGAAATGCGCGGGCGTCATGCACCGTTGCAAGTGTTGTCGTACACTGCGATTCGCTCCGAGCTCGAGCTCGAAGACTTCAAAGCAAGCGTCGATACTCTCGAGCAGCCGGAGATTGCTGATCTGCCGGGTGGCCGCGACGTCGGCATCTTTCTGCACGAAGCGATCGAGAAACTCGATCTGAAATCGTTTGGCGAAAAGCCAAACGAAAAAGACTGGATGGCGCGCGACGACGTGCGCGATCTGTTCGTCAGCACGATGCGCCGCCATGGAGTAGGCAATCCGCGATGGCTCGATCGTGGACGCGAAATCGTTTTTCGATCATTGACATCGCCGATCGCCATTGGCGCGAGCGTCCTCGAATCCGGACTGCACGTTACGAGTGGCGTGCGCGAGATGGAATTCATCTATCCGATTCCTGAAACGCATCATCGGATGCTAGGCAGTGGCGGCAACGGCGCGTGGCGGGTGGAGCGCGGCTACTTGAAGGGCTTCATCGATTACATTTTTCAGCATGAAGGCAAGACTTATCTTGCCGATTGGAAGAGCGATTTGTTGCCGTCATATGAATCCAACGCCGTCAGCGACCACGTGGAGCTGCACTATTCATTGCAGGCGCAGATCTATTCAGTTGGCGTGGTGCGGATGCTCGGGATACGAACCGAGCGCGACTACGAGAAGTTCGGCGGCCTGCTCTACGTGTTTCTACGAGGCGTCGGACTCAGCGGAGATGCCACTTCCGGAATTTATTTCGCCCGACCCACCTGGAACGAGATAGTCAATTATGAATCGAACCTGATAGCTACTTCGCTCGATGAGCATGGTGCGTAATGAGGTACGAATCGCTTGCGATGGATACTGCGTGGCAGCGTTTCGAAAAGTCGCGGCGCAATAGTCAGTCGATCATCGAACCGCAGATGCGCGCACTCGAGCTCGCATGTCCAGTACTCAATCTCGCGGTCGAATCTGTACATTTTGCGGCTGAAATTGCAGCTCTTCAGCCAGATCTTGATGCTGACGACCGGATTGCGCTGATCGTTTTGGTCTTGATCTCGCTGGCTGCGTTGCAGGAAGGGAGTACTCAGTTCCCGGTGCTCGGCCCATTGTCCGAGCTACCGATGCAACGAGTCGTTAATACACTATGCAGTGGTTTTGGACCTGGATCCGTGGTACTTGTAGTCAAGCGCATCGAAAGGTTAATTACTCAGCGGCGCGCTCCTGCTGTCATTGGCTATCACGCGAATGACTATAAGCCACTACTCTTTCTCGCGCCCTACATAATTCACCATCGTATCAATCACGCCGAGCGCGAAGTCGCAGCGCGACTGGCCGCGATGCTCCTCTTGCGAGGGACTGCGCAATTTGACGCCGCAAGAGTCCGGACCGCGCTGGACGAAGTCATGGCCCGGCCGATAGTCGTCAACGGTGTCGCGATCTCGCTGTCGTATGAGCAGCGCAGAGCGGTCGCAGCGGTTACAGGCGCAGGTCTAACGATTATCTCGGGCGGACCGGGCACGGGAAAGACCTCGATCGTACTCGCGATCCTGCGTCTGATGGTCTATCTGGGCATCTCGCCGACGCAGATTGCGCTCGCCGCGCCGACCGGAAAGGCGGCGTATCGCATGGGCGAGAGCATTCGCGATGCGCTCGGCGGACTGAGCGCGCGCGATCCAATCGATCAAGCGATCGTGGACGCGAACCTGGAACCGGCGACCATTCATCGTTTGCTCGGCTACTCGCCGGAGTCGAATCGTTTTCGACATCATCGTAACAATCAGCTCGCGGCAAAGGTCGTGATTGTCGACGAAGGCTCGATGCTTGACCTCATCCTGATGGAACATCTGGCGAGCGCGATTCAACCGGATGCGCGCTTGATAGTGCTCGGCGATGCCGATCAATTGCCGTCCGTAGCGGCGGGATCGGTTTTTCGAGATCTCGTCACACCCGCCGGCGGTTCTTCGACCAAGCTCACCGAAGCGTCAGTTCGTCTTGAAGAAAATCATCGAATGAAACAGGGAAACGCCGGCGGCCGCTCAATCCTGCGCGCAGCGAACAGAATCAAGGCGGGCAATGTCGAATTATTGAATATGATCGACCAGTCGGCGAATCAAATCGCGACGCGGAGAAACTCGCCAGCCGAATTGACATTCGATGGATTCGAATACCTTGCGGCAACTCCCCGCGCGCTGGGGACCTTTCTGGATCGATGGTACGACGAACGCCTGCGCAGCGACGGCGAGCTCGATTCGCTGATCGGTCGCCAATATGTGCAGCGCGACAGTGGCTTCGATCCCGAAGATTGCGAGCGGCTGCGCCGGCTGTTCGCGCATGCCGCAAAATCACGAATTCTATGCGTGACACGCGTCTTCGAGACGGGTGCAGAAAGAATCAACGCCCGCTTTCATGAGCGAGCTGCCGCAAACGCCGGAGTCGCGGGCGGACGCGTCGAGTATGTCGTGGGCGAGCCGCTGATTGTGCTGCGGAACGACTATCAACGCGGACTGTTCAACGGCGATGAAGGCATCAGACTTTGGGTGCGACGCGCGGATCGGGTGCAAATTCCTATGGCAGTATTTCCGCGCGGCGATAATTTCGTCGCATTCCATTTCGACGCACTGCGCGAGCATCTGGAACTCGGCTATGCGATGACCGTGCACAAAGCGCAGGGCTCCGAATTCGACGCGGTCGCGATCGTGCTGCCGGAAAATCCAATTCCGATTCTGACGCGCGAGTTGATCTATACCGCGGTCAGCCGCGCTCGCACTTCGGTCGTAGTTGTCGGCGACGAAGCGCGGCTGCGAGAAGCGATCGCATCTCCGGTCGAGCGATTCTCCGGACTCGCCAGTATGATCGACGCGGCAATCTCCGGCTGAGTCACTGCTTGGGCGTGTGCGAAACCAGAAATTCGCGCACCCGTTTCACCGTGGCGCCGATTGTCTCAGACGTCTTCCACGTTTCGATCAATTCAGAATTGGGCGCGAGTGAAGCTATCTCTTTGGATGTCGCAGTTGGATGATAGTCGTCACTGCCGCACAGGATCAGCATCGGCGTTTTGCACGAACGAACAAATTCGCGCGAGACATTGAACACAAAGTCGCCGCCGTACATGCGGTCGCGAAATGGACGAAACGCTGCTTCATCGAGCTGCGGCCGCTCCTCCTTGAGCGCTTTCGCCCATCCGTCGAACATCGCGTAGAACATTTCACGATTGCGCGGGCTGAGCCCGATTGGATTTTGCAGAATCGCGGCGCTGACCCGCTCGGGCGCGAGCTTCATCAGGCCCAGGCAATACGACGAGCCGATGCATCCGCCCATCACATGGCATTGTTTGATTCCCAAATGATCGAGCAGCGCGAGATGATCGCCCGAGTAGGTCTCCCACCCGTCGGACGCGGCGATCGGCGCCGACGACTGCCCGGCGTTGCGCTGATCCATCGCAATGACGCGAAAGTCCGAGGCAAGTTCGACGGTCGGATCGAATGGACTCTTGTGCCAGAAATCGATTGTGGAACGCATTCCGCCCGGAGCGAATAGCATGATCGGATAGCCAGTTCCGAATTCCTCGTAATACAATGAAGTATCACCGCGCTTGAATGTCGGCATATTCCTCTAATCTCCCTTCTTGATTTGGCGTTATAGCGTCATTACGCACTAGTCTTTCGGGAACGGCGGACGCAGATGCCGCCATGGCCGCGCTGTTTCGAACGCGGCGGCAATTGATAGCAGCTCTAATTCACCATTCGGCCGTCCCGCGATCTGGAGCCCAATAGGCAGTCCTGACGAACTGAGCCCGGCGGGAAGTGTAATCGCCGGTTGCCCAGTCGCGTTGAACGGATACTCAAATGCTATCCAAGTCCATAGTTCGTCGAGATACCGTTCTGGCTTCGATGGGAATGTGCCATTACGCATTGCGGGCCGCGTCATAGTGGGAGTGAGTAATCCATCGAAGCGATCGAGTTGTTCGACGATTTCGCGCGCGATGTTGTGCATCGTCGCGACCAGGTTCACATATTCAGCGCCGCTCACCTTGCGCCCGAACTCGTACATTTCGCGCACGACCGGATCGACCCATTCAGGATTCGTCAGCGGTATCGCGGCGATACCGACGCAGATCAGGATTCGCGCGCAATCGACCAGCATCGCGCCTGGATCGAGATCGATCGGCTCGACCTGATGCCCCATCTCGCGCATCGCGGAGCACGCAGACTCGAATGCCTTCGCCACTTCAGCATCAACTTCGCCGAGTTTCGAGGTTGCTATTGATGCCAGTTTGAGATTGCGCGGAATGATGCCGACCGCCTGCTCGAAGGGACGCGATGGAGGCGGCGCCCAGTATGGATCGCCGGTCACCGGTCCCGCGATTACATCCAACATCATCGCTACGTCGCGCACCGATCGTGCGATTGGACCACGCGTCGCGAACCCACCCCATGCTTCGCCGCGATGTGGCGCATAGGTGATTCGCCCGCGCGACGGTTTCAGTCCGACGACTCCGCAATTCGATGCGGGTCCGCGAATCGAGCCGCCGCCGTCGCTGCCTTCCGCGATCGGTCCCAATCCAGCCGCGACGGCGGCCGCTGCGCCCCCGCTCGAGCCGCCGGCATTGTACTCGAGATTCCAGGGATTGTGCGCAACCGGGCAGAGCCCGCCTTCGGTCGTGGGACGGCCGCCGAATTCGGGCGTCGAGGTCTTGCCGAGCAAGATTCCGCCAGCGCGCGACAGGCGCTGCGCGATGACCGCCTCCATCGGCGCGAGGTTGTGAGCATAGTTACGCGACCCAAGCGTAGTGGGAATTCCAATCGTCGGAGTGAGATCCTTGAGCGAGTACGCGACGCCATAGAGCGGCATCGAGCCCGCTTCCTTGCGAGACGCTTCCAGTCGCGTAACATCGGCGAGCGCGCGATCGGCAGTCACCGTTATGTAGGCGCCGAGAGTTGGATTCACACGCTCGATCCGCGCCAGGAAAAACTCCGCGACTTCACGCGGCCGAATCTCGCCCTTCGCGATCAGGTCGCGCAGCTGCCAGCCTTCGATGAAAGGATCGATCATCGCGATGCCTACTGCGCCGTCAGCGCGCCGTCCACGGTCATCGAGCATCCAGTTACGAACGACGCGCCGTCGGAGCACAGCCACGCGACTGCCTCGGCGATCTCTTGCGGGCGCGCCTTGCGCCCGATCGGGCCGGCTGCTTCCAGAGCCGCCGCGAGCCGCGGCCGGCCGGCGACCATGCCATCGACCAGCGGCGTATCGACGACACCGGGGCATACGTCGTTTACGCGAATCCCAGAGCGCGCGTACTCGAGCGCGGCGCATTTCGTGAGCCCGACGACGCCGTGCTTGGCAGCCGTGTACGCCGGCATCGAGTGCGCCCCGACCAGTCCGGCCGCCGACGCGGTGTTGACGATCGCGCCGGGACTCTTCTGCGCAAGGAACTGCCGGATTTCGGCGCGGATGCAAAGCCACACGCCCTTCAGGTCGACGGCGATAATTTGATCGAACTCCGCTTCCTCATAATCAGCCGTCTTGCATTGCGAACCCGCGATTCCGGCATTGTTGAACGCGCAATCCAGCCGCCCGAATTTCTTCACGGCCTCCGCCACCAGCGCATCGACGTCCTTCGCGCGCGACACGTCACACTTGACGAAATGCGCCTCCGCACCAGCTTCGCGCGCCAGTCGGACGGTATGCGCGCCGCCTTCCTCGGCCATGTCGGCGACGATCACGCGCGCACCTTCTCTTGCGAAAACGAGTGCCGTAGCGCGACCGATCCCCGACCCTGCTCCCGTGATGAGCGCGCTTTTGTCTTTGAGCAATCCAGCCATCGGTGATGCCTCCATCAACTCTCGCGCCTGCGATCGCGAGTGAACGGCGCAAGTTTGGCACCATCGCGCCAATTCGTCCAAGCGCGCGGATGGCCGTCATTGCGGTTGATTTGCCAGGAGTCAACGTCCGCGCAATGATGGCGAAAAATCAGGGCGCGCGCTCATGGTGAAGATATGCATCGCAGCGAAGATCGAATTTTGACAACTCACGCCGGCAGCCTGCCTCGACCCGAGACGCTGGTCGAAATGCTAGTGCGGAAGAGTCGCGGCGAAGAAATCGACGGCACCGCGATGGCGCATCTAATCGAGGAATCAACTCGCGATGTGATTCAAAAACAACTCGCGGCGGGAATCGATGTCGGCAACAACGGCGAACAATCGCGCGAGAGTTTTTTCACGTACGTGCGGCATCGGATGACCGGCTTCGGCGGCCGCAGCGAACGTCCAATCATGCGCGACCTGGTTACCTACCCGAGTTATCGCAAACTGATGGCGCCGAGATTTCAACGCACGATGGTCGATCTCCTGCACGCACCAAAGGCGATCGGCGAAGTGACGTATCGCGACCGAACCGAAGTCGAGCTTGAATGCGCCGAAACACTCCGCTTGCTCGGCGAACAGAAATCGAAGTTTACTGAGCCGTTCATGACCGCGCCGTCGCCCGGAATTATCGCGTCCGCGATGCTCAATGAGCATTACTCTAATTACGAAAATTACGTGAACGCAGTAGCTAATGCACTCAAGACTGAGTATCAGTACATCGCCTCAAAGGGATTCGTATTGCAGGTCGATTGCCCGGATCTCGCGATGGAACGACACACCTCGTACGCCGATCGTCCGCTCAAAGATTTTCTTGGTTATGTCGAGAGCAATATCGAGGCGACCAATCGCGCGCTCGAGGGTATCGACGCCGAGCAGGTCAGGATGCACGTTTGCTGGGGCAATTATGAGGCGCCGCACGATCTCGATGTCTCGCTCGGGGAGATCTTACCGCTGCTCTATCGCGCCAAAGTCGGAGCGTTGGTGCTCGAGGCGGCCAACCCGCGCCATCAGCATGAATATCGATTTTTCACGCAGCATCCGCTGCCCGAACACATGAGCCTCGTGACCGGCGTGATCGATACGAAAACCAACTACGTCGAACATCCCGAGGTGATCGCGGATCGGCTCGAGCGAGCGGCGCGCGCGGTTGGCGATCCTCGACGCATCATGGCTGCAACGGACTGCGGCTTCGAGACCTCGGCTGGACTCGGCGAAGTGGCCGAGGAAGTTGTGTGGGCGAAGCTGCGCGCGATGCGCGACGGCGCCGACCTCGCATCGGAGCGGTTACTCCGCAACTGAGTAATGCTACTTCGTTGCTTATGAATAGTCAGGCGGCGCGAACTTGCTATTCGGCAGAGAGTTCGCGCCGTCCCGATTGTTCGATCAGCTATGCCATGGCTCGACCAGAATCTTGGCGTGCGTCTCTGGCGACGCGAGGTCCTGGAAGGCCTTCGCGACTCCCTCGACGCCCACCTTGCCCGTGATCAGCGGGTCGCCGTTGACTTTGCCCTCGGCGAGATTGTGCAGCGTCTCCGCGAATTCCTCCGCCGAGTAGCCGAGCACGAATTGGAGATTCAATTCCTTGTTGATGCCGTACATCGGTTCGATTTGGTCGCGTTCCATGCATACGCCGACGACGACTACTCGCGCGTGCGATGGCGCCGCGGACATTATCGCTTCGATAACGCCGGGTACGCCGACGCATTCGAAAATCACGGCAGGCCGCAACGCTGGTCCGGACATCCACGGCGGCAGCGCCGGCGCTCGCGACGGATCCGAGTACGCCGCCATCTCCTTCCACGATTCGTACGGGGACTTCTGCTTCGGATCGACCACCACGTCTGCGCCCATCTGCTGCGCAAGTTCGCGACGTCGCGCCGAGAAATCGGCCGTCACGATCGGATGCACGCCCTTGTGCTTGAGCGCACCGATCACTGCGAGCCCGACCGGGCCGCATCCGATCACCAGCGGCGCATCGTCGCGCTGGAGCCGCGCCATCTGCACCGCGTGATAACCGACGGCCATCGGCTCCGTGAGGGCAGCGCGCTCGGTCGAAAGACCATTGGGCACTTCGAGCAACAACGATTCGCTGAGCCGCATCAACTCGGCGTAGCCGCCAGGGTTGTCGTTTGAATATCCGACGGTTTCGACGCCAGTCGGTTTGATCAGAACGGGCATCGCGCAGATACGCTGGCCCGGCTTGAATCGCTTCTGTGTATTGGGTCCGAAATCGACCAGCTCGGCGCAGAACTCGTGACCCATCACGATGTCGCGATTCAGATCCATCACGAATGGACCGCCCGAGCGTCGCGCGCCTTCGACCAGCTTGTCGGAAAATTTGAGGAAGTGCAGATCGGATCCGCAAATTCCGCAGGCCAGCGTTTTGACCAGCACTTCGCCCGCCCCGGGCGTCGGCGTCGGGATGTTATTGTCGACCACGAGCTTCTTATTGCGCATCACGGTGGCACGCATATGGGTTCTCCTTTTCGAGCGGCTTCGCGAACAGGGCTGCGATCGCGCCTACTCTAACAGCATTGCAGCCGATGCGGTAAAGTGCGGATGCCACTGGTATTGGCCCGTTTCAGGCGAGAACAAGAGTTGATGTCGTTCGGCTCTAACTCACTCGGCGAGTGCGGATTTCCCCGTCTCTTTCATGCTGAGCACGAAGAGCGCCGACACGATCGCCGCTCCGATCAAGTACAACGGCGGAACCATCTCGTTATCGGTCTTGTCGATCAGATAGGTCGCGACCATCGGCGCCGTTCCGCCCAGCAACGCCATGCAGAGATTGTGACTCAGCCCGACCCCGGTGCATCGCACGTTGGCCGGGAAGGCTTCCGCCGCGGTGACGGGCGCGACGCCGTCGAACATCGCGATCAGGATTGCGAATCCGACCTGGCCGAGCAGCGGCACGCCGAGTCTTGGATGCCACAGCAGATTGAACATCGGCCAGGCGCAGACAATGATCGCGCCGGCTGACAGCAGCAGTACCGGCTTGCGTCCGACGCGATCGGAGATCGCACCTGCCACCGGCAGCATCAAGACCGCGGCTGCCATCCCTATCGTGTTGATCGCGAGCGCCCGGCTCTTGGCGATACCGACGATTTCGGTCAGGTAAGTCGCCGCGTACACGAACATCAGATAGAAGCCGACCGACTCGAGTACTTTGAAGCCGGCGACTTGCAGCACGCGCGGCCATTGGGCGCGTAGCACTTCGCCCATCGGCGGCGGAGCGATCGGCGGCAAGTCGCTTACGTTGCGCAGTTCGCGGCGAATGATGTATCCGGCCACGCCAATCGTGATGCCGGCAAGAAACGGCAGCCGCCATCCCCACGCTTCGAGCGCTTGCGGTGACATCAGCGAGGCGACGATCGCGCCGACCGCCGAACCCAGCATCACGCCGCAAAATGCTGCCGCCGCGCCGAACGCACCCATCAAGCCGCGTCGATGACTGTGGGCACCCTCGATCATGAACACGACCGAGGTCGTGTATTCGCCGCCGACCGACAGGCCCTGGATCAAACGCAGCACGACGAGCAGGACCGGGGCCATCACGCCGATTGTCTGATAGGTGGGGAGCAGCCCGATCATCACGGTCGGCACAGCCATCGCGACTACGGACAACGTCAGCGCACGCTGCCGCCCATAGCGATCGCCGATATGCCCGAACAGGAGCGCGCCGACCGGGCGCATCAGGAAGCCCGCCGCGAAGACTCCGAACGCATCGATCAGCGAGTTGGCTTTGCTATGCGACGGGAAAAAATTCTCGCCGATCGCGTACGCGAAAAATCCGTAGATCGAAAAGTCGTACCACTCGAGAATGTTGCCGGCCATGCCGGCGATCGCGAGCTTGCGCTGAGAATGGCCCGAAGCTTCTTCCGCCAAAGTCGCCCTCCCGATTCATCTGCGCTTGAATGCGACGACGAATGGACGCGCGACCCTACCAAACAAATGCGCGCGAGGGCAATTAAGGATCGCTATTCGAGCGCGACTTCGTCGCCGACGGCGAATGCTCCGCTGCCTGCGACTGTGCAATACGAGCCGACGTTCTGGTCCGCCTCGCGCACGATCGTTCGCAGCACCGACGGATCCTTCGGCAGATCGATTTGCTCCAGCGTCGTCATCACGCATCGTGCGCACGGCATCTCGATCTTGATTCGCGCATCGCCGATTCTGAGCGTACGTCCCGACCAATCCGCCTCGACCATACCGGTCATTCCGGTTTTCGTCGCGATCAGCACGTTGGGGCGAAATCGGCGCACGTCGATTTTCGCACCGGGCGTGAGTTCGCGCAGCTTCGCGATCGACGCGGTGGTGACGAAATGAAAAGGCATCACGTCGAAGTAAGTTCCTAGCGGCGAGGTGTATTCCATGATCTCCGGCCCGAACATCGCAAGGTCGGGAATCGGTTCGTTCTCCAGCCGTCCGAAAATTTGCCGCAGCTCCTGCATCATGTCGGGATTGTCCGGCGCCGACCGTCGATAGTGCTCGCGCGCGCTCGCGGGCTGAATCGGCCACAGCGTCACGGGGCGTCCGAGCAGGTGCGACAGCTTCTGATTCGCCTCGGCGGCACCGGTCTTGAATTTCGTTCCGTCGGGCAGCGTGATTTCCGCCAGCGGGATCTCGGTGGTCGATGGCTCGGTGACGTAGTGCGCCTGGCATTTCATCAACGCCGGCATTTTTTTCGCGCCGCGAATTTCGCCGGCCTTCTCGTCCCTGAGCGCCCATCCGCGATCGCCGGGAATCCCGCGCGTCCCGACGGAGCATCGCTCGAGCCGTTCGCCGGCCATCGATTTCACGGGGTAGCGCCATATCTCTGCCACTCGTCCGATTATTTCCATGACGCCAACGTATCCCAAGACGTTGATGAGTCCCAAGCGCTGACGCGCCGCATCGCGCGCGATGAGTGGACGGCGCAACGGTGCGCGCGTAGAAATAGGCTATCGTGAAAGTCAAAGCAGCAATCGCGAACAAAGCGGGCGACCCGCTCGAAATCGCCACCGTCAACCTGGACGGTCCGAAAGCCGGCGAAGTGCTGGTCGAAATCAAGGCGACCGGGGTTTGCCACACCGACGCGTACACGTTGTCCGGCGCCGATCCGGAAGGACTCTTCCCGTCGATTTTGGGACACGAAGGCGCGGGCATCGTGGTCGAAACCGGGCCCGGCGTCACGACGCTGAAGCGCGACGATCACGTGATTCCACTTTACATTCCCGAATGCCGCAACTGCCCCGCGTGCCTCTCTGGCAGGACCAATCTCTGCACTGCGATCCGCGAGACTCAGGGCCGCGGCGTGATGCCCGATGGCACCAGCCGGTTTTCTCGCGACGGCAAGATGCTACATCACTACATGGGCACCTCGACGTTTTCCAACTTCACCGTCGTGCCCGAGATCGCGCTCGCGAAGGTCCGCGAAGACGCACCGTTCGAAAAAATTTGTTACATCGGATGCGGCGTGACCACTGGAATCGGCGCCGTCCTGAACACTGCGAAGGTCCAGTCCGGCGATCGCGTCGTGGTCTTTGGCCTCGGCGGCATCGGCCTGAACGTGGTGCAAGGCGCGCGGCTGGCCGGCGCCGAGATGATCGTGGGCATCGATCTCAATCCCGCGCGCAAAGCGATCGCCGAAAAGTTCGGCATGACGCACTTCGTTAATCCCGCCGAAGTCGAAGGCGACCTGGTGCCGTACGTCGTCAACCTCACGCGCGGTGGCGCCGATTTTTCTTTCGAATGCATCGGCAACGTGAAGCTGATGCGGCAGGCGCTCGAATGCTGCCAGCGCGGATGGGGCACGAGCGTGATCATCGGCGTCGCGGGCGCCGGCCAGGAGATTTCGACGCGGCCGTTCCAGCTCGTCACGGGCAGGACGTGGAAGGGCAGCGCGTTCGGCGGCGCGCGGGGACGGCGCGACGTTCCCAAAATCGTCGATTGGTACATCGATGGCCGCATCAACATCGACGATCTGATCACCCACGTGATGCCGCTCGAAAAAATCAACGACGCCTTCCACCTGATGCACGAGGGCAAATCGATTCGCAGCGTCGTGACGTTCAAGGATTCCGGCGCGGCGTAATTTCATGCGCGCACGAATCGAACTCGCCGCGACGATCATTTTCACAGCTTGCGCGATTGGGCTCGGCGGATGCTGGCACAAGGAATCCCAGCAGCAGCAATTTCTCGAGGCATTGAATCGCGGCAATGGCGCGCAGGCCAGCGAAATCTGGCGCAACATGGATGCCGACAGCCGCGCCGCGCTCGCTCACAACGAAGGAATCAAGGCGAAACTTTCGCCGGCGCAAGTTCAGCAGCAGGTGATGAAGCATTACCAGGGCGATACTCAAGCAGACCAAGGCGACGAAACGATCGAGAACGTGACACCCAACATCGGAGCAGGCGGACTCGAAAGCCTTCCCGAATACACCGGTCCGCCTGGCGGTGGCGCGCCGACGGTCACTGTTCCGCCAATGACGACGCCCACCGACTGAGAGAGAGTCAAATGGATTTCGCACTCAACGCCGAACAGAAACTGCTGCAGGATACGTTGCGCGATTTCGCGCGCCGCGAACTCCTGCCCAATTATGCGTCGCGCGATAAAGATGAAGACCTGCCGCCGTCGATGGTGAGAAAACTCGGCGAACTTGGCGTGCTGGCGCCGATGGTCGACGCGCAACTCGGCGGTTCGGGCCTCGATTACGTGTCGCTGGGGATCGCGCACGAAGAAATCGCGCGCGGCGATTTCAACGCCGCTTACGTATTGCTCTTGTCAGCGCTGGTCGGCGCGATCATCGCGCGCAGTGCCGACGCTCGTCAGCAAGCCGAATTTCTGCCGCCGATCTGCCGCGGAGAATTAATTCCCGCGCTCGGCGTGACCGAGCCGGCCGGCGGTTCCGATGCTGCCCACGTCAAGATGCAGGCGCGTCGCGACGGCGATAGCTACTTGCTCAGCGGCGAGAAGACTTCGATTTCGTTTTCGTCTTCGGCCGGTGCCGCACTAGTGATGGCGCGAACCGGCACGCTCGAAGAGGGTGCTCGCGGTGTGAGCGCGTTTTACGTCGATCTCAAATCGCCGGGCGTGACGCGGACCCGTTTCCGCGATCTCGGTTCGCGCGCGATCGGGCGCGGCCAGTTATTTTTCGATTCGGTCCGCGTGCCCGCCGAATCGCGCGTCGGCGCCGAGGGCGCGGGCTTCGTGCAAGTGATGCAAGGTTTCGATTTCAGCCGCGCCTTGATCGGCCTGATGTGCATCGGCGCGGCGCAGCAGAGCGTCGACGAAACCTGCGCCTACGTCGCCGAGCGCGAGGCGTTCGGCGCGCCGCTCGCACGATTCGAGGGCGTCTCATTCCCGCTCGCGGAGGCCGCCGTTCGGCTTCGCGCCGCGCGATTGCTTTGTTACGAAGCGCTGTGGCTAAAGGATCGCGGCGAGCCGCACGGATGGCTATCGGCCGGAGCAAAGTGGCTCGCGCCCGAGTTGTCGGCGCAGGTGCTCCATCAATGCCTGCTGCTGCACGGCCATCTCGGCTTCAGCCTTGATCTGCCGCATCAGCAGCGCATGCGCGATGTGATTGGTCTCGAAATCGGCGACGGCACCGCGCAAATCATGAAGACGCTCGTCGCCCGTGAGATCATCGGTAAGGTCGCGCGACCGTACTAGCGATGCCCGCGCGCCTCACGGGGAGTTGACGATCAACCGCCCGGCAATGGTAAGCATGGTGCGCGATGCCGGTGCTTAGTCCATATCGCGTGCTCGATTTGACCACCGAGCGCGGACTGCTTTGCGGCCAACTGCTCGGCGACATGGGCGCTGACGTAGTCAAGGTCGAGCCGCCGGGCGGTTCGAGCGCGCGCAACATCGGCCCGTTCTTCAACGACCAGCCGCATCCCGATCGCTCGCTCTATTGGTGGGCGTACAATCGCAGCAAGCGCAGCATCACGCTCGATATCGAGCACGAGCTGGGACGTAACATTTTTCGTAAGCTGGTCGAGCGCGCCGATTTTCTGATCGAGTCGAACAGTCCGGGCTACCTCGCCGAGCGCGGTCTCGGCTTTTCCGAGCTGAGCGCGATCAATCCACGGCTCATCTATGCGTCGATCACGCCGTTTGGACAGGACGGTCCCAAGGCGAGTTACGCCGATAGTGATTTGATCATCATGGCGGCCAGCGGTCCGCTGATTCTCGCCGGTGACGAGGATCGTCCGCCCGTGCGCCTGACCGTGCCGCAAGCGTATCTGCACGCGTGCGCCGATGCCGGCGTCGCGATGCTGGCGGCGAATCACGAGCGCACGCGCTCCGGTCTCGGACAATATATAGACGTCGCCGCTCAGCAGTCGGTCGGGATGGCAACGCAAGCGTACATTCTCGCGGCGGCACTCGGCTCAACCGAGGCGCGCCGGATGGCGGGCGGAATTAAGTTCGGACCACTCGACATTCAGCTGGTGTGGCCGGCGAAAGACGGCTACGTCGCGATGACGATGCTGTTCGGCTCGGCGCTTGGCGTCTTCACCCGCAGATTTATGCACTACCTGTGCGAGCGGGGTTTCTGCGACCAAGCGACTCGCGACAAGGACTGGATTCAATACGGGGAGTTGCTGTTCAACGGAACGGAGCCGCTCTCGGAATTCGAGCGCATCAAGGAGATCGCGCGGACTTTCACTCGCAGCCACACCAAGAACGAACTTCTGCAACTCTCAGTCGAGCACGGATTGTTGATTACCCCGGTCACCACCATCGATGAAGTAGTTGACAGTCCGCAACTCGAATCGCGCAATTATTTTCAAAGTATCGATCACCCCGAATTAGGCGCGTCGTTTCGCTATCCCGGTGCATTCGTGAAATTCGGCGCCACGCCGATCAAGTATCGGATGCGGCCGCCAACCGTCGGCGAGCACAATCGCGAAATCTACGAGTCCGAACTCGGGATGAACGCGAGCGAAACCTCTGAGCTGAAGCGCAAGGGGATTATCTGATGGCGGATACGCGCCCGCTCAGCGACGTCAAGATCCTCGACTTCATGTGGGTGATGGCAGGGCCCGCATCGACGCGCATCCTCGCCGACTACGGCGCTACCGTGGTGCGAATCGAATCGCCGACGCGCATCGACACGGCGCGCACGCTGCAGCCTTTTCATGGCAACACGCTCGGCCCCGACAGCTCGGGACTGTTCGCCAATTGCAACGCCGGCAAGTTCGGCATCTCGATCGATCTTGCCAACCCGGCATCGCGGGATGTGGTTTTCGATCTCGTGCGCTGGGCCGACGTGGTCACGGAGTCGTTCTCGCCCAAGGCGATGCGCGCGTGGGGCTACGACTACGAGGCCTTTCGCAAGGTCAAGCCCGACATCATCATGCTGAGCTCGTGCCTGATGGGTCAGACCGGTCCGCTGTCGAAGATCGCCGGCTTCGGCAACATGGCGGCCGCCATTTCGGGATTTCACAATCTCACCGGATGGGCCGATCGCCCGCCGGCGGGACCGTTCGGCGCGTACACCGATTACGTTGCGCCGCGCTTCACCGCGATGGCGCTGATTGCGGCACTCGATCATCGGCGCCGCACCGGCGAGGGCCAGTATATCGATCAGTCGCAGGCCGAATGCGCGATTCATTTCCTCGGTCCCGCGATTCTCGACTACACCGTCAATGGCCGCGTTGCCGGACGCCACGGCAACGCCGATTTCGATTTCGCCCCGCATGGCGTCTATCCCGCCGCGGGTGAGGATCGATGGGTCGCGATCGCTTGCCGCACTGACGACGATTGGCGCCGACTGTGCTCCGCGATGCGCCGCGACGATCTCTCGCGAGACGCCCGCTACAGTTCCGCCGCGCAACGACGCGAGCATAGCGCGGCGCTCGATTCGGCGATCGCAGCGTGGAGCAAAACTCACGACCCGATTGAAGCCGAAACGATCCTGCAAGCGCGCGGCGTTCCCGCGTACCAGGTTCAGAACAGTGCCGAGGCCTATCGCGATCCGCAACTGATTCATCGCCGGCATTTCGTTGATGTCGAGCACCCGACCCTCGGCAAATTCACCGTCGAGGCTCCGCGCGCGAAGCTTTCACGCACTCCCGCCGAGGTCCGCAGCGCGGCGCCAACCCTCGGCCAGCACAATCAATATGTGCTCGAAGAAATCCTGAAATATGACGACGCGCGGATTACCGAGCTAGCCTCTGCGGGCGTACTTGGTTAAGGCTCCAACCGGTTAGGTAGTGCGCATCGCGTCGAGAGCCGTCACTTGATGGCGCGCGCGGATGTTTAGTAATTGGACAAGTGCGCATCTCTGCGTTTCCGCGCTGAGGCCATCATGTTCCAGGGCATCGATCATTTCGTCGTCGTCGTCAGCGAACTCGAATCCGCGATCGCGAGCTACACGCAAGCCGGATTCACCGTCGTTCGCGGCGGCAAACATAACATCGGCACCCACAACGCGCTGATCGCGTTCGCCGACGGCACGTACATTGAATTGATCGCGTTCCTCAACCCGGTACCCGGTCATCCCTGGCAAGTCGCGCTGGAAAAAGGCGGCGGCATAATCGATTTCTGCATGCAGACCGACGATCTGCTCGCAGATGTCGAAGCGCTTCGGCGCGCCGGCGCGAACATGGGCGATCCGTCCGCGATGACGCGCGACCGTCCCGACGGCTATCGCCTCCGTTGGGTGCTCTCGATCCCGCAGCCGCCGTTCAATGGCCGCGTACCGTTTCTGATCAAGGACGACAATCCGCGCGACGAACGCGTCCCGCGCCACCGCTCGCATTCCAACGGCGCGGTTGGCATCCGTACCCTCGCGATCGCAGTCGAGGATCCCGGCGAAACGAGCCGCTACTACGCGCGCGTGCTTGGCAGGCCCGGCGTGCCGGTGCATCGTCCCAAGCTCGAGGCGACCGGCGTCAGCTTCACGATTGGAATGAACGAAGTGCAACTGCTCGCCTCGAAGTCCGAGGACGGTCCGCTCGCGCGATGGATTCGCGATCGCGGTCAATCTGCATACGAAGCGGTGCTGGCGAGCGCCAACGGCAGCAAGGCCGCGCTCGATCCCGAACTGCTGCAAGGCGCGCGCATCCGAATGGAATAAAATAACGGAGGCACCACGATGTCGGCTGGTAAGGTCAGTTTCGGTTTCACGATTCCGCAACGTGGCGTTTTCTTCGACATCGCGAGCTGGCGGCAGATGCTCGCGTTGGCGCGCGAGGCCGACAAGAATCCGCTCTTCGATTCAGTCTGGGTTGGCGACTCGGTGATGGCCAAGCCGCGGCCGGAATCGATCGCACTGCTCGGCGCACTTTCGAGCGCGACCGAGCGCGTCCGACTCGGCGTCGGATGCATGGCCAGCTTCCCGATTCGCGACCCGATTGTTTTCGCGTATCAGTGGGCGACGCTCGATCTCATTTCCAACGGCAGAATGCAGTTGGCCGCTTGCACCGGAATTGTCGCGGGCGGAGTAAGCGCGAAGGAGGGCGGCGTCTTCGGGATCAAGGACGGTCAGCGCGGTAATCGAATGGCAGAGAACATCGCGATTTGCCGTCGCCTCTGGTGCGAAGACAATGTCACCTTCACCGGCAAGTATCGCTCGTTCGAAGGCGTCAGCATCATGCCGCGCCCCATTCAGCAGCCGTGTCCGATCTGGATTGCCGCCAATCCACCGCCGAATCAATCTGAGATTCCGCTCCGCCGCGTCGCCAGAATTGCCGACGGCTGGATGACGGTGCAGATTTTTCCCGGGATGCTCGGCGCGCTTTGGTCGAAGCTCTCCACCTATCTGCGCGACGAAGGAAAAGACCCTGCCACGTTCCCGAACATCGCGTATCACAACATCAACATGAATCCCGATCGCAACTCGGCGCTCGATGAATCCAAGCGCTTTCTCGATCTCTACTACGGGCCGGTTTTCGCGCCGCAAACGATCGAGGCCTGGACCGCTGCCGGCACGCCGAAGCAATGCGCCGATCACTTGCGCGATCTTATTCGCGACGGTGCCAAGTCGATCACGTTGCGGATCACGTCGTGGGATCAACGCGGGCAATACGATCGCCTCGTGAACGAAGTGCTCCCGCTTGTGTTGAGTTAGAGCGTCCTCAGCGCCGAGGTCTGCGCTCCGCCTCGCGATGTAGTAGAATCCCGCGCGATGGCGAACGCGCTCGACATTCCACGAATCGTGGTCGCCGCAACCGGCAGCGGCGTCGGCAAGACCACTGCGACCGTCGCCTTGATGGGCGCTCTGAAAGCGCGCGGGTTGAAGGTCGCGCCATTCAAATGCGGCCCCGACTATCTCGATCCGACTTATCATCAACGCGCGGCCGGCGTTCGCTCGCACAATCTCGACGGCTGGATGATGCAGCGCGACGGCGTCCTCGCGACCTTTGCGCACGCATCGCGCGGCGCCGACATCGCGGTGATCGAAGGGATGATGGGACTGTTCGATTCCGCGACGCCCACCAGCGATGAAGGCTCGACTGCTGAAATCGCAAAATGGTTCGACGCTCCCGTGCTGCTGGTAAACGACGCGTCCGGAATCGCGCGAACTATTTCCGCGATCGCGGCCGGCTTCGCGCGTTTCGATCCCGCTGTCCGACTCGCCGGTCTGATTTGCAACCGCGTCGGCTCGCGCGGACATCTCGATCTGCTCCGCGCTGCGCAACCCGAAGTTCCGATCGTCGGCGGGTTTCCCGAGCAAAGCGCTCTCGCGTTTCCTGAGCGTCATCTCGGCCTGTTGATGGCCGACGAAGCTGCGGTGCCGCAATCGCGAATCGACGGATGGAGCCGGCTTGCCGCCGAATGGCTCGATCTCGACGCGATTCTCGCGCTCGCGCGTTCCGCACCGCCCCTCGATCTCAATGACGTTTCGCCGCGTGCATCGCAATCTTCGACGCGGACCAAATGCCGAATCGGTATCGCCTACGACGACGCATTCCATTTCTACTACGACGACAATTTGAATCGCCTGCGCGCGTTCGGCGCCGAACTGGTGACCTTCTCACCCAGCCGCGATCGCACGCTGCCCGACGTCGATGGGCTCTACTTCGGCGGTGGCTACCCCGAAGCGCTTGCTCGCGAACTCTCGTCAAACACCCAGATGCTCGACGCGATTCGCAAGTTTGCCGCGCGCGGCGGCGTGGTTTACGCCGAATGCGGCGGCCTGATGTACCTGTCCGAAGGGATCCGCACCCTCGATGGAACGACCTGGCCGATGGCGTCGCTGATTCCCGGCGTCACCGTGATGTCCGATCGTCTTCAGGCGCTCGGCTACGCCGAAATCACGACTCGCTGCGATTCAATTTTGGGACCGGCCGGCACGTCTTTTCGCGGTCATCAATTCCGCTACTCGACGCTGCAGCCCGGCCACGACGAAAATGACATCGAGCGCATCTATGAGGTAAAACCGCGATGGGGCGCGGCGTTCATTGAAGGATATCGCCACGGCAACGTGCTGGCGTCATACGTCCACGCGCACTGGGCGTCCAACCCTCGCGTCGCGGAGGCAATAGTCCGATCATGCGAACAGTCGCGCGCACGCTGATGATTCAAGGCACAGCGTCGGCGGTGGGCAAGAGCCTGCTGGTAACCGCGCTCTGCCGAATTTTTCATCGCGACGGTCTTCGCGTAGCGCCGTTCAAAGCGCAGAATCTCTCACTCAACTCATGGGTCACCGCTGACGGTCTCGAAATCGGCCGCGCGCAGGCGGTGCAGGCCGAGGCGGCCGGAATCGAGCCGTTGGTCGAGATGAATCCGATCTTGCTTAAGCCTGAAGCTGGGATGCGGGCGCAGGCGGTCGTGATGGGCAAGCCGCTTTGCAGCTTCGAATGGCGCGAGTATCGAGAACGCAGAAACGAATTTATCGAAGTGATCGAGAGATCGCTCGCGCGGCTGCGGCAGGAATATGAAGTGATCGTGATCGAGGGTGCGGGCAGTCCTGCCGAGATCAATTTGAATGAGTACGACATCGTTAATATGCACGTCGCCCGTCTGGCTGACGCTCCCGTTCTGCTCGTGGGCGATATCGATCGTGGCGGCGTATTCGCGCAACTGGTCGGGACGATGGAATTGCTGGCGCCCGACGATCGCGAGCGCGTAGCAGGTTTCCTGATCAACAAATTCCGCGGCGAACGGAGCCTGCTCACGCCGGCGCTCGATTTCCTGACCAATCGTTACCAAATCCCCGTACTGGGCGTGGTGCCGTTCGTGGACAGATTGCAAATTGCGGACGAGGACTCGGTGGGTCTGGAAAGCCGGAGTCGCCGCAGCGCGAAATCCTCCGCAGAGCTCGACATCGCCGTGATTCGGCTACCGTTAATTTCAAACTTCGACGATTTTCTTCCCCTCGAGCGGGAAAGCGGCGTCCGCCTTCGCTACGTCACGAATGCCCAAGATGTCATTCACGCGGACCTCGCCGTTATTCCAGGTTCCAAGAGCACGGTTAGCGACCTCGAATGGATGCGACGGGAAGGAATCGCGGCGGCTATCGTATCGCGCGCCGTCGCCAATCGTCCGGTGCTCGGAATCTGCGCGGGATGCCAGATGCTTGGCGAGTCAATCCAGGACCCGCATGGCGTCGAATCCAATCTGGCGGAGGTCAATGGGCTCGGGCTGCTCGGGATTGTGACGAATTTTGGCAGTTCGAAGCGAACCGCTCGCGTTCGCGCCGAAATTGCCGGTCGATCGTTTCTTGCGGACAAACTCGACCATGTGACGATTGAGGGCTACGAGATTCACATGGGATTAACCACGCGTCGCGGCGATGCGAGCCCGTGCTTCACTGTCGTGTCGCGCAATGGCGAAACGGTGGCAACTCCGGACGGCGCAATCAGCCGCGGCGGTGCAGTCGTCGGAACGATGCTGCACGGTATTTTCGCGAACGAGGCAATGCGAGCGGCGCTGTTAGCCGGTTTGTGGAGCATGCGGGGCATGATCGGGCGGGCGCGCGACTCGGGAGGATGGACGCAAGACTCGGAATACGATCGCCTGGCCGAAATTGTGCGGGAGAACACCAACCTCGCGGCGATTCGCCAAATCGCCGGAATTTAATAACCAGGGCTTGGTATTCTGACGAGGCCTCGCGACAGCGGCCGTCGAAAGATTTAGGATTAGTCAGATGAGCAGTGACCGCAGCAATAGCGAGCGAAAAATTCCGGCCGATTTTCCCGCCGCGCCGCTGACGCTCGAGGGCTACAGCATCTTGCATCAATTGTTTCGCGTGCGCCGCTCCGCGTGGCGCGCGCTTGACGATGCGACCCGCCGTGCGTCGGTTGAAGACGCATCGAAACTGTTCGACGAAATGTCGCGGCGCGAAGACGGCGAGACTGCGCTCTTCTCCGCGCTCGGCCACAAGGGCGATTTGATGATCGTCCACTTCCGCCGCAGCTTCGATCAGCTGAACGATGCCGAACTCGCCGTCGCGAGGCTTGCACTCAACGATTATCTCGAGCCAACCACTTCGTATTTGTCAGTGATCGAAATCGGTCTCTACGAAGCGACCGTCGCGCTCTATCAGAAGCTCATCGAACAGGGCGTCGGTCCGCGATCGCCCGAATGGAAAGCTGAGATCGACGCCGAGCTTTCACGCCAGCGCGAGAAGCTTTCGACGCGCCTGTTTCCTCGCATCCCGGATCGCCCGTACTTGTGCTTCTACCCGATGGACAAAAAGCGCGACGGCACCGACAACTGGTATCGCCTGCCGATGCCCGTACGCCAACGCCTGATGCACGATCACGGACTCGTCGGGCGGCGCTTCGCCGGCGAAGTCACGCAGATAATTTCCGGCTCGATCGGCTTCGACGATTGGGAGTGGGGCGTCGATCTCTNNTACGAGATGCGCTTCGACGAAGCGAGCGCATCGTATGCGAAGTTCGGTCCGTTCTATTTTGGCCGTCGGATCGCGCCCGCGCGCCTCGGCGAAATCTTCGCGATCTGAATCGCAGCTCGGACCATTTCGCAATCGCAAACGCGTCACGCACTTGCCCGCACAGGTCTTTTCTGATTTAGCCTGCAACCAGGTGCGCAAGGAGGCTTGTCGATGATCACCAGCGGTGACGACTATCCGATTCATCAAACGCCCGAGCCGGTTCAGCAGGTTTTCACCAGCGACCGCAATTTTTACGATCGCTTTTTCTTCAATGGATATTTCCGGNNGGGCGAGCCGTACTTCGCCGCCGCGATGGGCATCTATCCCAACGTCGGAATAATCGACTGCGCATTCAGCATCGTTGCCGACGGCGTGCAGCATTGCGTGCGCGCCTCCCGAGTGCTCGGCGCCGATCGCATGGATACGCGCGTTGGCCCGATCTCGATCGAAATCGTCAAGCCCATGCGCACGATGCGGGTGCGCGTCGATCGGGATCCGATCAAAGCCGACCTGGTGTTCGAGGCGCGCGCCGCCGCAATCGAAGAACCGCGCTTCACGCGCCGCACCGGTCCCAGACTCACCATGGATCTCACCCGGTTCACCCAGCACGGCGGCTATTCAGGAAGCGTCAGCGTCGGTGGAAAAAAATACGACGCTGCGCCATCGCGAGTCTGGGGTTCGCGCGATCGTTCGTGGGGCGTGCGCGGAATCGGCCCGCAGGATCCCGCCGGCGTGCCGGGCAATCCGCTCGCGCAGTACTATTGGCTATGGTCGCCGACCAACTTCGAAGATTTGTGCACCCACTTCGACGTGAATGAAAATGCCGACGGATCGCGATGGCATGAATTCGGCGCTGTGACGCGCGCCGAGCCGGGTGCTCAACTCGATCTCGCGACCGCGGTCAACTTCAACGTCAACTACGCGCCGGGTACGCGCCATGCCAGGAGCGCCGAGATAATTCTGCGATCGCCCAAATCCGGCGAGAGTCGCATCGAGCTCAAGCAGCTTTACAATTTCTACATGCAGGGCATCGGCTACTTTCATCCCAAGTGGGGGCATGGGATGTACGTCGGCCCCGACGAATCAACTTACGAATCGTTCAAGACTGCCGACGTCAACGAGCGCGACATGATTCATCAGCATATCCAGGCGGTATGCAAGGCCAAGCTCGGCTCGCGGGAAGGGATGGGAATTCTCGAGATGGTAATCCTGGGACCGCACGACAAGAGCGGCTTCAAAGATTTTCTCGATATGCATCCGTAGCGACGCATCGTCGATCGAATCCGCAGGCGCTCGTTTCATGCGCTGCGCTTGTCACTTCATGCGCTCCGCTTGTCCTGGGGCGCAGTGAGGCCCGCCTTTTGTGCGGACTCGAGTGCTGCAGATCGAAAGATGCCGTGCGCCATCGTCGATTGCTCTTGTTCAGCTCGCGCGGTGTAAATCTTCATTCGCGCTTCATGCGCCGATTGGTCTTCCGGCGCCGCAGCGACCGCCCAGTCGGCGAGATGACACGCCAGCGCGAGTTCGCCGGCGGCGAGTTTCTCAAGCGCACGCGCCACGACCGGCCCAATACCGCCTGCCAGCGTCGCGATCTCTCGCGCCCGTTCCGCATCGGTCGCCGGCTTCAGATTCGCAGGCGTACCGTCGTACCATCCGCCTTCCAATCGCCAGATATTGCGCACTATGAACTCGGGCTCATCGTACACCGGCTGTAGCCATGGCTTCTCGGCGAGGTTCGGCGGCGGCTTGACGGTATGTATTATTTCGTCCATCGGCGCGCCCGCATTCATCATTGCAATAGTCTGATCGCACAAGCTCTGTAGGTAGTTGGCGGTATCGTTGAGCACCTGCCGCACGCGAATTGCGCCGAACACGGGATAGCCATGTCCCGGCAGCAGCACCTCAGCGCCCGTCCGCGCCATCGCGCGCAACGCCTCGGCCCATTCGCGCGCATAGCGCTGTACTTTCTGCGGATTGCCCGCATTGGGCGCGGCCCAAATGATAAAATCGCCCGTGCAAAGCACCTTGCGCTGCGGGATATAGACCCAGCAGTGATCGTCGGTCTCGCCGCGCGCATGATGACAATCGAACTTATCGTCGCCGGCGACTACATTCAACTGACTATCGAAGTAAGTATCGGGATAGATATACTCAGTCGGCCATGCCGAAGGGCGATTGAACTGACGAGTATTGACTATATTGTTATAGCCAATTGTCCGCTTGTACCTATCGAAGCGCGCCGCGATCGCGCGATGTCCCACCACGCGAGGCCGCGCTACCTTGTTCCTCTGCGCCTCGGCTGCGATCGCCGGCATCCCGCATGCGTGATCGACATGCCCATGGGTATAGATTGCGGTGTTGACGCGATCTGGCGAGAACTTTCTGATCAATTCCAGCGTGGCGTCCTGGTTGAAGTAACCACCGGTGTCGATCAACACCAATCCTTCGCGGGTCCTGACCGCCGTGACGTTCGCAAACCATCGGTAGAACATCACGCCGTCGGCGACTTCCTCGTACTCGCCGGTCGACGTCAGCGGATGAAATTGGCGCGTGGATATTTCGCCGGTAAACATTTTTTCGGACTGGTCCCGGATCGCGCCCATGTCGAAATCTTCTCCCGAACTACTTCAGCGGATGCAGCTCTTCGATATGCCTTATCTTCTGGTGATCGACCCAGTGGTAGCGTTCGTGCTGATCGATCAGCCGCGCCTCGATTCCCGCCGCGCGCGCTCCCAGGATGTCGATCGAGAAAATGTCGCCCGCAAAGCGCACTTCGTCAGGCGCGACGCCCAGCCGCTCAAGCGCAATATGAAAGATGCGCGGGTCAGGCTTCGCGACGCCGACGATATGCGAGTCGATGATCACGTCGAAGAACGGCGCCAGGCCAAATCGCTTGGTGTCGGCTTCGACCTGGCCCTCGGCATTTGACACGATCGCGAGCTTGTATCCCGCCGACTTGAGACGCTCCAAAGCCTCGAAGGTTCCTGGCCGCACGACGCGCCAGAGCGTAGCCTCGCGATGAATCGCGCCGAAACGCTCTCCGTGTTCGACGACTTCCTCCGCCGGAATGCCCGCCGCTTCCAACCACGCGCGGAAAAAGTGCGCGTACGCGAGCACGACGTCCTTCTCGCCAGCCATCAGCAGATCGTCGATCTTCTGACGGCCGACATACTCGGCGTGTTCGAGCGTCAAGGCATCGAGCTTGCGCCCGTCGCGCGAAAATTCCCGCGCCAGCAAATCGTAGTCGAGAAACGCCAGCGTCCCGCCAAAGTCGAATAGCAGCGCCTTGATTTTCTCGGCCTTGCGCTTTCGCCGGTCGCCCGTCCCCTTTTTCGGCTTGTCACTAATCTTCGTCATGCGGCCCAAAGTCTAAGTCACCTCGCCGATGATGCATAGCTCGCACGAATCTGAGTGGCGCACCCGCTCTTTACGATCCTGAGCAGACCGCTGGTTGCGCCCCTCCATCTCAAAAAGATATGATTTTTCTGGACTTTTAGCGTCGCCGTTCCCATCGATCACGGAGGAGTCATGTTTACCGGAATCATCGAAGACCTCGGCACTGTCGAGAGCCTCAAGCCGACCGATCAGGGCGCGGTGATCTCGATTCACACTTCGATCCCGGTCGCGGAGATTTCGATTGGCGACTCGATCACCGTAAACGGCGCCTGCCTGACAGTGATTTCGAAAAGCGCTGGCCGATTCGCAATGGACGTGTCCGCCGAGACGCTTCGATGCACCGGACTCGGCAGTCTGAAACCCGGCAGCCGCGTGAATCTCGAGCGATGCCTCACGCTGGGCAAGCTGCTCGGCGGCCATCTCGTTTCCGGCCACGTGGACGGCACCGGCCGGGTCGTCGCAATCAAGCCGGAAGGCGATTCGAAACTTTTCACATTCGAAGTCGCGCCGGAGCAAGCGCGCTACCTGGTCGAGAAAGGGTCGGTCGCGATTGATGGGACCAGCCTGACGATTTTTTCGCTCAAGGACTGCAATTTTTCGGTCGAGGTGATACCGCACACGCTCCGCTGCACGACGCTCGGCTTCCTGCAACCCGGCGACAGCGTGAATATCGAGAACGACATGCTGGTCAAATATGTGGAGCGGATTCTCGTCGCGCGCGAGGCAGCCCGGACCCCGGCATCATGATATTGCGCGCACAGATAGCAGCACTTGAGGTGAACGACGCATGAGCCTGATGCAGATACCGCGGAAGATCGAGTACGCGCTGCGTGCGATGATCTATCTCGCCGATCGGCCGTCGGGCGTGGCGCGCGGCACCGAGATCGCATCGCACGAGCAGATTCCGAAGTACTATCTGGAAAAAGTGATTCGCGATCTGATGCATCGCGGCCTCGTGCATGCGCGTCGTGGTCCCGGCGGTGGCTATCAGCTTGCGCGCGAGGCCAGCTCGATTTCGTTCCGCGACATCATCGAGGCGGTCGAGGGTCCGATCACACTTAACGTATGTACCGACGGCAGCAGCTCATGCGCACTGCAGCCCTCATGCCGGATGTATCGCGTCTGGGAAAAAGGCCAGCGCGTCCTGCTCGAGGTTTTTTCCGATACCACGCTCTCGGAAATCGCCGCGTCGCGGCCACCGTCGGAGTCGGCGCTCTGCACCACCGATTCGCTGGTGGCGACCGCGCTCTCACCCGAGAAAGCTCACTCCGCTTAGCCGAACTGAATTGAACAGACCGCAGTCGTCGCTTCAGCCGCGTTCATCCACACGGGCATCGACCACATGAGCGAAGGCGAGCTCTTGAGTATCGGGGGCTTCGACAAGGCCGCGAGCCGCGGGGCGCCCGTCTTCACCGAGAAGACCTTCTATCTCGAGGAATTCTACGGCAAGAGTCTGCTGTTCGCGCTGATCCCGCCGGCCGGCCAGCGGATTGGCGACTTCGATTCCCTGCTGCAAACGCTGCGCGAGCTCAGGCGCAATCAAACGCGATGCATCGTGATCGTTTCGCCCAGCGCGCTGCCAAAGTTGATGCGGCGTCTCGGCCGCCTCGCGCCCAAGGAGCCGCCGCCGGTTTTCAACCCGTCGGACGGCCTGCGCTCGCGTCCGTATCCGCCAGATTCCGCCGTCGCAGAAATTTGGGAGCGGCTGCGCGCCGGCTCGATCGTGGTCGCCTCGATGAGCCGCGACGACGCCGACGATCTCACCGTCTTCGCGCGAGAACTCGCGAGCCGGCTCAGAGTCTTCAAACTATTGCTGCTCGACCGTGGCGGCGGTCTGCCCGGGCGCGACGCAGAACGCCTCTCGTTCGTCGAGACCAAGCGCATCGGCCGCGTGATGCGCGATGTCCGGTCACCCGCTCGCAGAGCCATCGTGCGCGCCGCGCTCGCCGCGCTCGAAGATGGCGTTGGCAGCGTCAACCTGGTCGCCCCGCGCGACGTTTACGAGGAGTTGTTCAGCTTCACCGGCGCCGGCACGCTGTTCACTGCGATGCAGTACGGTTTCGTGCGTCCCGTTTCGATCGACGATTTCGAAGAAGTCGAAGCGCTGATCGTTCGCGGCCAGAACGAGGGGTTCCTGCTGCCGCGAAGTCCGGACCAGATTGCGCGAATCTTGCCCTCATGCTTCGGCTATCGAATCGGCGACGAGCATCTCGCCGGAATCTGCTCGCTGCTTACCGAGCCTTATCGACGCGATCGCGCCGGCGAAATCACGGCGATGTACACGCTTACGCGTTTTCAAGGTGAAGGCGTCGCCGCCGTGCTGATCCGCGAGATTGTGAAAGAGGCGCGCGCGCGCCGCCTGAAGTATGTCTTCGCCTGCACCAGCGAGGAGCGTGTCGCCGGATTTTTCTCGCGCCTCGGATTTCACCGGGTCGGCGCGGGCGACGTCTCCGCCGCCAAGTGGCGCGGCTACGATCCGTCGCGGATCAAGCACCTGCTGATTTTCCGCTCCAGTCTCGATTGACGCGTACGCCGGATTTGTTCGATGCAGCGTAGGCCGAATTCGCGCCACCTAATTCCGCCTGCCGCGGCGATCGCGGCGGTCGCAATCGTGATCGCGGTTCTGATGTTTCAGCGCATCGGCGCCGGCGACGTGTGCAGCGGCGACGAGGCCGTCGAAGGCGTCTTCGTCCAGCAGATGGTCGAGCACGGCCAGCTTCTTTTTCCGGTCGAGAACGGCAGTATCCCGATGTACAAGCCGCCGCTCTTTCATTGGACCGCCGCCGCGATCGATTACCTCGCCGGCATCCGCAGAGTCACCGCGGCAAACCTGCGCTTCCCATCAGCGCTCTATGCGACCGCCGGCGCGA
Source organism: Deltaproteobacteria bacterium (assembly GCA_003135855.1). Taxonomy (GTDB): domain Bacteria; phylum Desulfobacterota; class Binatia; order Binatales; family Binataceae; genus Binatus. The sequence continues at coordinate 38,106 of PNBD01000046.1, forward strand.
TCCTCACGATGCTCTTCGCTTACGGAATTCTCGGCCTCGAAGGCGCGATCCTCGCGGGCCTGGCGCTCGCTGGCTCTTATCAATACATAGTGCTCGGCCGTTTCGGCCGGGTCGACATGACGCTTTGCTTTTTCGAAACGCTCTCGCTGTTCGCATTTCTGATATGGCTGCCACGCGATGCGACCGTTTCCGCAGCGCGAGCGCGCGTCGAGTCCAACGTCGGCGCTCTCTACGTGATGGCGCTCGCGATGGCTCTGGGAGTGCTCGCCAAGGGTCCAGTCGGTGCGATCCTTCCGGGCATTTCTATTCTCATCTTTATGATCGTCGAGCGGCGAGGGCGTCAGATTTTCGCGATGCTCGATCCCGGCGCGATCATTCTCGGTGCGGCGCTGGCTTCGAGTTGGTATCTCGCCTGCTATGTCGGAGGCCGCTCCGGATTTCTCGATCGTCAGCTCGGTGACGAAAATCTCGGTAGATTTTTCGGCGCACTCGGCGCGATGTCACCGCTCTACTACGTGAAACCGATCCTGCTGAATTCCGCACCGCTGAGCCTACTGGTTCCGATCGCGGCGATCACCGCCCTGTCCGTCCGTTTCCGCCGCATTCTCACCGAGTTCGTCGCTCGATTTTCTTCGCGAGTGTCCGAGGTTGCTCCAGAAAATTCCTCTACCTCTTTTGGACCCGCGCGTGCGCTAAGCTCGGTCCGCCTGTTTGCGATCTTCTATTTCGTCACCGTCGTTTTCTTTTCGCTGGCCGCGTACAAACGACGCTCCTATCTGCTTCCGGTTTGGCCCGCCTCCGCCCTGATACTCGCATGGTGGATTCTGACGCTGGTTCCGCTCGGATGGCGCCGCCGGGCAATCTACATCTTCGGGGCACTGTGCTTGGCGCTCGCCATCTTCAACTTCATCTATATACCCGCGAAAGAAGTCGCTGCGTGCCGTGACGACTCTTTTCGCCCGGTCGCAGAAGAAATCGCACGCGTCGTCGGACCCGACGAACCGCTTTATGTCTATGGATTCAAGGAGGAGCTGGCGCCGCTACTTTTTTATCTCGACCGCGATGCCCCGGTACTTAAAGGCAGGCTCGGCGACGCGCCGCCCGGTTACATCATTCTGCCTGCCAGCGTGTGGAAGCAGCGCGCGCACGAGGCTCTCGATCTCGAGCCCGTCCTGACTTCCGATCATGGCCAGCGTCATCTGGTGGTCTTGAAGCGCGGCAAATCCTACGCCGTTCGTTAGTCTCGGGTTCGATCGGTCCTGCGCCTCGTCACCGGCGGCGGGTCTTCACTTCCTCGTACCTGAAACAATCCACCATGTGATCGTTCACCAGCCCCGTCGCCTGCATCAGCGCGTAGCAAATTGTCGAGCCCACGAACTTGAATCCGCGCCCGATGAGTTCCTTGCTCATCGCATCTGACTCCGCCGTCCGCGCCGGCACGTGCTTTATCTCGCGCCACGAATTGACCCGCGGACTTCCGCCCGCGAACTGCCAGATATAAGCGTCGAAGCTGCCGAACTCCTTTTGCACGGCGATGAACGCTTTGGCATTGGTGATTGCCGAGCCGATCTTGAGGCGGTTGCGCACAATTCCTTCATCGGCGAGCAATCGTGCGACATCTCGATCGCCGAACTTCGCGACCTTCGCGGGCTCGAACCCCCTGAACGCTTTGCGATAGTTTTCGCGCTTGCGGAGGATCGTGTCCCAGCTGAGGCCCGCTTGCGCGCCGTCCAGGACCAAGGCCTCGAACCATAGCCGATCATCATGGAGCGGCACGCCCCACTCTTCGTCGTGATAGCGAATCGCCAGCTCGTTGCGCGCCCATCCGCATCGCCGCGACGTTTCCGCAAGCGACGTCCTCGCGCTTACGTCATCGTCAGCGCGGGACCTCTTACTTTCTTTTGCGATTATTTTGTTCGGACGCGAACGCGATTCGACCGCCATCTCAACCACTCGCAGTCTTCGTACCCTTCATCTGTGCGACCGTCGAGGGCGACAGTTCCTCGCCGCGGCGCTTCAACTCCGCAAACGCCTCGTCAACAAATTCCTTCATCAGCGCCACATCGGGCATCACGCGCGGCTCCGCCATCATGCCGAAATACAAACTGCGGTTATAACTCAGGATCGCGACGCCATAACCCATCGTCGCGCCGAGCGGTATCAGCGGCAGCATCTCCATGCACACGTGACCGTTGAGATATTGCGGCACCTGCACGCCCGGCACGTTGGTCGCGATAAAATTGATTCCTATCGTCGGCAGGCCAATGCCAGTCGGACTGGGCGTCCATTGCGCCCATTTAGCGAACGCCCCGGCCGCCTCGATTGCGAGCGTTGCGACTTGTGAAGTTGGTCCGATCAGTGCCGGCGGGATTGAATCGGCCAGCGTCATCACGGTTTCCAGAGCCTGCGCGAGACCGGCCGATTTGATCCGCTCGGTTTCTTCACTGATCAATTTCAGCCGCTCAACGACATCCATCGGCTCGGCGGGCGCAGTCGGGAACATCATCGATACGCGATTGCCGAGGGCCGAGCGTTCTTCCTTGTGACGCACATTCACCGGGCATCCGATGCACAGTTGCTGGCCCGCGACCGCGTATCCATGATGTTTCAAATAGCGCGCCGCGCCCTCGGTCAGCATCGCGAGCACGACGTCATTGACCGAGCCGCCAAACGCTGTGCGGATCGCACGAAAATCCGCGAACGATTGTTTCGACCATGCGTACGTCCGGTCCTGCGAAACCGGCGTCGAATTCCACGGCGTCGCGACGACTCGCCGCGTCATCAGTTCCGTCATCAGGCGGGTCGCCTCGCCGAGCATGCGCGTGCGTTCCGCCACTGCTTGCGGTTCCTCGATCACTTCGACCGCCGCGCTGATCGTCGAATTGACCGCGCTCGAAATCTGATCGCGAAACGCTTCCGCGAACCGGCGAATCCCGCTCGAAGGCAGGTCCGCGACCCAGGGCTGCGAGGGCGGCGGAATATCTTCGGGCTCCGCGCGAAAGTCATACATCACTTTGAGCAGTTCGACGCCGGAAACTCCGTCGACCAGGCAATGATGCACCTTCCACAAGACCGCCGTGCGATTACCTTCGAGGTTCTCGTAGCTGTGCAGTTCCCATAGCGGCCGCTTGCGATCGAGCGGCTGCTTGAAGAGCTCCATAATCTCGGCGATTCCCTCGGCCTCGGTCAGACCGTCGTCCAGGACGTGCCGAATCGTGTGATTCTCAATTGAAAATTCAGGGTCGTCCTCCATCATCCCGTGCGCGAGATTGAACGGCACTTCGACCAGACGCTGCCGATAGCGCGGCACCAGATGGATTCGTTCCTCGAGATGGCCGAGCAGGCCGTTGAAATCGACGCGCCCCTCGAAGATTCCGATCGAGCCGATGTGCAGCGGTCCGGTTTTCGACTCGCCGTAGATAAAGGTCGCGTCCTGGGTGGAAAGGCGATAGCTCGAAGCGGCACTGTATTTGTCAGCCATTGCTGCTCACCTCCGAGATATCTCGGGCAGACTTCTCAGGTCACGGACATCCAGAACTTCGCACAGAACTTGGCACCGCGCTCCTCCTCGGCGGTGAAAAACATCCGGACGAAACGGCGCTGGCGCAAGAGCTCAGCTTGACGCGGTTAGTGCTGTTCCTGCAAGCAGAAAATCAGGCGACTGCGCTTGCCGGAGCGATGAGGCTGCGCAAGTATAGCGGGTCGCGAGGCTGGCGCGGGGGAGCAAACCGTCTGGCATTGGCGAAGTTGCAATCGGTAAGTATCAGCCGGAACGCCTTGAGTATGCGTACCGCTTTGGGAGGAATGTCCAATGGCTGAGCAAATCAAGACCAATCGTCCCTATCCGACACAGGTGAAGCTGCAAGGCGATCGCGCGGTCAAGCTGCGCCTGATGGAAGCGAACGATCTCGAAAAGATGCTGGCGTTCGCCGCCAATCTGCCGGCCGATGACCTGCTTTTCCTGCGCACCGACATCACCGATCGCAACGTGGTCAAGCAATGGATCGATAACATCAAGCACGGCCATACGGTGACGCTGCTGGCGGAAATCGACGGCGAAATCGCGGCCTATGCGAGCGTCCATATGGATCAGGCGCGATGGACCCGGCGCGTCGGCGAGATTCGAATCAATGCGTCGTCACGATTTCGCGGCCTGGGTCTGGGACGGCGGCTCGCGGCCGAGGTTTTCGATCTAGCGCGCTCGCTCGGACTAAAGAAGATCACGGCACAGATGACGACCGATCAGACCGCTGCGCGCGCCGCGTTCGAGCGGCTCGGCTTCCAGGTCGAGGCGGTGCTGACCGATTGGGTCGAAGATCGCAGCGGCCGCTTGCGCGATCTGCTGGTCATGACGTTCGACGTCGCCGGCTTTCACGATCACGTCGCCGCGTAGAGCTTCGCAAACGACGCCACGCTCACCCACCTGGCCTCACAAGAAGAGGCCAATCAGCGTCCATCAGGATTTTGCGGCGGTCGCGACTATTCCTTCGTTGAGGGAGCCGGAGCGGAAGCCTTTCAAGTCAATCGTGACGAAACGAAACCCGATTTTCTTGAACTCGCGATCAAGGTAGTCGCGATTGTCGCGCTCGAAGATCCGCGCCAGCTCTTGCTGCTCGACTTCGATGCGCGCGAGGTCGCCATGAAAGCGCACGCGGGCGACGCGGAAACCCATCGCATGTAGCAAGTGCTCGCCGGCAGCGACTCTCGTGAGACCTTCGGGCGTGATGGTCGTGCCGTACGGGAAACGCGATGAAAGGCAAGGTGATGCGGGACGATCCCAGGTCGGAAGATTCAGCGCTCGCGACAGTTCGCGAATTTCCGCCTTGCTCAGAATCGCTTCGACCAGCGGATGGCGCACGCGTTTCTCCGATGCGGCCTGCATCCCCGGTCGATAATCGTTCAGATCGTCGAGATTGAGGCCATCAACGATTTCATTGATGCCGAGGTCGGCGGCCTTCGCCTCGCAAACGGTGAAGAGATTGTGCTTGCAGAGGTAGCATCGATTGATCGGGTTCGATGCGTAGCCCGGGATTTCGAGTTCGTTGGATTCCAGCACGAGATGACGCGCGCCGACGTGGTGAGCCATCGCGAGCGCGGATTGGCGATCTTCGTCGGGCATCGTCGGCGAAGTGGTGGTCAAAGCGAGGACGCGATCGCCGATAGTGTCGTGCGCGACCTTGAGCACGAAAGTCGAATCCACGCCGCCGGAGAAGGCGACGATCACCGATGGCATCGGCGAGAAAATTTCGCGCAAGTGATCGAGCTTGGCGTCGAGAGCAGTCGTCATATGCCTTCGGCCTGGAAAAGATCGGTGGTCAGGTAGCGCTCGCCGGTATCGCAGAAAATAACCACCACGATTTTGCCTTTGCCGATCCGCTTGGCGATCTCCAGCGCCGCAAAGCAATTTGCGCCCGACGAGATGCCTACCAGCAGGCCTTCTTCACGAGCGAGTCGGCGCGAGAAAATCGTCGCATCTTCATCGCTGACCGCGATGATTTCATCGTACACCTTGGTGTCGAGATTGCTCGGAACGAAGCCCGCGCCGATGCCCTGGATTTTGTGGAAGCCCGCTTCGCCGCCCGACAGGACCGGAGAATTCTTTGGTTCGACGGCGACCACGTGCAGCTTGCGATTCAGGTGCTCGCGAAGATAGTGGCCAGCTCCGGTGATCGTTCCGCCGGTGCCGACGCCTGCCACGAACGCGTCGATTTGCGGGAACTGTTCGAGCAATTCGGGCCCCGTGCTGCGATAATGGATGTCGGGATTCGCCGCGTTGCTGAATTGCTGCGGCATGAAGTAGCTGGGATTCTCGCGGCAGAGCTCTTCGGCCTTGGCAATCGCACCGTGCATCCCGCGAGTATCCGGCGTGAGCACCAACTGCGCTCCGTAGGCGACCAGCAGCGAGCGGCGTTCCTCGCTCATCGTGTCGGGCATCGTGAGGATCAGCTTGTAACCCTTGACCGCCGAGACCAGGGCGAGCCCGATCCCGGTGTTGCCCGACGACGGTTCGAGGATCGTGTCGCCGCGGTGCAACTCGCCGGCTTCCTCGGCCAGCTCGACCATCTTGAGCGCGATGCGGTCCTTCGACGAGCNNATGCGGTCCTTAACGCTGCCGCCGGGGTTGAAGTTCTCGAGTTTGGCCCAAACCTCCGCGTCGTTGGCGCCGGGGAGTCGGTTCAGTCGGACCACCGGCGTGTTACCGATAAGCTCGAGTGCGGAATGGGCGACGCTAATTGGCATGGCAGGATTCTATCCGGAAAAGATGCTGTTTGGCGAATGTCGCAGGTCGGAAACGTGGTAGATTTTCTGTGTGCCGGGTATCGATGCGGTAGCTGAACGGGTGCTGGTGATTTTTCCGGGCGCGCTAGGCGATTTGATGTGCGCGATGCCGGCGCTGGCGGCAATATCGCGGCGTCATGCAGGCGCGTCCATCGAGTTGATGGCGCGCAACGAGTTGGCGCGGCTCGCGGCCGGACGCAGCATCGTCGCGCGGGGTCATTCGATCGATATGCGCGAGGTCAGCGCGTTGTTCGAGGAATCCAGCCGTGAGTCGTCGCGATCGCGCGAATTCTTCTCGCAGTTCGATCGGATCTATTCATTCTTCGCGGCTGATGACGCGGCCTTTCGCGCGGCCCTCATCGCAAGCACCAATGGTCCGGTGTCGTTTCATCCGTTCCGGCCAGATGGAGCGGGGCACGTCGCCGAGGCGTACCTGCGATCGATCGGCGAAGCCAATCCATGGCTGGGTGAATCGAAATTGATCCAGCCGACTCTGAGCGATCTTGCCGATGCGAAGGCCGCGCTCAGATCATCGGGATGCGACGTCGCGAAGCTGATGGTTATTTTCCCCGGCAGCGGCAGTCCAAAGAAGAATTGGCCCGCGCGGAACTTCATCCGGCTCGCAGTCAAATTGTCCAATTGCGCAAGTCCAGTGGCTGTGCTTGGGCCGGCCGAAGAGGATCTGGTCGTGGTCTTTCGCAAGGCGGGATTGCCGGTGATCAAGGATCTGGAATTGGGCGCGGTGGCAGCGATCGCGCGGATGGCATCGTGCTTTGTCGGCAACGATTCGGGCGTTTCTCATCTTGCGGCAACCGTCGGTGCGCGTGGCGTCGTGCTTTTTGGACCAACCGATCCGGCCAGATGGCGGCCGCTCGGCCAGGTGGCGATCATCAGAGAGGAACCGATCGAGACGATCGAGCCCGCGAAAGTTGAGGCTTCGGTCAGACTTCTTCTGAAAGCGCCGTGGCGTCGGGAACCGATCCATAACGGGCGCGGGAAATGAAAGAACCGCTTCTGCGGACGGCGCGCGCGACGTTGCGTTGACTGCAAAAATCGCGTGGCGTAGCTTCAAAATCACGATTCGATCTCGGTGGTCGTGTGGCGGCTGAAGTGCCAAGCGTTGCGAGACGCATTTGGCGCGGCGGGTGAAGGTCCAATGACGAGTTTCTTGAAAACGACTCTACTGCTCGGCATGATGACCGGACTGCTGATGATCATCGGCGGTCTGCTCGGCGGCTCGCACGGCGTCGCAATCGCGTTTGTGTTTGCCGCGGTGATGAATTTCTTCAGCTACTGGTTCTCCGACAAGATTGTGCTGCGTGCCTATGGAGCGAAGGAACTCGACGCGCAGTCGGCGCCGGAGCTTTATTCGATCGTTAACGAACTGGCGCACTCGGCGTCGATTCCGATGCCCCGTCTCTACCTTATCGATTCCGACACGCCCAACGCGTTTGCCACTGGACGCAATCCTCATCATGCGGCGGTCGCAGTGACGCGCGGGATCATGCGGATTTGCAATCGCGAAGAATTGAAAGGTGTGATCGGGCATGAGCTGTCGCACGTGATTAACCGCGACATCTTGACCAGCTCGATTGCGGCCACGCTGGGCGGCGCGATCATGATGATCGGCACCATGATTCGATGGGGTGCGATATTCGGGTTGGGCAATCGCGACGATGAAGAGGGCGGTATCGCGGGACTCCTGATCGCGGGAATTCTTGCGCCGATCGCGGCCACGTTGATTCAGCTCGCGATTTCGCGGACGCGTGAATATCAGGCCGATGCGAGCGGCGCGCGCCTCACGCATAATCCGCTTTATCTGGCGAGCGCGCTGCGCAAGCTCGAGGCCGCCAATGAAAGATTGCCGCTCGACGCAAGTCCTGCGACGGCGCATATGTTCATCGTGAATCCGCTGAGCGCCGGTGGTATCGCGCGCCTGTTCTCGACGCATCCGCCGATCGAGGAGCGCATTCACCGGCTCGAGCAGATGGCGGCACAAGGCCAGGTCTGATGGCGAGGTGCTAAGGTAGTGCGATGAAAGACGAGGAAGAAAAGGAGCGCGCCTTCAAGGTCCAGGATCGGCGCCGATTTTCCGCCGAAGGCGAGGCGAAATCCGACGTCGAGGATGCGCCCGAGAAGCCTGCGCCGGCTGCCCACGCGGAGTCGAAAGCCGAGACGAGTTCGACCGTCGGTGGTGGCGCTGGGCCGCAAGCGTCGCGGGCGCAAGCCGCCCATGATGCAGCTTCGCAACCCGAGCTCAACTTCGCGACCTTCCTGGTGGGCCTGTCTTCCGAGGCGCTAGGCGCGCTTGGCGAGCTGCCCGATCCGGCGACCGGCGAGCAGCGGCGCGATCTTCGCGCGGCGCAGCAACTTATCGATATAATCGGGATGCTGCGCGACAAGACTCGCGGCAATCTCGATCACACTGAACAGAGCCTCATCGACGCGATTCTCTTTGACCTCCGAATGAAATACGTTGAATTAGCGAGGCAGCCTGCGCGCTAAATCGGCTGCCGCACTCCCATCAGAAATGCCGTACAAGTTTTTTCGCTCAGTCGCCATTTTCGGCATCGCTTCGTTGATTCTGATGACGACCGGTCCCGCCGCCTGCGCCGCAACTGATCCGCCAGCGGGTCAAATCTGGACCGAAGGCGCGGACCCTGGTCACCTTGCAAAAGCGCAGACGATGCCCGATTTCGTCGAGCTCGCAGCCAGGCTCAGTCCAGCCGTCGTAAATATCTCGACCGAAGAACCGGACCAGCCCGCGGAAGGCGCCGAGTCGATTCCCGGCCTGCCCCGCAAGCACAATCCGATGGAGGACTTTGGGAGCGGCACGCCGCGTTCGCGCAGTCTCGGCTCCGGCTTCATCATCAGCAAGGACGGCTACGTGCTGACCAATGAGCACGTCGTCGAGAATCCGGGCAAGGTCACCGTGACGACGCAGGATGGCCGCAACTATACCGCGAAAGTTATCGGCCATGATGCGAAGAGCGACGTCGCGCTGCTGAAAATCGAGGTCAGGCGCGACCTGCCGGTGGCGCCGCTCGGCAATTCCGACGGCCTCAAAGTGGGCGAATGGGTGATGGCGATCGGCAATCCGTTCGGCTTCGACCATTCGGTGACGGTCGGGATCGTCAGCGCGAAGGGCCGCTTCATTCCCGGCAATTTCGACGACTTCATCCAGACCGACGCATCGATCAACCCCGGCAATTCGGGCGGACCGCTGATCGATCTGCGCGGCCAGGTGATCGGCGTCAATTCAGCAATTTATACGCAGACCGGCTCGAGCATGGGGATCGGTTTCGCAATCCCGGTCAACATGGTCAAAGAGGAACTGCTGCAGCTCAAGAACTCGGGCAAGGTGGTGCGGGGCTGGCTGGGAGTTCTGATCCAGCGGATGACGCCGGAGTTGGCGGAATCGCTCGGGGTCGAAGATTCGCGCGGCGCCTTGGTCGCGGAGGTTCTGAAAGATGGGCCTGCCAAAGCGGCCGGCGTCAAACAGGGCGACGTGATCGTCGCCTTCGACAATCAGCCGATTAACGACTCGCGCGAGTTGCCGCTGGTGGTTGGACGCACACCGCTCGGGCATAAGGGCGTGCTGAAAGTTGTTCGCAATAAACTGACGATTGAGTTGCCGGTTACGATCACGGAGTCCAAAGAGGCGCAAGTGATTGAAGCCGCCAACAAGCCCAAGGCTGAGTTGGGCGCGCCGTCGCAGTTTGGTTTGCGGGTCAAGGATTTGAGTCCGGATTTGGCGCGCGAGCTGGGACTCGATCAGCAGGCGGGCGTTGTGATCTCGTCGGTGCAGCCGGGGAGTCGCGCCGACGAAGCCGGGTTGCGCGCGCGCGACGTCATTTTGGAAGTGAATCGCGAGACGGTGAAGAACGTCGATTCATATCAGAGCGCGCTCAAAACTGGCGCGAAGAGCAAAATCGTTTTGCTGTTGGTCAAGCGCGGAGACAACACGCTTTACGTAGCTCTCAAGCCGGAGGTCTGATCGTAGTATAGTCAGTACGCGGCCAATACGGCGCGCTCGCATCACCGGTGATGTCTTACAAACGTCTTCTGAAAATCGCGCTGCTGGGCGTCGGCGCGATCATTTTGTTCGCCGTACCGCCCACGCTCTGGCTGTTTTTCAGTTACTACAATCAACTCGAGAACGAAGTCGTCACGCGCTTCTCGGGCAAACGCTGGAACATCCCGTCGCGCATCTATTCCGATTCGGTGGTGGTGTACCCCGGTCAGAGTCTCACCGACCTCGGATTTTTTGAGCGCCTGGCACGCCTGAATTATCATCCTATCGAACCCGGAAAAGTTAACACCCGGGGCGAATACAGTTTCGACAAGGCACACGGCAAGCTCGAGCTCTTCCTCCACAGCTTCGCCTATCCGTATCGCAATTTCGGCGGTGAGCTGATCGATATCGCGCTCAAGAGCGGCGCGATCGAGTCGATCACCGACGTTTCGACGCATAAGCCGGTGTACTCGTTCGAGCTGGAGCCGGAGTTGATCAGCGGAATTTTCGAGGGCTCGTGGGAACAGCGCCGGTTGGTGCGATTGGGGCAGATACCGCCGCTGCTGATCGATGCGATCCTGGCGGCCGAGGACCATCGATTTTATGAGCATCATGGGATCGATCTGGTGCGCACGATCAAAGCGGGCTGGATCGATCTCACGTCGCATCAGGTGCGGCAAGGCGGTTCGACGCTGACCCAGCAGTTGATGAAGAATTTCTTCCTCACGCGGGAGCGCAGCTACAACCGTAAAATCAAGGAAGCGCTGATGGCGTACATCGCGGAGCGCAGATATTCGAAAGATGAAATCCTCGAAAACTATATAAATGACATCTACCTGGGTCAGCGTGGACAGGAAGGCATCTACGGCGTCTGGGAGGCGTCGGAATACTACTTCTCGAAAGACCCGCGCGATCTGACTATTGCCGAAATGGCGACCGTCGCCGGCATGATCAGCTCGCCCAACCGGATCAATCCGCTGCGCCATCCTGAGACTGCGCAGACGCGGCGCGACGGAGTCCTCGGATCGATGCTGCAGGATGGATACATAAGCAAGGCGGCCTACGACGCGGCGCTCGCCGAGCCGCTGCATGCGCGCGAAGTATATTCGGAGAACAGCGACGCGCCTTACTTCGTCGATTACGTGAAGAAGGAACTGGCTGAGCGCTATCCGCCGCAAGTGCTCAATGGCGAAGGGCTGCGGATTTTCACTTCGCTCGACGTGCACATGGAGAAGCTCGGGGAGAAGGCGATCGTCCAGAATCTCGCCGACCTCGAAAAGAAACATCCAAAGCTGGTGCGGCGCGAAGTTAACACTCGGCTGGAGTCGTGCCTGGTCGCGCTGGAGCCGCAGAGCGGACAAATTCGCGCGATGACGGGCGGGCGCGATTATCGCGCGAGCCAGTTCAATCGCGTCAGCCAATCGAAACGGCAGCCGGGTTCGGTGTTCAAGCCGGTGACTTACCTCGCGGCGTTTTCGGAAACGCTGGACGGCGGAGCTGAGAAATTTCTGCCGACTACTTATATCGAGGACGCGCCGTTCACGTGGCAATACGGCGATATGAGCTGGACGCCGAATAACTATCGTGACCGGTTCTTCGGCCACGTCACCCTGGAGTTCGCGTTGGGTGAATCGCTCAACTCGGCGACCGCCCGGCTGGCTAATGGAGTTGGACTCGATCGGGTGCGCGATATGGCCGCGAAGCTGGGCTTCGACGATCTGCCGGCCTATCCGTCGATCGTGCTCGGCGGAATCGAAGTCTCACCGATGCAAGTGGCGCGCGCGTACGCGGTGATCGCCAACGACGGGATGGGAATTCAGCCGTACGCGGTCACGGCGGTGGTCGACGAGGACGGCAAAGTGATCGAGGGCCACGACTTGAAGGCCGAGCTCGTTATCTCGCCGCAACTCGCATACATGATGCAGTTCATGCTGCAGTTCGTGATCAATCACGGCACCGGTGCGGGCGCGCGCACGATGGGTTTCACGCGGCCGGCGGCGGGCAAGACGGGCACCACCAACGATGCGAAGGATGCCTGGTTCGCGGGCTTCACGCCGAATCTATTGACGGTGGTGTGGACCGGATTCGATCAGAAAGAAGAACTCGGGTTGACCGGCGCGCAGGCCTCGTTGCCGGCGTGGACCGCGTTCATGAAGGCCGCAACCGCTTCGCGTCCAGCACTTGATTTCGCGCCACCGCCGGGAATCGTGCAGGTGAAAGTCGATCCCACGACCGGATACAAAGCAACGCCGTATTGCCCCGTCACAATGATGGGGGTTTTTCCGGAAGGGATGGCGCCAACTCAGGACTGCCCCTATCATAATGGCGCGGCGGCGGTCCGAACTTCCGATCACGCCATTCCTGACGTGCCGAATCCGACTGTCGACCCGAACGATTAATGCATCAATTGACGCGACTTGTCGTGGTCGCTTCCGCAGCGTTCCTTTGGTTGATGGGCAGCGCCGCGTTCGCCGCGAATCGCCAGGCGGGATCGCCAAATTCAAAAGAGACCAGCAACGTGACGATCGCGCTCGAGGAGGAATCGATCGGCAGCGAGGATCTTCCATCGCCCAATCCGGCGGCGTCGCCCTCACCAGTCGCGGGTGCGGCCGGGGAGAATCCCAATCCACAAGGATTGGCGACAGTGAAGTCGTCGGCATCGACGCCTGGGGCGAGCGCGTCGCCGGGCGCGCCCGCGTCGGCATCGACAGCAGGCGCGAATGCAGGCGATGAAGCGCAGCCATCCGGTGATGCGGCCGCGCAATCGTCGCCGGCCGCCGAGGCGACCGAGGTGCCGCCCGCGATGGACATCGGTTCGCTCACGCCGACGCGCGCGGTGAGCGATTCATCGCTCAAGCCGCTAATCGAGAAAGCGCCAAATCCTGCGCTCGCAGCGTCGCTCCGAATCACCGAAAAGGCGCGCGTCGAAATCGAGGAAGGGCACGCCGATGACGCGATTCGCAGCCTGGCGTACGCCGTTTCGATCGATCCGAGCAATTCGTATGCGTACTTTTATTTGGGGCGCGCCTATATCGCCAAGAAAAACTACCCGCAGGCGATCACGTTTTTCCGACGCGCGGAAATAGGCGTCGGCGGCAATCCCGCGTGGCTCGGCGAGACGTACACGTTCGAGGGACTCAGTTACGAGGAATCGGGCAAGTCGACGGAGGCCGTGGCCGCGTATCAAAAAGCGCTCGCGGTGACGCCCGGCAATCTCGCGGCGCGGGTCGGCTACACGCGACTGTCGGCGTTCATTCCCGCTGCGCCGGGCGCGGCGCCGAGCACCGATATGGTACAGCCGCCGCCCGCTGAATCCGAAGTTCCGCCGCCGCCGAGCGTAATGCCACCGCCGCCGCCTCCACCGCGGTTGTCGAATTCGAGCGGCGACTGATTCTTTCGGCGCAACACGCCGCTCGATATGTTGATCGCGTCATGTTGATTGCGTTCTGGAAGCGAACGCCAGACGAAAACGATGCTGATACTCGGGATTGAATCGTCGTGCGACGACGCAGCAGCTGCGGTGATCGAAACCGCGACCGCAGGTATCGCCGAGGTTCGCTCCAGCACCGTCGCGAATCAGGACGACATCCATCGCGCGTACGGCGGAATCGTTCCTGAGCTGGCGTCGCGCAATCACGTAATCACGATCACGGCGGTTATTGAACGCGCGCTCGCGGGCGCGGGATGCGCACTGGGCGATATCGAGGGTATCGCGGTGACGCGCGGGCCCGGGCTGGTCGGCTCGCTGCTGGTTGGGCTGATGTGCGCGAAGGGGCTCGCCCAAGGAACCGGACTGCCGATGGTGGGCGTGAACCATATCGAGGGGCATCTGCTGGCGCCGCTATTGGAGCATCGAATTGCGATGCCCTATCTCGCGCTGGTGGTGTCGGGCGGGCATACGGCGCTGTTCGCGGTCGAGGATTTTGGCCGATATCGCCGGCTGGGACGGACGCGCGACGACGCCGCCGGCGAGGCATTCGACAAAGTCGCAAAGCTGATGGGACTTGGGTATCCCGGCGGACGCGTCATTGACGAGATGTCGCGCAAGGGCAATCGCAAGCGCGTGCGGATTCCGCGCGCGCAAGTCAAGGGCGCGCCGCTGGATTTCAGTTTCAGTGGCGTGAAGACGGCGGTCGCGACGTTGCTCGCGACCGCGGATGGCCGAGCGGAGCTGCCCGAGGATCTCGCGGCGAGCTTTCAGGAAGCGGTGGTCGATATGCTGGTGAAGCCGACCGTCGCGGCGGCGCGCGAACTTGGCGCGGACACGATCGCGCTGACCGGAGGCGTCGCGGCGAATTCCAGGCTGCGCGTTCGGCTGGCCGAGGCCGCGGCTGCGGAAGGACGCCGGCTGGTGGCGCCGGCGCTCAAATACTGCACCGACAACGCGGCGATGATCGCGCTCGCGGGCAGTTATCGATTGCTGCGCGGCGAGCGGGACGAGTTGACGATCGACGCGGAAGCGAATCTGGCGCTGTGAGCGCGCGTCGATGACGATTGTGAAAAAATCGCGCATTGGGGCGAAGCGCCAGAGTGCGATCGAAGCGCCGTCGCGTCCCGCGCCGGCGCTGGCGATCGCGGGCGTGCGGCCCGCGAAATCGCGCGGGCAAAACTTCCTTACTAGTGCGGCGGTGGCGGAGCGAATCGTGGCGGCCGGATATCTTGAGGCCAACGACGACGTGATTGAGATTGGGCCCGGCCTCGGAATCCTGACCGAAAAAATCGCCGCGCGGCCTCATCGAGGGCTAACACTGATAGAACTCGATTCGAGGCTTGCGGCGCGGCTGCGGGAACGATTCGATGCCGACGACAGCGTTCGCATAGTCAATGCCGATTTTCTCGAAGCGAACCTTGCGATTATGATTGAGCGTCCGCCGGTCAAGGTGATTGGCAACCTGCCGTTCAACGTGGCGGCCGCGATTTTGCGCCGACTCTCCGACAATTCGCGGCTGATTTCGCGCATGGTGCTGATGTTTCAGCGTGAAGTTGCGGCGCGGATTCGGGCGCGACCGGGCGACGATGGCTACTCCGCGCTGAGCGTGTACACTGCGCTGTACTGGGAAATCGATCTCCATTTCGCGGTGGCGGCCGGCAGCTTTCATCCTCGCCCGAAAGTGGACGCGGAGGTGCTCGGCTTCAGACCCCATCCGGTTGAATCGAGGCCGTTTGCAGCCGACGAGGAGCAGGCGGTGCTACGGACCGTGCGCGCAGCCTTTTCGGCGCCGCGGAAAACGATTCGCAATGCGTTAGGCCATGCGCTCGGGCTCGACGCGGCGGCGACTAACTCGGCGCTTGAGGAATCGGGAATCGATCCGGTCGTGCGTGCGGAAACGTTATGCGTTGCTGATTTCGTGAGGCTTGCGAGGACTCTCGGCAGTGAACTAAAGAGCAGGCCCTCCGTTCACGACGCGTGAGGCGTCGGAAAATGCTTGAATGTCACCATCATGCCGGAACTGCCTGAAGTCGAATCGCTGCGACAGATCCTGGCGCGGTCGGCAGTGGGGAGAACGATCGTCAGCGCGCGAATCGGGGAGGCGCGCCTGCGGAAGAGAATCGTCGCGGATTTTGCATCGGCGATCGCGGGACGACAAATAGTCAGACTCTCGCGCCGCGCCAAATATCTGATCCTCGAGCTGGACGGCGGGCACGTCATGCTGGTGCATTTGGGGATGAGCGGCAGCTTGACGCATCGCGGGGAAGGCTTCATCGATGCCGAATTCGATCCCAAACACGATCACGTCGAATTTGCGCTCGACGACTCGTCGCGCTTGGTTTACAACGACCCGCGCCGCTTCGGCATGATGCGGCTGGTCGCGCGCGCCGCCTTGGCCGACGCGCCTGAGCTTAAAGGACTCGGCCCCGAGCCGCTCTTGCGCGAATTCAACGGCGAGTATCTGGCGGCGAAGGCGCGCGGCAAGCAGGTCGCGATCAAGAACCTGATCATGGACCAGCGAATCGTCGCCGGGATTGGCAATATCTACGCGTCGGAGATTTTGTATCGCGCGGGAGTGCGGCCGACGCGGCGGGCGGGGCGCGTCACCCACAAAGAGATCGAGAGGATCGCGATTGCAGTGCCGGTGATTCTGCGCGCCGCGATCGGCAGCCGCGGCACTACGTTTCGCAGTTATCGCGATTCACGCGGGCAGCCGGGGCGGTTTGCCGCGCGGCTGCGAGTTTACGGACGCGAGGAGCAACCGTGTTACAGGTGCTCGACGCCGATCAAGAACGTGGTCGTGGGTGCGCGCGCGAGTTTCTATTGTCCGAAGTGCCAGAAGTGAGTAGCGGGCGGAGGGGCATCCAGCCGAAAGGAAGATGCGGGCTACGCCCTGAAAGAAAAGTAAAGGGAAAGAGAAAGTCGGAAAAGAATTTCCGAAACCCCTCACGGGTTTCGGGCTTCCTGGGACGACGCGCAGCCGACTTCGGGCCGCAGGGCCGAATCGCATTTGGGTAAAGATGCGCGCTACGCGCTGTTGGAAAAACAGGCGAATAGGCCGGGCTTCCTGCTGAAAGAAAGATGCGCTACGCGCTGGTAGAGAATGCGAAGCGGAAATTCCGCGCGGTGCGGTGGGTTCGCGTTGAAAAGAAGATGCGGGCTGCGCCCTGTCAGAAAGGGCGGAAAGGACTGACTATCGGTGTCGGGGATTTGACTATTCGGATAGAATCGATGTGAGTATCAGGATCGAATGCATAGTTTATTGAAATTCGTGATGCGGGTTCGCCTCACTATGAGCGCTTTGGCGGCGGCGATGTTGGCGGTTGCGATGATTTCGATGATCGCGATCTCAACCGCCTGCTACGCGGCGGATCCGCCATCGGTCGATTGGGACAAGATCAATTCCGAGGCGCTGGATTATTTTCGCGCCTACCTTAAATTCGACACGACCAACCCGCCGAGCAACACTACCGCGGCGATGGATTATCTGAAAGGCATCCTCGACAAGGAAGGGATCGCGACCGAGACCTTCGAGAGCAAACCCGGCATGGTATCGCTGGTCGCGCGAATGCCGGGACCGGCGGGCGTAAAGCCGTTGCTCCTGATGTCGCACGCCGACGTAGTGCCGGCGGTCGCGGCCAACTGGACCCATCCGCCGTTCGGCGCGGAGCTCGACGATGGCTACGTATGGGCGCGCGGCACGATCGACAACAAGGCGCATGGAATCATGGCGCTGATGACGATGCTGGTGCTGAAACGCAATAACGTTCCGCTCCGGCGCGGCATCGAGATGATGGTGAATCCCGACGAAGAGGCGGGCGGTGCGAATGGCGCCGAGTGGATGGTGAAAACACACTGGGACGCGATCGATCCCGCGTTCGCGTTCAATGAAGGCGGTGGCGCCGCGCCTGATTGGCTGGGCTTGAAGGGCGTGTCGGTCCCGGTGGCGGTGTCGGAGAAACGGGTGATGTGGCTGCATCTGAGCGTCCGCGGCAAGGGCGGTCATGGCTCGGTGCCGAAGCCCGACAATCCGAATCTGATCCTGGTCAACGCGTTGCATCGACTGCTGGAAAATCAGCCGCCGATTCGAATCACGCCGATCATAACCGAAGCGATGGACGCGGTTGCGCCGTTCGAGCCGTTCCCGACGTCGTTCGAACTGTCGCATCTGGAGCTGCCCGAAATGAGCAGGCTCGCGATGGCGGGCGTGCTGAGTCCGTACAATATCCAGGCGCTGCTGCGCGATACGATTTCGCTGACGATGATGAATGCGGGCGTCAAGGTAAACGTGGTGCCGACGATCGCCGAGGCCGGTCTCGACTGCCGGCTGCTGCCGGGCACGGATGCCGAGGCGTTTCTGAAGCGGATACGCGAACTGCTCGGCGATGAGCGATTCACGATCGATTTTATCCAGCATCCCGATGAAGCGCCGCCGTCGCCGACTTCGGGCGAGGCGTGGGAGGCAATCAAGCGGGCGGTTGCGAAAAATTTCAAAGAGGCAATGGTGGTGCCGTGGATGACGACCGGTGGCACGGACTCGCGATTTCTCCGCGCGCGCGGCGTGCCCGCATACGGATTCGTGCCGACGGTGCTCGCGGCGGGCGAGATGGCGCGGGTTCACGGCGACGATGAGCGGCTGTCGGTTGACAATCTGAATCGCGGTATCAAAGTAACCTACGATCTGACGATCGATTTGTGCGCGGCGAAACAGTAGGTGATGGCGGACGTGGTTGACGCGGCGGCGCAGTTGCAGACGCGAGGGGGGTGACCCGATGGCATTCGATTTGCCGACCGGAATCGGCGGCACGATGGCGTTCCTGATAGGCGCGAGCGTCGGCAGTTTCGTCAACGTGGTCGCATGGCGGATGCCGCGCGATCTATCGATCGTAACGCCGCGCTCGTTCTGCGAGAGCTGCGAACGCGCGCTGCCGTTCTGGGCGAATATTCCGATCCTTGCGTACCTGGGGCTGCGCGGGCGGTGCCTGATGTGCCGCGCGCCGATTCCGTTTCGGCATTTTCTGGCAGAAGTGGGACTCGCGGTGACCGCGTTGTATCTCTGTTTCGCGTTCCCGCTACCGAGCGCGATCGCGCGCTTCGCCCTGTGCGCGGCGCTCTGGATCGTCGCGATCATCGACTACGACTGGCGGCTGATACCGAACTTGATCACGTGGCCGGGCATGCCGATCGGATTTATCGCCGCGTCGTTGATGATGTCTGAGGTTGGTTGGAAAAGTTCCCTGCTCGGAATTTTGATGGGCGGCGGTGTGCTGTATATGACCGGCTATTTCTATCAACTGGTGCGCGGGCGCGAGGGCGTCGGCATGGGCGACGTGTGGCTGCTCGGGATGGTGGGTGGATTTCTCGGCTGGCAGGGGGTTTTCTTCACCTTGTTCGTCGGCTCGATCTTCGGCGCGATCGGCGGAATTGCGTACGCGGTCGGGGGCAGCGACTCGGCGGCGCCGCTCGGCGATCCAGCAACCGAGCCGGAGCAGGCGGACGTATCGATCCTTCGCACTGAAGTTCCGTTCGGGCCGTTCCTGGCGCTGGCGGCGGGAATCTTCGCGCTGTTTCAGCCGCAGCTTGCGCACTGGTATCTTCGCGGCTGATGGCAAACGGAATTTTCATCACGCTCGAAGGCGTCGAGGGATCGGGCAAGACGACGCAGGCGGCGATTCTCGGCGACGCGCTTCGGCAGACGGGCCGGCGCGTGACGGTCACGCATGAGCCGGGTGGGACGCGCGCGGGCGAAACGATTCGCGCGATCTTTCTCGATCCGGCGGTGTCGCTCGATGTCGCGGCGGAGCTGCTGCTGGTGCTGGCCGATCGCGCGCAGCACGTGCGCGAGAAATTGCGGCCGGCGATTGCGAACGGCGAGGTGGTGATTTCCGATCGCTATTCAGATTCTACGACGGCGTATCAAGGTCACGGCCGCGGCTTCGATCTCGAATTGCTCGGCAACCTGAATCGGCTCGCGACCGACGGGGTGACGCCGGACTTGACGATCGTGCTCGACTTGCCGGTCGAGACCGGGCTTGAGCGCACGCGGGCGCGCGCGCGGGGAACCGGGCGCGGTTCGGATCGCTTCGAAGGGGAGCGCGCGGAGTTTCATCGCAAGGTGCGCGGCGGATTTCTCGCAATCGCGAAAGCGGAGCCCGGGCGCGTAGTCGTGATCGATGCGGATCGTGCAATCGACGTGGTCACTGCGGACATTCGGCGCGCGGTCGAAGAATTAATCAAACAACCGCTGCGCGGTTAATGAATTGATCAAACAACGATGCCCCTGAACGGACTTCGAGCGCATCGCGAGACGGCGCAGAGCCTGCTCGCAGAACTGCGCAACCGGCCGTCGCACGCATACCTGTTTTCCGGGCCACGTGGAGTCGGCAAGGCGCTGGTAGCGACTGGACTCGCGCATAGCATCATGTGCGAGCGATCGCCGGGCGAGAATTTCTGCTGTACGCCGGAGCGATGCCCGATACGCGAAACGCCGCAGACGGAACGGACGCGCGGGCGGGCCGCGGGCGCAGAGGTCGAGCGCTGCGAATGCTGTTCGGCGTGCGTGCAAATGGCAACCGGAGTGCATCCGGACTTCAGCTACGTGACGCGGCCGCCGGGACGAGTCGACGTACTGATCGAGCAGGTGCGCGAACTGATCGTGGAGCTGGGCACACGGCCGGCGCGATCGCAGACGCGGATCGCGATCATCGATGATGCCGAGACGCTCAATATTCCGGCGCAGAACGCGCTGCTTAAAACGCTCGAGGAGCCGCCGGGGCACGCGATCCTGTTTCTGGTGACGTCGAGCGAGCGCGCGCTGCTCGATACGGTGCGTTCGCGGATGCGTCCGGTGCGATTTCCGGCGCTGCCGGTGGCCGATATCGAAGCGATACTCGAGCGTCGCGGAGTTGAAGACAAAGTTCGTGCGGGTGCGCTCGCGCGCTTGGCTCGCGGCAGTGCGGCGCGCGCAATCGCGCTGGCGGCGGGCGTCGAGCCACCGATGAAAGAACTGCTGGCGGCGCTCAGCAATGCGAAGTCGATGGATTTTGCCAGGGCGAACGCGCTCGCGCAGGAATTTTTCGCCAATCGCGGCGACGCGGCCGACAATTTCGAGCTACTCGCAAGACTGCTGGAAGATATTCTATGCTACAAATTGCTTAAGACCGAATTCGTGGCGTTTCCCGCCGACGCAGCAAAAAAAATGACAGAATTCGCAAACGGCGTGGAAGTGAAAGCGGTGGTCAAATGTATCGATGCCGCGGTGCGGGCCGTGGAGGCAATCGAGGCGATGGCTAATCCGCGCTTGCAAGCCGAGAATTGGTGGACGCTCGCCGGGCAGGCGATGCGGGGGGAATAGTGGCGGAAATCGATCCATTCGAAGGCGGACAGGCGAGCCCGAAAATCGTCGCGGTCAGTCTGCAGCAAACCGGGCATCTGTACAATTTCCTGGCGGGCGACGAGCGGCTCACGCGCGGCGATCGCGTGCTGGTGGATACCGAGACGGGCGTCAGAATCGGCACGATCGAGATCGAGCCGCATGAGCCGGCGCAGACGCTCGACCTGTCGTCGATGCGGCCGATCATTCGCGCGGCCACGGACAGCGATTTTCGCGCCGAGCAGGAAAACCTCTCGCGCGAGGCGCGGGCGCGGCGGCTATGCGTCGAGCGGATACGCGAGCGGCGGCTGCAGATGAAGCTGGTCAACGCCGACTACACATTCGATGGGCGCAAGGCGGTGTTCTATTTCGTGGCGGAAGGGCGCGTCGATTTCCGCGACCTGGTGCGCGACCTCGCCAACACGCTGCGGGTGCGGGTCGAGATGAAACAAATCGGCGCGCGCGATGAAACCAAGGTGACCGGCGGGCTCGGTCCGTGCGGACGGGAACTTTGCTGCTCGTCGTGGCTGCGCGACTTCGAAGCGGTCACGGTCAAGAT
>PNBD01000138.1 GCA_003135855.1 Deltaproteobacteria bacterium
CCTGGAGCCGGTTCTCGATTTCATCGAGCCGCGCCGGATCGGCTTCGACCTTGCTCGCATAGGCGCCGAGCGCCCGCGCCGCTTCTTCGAGGTTGGCGCGCGCCGAGGCAATCATTTCGCTGACTTCAGCAATCTTCGGATCGAGCGCAGCGGCTTCCGTCAGTCGCGCTTGCACGCTCGCGACGCGATCGATTGCGGCCCCGTCCGCGCCGTAGAGCAGTTGTTCCGCTTCGCCGGCCGCAGCCGCGAGCCGGGTCGCGTTGGCGAGCACGGTGCGCTCCCGCGCCAACTCTTCATCTTCGCCAATCGCAAGTGCGGCGCGTTCCAGTTCAGTCACGCGAAAGCGCGCGAGCTCGAGCAAGTCGGCGCGTTCGCGTTCGCGCCGATTCAAATCCTGCAGGCGCAGTTGAATTTCGCGCGCACGCTCATAGAGTTCCCGATATGACGCGAGCGGCGTCTCCAGCCCGATGTATCGATCGAGAATTTCGCGATGACCTTCCGCCCGCAGCAGTGATTGTTGCTCGTGCTGGCCGTAAACCTGCACCAGCACGGCGCCGATCTTCGCGAGCCCTTGCACTGTCGCGAGCTCGCCGTCGATCAGTGCGCGCGACCGCCCGCCTTCGGCGATTACTCGCCGAACGAGCAGCTCGCGGCGTGCAGCATCGTTTGCCCGCTCCGCCAATTCGGGCAACGCGCTCTCGCCTTCGAGCTCGAACAAGCCATCGACGACGGTTTCCTTCTCGCCCGCGCGAACCATATCCGGCGAGGCGCGCGAGCCAAGCAACAGACCAAGCGCACTCAGGATGATCGTCTTGCCGGCGCCGGTCTCGCCCGAGAGCACGTTCAGCCCGGCGCCGAACTCGAGGCGAGCTTCCTCTATGATCGCAAAATTTCGGATGCGCAGTTCGAGCAGCATCTGAGCCGCGAGCGGCTAGCCCCAGCGAAGTTTGTCGCGCCAGATTTCGAAATATGTATGAACCGATCGAATCAACGACACCACGTGACGGCCGCGATGAATCCTGATCGAGTCCGCCGGGCCGAGCTGCGCCGACTCCTGCCCATCGACAGTGAAGGTGGTGTCGTGATCGGGCGCCTTCACGCGAATTTCAATCTCGAAGGAATCCGGCAATACCACCGGCCGGTTGCTCAGCGTATGCGGGCAAATGGGCGCCAGTACGATCGTGTTGAGCGTCGGATAAACGATCGGACCGCCGGCGGAAAGCGCGTACGCAGTCGAGCCGGTCGGCGTCGCGATGATCAATCCGTCAGCGCGATAGGTGCAAAACGGTTCGCCGTTGGCAATCACTTCCAGCTCGAGCATCCTGCCGAGCGGGCCCTTGCTCACCACCACGTCGTTGAAGGCCTGGAACGACTCACCATGTTCGAGCGCCTCCGACGCGCGTTCGATGGTCGCCTCAAGCATGATGCGTCGATCGACCTCGTAGTTGCCTTCAAGCACGCGCTGCAGACCGCTGCGCGCTTCCTTGATCGTCACTTCGGTCAGAAAGCCGAGCCCGCCCAGGTTCACGCCGAGAATCGGAATCCCGCGCGCCGCAACCAGCCGCGCCACGCCGAGCAGAGTTCCATCGCCGCCGAGCACGACGATCAGGTCCGCGTGATCGCCAAGATGATGTCGCTCGACGGCTTGCGCGCCGATTTTTTTCGCGATGTCTTCTTCGGCGAGCGGAATTTTCCCCTTGCTGCGGAGAAAACGAGTGAGGCTGCGTGCGATCGCGACCGCTTCGGGTCGGTCGCGCTTGACCACGAGCCCGACCGACTTTATGGACCGCTTCGCCACCGCCATCACGCAAATATCATGCGCAGAAAGCGCCGGCAACGCGAAGCCTACGCACCGGATTATTTGAGATATTGGGTGGCGCTGCCGGCCGCCGCGGGATTTTTCTTGCCGTACACGATTGCAACCGAGTTGATGTAATAGCCGGTCAAAGTCTCCCCCGTCTGCGATTTACTGACGAACACCACGATCGCATCGGCGCCGGTCTCGCAAGCTTTGCGCTGCACGGCGGGCAGCACATCGGCTTCGCTCGCGTACAGATTGCCGACCCCTTCGACGATCGCAACTTTGCGAAAATCGGTGAGCGGCTCATGGCGCAGCACCGGCATGTCGCAATCGGGCGGCTTGGCAGCGTGCCCCGACGGCTCGATTTCCGCGACGGTGACCTGCGGCGGCAAGGTCGCAGCCTTCACGCATCCTGCGATCGCCACCATCGCAGCCAACAGCAATTTTGCATACGTCAGATGTCGTATTGAAGCACCCATCGTTTAATGAAGTATCGATCCTCAGCGGCCGCGGGCAAGAGCGCTCGCGGCGCACACCGATCTCGCTTTGGCCGACCGTTCGTATAAAATCGCGATGCGCTCAGCGAGTCGCCTCGAATCGCGATCATTCCGGTTTCACTTTTGAGCGCGAGCAGGCACTGATCGAGACGATGACAAAATCAAACGAAGCGAAGCGTCCTCTGCTGGGCGCGCATATGTCGATCGCCGGCGAAGTCGGCCAGGCGCTGATTCGCGGCCAGCAAGTCGGATGCGATTGCATCCAGATTTTCACCAAGTCGTCGCGGCAGTGGGCGTCCAAACCCTTCTCCGAAGCCGAGATCGCAACCTTCAAGCGCAATCTGCGCGAGACCGGAATCAAAATGGTGATCGCGCACGATTCCTACCTGGTGAATCTGGGCGCGCCGGACGACGCGTTGCGCATCAAATCGGTCAAGGGATTTGTCGACGAACTCGAGCGATGCGAAGCGCTCGGCGTGCCGTTCCTGGTGGCGCATCCCGGCTCGCACGTCGGCTCGGGCGAAGAGCAGGGAATCAAGACCATCGCGAAATCGATCGACGAGGCGCATGCGCGATGCAAAGGTTTCACGACCAAAATCGCACTCGAAATCACCGCAGGTCAGGGCAGCAATCTCGGCTATACGTTTCAGCAGATGGGCCAGATATTTGACGCGGTGACTGAGAACGAGCGGCTCCGATTGTGTTTCGACACCGAGCATGCATTCGCCGCGGGCTACGATTTGCGGACCGACGAAGAGTACGAGAAGACGTTCGCCCTGCTCGACGAACATATCGGGCTGAAAAAAATCGCAGCGTTTCATCTCAACGATGCGACCAAGCCGATCAATTCGCGCATCGATCGCCATCAGCATATCGGCCAGGGATTCATCGGCCTCGACGCGTTTCGTCGTCTGCTCAATGATAAGCGATTCTTCGGAATCCCGATGTGCCTCGAGACACCCAAGGGTCCCGACATGAAGGAAGACGTCGAGAATCTCGCGACGCTGCGCTCGCTGTTCAACTCATGACCCGCAAGCGAATTCTCACCGGCGATCGTCCGACCGGCCCGCTGCACCTCGGGCACTATGTCGGCTCGCTGCAAAATCGCGTACGCCTGCAGGACGAATATGAGACCTACATCCTGATCGCCGACGTGCAGGCGCTGACCGATAACTTCGAGCATCCCGAGAAGCTTGAGGCCAACATCTTTGAAGTCGCGCTCGATTATCTCGCCGTCGGTCTCGATCCCGAGAAGGTCAAGATCGTGGTGCAGTCGATGGTTCCTGAGCTGACCGAGCTCACGATCTACTTCATGAACCTGGTTACGGTCGCGACACTCGAACGTAATCCGACGCTCAAGGAGGAAATCAAACAGAAAAATTTCACCAAAGGTCTGCCGGTCGGTTTCTACACGTACCCGATCTCGCAAGCGTCGGACATCACGATTTTCAAGGCGCACCTGGTGCCGGTCGGCGAGGACCAATTGCCGATGATCGAGCAGTCGCGCGAAATCGTGCGCCGCTTCAATCGCTTGTACGATCGCGTGCTGGTCGAGCCCAAGGCGCTGGTCGGCGAAGTTGCGCGTCTGCCCNNAAGTCGCTCGGCAATTGCATCTACCTTGGCGATCCGCCGGAAACGGTGCGCAAGCGCGTCATGTCGATGTACACCGATCCGACGCGCCTGCGTCCGACCGACCCCGGGCACGTCGAAGGCAATCCGGTGTTCACGTATCTTGACGTGTTCAATCCCGACAAAACCGAAGTCGAAGAGCTGAAGGATCGCTATCGCAAGGGCAAGGTCGGCGACGTCGAAGTGAAAGAACGATTGTTCAAGGCGCTCGATGCGTTCCTCGCACCGATCCGCGAGCGGCGGATCGATTTCGCGTCGAAGCCGGATCGAGTGAAGGAAATCATCGTCGAAGGAACGCGCAAGGGCCGCGCGGTCGCGCAGGATACGATGGCCGAAGTCCGCACCGCGATGAAAATCAGCTATAAGCTATAATCTCTCAGTACGATTTCGCGAAGTAGGCGCGCTCAGATGC
>PNBD01000120.1 GCA_003135855.1 Deltaproteobacteria bacterium
GCGGGATCGCTTTGCGCGTAGGACGACGATGAACTCGCGCCGAGCAAGACAAGCAGCGCAAGCATCGCCAGTATCGCGGGCAGTCCGATCTGAGCGCGCTCGCAAGCTGATCCGCGCGCGGGTCCGCAATGTGATTGATTACAATCTGAATTTTTTACAAAATTCAC
Organism: Deltaproteobacteria bacterium; assembly: GCA_003135855.1. GTDB lineage: Bacteria > Desulfobacterota > Binatia > Binatales > Binataceae > Binatus. The sequence continues at coordinate 168 of PNBD01000120.1, forward strand.
GCCGGTCAAATCTTTTCAACGGCTGGCCTTCCCATCTTTGGCTCGCTAATCATGGCGGTTTAGTCAAAGACTGTCTTTAGAAGTGCAATCAGCGCGCCAAGCTGCACAGTGCCCGTTCGAGATGCATTGAAGGGCAAGAATTGATCAGGCCGCTTGTGTTGAAACAGAGACAGGCTCGAAAAACACAAGCTCCAGGCTCGATAATTCCTTGTTGACGGAACTTCCGCCCGGAAATCGCGGGAATCCGCGAGGTGTTGTTTTCTGGCTGGACGCGAACGCGGATGGGCGCCGAATCAGCGACGCAGCGCGTCGATAACTTTGGTGCCAGCGGGTGGATCGAGGTCGGTGCGCGTGGTCTCGGTCAGGCGCGCGGCCATCATGTAGAACCCGATCGCGAGAATCAACTCGACGATTTCGCGCGGCGACAGATGCTTCATCAATTCCTTCACCGTCGCTTCATCCGCCTTCACCCGCTCGATCACTTCCTCGGTGAAGCGCAACACCAACCGCTCGAGATCGCTGAAACAGGCGGCATCGTTGGCGCGCCGGGAGATAGCATCGATCGCGTATTGCGCGTCGCCGCCTGAACGCCTCCGTCTGTGGTCTAGCTGCGGATTGAACTAAGTCTATCGCCCCGCGATCTCGAAGCGATTGCTGCGTCGCAAGCGACAGCCTGAGCGCCTCCACCGCATGTTGCGCGTCGAGCAGAGTCGCGTCGCCTTTACCGCGAATGCAATGGGCAAAATGCTGCAATTCCTTCTCGTAAGGGTTGTGACCCGGAATCTCAAGGATCCGCGAAGTGCCTGCTTCTGGAAAAAAGACGAAGGTGCTCTCTGGTGGCCCGTCCTTAAAGACCGTCTCAAGCTCGAAAGCCCCTCGCTCGAACAGTGCGCGGAATCCGACCGAAAACGGAAAGCTCGCCGGCATCATGCCGCTGGCCAGGACCGTGGCGCTGCTGATGCCGCCATAGTCCAGTACCGCCGTTATTTCCCCGGGCGTTCCCGTTTCGATATTCACGGCGGTCGCTGAGACTCGAATAGGTGGACCCATCAGCCACTGAATGAAGTCGAAGTCGAAGGTCATCAGCTCGGTCGAGGGTTCGCTGTAATGCGCTTTGTGATCGGGTGCGTCCGCACGCAGATTAGGATCCCAGTCGATAGGCGGTGATGCTTAGCAACTTGCCGAACTCGCCGGATGTCGCCACGCGATGCGCGTGTTCATACTCCGCGATCGAACGCACCAGCAAACCAACCAGCAGGATACGGTTGCTATTCCGCGCGGCTTCGCTCATCGCTGCGGCATCGGAGAGACTAAGTGCGAAGGGGGTCTCGCAAAAGACATGCTTCCCTCGCTGCAGTGCTGCGACGACGAACTCTCGATGATCGATGGTGGGTAGGCATACATCGATGGCATCGATGGTTGGATCATCGATCAGCAAGAAAGGATCGGTGACTGGCTTGGCATTGCAGATTCGCGCCGCGGCTACCGCTCGCTCGAAATTCCGGCTGGAGACGCCCGCGACTTCAACTCCCTCAATCGCGCGATAAACCGCGGCATGCTCCGAACCCATCGCACCGGCACCCAGGATACCAATCCTGATTTTTGACTTTGCCATCGAGATGCTCGCGCGTTTCAGCGTTTCTCGAATTGCTTGTTGCCGTACAGGATCGAGCGCGCTTCCTCGCTGAGCGGCTGCTGCGGCAAGTCGCCCATTACGGCAAGGCCGCGCTTCACCGCCGGACGTTCGGAGATCGCGTCGAGCCAGCGCGTGAAATTGGGACGCGATTCCAGTTGCTCGGGCTCGCGACGGGTGCCGACCACCCATGGGAACGTCGCCATGTCGGCGATCGAATAATCACCCGCTAGATATTCTGCTTCGCCGAGCCGCTTCTCCATCACGTTCAGCAGTCGTCGCGATTCGTTGGTATAGCGCTCGATCGCGTATGGAATTTTCTCCGGTGCGGCGCGCATGAAATGTCCGCGCTGGCCAAACATCGGACCGACACCGCCCATCTGGAACATCACCCATTGAATCGTCGTGTATTTCGCGTGCGGCTCCGTCGACAGGAACTTGCCGGTCTTCTCGCCGAGGTAGATCAGGATCGCGCCCGACTCGAAGAGCGCGAGCGGCTTTCCGCCGGGACCGTTGTGATCGACCATCGCCGGCATCCGGTTGTTCGGACTGATCTTCAGAAACTCAGGCGTGAATTGCTCGCCCTTGCCGATATTGACCGGCACGATTTTGTAATCGAGTCCGGTCTCTTCGAGAAAAATTGTGACCTTATGTCCGTTCGGCGTCGGCCAATAGTAGAGATCAATCATTCGGCTAGTCCTCCAGGTACGATTTGTATTTCGCGCCCTTTTGCGCGCGCCTTGCAAGCGATCGCGATCCGATACCAGGGAGCTCGCGTCAAAAAAAGGGGCGGTCTTGCGGACCGCCCCTCTCAGCACCAATCAGATTTGCTATGCGGCGGCGCCGTGACGCAGAAGTTTGCCCGGCGTCGCACCCGTGCATTTACCCTCGTTGAAAGTCTCCACCCCGTTCACGATGATCGAGCGGTAGCCCTGCGGTCGCTGCACTCGACGCCATTCGCCGCCTGGCAGGTCATGAACGATCTCGCCGACCCAATCCGGTTCGATCCCGAGACGGTTGAGGTCGTAGACCACCACGTCGGCCGCCGCGCCTTCGCGCAGCATGCCGCGATCACGAAAGCCCGCCGCATGCGCTGGCAACGCCGACAATCGGTAGTGCGCCTCTTCCAGCGTGATCTTCTGCTCGTCGCGCACCAGCCAGCGCAGGAAGTCGGTTGTGAAAGCGCCACCAGTGAAGAATTTGGTGTGTGCGCCGCCGTCGGAAACGCCAGGGAAGGTGTACTGCGAGTTATTGATGATCTCGGCCATGTAGTC
>PNBD01000127.1 GCA_003135855.1 Deltaproteobacteria bacterium
GATATCGCAGCCGCCGACGAATTTGCCGTTGATGTAGACTTGCGGGATCGTCGGCCAGTTGCTGTAGCTCTTGATCGCGTCGCGCAGTTCCGGATCGCTTAGCACGTCCGCAGTTTTGTATTCCACGCCGAGCTGGTTGAATATCTCCACCGTCGCGGCCGAGAATCCGCATTGCGGAAAACTGCGGTTGCCCTTCATGAAAATCATGATCTTGTTCTGGTTGATGTCCGATTCGATTTGCTTGAATGCGTCCGACATTGTTTACCTCCGGTTCTGATGCTGCGCCGGTGTCAAAGTTTTGAGTGTCAGCGCATGGACTTGCACCCGCATCGCGTCGCCCAGCGCCTGATAAACCAGTTGATGCCGCTCGACGAGCCCCTTGCCCTCGAAGCTGGGACTCACGACTAGCGCCTCGAAATGATCGCCGCCGCCGGTATAATCGCGCACCTCGACCTGGGCGTCGGGAATCCCGCGCGCGATCATTTCCTCAATTGCCTTCGGGTCCATACTTAGCCCGCAATACTACTCTGCGCGCGATAGCCGAATCCACCGTCGCTATAAATCCGCGACGTGGCTGTTCTTGCCGCCGTCCATCAGCAGCATCGTGTTCTCGCTTATCTCGCCGCTCCGTCCTGCGCCGACGATGCGCGAAACGACCTTGCCATCCGGTCCGACGAACAGCGTCGTAGGGATCGCCTCGACGCCCAGGCTGTCCACCAGAGCCTGGTCCGCCAGCGCGATCGGATAGTCGATTTGCAGTTCCTCGACGAAAGGCTCGACACTCTGCAGCCCCTTTCCGTCGATCATGTCGCACGAGATTCCCAACACCACCAGCCCGCGCGTCTTATTGTACTTTTTGTACAATTGATTGAGCTCGGGAATCTGGCGGCGGCACGGCGCGCACCAGGTCGCCCAGAAATCGACAATCACCGGATGACCGCGGAACTGACTCAGGTGGATTTTGCCGCCGCTCAAACTCTGTGTGGTGAAATTCAAACCGTCGTCGCTGCGCTTCGCGCTCGATCCGCTCGGCGATTCGGGTAGCGCCGGCTTTGCGTTTGGCGACGTGCTCTGATTGTCCGGCACCGCGCTCGCCGGCGGAAGCTCGACCATCGCGGTCTGCTGTGGCTTTTCTTTCTTGGGAAAAAAGAAAGATGCAACTACCGCGACGATCGCCACGACCACCAGAATCCGGAATGCTCGAATCACTTTTTCCTCCTGGACTTAACCGCGCGGCGACAGGTCATTTGACCCGCCATGATGCGCGCTCAGTCCAGCGACGTTCGAACATCATATGATACTCCGACGACGGAGTTCCGAAAGCCGCAAAGAATCGTAGCCGAGAATCGCTCCCAACACCTGGTCGGTACTCTCGCCGAGGCTGGGTGCTCGCGTTGATGGTACGGCGTCGCCGCCGCTGGTCTTGAGGGGAGAGCCGGGCACGATCAGCCCGCCGAACGTCGGATGTTCCGCGTGCAGAATCATGTTGCGCGCCTCGAGATGCGGATTGCGCGACACCTCCTGCACGTTCGCGATCGGCGCGCATGGCACCGACGCAGCAGCGAGCAGGGCCAGCCAATGTTCGCGCGGCATCGTCGCAAAATGTTTGGCCAAAATCGCTTCGAGCGCGGCATGATTCGCGGTTCGATCGGCATTGGTACGAAAGCGCGGATCATCTCGCAACTGCGGCATCGAGATCGCGTCACAAAACCGCAACCAAATGGACTCGTTGCCCGCGCCCATCACGAAATAGTCGTCAGCAGCGCGAAACTGCTGAAACGGCGTGATCGACGGATGCCGCGTGCCGATCCGCTCGGGAATCTTGCCGGATACCGAGTAGCGCGCGAGTGCATCCTCGAGCATCGCGACCTGGCAATCGAGCATCGCGATATCCAGATGACAGCCGACACCGTCGCGATCCCGCACCCGCAGTGCCGCCACGATCGCGATCACGCCGTACAGCGCCGCCGCCAGATCGCCGACCGATACGCCGCATCGCCCCGGCTCGCCACCCGGACTGCCGGTGATGCTCATCGTTCCGCCGAGCGCTTGCGCCACGATGTCGTAGGCGGGCGACGCCGACATCGGTCCGCTCTGCCCGAAGCCTGAAATCGAGCACAGAATTATTTTCGGGTTCACCGCCTTCAGACGTTCGTAACCAATCGCGAACCGGTCCATGGTGCCCGGCGAGAAATTTTCAACCACTACTTCACATTTCGCCGCCAGCTCGAGAAAGATCGCGGCCCCGTCAGCGGTCCGCAGATCGATCGTGACCGACTGCTTGCCGCGATTCACACTGTAGAAATAGCCCGAGTCGCCCGACGGCATGATCGGCGCAAAATGGCGTGAGTCGTCGCCGTGCCCGGGCACCTCAATCTTGATCACCTCGGCCCCCAGGTCGGCGAGGTTCATCGTGCAAAATGGTCCGGCCAATACGCGGGTCAGGTCGAGGACGCGCACGCCCCGCAGCGGCTTCTGAGCGATCATGTGTGGTTTTCCTTTAAAGAATTGCTGGCGGCGCTGACGCGAAAATTAATGTTTCACTTTAAGTCGAAATGACTTTCGCGCCGGCTCACCTTTGAGGCATCGTAGCCGACTGGATGAACCGAGAGAATCAGCCCAAAGCCCGCACCGGCGAATTGCGAATCAGACCGGCGCGCGAATCCGACCTGCCCGCGTTGATCGAACTCTACGCTCAGCTTCATCTCGACGACTACAACTATCGATCGCCGTCAATCCGCGAGATGCGCACCGCGTTCCGCTCCATCGCCGGGAATCGCGCGCATCATATCGTCGTCGCGACGATCAGCGGTGAAGTCGTCGGCTCTCTGCACGTGATGATTTTTCACCACCTTGGTCACGGACTGCACCCGGTCGCGATTGTCGAGAATGTCGTGGTGCTCGACACGATGCGCTCGCGACGAATTGGCGAGCGGATGCTCGAGCAAGCGGCGCGAATCGCCGAGCGCAATCGATGCTACAAAATGTCGCTCACGACCAATCTCAAACGCCGCCGCGCGCATCGTTTCTACGAACGCCTTGGATGGAAAAAAAGCCACTTCGGATATTCGTTCACTCTGGAAGAAGAGGGCGCGCTACCGGCGAAACGCGGCTAGCGGCGCCGCATGCGAGCGGCCTCGCGGGCGCGCATCGCCTCCGCCGGAGTCATGATCAGACGCGGCTCATCCACGGCTTTCTGCTGTTCTTCAGCCGCCAGCGTCCCGAGTTGCGTGCGCACCAGCGCCTGAAAGAACGCGCTCTGCCGCACATCGCCGCTGTCGCGGAGTTTCGCCGCTGCGCCCGCCGCCCAGCCCGCCTGAGTGCGCCGCCCGTCGCGCGCCATGTAGTACGCGATATCCTCGAGCCGTCGTCGCACTCTGCGCGCGTTCTCACCGGTCAGCAAATCGCCAAGCGCGCGCTCGATCACGATGTTCACGCGCTGCTGCTTCTGCACCGGGCTCAGCACGATCATGCTCTCTCCGAGCTGGCCGATCTCATCGACGTACGGTTTGATCAGCGCTTCGCGCAGCCGCCATTCCTGGATTTCCGGCTCCTTCATCAGCTCGATTGAGGGCTCGCCCGTGCTCTCCGCCGCGAACTCTGAATAGATTGGATGATCGAAATCGGCCGGTGGCGGTGATCCAATCAGTTCCGCGCGCAGCGTGAGGAAATTGCCAACCTGTCCGCGGCGTTTCTCCGGCGTGTTGCGATACGCCTCGCAAATGATGAAGTCGCCAAGACGCCAATCGGCCTCGACCAGTTTCATCCGCGCGCGCGCCTCGAGTTGCTCCCGCTCCGACTTTAGTTCGCGCCGAGTGAGCCCCGTATTCTGCGCGCCGACCAAGCCCTCCGCTTCTGATATCAGGGCCCAGAGTCGCAGCACGCCGCCCTGGATTCGCGGCTTGACGATCCAGACAATTCGCGCTCCTTCCGCATCGATCGGAGAAAGGAGTGCCGTCAACGATGCTGATGTTTCAGTAGCGGCAATGTTTGCGCGAGGCGCTTCGGTGGCCCGCGGCTCGATTCCGTGCTGCTTCAAACGAAACAACGCTCGCCGGATTTCGCGACGAATCGCTCCTGACGCGCCGGCTTCCATCTCGGCGAGCATCGCCGCCGCGCGAGCATCGTTCACCTTGCCGAGCGCACGCGCGATTGGGACGTCGGAAACAGCGGCCCGGCCCTTCAGCTCGGCAAGCTTTGCGACTGCTTCGGCGGGCGCCAGCGTGGGATCGTAGCCCGCGGCAATCAGACCCGCGTCGTCTTGATCGATTTCCTTTGAATGAGCCAATATTTTAGTATCGTGAAATCGGCGATGTCGTCGCAAACTATGCGTCGGTTTGATGAGCTGTCAAGTTTCGCATGGCAGCGCGCCGCGACGCGAGGCCCGACCGTGAGGGGCCGCTAACTATGAAAAACCTCGAGGCCAAATTCCGGCTCGACGATCTTGGCCGAGCTCACGACGCTGCAATCACGCTCGGCTACGAGCAACGCGCGATTTTGACGCAGCGTGACACTTTTTTTCGAGTCAACAACGGCAAGCTCAAGATGCGCGAGGAGAACGGCGCGGCGGGGCTGGTCTATTATCATCGCGACCAGAGCGGTGCGCTGATGCTGAGCAACTACGAGATCGTCCCGGTCAACGATCCCGAAAAAACGCTTGCGATCCTTTCCGGCGCACTCGGCACGCTAGCGATCGTCGACAAGGTGCGGGCCCTGATGACGCGCGACAACGTGCGGCTTCATCTCGACCGCGTCGCCACGCTTGGAAATTTCGGCGAGATCGAGGCGGTGATCGCCGATGGGGATGATCCCGAGCGGAGCCGCGGCGCCGTCGACGAACTGCTCGCGACGCTCGGAGTCGCATCTACTGATCTGATCGCCGTTTCCTACTTCGAGCTGCTCGCTCGAACCTAGCCGCCTCTGGTCCTCAGGCGTCGCTGCCAAAATAATCGTCGAAAAGTCTGTCAGACGCTTTCCGCAGCTCGGCCGACTTGAATGGATCGTTGCCGGATGCTCGAACGGCCGCGGCGATCGCGATGTGCAACGCGGGCCTCTGCAGATTCGGCCGTCCACCCGGCCCAAAATTGATGTGGTCCCACCACGCGCCGCCTTGCGCCGCGTACCAGCGCGCCAGCGAGATGTGATAGCCGGAGTCGATACTCACCGTTAATCCGGGATCGAGATAATCAGCAACAGCGCGTTGACCCCGATGATCGGCCACATCACCATCCGCGCGGTGCGATAGGTGTTTTCCAAAAACCAAGCATCTAACTTCGAAGGGACGCGAAGCGTCGCTAGATCGATTTGCCGTCGAGCGTGTCGAGCAGGTTGATCGTGATTCTGAGCGTCAGCCCCCAGATGGTCTGGCCGCCGTAAAGGATCGCCGGGAATTTCGACTTGCGCCCGTCGGTGCCCCATTCGTAATCGCCGCGATATTGCAGGTCGCGCAGCGCGCTCAATGGAACATCGAAAATCTCGGCCACTTCGCGGCGATCGGCCACCAGCTTCGGCTCCGACCGGATCGCTCCGACGAACGGCGCCACCGTAGTCCCGCTCGACATCGTGTTCATGACCGGGAACGCGCCAATCACCTCGACCAGCGTCGGATGAAGCCCGACCTCTTCGTGCGCCTCGCGCAGCGCCGTGTCCACCAGCGTATTGTCGACCGGATCGACGCGCCCGCCGGGAAAGGCGACCTGCCCGCGATGACTCGCGACGTCATCCGAGCGCCGGATATAGATCACGTGCAGCTCGCCGTTGCGCTCGAACAGCGGTACCAGCACTGCCGCGGCATTGGTGCGGTTCGCGAGCGCCTCCCGCGGCGCCGGCTCGATGCCCACCAGTTTCAGCCGAATTTGTTCGATCTGGTGTTCAAATGAAGTTGGGTCGCCCATGTTTCGCATTGTAGTTGAACACAGATAGGCGAACATTATCCAACGCTGACACTTTGTCCTCGACGTGGTCCGGGTTTCGGCGCGACCGATCGATGAGCTAACCTGAATCGACGAAACGCTCGCGACTTCGACGATGCGATACTTAATTGGCAGATATCACGAAATTGCGCTCAAAGGCCGCAACCAGTGGCGCTTCGTCGATCAGCTCAAGCAAAACCTGCGCGATATTTTTGCCGACTACCGGCTCGGAAATGTGCGCAGCTTGGGACCGCGCGTGATGGTCCAGTTGCCCGACCAGCTTAGCGACCAGACCGCCGCCGAGCGCGCCGCGTTGATTTTCGGCATCCAGAATTTTTCGCTCAGCTATGCGGTGCCGCGCGATATCGAGTCGATCGCGCGCGAAGCGATCAAGCGCGCCTCCGGCAATCCCGCGAAGACTTTTCGCGTGCGCACCAAGCGCGAGGATAAGCGCTATCCAATGACGTCGCCCGAGATCGATCGCGAAGTCGGCGGCGAGGTGCGCGCCGCACTCGGCCTCGAAGTCGATCTCGACGACGCCGAGCTCACGATCTCAATCGAAATCATGAACGACGCCGCGTTCGTGTCGGCCGGCAAGATGCCGGGTGCGGGCGGCCTCCCGGTCGGCATCTCGGGCCGCGGGATGGCGCTGCTATCGGGTGGAATCGATTCGCCGGTGGCCGCCTATCGCATGATGAAGCGCGG
>PNBD01000023.1 GCA_003135855.1 Deltaproteobacteria bacterium
ATGCGCGAGGACGACATCCTCGGAATCCTCGAATAGGCGGCTCGGCCTGTTGCTCGGAGAAGCCGCGACACTCGATCTCATTGTGAAGAAAACTGTGAACCCAGGAGAAGCTAAAAAATCATGCCTGCAAAGGTAGTACGTTTCGCACAAGACGCGCGCGAGAAAATCCTGAAAGGGGTTAATGTCCTCGCCGACGCCGTCACCGTAACTCTCGGCCCCAAGGGCCGTAACGTNNAACATGGGCGCGCAGATGGTCAAGGAGGTCGCCTCCAAGACCTCGGACATCGCGGGCGACGGGACCACCACCGCCACCGTGCTCGCGCGTCAGATTTTTACTGAAGGCATCAAGATGGTTGCCGCGGGACACGATCCGATGTCGCTCAAGCGGGGCATCGGCCGCGCGGTCGAGGCGATCACCAGCGAGTTGAAGAACCTGTCGAAGCCGACCAAGGACCGCAAGGAAATTGCCCAGGTCGGGACCATCTCGGCCAACAACGACTCGACCATCGGCGATATTATTGCAGAGGCGATGGAGAAGGTCGGCAAGGAAGGCGTGATNNTGGTCGAAGGCATGCAGTTCGATCGCGGCTACCTGTCGCCGTACTTCGTGACCGATCCCGAGCGGATGGAAGCGAAGCTCGACGACGTTTATATCCTCATCCACGAGAAGAAGATCTCCTCGATGAAGGATCTGCTGCCGATTCTCGAGACGATCGCCAAGAGCGGCAAGCCGTTCCTGATCATCGCGGAAGATATCGAAGGCGAGGCCCTCGCGACGCTGGTGGTGAACAAGATTCGCGGCACGCTGTCGTGCGTTGCGGTCAAGGCGCCGGGCTTCGGCGATCGGCGCAAGGCGATGCTCGAAGACATCGCGATCCTGACCGGCGGACATGCGATTTCAGAGGAGCTCGGACTCAAGCTCGAGAACATCACGCTGAACGATCTCGGCCGTGCCAAGCGCCTGGTCGTGGACAAGGACAACACGACGATCATCGACGGCGCCGGCAAGAAGGCGGACATCGAGGCACGCATCAAGCAGATTCGCGCGCAGATCGAAGAGACCACTTCCGACTACGATCGCGAGAAGCTGCAGGAGCGGCTGGCAAAGCTGGTCGGCGGCGTGGCGGTTATCCGCGTCGGCGCGGCGACCGAAATCGAAATGAAGGAAAAGAAGGCACGCGTTGAAGACGCGCTGCATGCGACTCGCGCCGCAGTGGAAGAGGGCGTGGTCCCTGGCGGCGGCGTCGCGCTGATTCGGGCGTCGGGCGTGCTCGACAATCTTCGCGCGAGCGAAGACGAAAAGGTCGGCATCGCGATCATCAAGAAGGCGGTCGAGGGACCGGCCTGGTGGATCGCGTCGAACGCGGGCTGGGAAGGCTCGGTCGTGGTCGACAAGATCAAAAACAACAAGGGCCCATTCGGATTCAACGCAGCCAGCGAGGAGTTCGAGGACCTGATGAAGGCCGGCATCATCGATCCGACCAAAGTAGTGCGCAGCGCGTTGCAGAACGCGGCGTCGGTCGCGAGCCTGCTGCTCACCACCGAGTGCATGGTGGCCGAGAAGCCGGAAGAGAAGGGCGCTGGCGGCGGCAGCGGTATGCCGGGCGGGATGCCTCCGGGCGGCATGATGTAGTCATCGGATTACATTTTGCGGATCGCAGCCTGATAAATGCGATTAGTGGAACGGCGGGGTCTTCGGATCCCGCCGTTTTTTTTCGCGTCAAAGAGAATATTTCCCGTTGATTTGCCACTCGCCTCTCGATGCCTCATCGATGTCACCGCGATGCTACAAATCGCCCGCCTGCAACGATGGCTGCATATGCGATCGAGCGATAACTAATTCCGCATAACCTTTGTGGCGGAACTTGTACGAAAACGACGATCGATTTTGTTGGCCTCGCCCTTGCTAATTCCTGAACAGTTGCTGCGTTGAACGTTGTGGGACCTGGGGGAGTGGGCGTGTAGGAGCAAATTCGATGGCAGTGCGTGTGCTGATCGCGGACGGTTCCAGAACCGCCCGCGATATCCTCCGCCAACACCTTGAAATTGGTGGATGCCAGGTCGTCGCGGAGACTGAGACTGCACAACAGGCGATCGACCTGTTCCGCACGACGCAGCCCCACGTCGTCATGCTCGACATCGGTCTCAAATCGATCGACGGCCAGAGCGCCTTGTCGGTGTTCAGGACGATTCGACGCGAATCGCCCGAGACTTCGATCGTGATGGTCAACGCGGCGCGCAGGCCTGACGACGCGCGAGTGTTTGTGCGCGCGGGTGCGCTCGATTGCGTCGTCGCGTCGTTTAACAGTTATTCGGTGGCGCTGATGTGGCGGCGGTTGTCTGAGATTTATCCCGAGCTCAGGCGGCCCAATGATCCGCGATCGGGAAGCTGAATGCCAGTGCGGGTCGCGGCGCGGCCCTCGGCGGAGTCAAACCTTGAGTGCAAACCGAACGCGCGCAGGCGGAGATCTATTCGCCGACTACCAGGCGCTCAACCGCGACCGGTTCACCGGGAACGCAGTTCACCGACAGCACCCAGCCGGAATTTTCGCTCGAATAGAGCGGCGCGGGTGTTCCGCAGTAGAAAGCGCGGGTGCCGCCTTGCGATACGTCGTTGAAGACGTGGACGTGGCCGAGGGCGATGTAATCGTAGCGGCTGCGCTCGATCTCCTGCGGAGTGATCGGCGATGAACGCTCGATCTCGCCTTCTTCCATGAAGAATCCGTGCGCGAGCGCGATGTTCCACAACCCTGCCTGGGGCTCGGGAATTCCACGCAGCGGCCGGTTATCCGGGGAGTGCTCCACCAGAGCGCGGCCCCAGAGGCGCGTCGCGAGATGATCGAAATCGAGAACTTTGCCGTCCGGCTCGAGAATCAGATGCAGGTTCTCGGGCAGCGCGCCCGGTGCGAGACCGGCGTAGATCGAACGCTCGTCGTGAGCGTCGTGATTGCCGGGAATCATGACCACCGGCATCTCAGCGCGACCGATGTTGCCGAGCGCAAACGCCAATCCCTCTTCAGTCACGCGGGCGGAATCGAACAGATCACCGACAATCAACAGCAGGTCGGCGCTACGATCATTGGCGATATCGATCACGCGGCCGAACGCTGTCCGAACGCGATCGCGCAACTGGACGCCACGCTCGCCAGAACCAAAAGTATCGGTCTCGAGATGGACGTCGGAGGTGTGGATGAGTCGAAGGGGGCGTTCGGGCTTACCTGGCAAACTATTCTCCGTCGAGGAGCAACCGCGCGTGGCCACTCAGGTCCGGTCGATTGTGAGACGCTGTAGAGTTAGAATTACTAGACTTTCGATGTCCATTCTATCGCAAATGGTGCCGGGCGCGCCATTTCGCGTGATGGCGGACCGAGGAGGCGCAACTTTTGATCGTCGTAATGAAGGCGCACGCGACCGAGGACGAAATTCAGACTGTCGTCAAGATGGTCGAGGATCTCGAATACCAGGCGCACATAATTCGCGGAATCGAGCGCTCCGTCGTGGCATGTGTCGGCGACGAGCGCGGCGCAAAGCATCAACTGACGCATCTTGAATCGGTTGCGGGTGTCGAGCGCGTGATGCCGGTGGTGAAGTCATTCAAGCTCGCATCGCGCGAGGTGCGGCCGGAAGGCTCGATCATCAAGATTGGCAACGCGGAGATCGGCGGCAAACGCCTGGCTATTATCGCGGGGCCATGCGCGATCGAAAGCGAGGCGCAGGTCGAGGCCGCCGCCGATGCGGTCAAAGCTGCCGGCGCTCACATGTTGCGCGGCGGCGCATTCAAGCCGCGCACGTCGCCGTATTCGTTCCAGGGGATGGAAGACGAGGGGCTGATCCTGCTCGAGAAAGCAGGTCGGCGCGTCGGGCTGCCGGTGGTCACCGAGATAATGGATCCGCACGACATCGAGCTGGTGGTCGAGCACGCGGACGTGCTGCAGGTCGGCGCGCGCAACGCGCAGAATTTCTCGCTGCTCAGGCGTCTCGGCCGGACCAAGAAGCCAATCCTGCTGAAGCGCGGGATGTCCACCAAGCTCGAAGAATTCATGATGGCCGCGGAGTACATCCTGTCGGAAGGCAACGCGAACGTAATCCTGTGCGAGCGCGGAATCCGCACGTTCGAGACCGCGACGCGCAATACGCTCGATCTGAACGCGGTGCCGCTACTGAAGGAATGGTCGCATCTGCCGGTGGTCGTCGATCCGAGCCATGGCACCGGCATCTACTCGCTGGTCGCGCCGATGGCTCTGGCAGCCATCGCGGCAGGCGCGGACGGATTGCTCATCGAAGTGCATCCGAAGCCGGAGAGCGCGCTCTCGGACGGTCCGCAACAATTGAAGCCGTCGCGCTTCGCCAATCTGATGAAAGCGCTGAAGCCGCTCGCCGAAGCGGTCGGCCGCACAATTTGAGTAAGCCCGCTCCGTCGATTCGCGGACGTTCAGCTTTTCTTGCAGATATAAATTGTGGCCGGGGTGCCGAGGATCGAGACGCGCAGCGTCCGGCTCGGCGCGATCTTGCGACCGCGCTCGAGGTCCCGCATCAGCTGCCACTCCGCGGTTAGCAACACCATTGTGCCGCCGCTCTTGAGCACGCGGTCGAACTCCGCGAACCATCGCGGATACAGCTTGCGATTTTCGCCGTGCGTACCGTATCTGATTCCCCACGGCAGGTTGGTGACGATTGCGTTCACGCTGCGGTCTGCGAGCGGTAGTGACCCGGCGTCCCAATTCTCAAGCTGGATCGGCTTGTAGCGATTGCCGACATTCGCCTCGGCCGCCGCGAGCGCTGCGCGATCACGATCGCTGCCGAGGAGCATCGAGTAGCGGCCGAGATGTGCGCGTTCGATCAGGATAGTGCCGGCGCCGCAGAATGGATCGAGCACGACGTCGTCATCGTGCGGCGACGACAGCCACGCGAGCGCGGCGGCCGTCGCCGGGCGCAGCGACGCGGGCCGATGCGCAGTCTTGTAGTCACGATGACGCATCCGGTCGTCGCTGAGGCGCACGGTGACGAAGAACTCGGAGTCGATCATGGTCACCCAAAACTCGACGTCGGCCTCGGCTTCGTCGAGCCGCCAGGTGCGATCGTTGCGTTCGAGAATTCCGCGCTCGACTACGCGCTGAAAATCGACCCGGCGAAATTCATGCTCGCCGGCCATCCGGGCGACGACGCGAAACCTGAGCCGTCGTCCGGCCCGGCTGCCCGGTGAGAAGAGAACGCGCGACTGGATGCCGGCTTCGACGAAGGGGGCGTCGCGGGCCGCACCCCGAATTTTATCGAGTGAACTGGTCTCAGGCGAAAGCCCGGCCCGATAACCAGCCAGGGCAAAAATATCTTCGGCGGTGCGCAGACTCGCGATCGGCTTGGGCGTCGGTGCGAAGAAGACCGTCATGCCGGCGCGATCGGGCACGGCGCGCCGCGTGATTTCACGCGCGCCGCGGATTTGCGCGGCGATTTCGTCAGCGGCGATAGTTTCGAAGCCCGGCTGCGTGTGCGCGATGTAAAGATTGGGTCCGAGCCGCACAGGATGCGGCGCGACGCGCTCGCGCGCAGGACTTCGGCGCATCGGACGGGCGCGTTCGACACTTCTCATTTGGTGCGCGGACCCTTAGCTAAAGCGATTCGAGGTTCCGCGAGCGACTGCGCTACTTGGAGCGCGAGAGATACTCGTGCGTCTCGGTATTGATCGTGATGGTGTCGCCCTCGGCCACGAAATGCGGCACCTGGATGACCATCCCGGTTTCGAGCGTCGCGGCCTTGAGCGTATTGTTCACCGCGGCGGTTTTCATTCCAGGGTCGGCTTGCACCACTTTCAGCGCGACGGTTTTCGGCAGGGTCACGTTGAGCGGCGTGGTTTCGTAGAACTCGACTTCGACTTCGAGGTTGGGCGTCAGGAAACCGACCACGTCTTCGATCAGCTCCTTGGGAATGGTGATCTGCTCGTAGTTTTCATTGTTCATGAAATGGAAGTCGTCGCCATCCTGGTAGAGGAACTGCATCTTGCTCTGATTCAGGATGACGCGCTCGACGCGATCTTCGGAGCGGAAACGGTTTTCGGTTTGCGAGCCGGTCTTGATGTTGCGCAGCTTGGTCTGCACCATCCCGCGCCAATTTCCGGGCGTGATATGCGTGATCATCATCACGCGCCACAGGTCCTTGTTGTATTCGACGATCATTCCGGCGCGCAATTGCGTCGCTTGGATAAGCATATTAGGGGCACTCTCGAAGCTAAGGTTAAGTAAGAAATTCTACGTAACGGTGACGGGCGCGGCAAGTTGGCGAAAATCGCTCACGGAAAAATTTTGCTCCACCAGGGACGATTCGGCGGCGGCTGCGGCGGATAGCCGTACGGCGGCGGTGCTCCATAGTACGGCGGTGGGCCGTAGCCATTGGGATAGGGATTCTGCGCGTACGGGTTGGTGCCGTAGGTGTACGGATTCGAACCGTAGGCATAAGGATTTGGCCGGGCGTAAGGCGATGTCGGATAACCGGGGTAGCCAGGCGGTGCGTACATCGGCGGATTGTTGTACGTGTCGCCAGCGCCTTTGCCGCTCGGATCGATCGACGCTTCGACGAAATCGTTGCCGTTGCCGTAGGCGCGGATGCTCGCGGCGCTGCGTGACGGCATCGGGAAGGTGACGTCGAAGGCGCTGAAGCCGCCCACGCTGATCGGAATAGATTTCGCAAGCCGCCCGTTGACGTACACTCCGGCCCGCCGCACGCCGCGTCCAGCGATTTGCCCGATCACCTCGACATTGCCGGGCGCGGACATTACTTCTTCGGCGTCGATCAGGTTGATTTGCACGCCAGTCAGAGTGCCCAGCGAAGCGCCCGCGCCCATGTGTCGATGCGACGGCGAGAGTTCGTCGGCCGGTCGCGGAATCTCGGCGATGTTGTTGCGCGGCGCGGGCCCGCTCGAGGCCAGGGGTCCATCGATGGCGCCGCTCGCGCTCGCGCCGGGCTCGACTTCGATCAACTCCTCGCGACCATGCGTCGACGCGACCAGCGAGCTATCCGGAGCGACCATCGCATGCGCCTCGCGCCCATAAATGTCGGCGACGCGAATCGATTGTCCGGGCGACGGAGTCTCAATCGTGAAATCGAAATTGACGCGCTGTTCGCCGCGCGTGCTTGCGACGTCGATGTCCTTGCTCTTTTGTTCGTCGTCGTAGATGCCCGCCGATTTGAGATCGGTGCCTTGCAGAAATCCTTTCACGCGCACCGAGCCGGCTTTGAAAACGCGCGATGCGATCGCGACTGTTGGCGGCGCCGGGAGGTTTTCGGCTGGTGGCGGTGCGGCCNNTCGTTGCACCGGCAAGTGCCCGCGCCGGTTCTCCAATCGCTGCCGGGATCGCTTTTTCAAGCTCGCTGATTTGCGATTTCACAGCCTCCCAGTCGGAAACATTCATGCTGCGCGAATTGTCGGGGGCGAGCGAATTGATTCGCGCGCGATCGCTCAGTATCGAAGCCATCGCGCGGCTTCCCGCATCGCGATCGTTGGCAGCCAGTGCGGCAGACAGAGTTTGCGCATCGCCGGCCAGGCTCGCGACCGGCGTGAGAATCGGACCCGCCTTGCCGGAATCCGAATTGATCGAACTGAGCAGGCGAAAAGCCGTGTCGCTTAGTTGGGAGGCCTTCGTTCGCAAGTCTTCGGCGTGCAGAACGATCGGAGCGGCGAGCAGAACGAGCGCGAGCATCGCCGCCGACGGAGGCGATTCAACGATGCGTCGCGCTAGACGACGCATCTCGCGGGCGACCGATAAGATCACCGGGTTGATTGCGGCTACGACGATTGCCGGTAGCGCTCGGCGGTCGCTTTGATCTGGCGAGAAAGCTTAAGGAACACTTCACCTTCGTCGTAGATGAAGAGCGCCAGAGCGCCGCCGATACCGATGATCAGGCCGAGAATAAATGCACCCATCAGTTCTCCCTCCACGTTGCATTGAATTATATTCAAATTGTCGGCCATAAAAGAACCGCCGAAAATAGCGGCCGATCCCAAGATCGGATATCCTATTGAGATCGTGGAACATTCCGAATTGAAAGATACTGCGAGCGCGACGCCTGGTGGTGAAATCGCGGCTGATTACGCGGCCGTTACCAGCGGCGCGGGCGTGTGCGTCCTGGCAGACAGGAAGGTGGTTCGTGTGGTCGGCGACGATCGTGCGACTTTCTTCCATGGGATGTGCAGCGCGGACGTGAAGAGCGCCGCGCCCGGTACCGTGCTGCCGGCGTTGATCCTGACCGAGCATGCGCATGTGATTGCGGACCTGTTCATTTGGGTGATGGATGACGCGCTGCTGCTCGATGTCGAGGTGGACGCCTGGACGCGCGCGCGGGCGCATCTGGAGCGATTGCTGGTTGCCGACGACGTAGAATTTGAAGAAGAACTTGAACTTTCTATCATTGACGTCGAAGGGCCGGGGGCCTCCTCCGCGGTGCGAGAGTTTTCGGGTGAGACGCCGCCAGTCGAGAAGAACTGGTCGCACAACGGCAAAACTTTGGGAACGCCCGACGTGATCGTTGGCAAGGTGCCGCGCTACGGTGCGCCCGCGTTCAGCCTGATCGTGCAAGAGTCGGCGGCGTCGAAAATCGTTGGGCGAATAGTCAACGGGCAACCGGACGCGAAACAAATCGGCGGCGAAGTGCTGGAAGTCCTTTGCGTCGAAAATGGAATTGCGCGGATCGGCGTAGATACCGGTGACAAGACGATCGCACTCGAAGCGCGGCTGAATCGCGCCATCTCGTTCAACAAGGGATGCTACGTCGGCCAGGAAACTATCGAGCGCGCGACTGCTCGCGGCGCTTTGAAAAAGGGGATGTTCGGACTTAGAGTTGGTGGGAATCGAGTGCCGACGCGAGGTTCCGTCGTAAATCTCCAAGGCAAAGAAGTGGGACGAATCGGCAGCAGTGTATGGTCGCCGCGGTTCGGCGTGATCGCGCTCGCGATTCTGCATCATAGCGCATGGGCGCCGGGCACCCGCGTTTCGATCGGGGAAAGCGACGACGCGGCGACGGTAAGCGATTTGCCGTTCGCATGATTGAAAAACGAAAAGGAGCGAAATCAGATGGCTAACGTGCTCGGAAAGCGTTACATGTGCGAAAAGTGCGGCACCGAAGTGTTGTGCAATAAAGCCGGCACCGGCGGGCTCGATTGCTGCGACACCGAAATGAAGATCAAGGAAGCCAAGCCGCTACCGTCCTCCGACTGAGTGATTAGTCCGCGGGTCATCGAGCGGAAGAGGGCAGTGTTCGAACATTGGCGGCGATAACCGGGAAAGCCGACCTGGTGCTCCATGAGGGGCTGGTCTTGGGCCATCCCGGGAGCAATTCGGTCGCTATCTCTGGCGGGCAAATTTCCGCGCACGGACAGTTCGCAGATCTCAAGTCGCTGGTCGGTCCGCGCACGCATCTGGTCAAACTCGCGGGGCGTGTCGTCGCACCGGGATTTATCGATTCACATCTTCACTTCCTCGAGGCCGCTGCGGCGGCGACCGGAATCTCCGTGCAGCGATGCCGCAGCGTGAGCGAACTGCTTGCGGATCTTCGCGTCGCGGCCGGCAAGACTCCGCCGGGCAACTGGCTGCGTGCGTTTGGATGCGACGAATCGCTGATGGGCGAACGGCGCGGACCGACGCGCGCCGAACTCGATCTGGCGTTGCCGAAAAATCCGCTGCGCCTACGGCATCAGACTTTGCACGCATCGTGGCTCAACTCACGCGCGATTAATCTGCTGGGGATGGAAGCACCAGCCTTCGCGCCGCCCGAAGGCGCGCAGATGTATCGCGACGAGACGGGCAAGCTGACCGGGCTCGTGGTCGGGATGGAGACGTGGCTGACACAGCATCTGCCGCTGGTGACGCGATCGGAGGTTGAAGCGCGCGCGCGAGTGATGAGCCGCGAACTGGCAGCCGCCGGCGTGACGACTTTCACCGATGCCACGACCCGCAACGGCGAGACGGAGTTCGAGCTGTTCGCCAAGCTGGTGCAATCAAATGCGATCAACCAGCGGGTCGGCGTGATGATCGGCGGGCAGCATCTCGACGCGATCGATCATTGTGCGGAGATTGCGCGCGCGGCCGGGATGGCACTCGCGGGCGTCAAGTTCATGCCGGGCTATCCTTATGATCCTGCCGGCTTGTCGCGTCCGGTGCGGCTCGCGCTGGCGCAAGGTTTCGATTGCGCGTTCCACGTGACCGAGGTTGAAGAACTCGAAGAGACGCTCGCCGCGCTCGAACTGGCCCGCCAGCAGATCGCTAGCGATCATGCGGTGCCAAATCTTCGAATCGAGCACGGCGGAGTGATCCCGCCTGAATATGTCGAGCGGCTCGCGGCGCTGAACGCCTGGGTCGTCACCAATCCCGGCTTCATCTACTTTCGCGGACCAAAGTATGCCGACGAGCCGGGCCTGATCCCCCATCTCTATCGCGCGCGCAGCCTGAAGGCGGCGGGCGTCCAGTTGGCGGGTGCGACTGATGCGCCGGTCACGCCAGCGCGACCCCTTGCGGCGATTGCGGCGGCGATTTCGCGCACGACGATCGATGGCGCCGAGATGGGCATCGCGGAGGCGCTGACGCCGGCCGAAGCCTTCGCACTGTTCACCACCGACGCCGCACGGCTTGCGGGACTCGCGGCGGGNNCCTGATCGTGTTGCCGCGCGATCCGTCGGCGCTGTCATCGGCTGACCTGATGAACATGACGGTTGACATCACAATCGTCGGCGGGCGAGTTGTGTACGAGCGTGGTCGTCCGGCGGTCGCGAACAGCGACAGCGCCGACTTGCGCTCGGGGTGATGGCGAACAGCGAAAGCGCGGTCCTGTACGAACGGCGCGGGCCAATCGCGTGGGTGACGCTGAACCGGCCCAAGCAGTTCAATGCCTACAACATGGCGATGCGCGACGAGTTGTTTTCGATACTCGGCGCGATTCACGACGACGCCGAAGTGCGCGCGATGGTGCTCTCTGGCGCGGGCGTGGCGTTTTCGACGGGCGGCGATCTTGCGGAATTCGGCATGGCGCCGTCACCGATCGTCGCGAGATGGGTGCGCTTTCGGCGCGATGTGTGGGGCACGATGCGCGCGCTGCCGATCCCGACAATCGCCGCGATTCACGGCTATACGGTTGGCGGCGGACTCGAGATGGCGCTGCTGTGCGACGTCGCGATCGCGGCGGACGATACCAAAATCTGCCTGCCGGAAACGGGCGCCGGAATGATTCCCGGAGTCGCGGGAACGCAGACTGCGTCGCGACGGCTGGGCCTCGGACGGGCGCTCGATCTTTGCCTGACCGGGCGTTGGATTGACGCCCGAGAAGCGTTACTTGTAGGTTTGGTCGCCGACGTGGTCCCGACTTCCGAGCTCGACCGGCGGGCGCTGAAAATCGCCAACGAGCTGGGACGCTTGCCGCGCGCGCATTCGGCGATGCTGAAACTCGCGGTGTGGGGAGGTCTGGATTTGCCGTTGCGCGAGGGACTCGAACTCGAACGGCGCCTGGCGAGAAGGCTGGCAATGTTATCCGCTCGCGCAGATCGCGCGCGGAAATCGCGGCCCGCCTCGCTTTCGCGCCGCAGACGAATCGGCGACCGGGAGGAACGCGCTCAGTGAATACGGTTAACTTCGTAACGATCCCGTCGTCGATCGTACCGGATCAGGAAATCCTGGTTTTTGGCAAGCGGCGACTGACGTACGCGGACCTTAACGATCGCGTGTCGCGTTTGAGCGCGGTTTTCAAGCAGCAGGGCCTTAAGCCGCGCGATGTAGTCGCGCTGCTCGATACCAACTCCGACTTGTACATCCAGTGCTACTACGCGGCGGCCAAAGCGGGTCTGACGTTTCTGCCGCTCAACTATCGCGCGAAAGATGGCGAGCTCGAGTACATGATCAACACGGCGGACGCGAAGCTGCTGTTGATTGGCGATCGATACATGGACTTGATCGGTAGAATCAAACCGAAGCTCAAGGTCAGCAAGTTCATTGCGATGGGCCACGCTTCGAACGCGATGCCGGGCATCGAGGATTTGATCACGAAGGCGGCGCCCGATGAATCCGAAGCCGAAGTCGAGGACGAGGACATCTCGATCCTCATGTACACCAGTGGCACGACCTCGTTGCCGAAGGGCGTGATGCTGCGATTTCGGGATTTCGCGGCGTACGTGACGGCCAACGTCGAGATGGCGGACGGCACCGAACGGGGCGCCGCGCTGGTGTGCGTGCCCTTTTATCATATCGCGGGAACGACGGCCTACATGACGAACATCTGGACGGGCCGCAAGCTCGTCGTCATGGGGCAATTCGATGCGAAGGCATGGCTCGAGATCGTCCCGCGCGAGCGCGTCACGCACGCATTCGTCGTCCCGACGATGATGAAGCAGTTAATCGACGAGCCCGGTTTCGCGTCGGCGGATTTGTCGAGCCTCACCAACGTCGCCTACGGCGGCGCGCCGATGCCGGTGCAGGTGATTCGTCGTGCGATCGAAGTTTTTCCGCCGATCGTCGGCTTCGTGAACGCCTACGGACAGACGGAGACGACGTCGTCGCTGACGGTGCTCGGGCCGGACGATCATCGGCTGACTGGCACGCCGGCGGAGGTCGAGCTGAAGTTGAAGCGGCTCAACTCGATCGGCAAACCGCTGCCCGACGTCGAGATTCGCGTGCGCGACGAGGACGGAAAATTCCTGCCGGCCGGGCAGGTCGGCGAGATAATCATCCGCACCGCGCGAATCATGAAGGGATACGCGGGCCGCGAGGACGACGCGCGACTGCCCGATGGATGGCGTGCGACCGGCGACCTCGGTTGGCTCGATGACGATGGCTACATTTTCTTTGCGGGTCGCAAGGACGACATGATTATTCGCGGCGGCGAAAATATCGCACCCGCGGAAATCGAGACAGTGTTGATGAGTCACCCTGCGGTGGATGAGTGCGCCGTGATCGGCGTTCCGTCGGTCGAATGGGGGCAAACGGTCAAGGCGTTCGTGGTCCGCCGCCAAGGGCAAAACGTTAGCGAAGCGGACCTGACGGAGTTTTGCCGGAGCCGGCTCGCGAGTTTCAAACGTCCGGAGAGTGTCCAGTTTATCGACGCGCTGCCGAAAAATCCGCTCGGCAAGATTCTGCGCAAGGATCTGCGCGCTCCAAGTGGAGGCGTCTGACGCCTCGCCGCACGAAAAAGAATTCGCGCAACGCGCGCGGCGCGACGGTTGGTGGGTCAGTCGAAGTCGGGATTGCCAGCGGATGCGTCAATGCGACGCTCCGCTATCCGGGCGCGCGCGCCAGGCTCACGCCTGCGATGGCGGTGCGGATGCTCGAGGTGATCGAGCAGGTCGAGGACGACGACGCGGCGCGGACGCTCGCGATCACGGGTGCGGGCGCGGCGTTCTGCGCCGGCTTCGACGAGGCGGTGGACCCGCGGCTGGTCGAGTCGCTCGCCGTGCTATCGAAGCCGACGGTCGCGATAATCAACGGCGACGCCTTCGATGAAGGGCTGGAATTGGCGATGGCGGCGGATATTCGCATCGCGATTTCCTCGGCGCGCTTCGCGATCACACAAATGAAGCATGGAACGATGCCGCATTTCGGGGCTACTCAGCGGCTGCCGAGATTGATCGGAGGCGCCAACGCGCTGCGCATGATGCTGACCGGGACGGCTCTGGGAGCGGACGAGGCGCTTCGTCTCGGACTGATCGCGTATCTCGCGAAGAGCCGCAAAGAATTGGCGGAAATCAGCGGACGAGTCGCCGCGGCGATTTTGAGCCGCGCGCCGCTCGCCGCACGCCTCGTGAAGGATGCGGTGGTGAAGGGTTATGACATGACCTTGGAGCAAGGTATCAGGCTTGAGGAAGACCTCTACGCCCTGCTACAAACGACAGCCGATCGCGCTGAAGGCGTGCGAGCTTTTCTGGAAAAGCGTAAACCGTTATTCAGAGGTGCGTGATCGTCCGGCAGCAACGTTCGGGAGGGATCGGAATCAGAAATGGCTAACCAGCTTGGCAAGGTTTACATCTGCGGCAAATGCAGCTCGCAGGTCATCGTCACCAAAGGCGGCACCGGCACCATTAAGTGCTGCGGCGCGCCGATGGAACAGAAGAAGTAGGAGGGCGTAGCCGGTGATGGACGCGTCAACGTTCGTCCAGGAACTGGTCGCCGATAACGACTCGATTCTGCGCCGGCTTGCGCCCGCCGAATCGCTCAAGCATGAGAGCGGCGGCGATTTGAACACGCGCGGCCTGCTCAGGATCGCGCTGAAGAACGAAATCGAAGCGACCGAAATTGCGGCGCTGTGGGTGAGTTCGAGCCGCGACGTGCAATTGAAGATCGCGCTCGCGCGGCAGAGCGGCGACGAAGCGAAACACTATCGCTTGATCGAGCAGCGTCTCAGCGAGCTGGGCGACGATCTCGCGGGCTTCAATCCGCTCGCGGCGGGATACAGTCCACTATACAAATTTCTCTCGACGCTCGAGACCGACGTCGAGCGCGTCGCCGCGGGGCAGTTCACTCGCGAGGCGATCGCGCTGACCAAGAATCTGCAGTTCATCGAATTGTGCGAACATGCGGGCGACAAGGCGACGGCGCGGCTCTATCGCGACGTGATCCAGCCCGATGAACAGTTCCATCACGAACTCGGCGTAAAGTTTCTGACCGAGCTTGCGACTGATGAAAATTCGCAGCGTCTCGCTCGCGCCGCCCGCGCGCGCACGATCGAGCTGGCCGAAGAACTACAAACGCTCGCATACCAGCGCGGCGGGATTCATCACGCCCCCGGCTGCTAACTGAGCGAAAACTCGACACCGCCGAAAAGGGAGAACACGATGCTCGGGACGATCATAATCGGACTGATCGCGGGATGGCTCGCCGGAAAACTCATACGGGGCAGGGGTTTCGGACTGATCGGCGACCTGGTGCTCGGACTGATCGGCGGAGTCGTGGGCGGTTGGATATTCGCAGAGCTGAACGTGCCGGGGCCCAGTGGCACGATCGGCGCGATCGTCGTGGCGACTATCGGCGCCGTTATCCTGGTGTGGCTCGCGCACACGTTGCGCGCCGTTGCGTAGCGATTCAGGCCTGGGCGCGAAGACGAAGTTCGCGCGCCTGCGTGCGGAACGGTTCGGGCAATTTTACTTCGATTGCGTCGATCCAGTTGGTTTCGAGACGATAGAACTCGCGCGTCGGCTCGTAGAAGAGATGCACGACGATGTCGTCGTAATCGAGCACGATCCAATGCGCGTGCTGGAATCCTTCGATCGCCAGCGGGCGCTGCTCTTCCGCGGCCATCCGCTCTGCGATGCCGCGTGCGATTGCCTGCACCTGCACGTCTGAGCGGCCGGTTGCGACGATGAAGTAGTCGGCAATCGAGCTCAGGTGCTCGGCTTCGAGCACGATCAAGTCGTAAGCTTTTTTTTCGAGCGCCGCTTCAGCGACGGCGTATGCCTTCTCGAGTGAATTCAAGAAATCTTGCTAACCGCCGGCGACTGGCGAGTCGTGGTTTTGTGATTCGATCGGGATTGACGGCAAAGCTTCAGCAGATTTCCTCAATAGAGTGCGTGTCGCTGAATGTAATCGACCACATCACCCGGCAGCAGGTAATTGATCGATTCGTTGCGCTGAAGTTTGCGGCGAATCTCGGTCGCCGAGATTGGAAAGAACGTGGTTTCGACGAAGGAAAGCGTTTGTCCGCCTGGATGCACGTAGTGATCGTCTTGTTGAGTGTAGCCAAAGCGTTTGAGTGCGGCAACTGAAACGCGGGGCTGGGTCTGCTCCTTCGACATTAATCTTGTGTGAACGGCGATATTGCAGAGCCGGGTCAGCTCGTCCGGTTCCTTCCAGGTTTCGAGCTCGGCGAATTGGTCGGCGCCCATGAGCAGGTAGAGCGTCGCGGGCTGGCGGAGCGTCGCGAGGTAGTGGCGAATCGTGTCGATCGAGTACGAGCTGCCGCCGCGCCGAATCTCGACATCAGATGCCATGAAATGGCGATTGCCCTTGGTCGCAAACCGCACCATTTGCAGGCGATGCTCGCCGGGGGCAAGGTCGCCCTCGACCTTATGCGGCGGCGACGCGGCCGGCACGAAATAAATCAGGTCGAGCGNNGGATTGAAACTGCCGCCGAACAGTCCTACCCGCATGGCGCTGATTTTCTGTCTTTCAAATTCGAACTTGTCCCGAGCCCCTAATCACGTATTTGTAGGTCGTCAGCTCGTTCAATCCCATCGGTCCCCGAGCGTGCAGGCGATTGGTGGAAATGCCGGTCTCGGCGCCGAAGCCGAACTCG
>PNBD01000004.1 GCA_003135855.1 Deltaproteobacteria bacterium
GCGTGTACTGATATTGCGCGCTGGCCATCCTGCCGCCGATGTTGACGTCCTGAACGGCCTGCGCGTAGAGAGTTGCGCCGGCGATCGGCGAGACCGCCTTGCGAATTCTCGCGATGACCTGGTCGGCGCTCATCTTCCGATCGCTTAACGGCTTGAGCGCGATGAACATCCGCGCGGCGTTGGTCGCGCCGCCATTGCCGCCGGTGAACGCAATCACGTGGTCGACTGCGGGATCGGCCTTGATGGTGTTGACGAACTGCAGCAGCTTCTGGCTCATCGATTGAAACGAGGTGTCCTGATCCGCCTGGATCGCACCCATGATTCGTCCCGTGTCCTGCTGCGGAAAAAATCCTTTCGGAATGATCACGTAGAGATAAGCGCTGAGCGCGACCGTGGCGAGCGTGAGCGCCGCCATCAACAGATGATGATCGAGAACCCACGCGAGCGACCTTTGATAGTTGTCATGCAGCCACTTGAATCCGCGTTCGCTCGCTCGATAGAACGCGCCGTGCCGTTCGTCCTTTTCCGGACGGAGAATATGCGCCGCCATCATGGGCGTGGTGGTGAGCGAGATGACCAGCGAGACCAGCACCGCAGTCGCCAAGGTGACGGCGAATTCGCGAAACAAGCGGCCGACCACGCCGCCCATCATCAGAATTGGAATAAATACCGCAACCAGCGAGATGCTAATCGACATGACGGTGAAGCCGATGCCTGCCGCACCCTTCACCGCTGCCTCAAGCGGCGACAGGCCCTGTTCGCGGTAGCGCGAGATGTTCTCGATCACCACGATCGCGTCATCGACGACGAAGCCGGTCGAGATCGTCAACGCCATCAGCGAGAGATTGTCCAGGCTGTAGCCGAGCAGATACATCATGCCGAAGGTGCCGATCAGCGAAATCGGCACGACGATGCCGGGAATCAAGGTGGCGCGCGCGTTACGCAAGAAAAGGAACACGACCATGATCACGAGCGCGATCGAAATGCATAGCGTCAGCTCGACATCGCGGACCGAGGCGCGAATCGTCGTGGTGCGATCGAGCACTACCGCGGTGTCGATCGCCGGCGAGATCGAAGCCTGGAGCGACGGCAGCGCTGCGTAGATGCGATCGACAGTATCGATAATGTTGGCGCCCGGCTGGCGAAAGATGATGACGAGCACCGAGGGCTGGCCGTCCACCACGCCGAGATTGCGGATGTCTTCGACCGAGTCGCGCACATCGGCGATATCCGAAAGTTGAATCGTGGCGCCGTTGCCATAACGGATGACCAGCGGTTTGTAGTCGTCGGCTTTGAGGAGCTGATCCGTATCGGAGATGGACACTGACTTGGTGTCGTCAGAAAACTCACCCTTGGGACGATTCGAGTTCGCCTGGCTTAACGCGGTGCGCACGTCTTCCAGGCTGAGGCCCAAATTGCCGAGCTGGCTGGGATTGAGATCGACGCGAACGCCCGGCAGCGCGCTGCCACCGACGACTACTTGTCCAACGCCCTGAATTTGCGAGAGACGCTGGGAGAGGATCGACGACGCCGCATCGTAGATGCGTCCGCGCGTCAAGGTGTCCGACTTGAGCGCGAGAATCATGATTGGCGCGTCAGCCGGGTTAACCTTCTTGTAGTTCGGGCTACCCGGCAGATCGCTCGGCAGTTGGCTGCGCGCCGCATTGATCGCCGCCTGCACGTCGCGCGCGGCCGCATCGATGTTACGGTTAAGGTCGAACTGCAGAACCACGCTGGTATTTCCGAGCGAGCTGGTCGAGGTCAACTGCGTCACCCCGGCGATCCGTCCGAACTGGCGTTCGAGCGGAGTCGCCACCGCCGACGCCATCGTCTCGGGGCTCGCCCCGGGGAGCGTCGCCTGGACCTGGATAGTCGGGAAATCGACCTGCGGCAGCGGAGAGACCGGCAGCAGCCTGAACGCGACCGCGCCCGCCAATGCGATCGCAGTGGTAAGCAGCGTAGTTGCGACCGGCCGCTTGATGAAGATTTCCGACATCATAACGAAGGGCCCGGTTGATAGACGTGCTTCGCGCCGCGCCAGTCAGCGACTCGGGTTGCCAGCCGATCGAAAGCGAGGAAGATCACCGGCGTCGTGTACAAGGTCAGCACCTGGCTAAGCAGGAGGCCGCCGACGATCGCGATACCGAGCGGCCGACGCAGCTCCGATCCGGTACCGCTGCCCAGCGCGAGCGGCAGACCGCCGAGCAGCGCGGCCATGGTCGTCATCATGATCGGCCGAAAGCGCAGCAGGCACGCCTGGTAGATCGCATCGAGCGGGCTCTTGCCGCCTTCGCGTTGTGCCTCGAGCGCGAAGTCGATCATCATGATTGCGTTTTTCTTGACGATACCGATCAGCAGAATTATTCCGATCAGCGCGATCACGTTCAGCTCGCTGCCGCAGATCATCAGCGCGAGGATCGCGCCGACGCCGGCCGAGGGTAGCGTCGAAAGGATCGTGACGGGATGGATGTAGCTCTCGTAGAGGATGCCGAGCACGATGTACACCGTGACCAATGCGGCCAGGATCAGCAGCGGCTCGTTCGTCAGAGAAGCTTCGAATGCTTGAGCGGTACCTTGGAACGCGGTCTGCACGCTATCGGGCATTCCGATTTCGCGGCTGGCGTTGCGAATGGCGGTAACCGCGCCGCCGAGTGAGTAACCGGGCGCCACGTTGAATGAAATCGTGACCACCGGAAACTGACCTTGATGGTTGACCAGCAGCGGCGAGCTGTCCTGCTCCTGATGCGTGAAGGCGCTCAGCGGAACCTCGCCGCCGGTGGTCGCTCGCAAATAAATCTGATCGAGCGCGTGCGGATTTTTCTGGAACTCGGGGCTGACCTCGAGCACCACGTGATACTGGTTGAGCTGGGTGAAGATCGTCGAGATCTGCCGCTGCCCGAACGCATCGTAGAGAGTGTCATCGATCATCTGCGAGGTGATTCCGAGCCGCGACGCGGTCGGCCGGTCGATCACAAGATGCACGCGCAATCCTTCGTTCTCCTGATCGGTCGCGAGATCGGAAAGCTCAGGCATCGTTTTCAGCTTGGCGATCAGCTTGTCGGTCCAAATAGCCAACTCGACCGGGTTGGCGTCTTCGAGGCTGTATTGATACTGCGTGCGGCTCAGGCGATCTTCGACCGTCAGATCCTGCACCGGCTGCAAAAAGAGCTCGATTCCTTCCACTTGAGCAAGCTTCGGCTGCAGGCGGCGGATGATCTCGACGATGCTCGCGTGGCGCTGGGCGAGTGGCTTCAGATTGATCAACAAGCGTCCACTGTTGACGGTCGCGTTGTTGGCGTCGATGCCGACGAAGGAAGACAGGCTCTCGACCGCGGGATCCTGCAAAATTACTCGCGCGAGTTTCTGCTGCCGATCAACCATCGCGGTGAACGAGACGCTCTGCGGCGCCTCGGAAACGCCCTGGATCACGCCCGTGTCCTGAACCGGGAAAAATCCTTTCGGCACTACGATGTAGAGCAGGATGGTCAACACCAGCGTGCCGGCCGCCACCATCAGCGTTTCGCTCTGATGGCGCAGCACCCATTGCAGCGTGCTTCCGTAGAGCGCGATCGTATCGTCGAAGATCTTCTCTGACTTCCGAAAAAACCAGCTCTGTTCGGATTCCGGCGTCCGCTTGAGCAGCTTGGCGCTCATCATCGGCGTGAGCGTGAGCGACACCAGCGCAGAGACTAGAATGGTGACGGCGAGCGTCACCGCAAATTCCCGGAATAGCCGGCCGACGATATCGCGCATGAAGAGCAAGGGAATGAGGACCGCGATCAGCGAGACGGTCAGCGAAAGAATCGTGAAGCCGATTTGCGCCGAACCCTTGAGTGCGGCCTCGAGCGGAGAATCGCCGGCCTCGATAAACCGGCTGATGTTCTCGATCATCACGATCGCGTCATCGACCACGAAGCCGGTCGAAATCGTCAGCGCCATCAGCGAGAGATTGTCCAGGCTGTAGCCGAGCAGATACATCACGCCGAAGGTGCCGATCAGCGAGAGCGGGACCGCGATGCTCGGGATGACGGTCGCCGAGAAACTGCGCAGGAAAAGAAAGATCACCATCACGACCAGCCCGATAGTGAGCATCAATGAGAACTGTACGTCGGCGACCGACGCGCGAATCGTCGTGGTGCGATCTGTCAACACGGAAACCTGCACCGACGAAGGCAGCGAGGTTTGCAACTGCGGCAGAAGGGCTTTGACGCTATCGACCACCGCGATTATGTTTGCGCCAGGCTGGCGCTGAACATTGAGGATTACGGCGGGCGTGGTGTTCATCCAGGCCGCCTGCCTGACGTTCTCCGCGTCGTCGATCACGCTCGCAACGTCGGACAGTCTGATTGGCGAACCGTTGCGATACGCGATGATTACCGGCTTGTAGTCGTTGCTGCTGACGAGCTGATCGTTNNCGGCTTCTGCCCGCCGCTGATCGTCACCAGCCCGACGCCCGAGAGCTGCGAAATTTTCTGCGCCAGGCGCGTGTCGGCCATGTCTTCGACGGTTGCCAGCGGCAGCTCTTTAGAGGTCAGCGCCAGCGTCAGAATCGG
>PNBD01000037.1 GCA_003135855.1 Deltaproteobacteria bacterium
TACTGGCTGGCGACTCGCGATCGGCCGGTGCCTGATGCGAAGGTCGCTATCTATCCTTTCAAGCGTTCATTCGTGGTCGGCGCGGTCTCGACTGATGTGCAGTCTGGTCTCGCGACGATGTGCTACCTGCCGGGTATCGAAACGCCGGAGAAGGAGTGNNACCACCGACGCGATGTTCCGCGCGGCCTCGTTCTGATCAGCTAAGCAAAACTGTTAGTTAACCGGACTGGCGTGGTCGAAAGATCACGCCAGTTTTTTTATTTATTATTAATTAATCTTTGATACCCTCGCCTCCGCTTCGCTGCGGACTCGGGACTCGCGGCGCTCGTGCCTCCCGAAAGGTCGGCTTCGGATACAGCCCTCGCCTCCGCTTCGCTGTGGACTCGGGAATTTTAATCAAACTGCGATTCGGCCCCTCCGGCCCGAATCGCTCCGCGGCGCTCGTGCCTCCCGAAAGGTCGGCTTCGGATGCAAATGACTAGTGGCGATTAGAATTATAAATAGTAATAAATGCACTGTTTGATGCGCGCCCGAGACGAGTGCGAAATATGACATGGTAATGACTATTCGATCTTGAAAGTCATTTTCTGAAGAAAGGCCGTCAGTGTTGTGCATTTTCGCCGAGATTTGACAACTGCATTATGTTAATTGACGCCGGTGACAGGATGATCTAATGATTCGATTAGTTAATCAGGGCGGCAGATGCCGCGAAATTACTAGGAGGCCGCGTTCTTATGAGAAAGGTGTTGCGAGTGTCTGTCCCAACCGCCATCGCAGCCTTGGCGCTTTTGGCTTCATTCTGGCCGACGTCAAGTTTCGCGCAGGTAAAACCGGGCGACTTCATCACGCCCGACAACGCCACGAAGGTCAAAGACCTGCTCGGGCCGGGCGTTTATTTCAAAGTGACGCACGGGATGTCGATGAAGATCGTCCCGACGCAGCGCGTGGATTGGCCGCCTCCCTATAAGGATGCGACCGAAAAGTATTCCGCGCAGGTCCGGCTCTCGCAGGATAAGCGCTCGATCGTCGGCTTCGTCGCCGGCCAGCCGTTCCCGCTGATCGACGCCAATGATCCGGATGTCGCGGTAAAGATCATCTGGAACAACGTGTTCCGGCCGATCACCAGCGATGACTACGATCTGCGTTTCTATGACTGCGACTCCGAATATCAGAAGAAGGGCCCGCAGACCGGACAGGTCGAATATTTCCAGATCGGTCACTACGCCGGTTATGACCTGGTCGGCCGCACCGAAGTGGAACCTCTTCCGACCGACCCGGATTTCAAGACCACCGGACGCTACTGGCTATTCGGCCTCTATCCGATTCTTGCGCCGCAAGAGATTCGTGGCACCGGCTTTATCCGCTGGCGTTACGCCGATCCCAAGCGCGGCGACGATATCTGGAGCCTGAATGCCGGTTCGCGCCGTATCCGCCGCATCAACGAGTCGATCATGAGTTCGTCGACCACCAGCGGAACCTCGGCCCACGCGTGGGATCCCGATCACTATTCGGGCTTCAATCCCAAGACCGAGCAGTACCTCTACAAGTTCCTGGGCGAGAAGAACATGCTGGCGACCATTCACGCCGAGCATTCGCCGGAAGTCCGCTGCGCGACTGATGGCGGCGCAAGTGCATGCCCCGAAGCTTGGGAAATGCGCCATATGTACGTGGTGCAGGCGTTGCCGGATCGCAGCCGGATCGATGCGCTGGATTCGCGCACAGTCATCTACATGGACAGCGAAATGTGGTTCGAGCCGTATATCGACACGTACGATCGTTCGGGCAATCTGTTCCGCTCGCACATCTACTGGCTGGCGACTCGCGATCGCCCGGTACCCGATGCACGCGTAGCAATCTATCCGTTCAAGCGTTCGTTCGTGGTCGGCGCAGTTTCGACCGACGTGCAGAGCGGCTTGGCCACGATGTGCTATCTGCCGGGAATGGAAACGCCGGAGAAAGAGTGCTGGTACATCAATATGGGCGCGGTGGATCGATCGTTCTTCACCACCGACGCGATGTTCCGCGCGGCATCGTTCTAATCAGCTAAGCGAAATAGTCTGCTAACCGGACTGGCGTGGTCGAAAGATCACGCCAGTTCTTTTTTTGATAGTTGGCTGCAGACGCAAATGACTAGTGGCCAGTAGTCAGTCATCCGGTCAACTAACGCCCGTTAGATATAGCTAATCCTCGGCCTCTCGGGGAGTTGAATTATTGCAATTGACGCACAGCATAATCTGATCTAATGAATACATTAGTTTTGTAGTCTTTGATTAACCGCAACTCTAATTCAGGAGGCCGCTTATGCGTAGGGGAAATGCATCTCGCGTGTCCGTCACAATCGCTGTCGCAGCTTTGGCGCTGTTGGCATCTTTCTGGCCGGCGTCAAGTTATGCGCAGGTGAAACCTGGGGATTTCATCACCGCTGAAAATGCTACGAAGGTCAGAGACATTGTGCCACCGGGCGTCTATTACAAGGTCGAACGCGGGATGTCGATGAAGATCACCCCGACCGAGCGGATCGACTGGCCGCCACCGTACAAGGATGCAACCGAGAAGTATTCGTCGCAGGTCAGGCTGACCTCCGATCACCGGAGCCTGGTCGGTTACGTGGCCGGACAGCCGTTCCCGCTGATCGACTCCAATGATCGCGACGTCGGTGTCAAGGTCATCTGGAACAACGTGTTTCGGCCGATCACCAGTGACGACTACGATCTGCGGTTCTATGATTGCGACACGGAGTATCAGAAAAAAGGTCCGCAAACCTCGCAGACCGAGTACTTCCAGATCGGCCACTATGCCGGCTACGATCTGGTCGGTCGCACCGAAGTCGAACCGTTGCCGATCGATCCGGATTTCAAGACCACCGGACGTTTGTGGATATTCGGCCTCTATCCGGTGCTCGCACCGCAGGAGCTTCATGGCATTGGATTCATCCGCTGGCGTTACGCCGATCCGTCCAAGGGCGACGACACCTGGTCGCTCAACGCAGGCTCGCGGCGCATCCGCCGCATCGACGAATCGATCCTGAGTTCCGCCGTTACCTCAGGAACCGCGGCGTTCTCGTGGGATCCGGATCATTACTCCGGCTTCAACGCCAAGACCGAGGAGTACAATTATAAGTTCATCGGCGAGAAGAACATGCTCGGCAGCGTGCACGCCGCGCATTCGCCCGAGGTCCGCTGCGCCACTGACGGCGGGGCCAGCGCGTGCCCGGAGAACTGGGAAATGCGCCACCTGTACGTGCTCGAGGCTACGCCGCGCCCGGGACACATCAATGCAATCGATTCGCGCAGCCTGATCTACCTGGACAGCGAAATGTGGTTTGAGCCGTTCATCGACACATACGATCGCGCCGGCAGACTGTTCCGTTCGCACATCTACTGGCTCGCTTATCGCGATCGCCCGGTGCCCGACGCGCGCGTTGCGATCTATCCGTTCAAGCGCGAGTTCGTAGTTGGCGCGGTCTCGACGGACGTGCAATCCGGTCAAGCGACGATGTGCTATTTGCCGGGCATCGAAACGCCGGAGAAGGAGTGCTGGTACATCAATATGGGCGCGGTGGATCGCTCGTTCTTCACCACCGACGCGATGGTCCGCGCGGCAAATATGTGATCAGCTAGTCAAAACTGTCCGCTAACCGGGCTGGCGCGATCGAAAGGTCGCGCTGGCCTTTTTATATACCCTCGCCTCCGCTTCGCTACGGACTCGGGAGTTTTAATTAAACTGCGATTCGGCCCTCCGGCCCGAATCGGCTCCGCGGCGCTCGTGCCTCCCGAAAGGTCGGCTTCAGATTCGTCCCGGCTACACGATTCGCTTCTGGCCGTGTTTGAAGCCGCCATGCTCGCCGATCGCATTATCGGGATCGGGCTGACGGACGGGCTCGCGCTCACGATCGGGCTGACGATCGGGCTCACGCTGACGATCGGGATCGCGATCGCGGTCTCGATCGCGGCGACGCCCGCGTCCTTGCGGTCCCGGTCCGGCGGCACGCTCGCGATTGCCGCCGGCGGCCGGCACGATCTCGATCGATCGCAAGAATCCCTCGCCGGCCGAGCGGGTCGTGATCAGCGGATCGTCCTTCAGCGCGAGATGGACGACGCGGCGATCGCGCGGCGGCATCGGATCGAGCTTGACGGGCTCGTGCTCGCGCTTGGCCCGCTCGCCCATCGAGAGCGCCATGCGATGCAACTGCTGGCGACGGCGCGCGCGATACGATTCGGTTTCGAGCGAAATTGGCGTCGAGTCTTTTATTCTGCGTGCGAGGATCCGATTCACCACGTACTCGAGCGCGTCGAGCGTTTGCCCGTGGCGCCCGATCAGGATGCCGGAACCGTCGCCGCGAATTTCGAGCTCGACTGATTCCGAATCCGATTCGGTCGGCCGCACTTCGGCGCGCTCACCCATCAGCTCGAGGAGCTGCTTAAGGATCGCGGTCGCTTCGCGGCCCTGCTCTTCGAGGCCGGCGCTTTTGCGCGACGCGCTCTCGGCGTCGATCGCGGCGGTGCGCAGCGGTGGCGATTGCACGCCGCTCGCGCCGGCCGGCGATTCGCGACGAACCACGCGCACGCGCGCCTGGCGCGAGCCCAATCCCAGCACGCCCGCGCGCGGGGTCGCGAGCACTTCGATTGAGACGTCGTCGTGGTGCGCACCGAGTTGCTCGAGCGCTTCCTTGACTGCTTGTTCTACTGTATCCGCGGTGAGTTCGATGGAGTCGGCCATGCTTATGTCGCCGGAGTGTATTGTTTGAATTCGCGATTGAGAAAGTACTGCTGGATCACGCCGAGCACGTTCGACGAAAAATAATATAACGAAAGGCCGGCCGGAAAGTTGATCAACATGATGGTGAAAATCAGCGGCGTCAGCATCATCATGCGCTGCTGATTCGGGTCCGGCGAGGTAGGCGTGGTGTATTGCTGCGCGAAACTCGAGAGCCCCATCAGCAACACCAGCACCGGCAGCCCGTGACAATGCATCATCGGCAACTGCGGAATCCAGGGGACGTGCAGGCAGTCGGGCGTCGAGAGATCGTTGATCCAGCCGATGAACGGCGCATGGCGGAGCTCGACCGAGTTGAGCAAGGCTTCGTACAAGCCGATGAAAATCGGCAACTGGAGCGCCATCGGCGCACATCCGCCGAGCGGGTTGACGTGATTGCGCTTGTAGAGATCGACCATCTCTTTCTGGAGCTGTTCGTTGTTGTCCTTGTATTTTTCGCGGATGCGCTCCATCTGCGGCTGCAGGCGCTGCATCTTCATCATCGAGCGCTGGCTCTTGATCGACATCGGCAGGGAGGCAATGCGCAGGGCAATCGTCAACAGGATGATGTCAACTCCGTAGTTGGGCGCGATCAGATGAAATAACTTGAGCGTGCGGAGAAACACAAGCGCCAGAATTCCCGCCCAGCCAAAATCGATCGCCTTATGGAGCGCCGGATTCACGGCTTCCAGCGCGTCCAGCAATTTCGGCCCCATGTACACCTGGGTGCGGATTTGGCGGGCGTCGTTGAACAGTACGCGTGCGAGCGCCTCGTCCCCCGCGTAGGCCATCGCGAGCGTGCCCACGGTCGGACTCTCAGGCAAGAAAACCGACAGGAAGTAGCGATCGCCAAAGCCGGCGTAGGTGATCGGGCCGCTCACGGGCTCGACGCCTTTGCGGAGATTTTTTTCGTTCTGCGTGAGGACCTTATCCTTCACGTCGGCTTGCAACTCGGGAATATCGTAGTAGCCGAGATGGGCGGTGAGCGGCTGACTGACCGAGAGGCCGAGTTGCTGCAGCGGCGGACCGCCGGTGACCGCCACCTCCATCTCGAACACGTAATTGCTCGGACGAAAGTTGAAGGTCTTGCTGATCTGCGCGCCATCGGCAGTCTGCGCGCTGAAGCTCACGGCGGCACTTTTGGTGTTCGAGTCGACGTTGAGGCGATTGGGCGCGGTAGTCGAATAGATGAGATCGCGATCGTCGAGGACACCTCCGTCGCGGGTCATCACGACGCCGAGGGGCAGATGGCCGCCCGGGGACATCTGCACCATCTCGTACGGGCCGCTGTTCTTGTCTGCGGTTTCCTTGTAGCGCTTGAGTCGGAAGCTCTTGAGGCGCGCGCCGCGAGTGGTGAACACCGCAATCCAATAGTCGGAATCGATTTCGATCGTTCGCTCGGGCGCCGACGCGGTGCCCGCAGCGGACGAAAGCGGCTTCGAAGTCACCCCGCTCGCGGTGGGGCCGCTCGCAGCAGTACCGGTGGCGACCGCTCCTGGAGCGGCGCTCGCGGATGCGGCCGATGCCGGCGCATTGGCAAGTGCACGGCTCTCGGCCTCCTTCGCGGCCTTGGCCTGCTCCGCGGCCTGCTGGCTGGGCGGTGGAAACATCCTTTTCAGCACGAGTTCCTGGTAGGCGAACACGATCACCAGCGACAGGACTACGGCGATTAGAACTCGGCTGGTATCCAACTATTTGATTCCTTGCGTGGCATTGAGCTTGGGCGAACGCCGAGTTGCTTTAAGTAACCCTCGCCTCCGCTTCGCTGCGGACTCGGGACTTTTAATTAAACTGCGATTCGGCCCTTCGGCCCGAATCGGCTCCGCGGCGGTCGTGCCTCCCGAAAGGTCGGCTTCAGATGGCGGCGACGCGACCGGATCGAAGCCGTGCCCACCGAACGGATTGCAGCGCGCGATTCTCGAGGCGGCCATCGCGCCGCCGCGAATCACGCCGTGCTCACGAATCGCGCGACGGGCATACTCGGAGCAAGTCGGCTCGAAGCGGCAGGCGGGACCGAACAGCGCATGTATCATCGGCGAGATCGCGGCGCGATAAATCGCGAGCATCGCGAGCGCTGCGTAGCGCGGCGCGTCGATCAGGCGATTGCCAAAGATGGTTACCCGCGTCTTCACGGCTGGCCGGGTTCCAGCCGCCCGCGGATTTTCTGAATGCCCGCGACCAGTTCGGAATTAATCGCCGAGGACGGCAACTCGCCAGCGCCGCTGCGCGCGATCACGACCAGCGAAGTTCCAGATGGAATCGATTGTCGAAGCATCAGACGAAAACATTCACGGACGCGACGCTTCACACGATTTCGCACGACCGCATCGCCAATTCGCCGCGAGACCGTAACGCCGAGCCGGGAGCGATCGACACTTTCGATGCCCTCGCCTCCGCTTTGCTGCGGACTCGGGACTCTTGATTCAACTGCGATTCGGCCCTCCGGCCCGAATCGGCTCCGCGGCCGTGCGTCCCGAAAGGTCGGCTTCAGGTAGTGCGGCAGGGGACCGGCATAGATCACGAAATGAGGGCATTGAACTCGGACGCCCTTGCGCTGAAGGCGGATGAATTCCGCGCTTCGATGCATCCGGTCGGCGGCGGCAAAACTCAGCGGTGTGCGCCTTTGCGGCACGGCGATGCGAGTCACCTCGATTTGAACAGGATAGTGACGCGAGCGCGCGCCCACGATACTGCAATGTCCCGTCAACCGCGGGCTAGCCCGGCTGCTTGGGCGGGATCGAGATCGCGAGCCGCGTGCGGCCTTTCGCGCGCCGGCGCTTGAGCACCTTGCGCCCGCCCGGCGTGGCCATCCGCGCCAGAAAGCCGTGAGTTCGTTTGCGTCGGCGGTTGTGGGGTTGGTAAGTCCTTTTCATCGCTGGCGGCCAGAGTCACTTGTAGATTCAGACCGATGGGTCTGTTGTAGGTCGGGTTTCATCAATCACGATCTGATGGCGCTCGGGATTCGATAGGCGGAGGAATCGCGACGACCCCGAACACGCAATCGAACCATACCGCAAGCCATTGAGCAAGCTCTGCCTTTTGAACATCCTGGCGATTCGGTCGAGCCAAACTCGGACTCAGAGGCGCATCGGCATCACGACGTAGGTGTACTGCGAGTCCGCCTCGGGCGCCCGGATGACGCCGGGACTTACGTCGTCGCTAAGTCCCAGCTCGACGCTGGCGCCGGCCGGAATCACGCCGAGCACCTGGAGCACGTACGACGCGTTGAATCCGATCGCAAATTCCTCGTTGGTGAAATCGACATCGAGCGATTCGCTGGCCTCGCCAGTCTCGGGGCTGGTCGACGATACGGTCAACAATCCAGAGGACAGTGCGAACTTGACGCCGTGATAGCGCTCGCTCGAGAAGATCGCGGCGCGCTTGATCGCGGCGAGGAGCGCGTCCCGCGCGACCGCGATTTTGTACTTCGACTGCTTCGGTATGACGCCGCGATAGTCGGGGAATTCTCCCTCGACCAGACGCATCGAGACTTCGGTGGTGCCGCGTTTCAGATATGCGAGCTGACCTTCGAGCGAGAGCCGCACTTCCGCATCGCCGCCTTGATCGAGAATTTTGCGCAGTTCGGCGAGTCCCTTTCGTGGAATGATCGCTCCGCCTTCCATCCTGAAGCCCGCGACTTCGCGTTCGATCATCGCGAGGCGATGGCCGTCGGTCGCGACCATCCGAGCGGAGCCGGGCACACTGGATTCCACGAACACGCCGCTTAAGTTGTAGCGCGCCTCGTCGGGGCTGACCGCGAACAGCGTCTTGTCGATCATGTCGGCGAGCACAGTCGTGGGAATCACCAGCTCGGCCTTCAACTGTTTCTTCGAGGCGCCAGCCGCTTCCTTGCCGAGGCTCTGGCTGGGCATCGCGGGGAAACTTCGCGGATCGAGGCCCATCATCTTGAACTTGGCGCGGCCGCACTTGAGTTCGACCCAATCGTTGTCGAGGGTGGTGAGCGCGACTTCATCGCCTTCCGCCTCGCGCACGATTTCAAAAAGCTTGCGGGCATTGAGGGTCAGACTTTTTTCTTTGCCCGAGCAGGCGACCTGGGTGCGGATGCCGACTTCCAAATCGGTCGCGCTGAGCGAAAGCGCGCTGCCATTGGGTTCGACCAGCACGTGTCCTAGGATCGGGACGGTGGTCCGCCGTTCGACGATCCCCTGCACCAAGCCCAAACCACTAAGCAGCGACGAGCGTTCTATCGAGAGTCCCATGAATTCCTATTCCTGATCTTAAGAGATCTAAAGATCATAGCAGTAACAGTAGGAGTTGTGGATTTGTTCATGAGTGAGGCAAGTGGCTGAATTAAAACAAATTTCCGACGGTGAAAAGTTGTCGGCGGATGGACGTCTCGCCGGCGCAATTGACGCCGCGGCAAGTTCGCTTGTAGATAACGCCGGCTTCATACCCACATGGTCCACAGTCTCTGAACAATCGCATCGTATCACGCGGCATTGCGAATCGATTTCAGTTCGCGTTCGATTTTTTCAATCGACAGGCGGAAGGCCGAGTCGCTCGATACGCGCCGCAGAATCAGATTATAGGCATGAATCACGGTCGAATGATCGCGGCCGAAGTGATCGCCGATGGTCGGGAAGGAAGAGTCGGTCAGCTTGCGGCTGAGATACATCGCGACCTGCCGGCAGAAGGCGATGTGCTGGGTGCGCTTTTTCGATTTCAGATCTGCGAGCCGAATATGGAAAAAATCCGATACAATTTTCTGGATCGATTCCACGTCAGGCTTCGCGTCGTGATTTCGAATCAGGTCGTGCAGCGCCTGGCGCGCGAACTCGACGGTGATTGCCGACTTGTTGAGCGAGGCGAGCGCCGCCAGCCGAGTGAGGCATCCTTCGAGCTCGCGGACGTTGGAGGAAACGCTCTGCGAGATATACATCGCGACCTCGGGCGTCAGCCTGAGATTTTCGAGCACGGCCTTCTTCTGGACGATCGCGACGCGGGTCTCGAGATCGGGCGGCGCGATGTCGGCAATCAGGCCCGACTCGAAGCGGTTGCGCAGCCGTTCCTCGAGGCCGGGGATTTCGCGCGGCACCTTGTCCGAGGTGATCACGATTTGGTGCCGCTCGGCGTGCAGCGCGTTGAAGGTGTGGAAGAACTCCTCCTGGGTTCGCTCGCGGCCGGCCAGGAATTGGACGTCGTCGAGGATGAGCGTGTCGACCCGCCGGAATTTTTCCCTGAACTCGCCCATCTTGTCGCGCCGGAGTGAATTGATGAGCTCGTTCATGAAAATTTCGGCGGGCATGAAGAGCACTTTGCGCGGACGATCGCCGGAGGCCCAGATGTGATGGCCGAGCGCGGTCACCAGATGCGTCTTGCCGAGGCCGACTCCGCCGTAGATGTAAAGCGGGTTGTATTTTTCGCCCGGCTGATGAGCGACCGCCTGCGCTGCCGCGTGCGCGAACTGATTGGCCGAGCCGACCACGAATTCGGCAAAGGTGTAACGCGGATTGAACTGCGGATGGCGATCGCCGCGGGCGTCGGTCGGCGATTGCGATACCGCGGATCTTCCGTTGCCACTGCTATTGCTGTGGGCGTCGCCGTTGCTGTGACCGTTGGCATGGCCGTTGCCATTGGTTTTGCCGTTCGCATAACCGTTCTTGTGCGGCGGTTGCAGCGCCGCAACACCGGCGTCGCCGAGCGTCAGACGAATTTCGATTTCTTCGCCTGCTTCCGCCGACACTGCCTGACGCAGCAAGCCGAGATATCGTTCGTTGATCCAATCGCGGAAAAAACGATTGGGCGCTTCGATGGTAATGATCGATCCCTGCTGAGCGATAAAATTCAGCGGACCGATCCAGGTTTCATAGCCGACCTGCCCGAGTTCATCGCGCATCCGGCCGCTCGCCCGATTCCATAAATCCGTCATGTCCAGGTTCCCCCATCCAGAAAGCCGACCGTCCCCCTTTGGCCGGAGTCAAGCCCGGCAAGTAGATTGCCGGGAGAATTACGCACAAGCTTATCCACACTTGTGGATAAGCAGCTTTTCCCTTGCTGGAGACGCAGATTTGGCGGCCCAGAGCAGCCGATTATCAACCTTTCCAGGCTACGGTCCTTACTGATGGTCGTGAGATTCGGAGCGAGAACAAGTGCGGATTGCACGCGCTGACAAGCCATAGTGAGAGCGCTCACGATCGAAAACGATCAGACGGTCATATTTTTCGGAACAGAATTTTTCGCGACTGAGAAGTTGATAAACTCTTTTCGCGATACAGACAAGCGCGCAAAATATTTTTTCGCTATGCGCTTGGATCGAAAAGGAAATTTCGCGCGATCGCGATCGCGCGCGGCGAGTGGGAATTTGCACCGCAAGATTGCGATCTCGCACGATGGCTCTGGAAGCCAACGAAAACGATCTCACTTTTGGAGCGCTTGACGCGTACGATGAGAATTTGTCTCGATGAAACACGAATGATTGAAGAATTTTCAACAATACTTTCGCCGCCGCCAAGGAACCCAGATGCGAACGCCGAAAATCTCGCGTGAACTTGTCAATCGCGCCAAGGTTAAGATTCCTGGTGCGGTGAATTCGCCGGTCCGCGCGTGGAACGCCGTCGGTGGATCGCCGATTTTCATCGAACGCGCCGCGGGCGCGACCCTGACCGACGCCGACGGACGCCAATTTCTCGATTATGTTTGCTCGTACGGTCCAACAATTTTGGGACATGCTCATCCGCGGGTCATCGCGGCGATCGCGGAGCAGGCGCAACTCGGATTGGGGTTCGGCGCGCCCACGCGACTCGAGGTAGAACTCGCCGAGGCGATCTCGTCAGCGATCAAGTGTGCGGAAAAAGTTAGGCTGGTTAGCTCGGGGACGGAAGCGGGCATGACGGCGCTCAGGATCGCGCGCGCCGCAACCAGTCGCGAGAATATAATCAAGTTTGACGGATGCTACCACGGTCACAGCGATTCGCTATTGGTTCGTGCGGGCTCCGGTGGAATGACGCTCGGCCAACCAGATAGCGGCGGAGTTCCCAAGGCGCTCGCCGCGTTGACGATGGTGGCCCGATACAACTCGATCGAGAGCGTGGAGAATTTATTCCGCGCCGCGCCTCAAGAAATCGCCGCGGTAATCGTTGAGCCGGTCGCTGCGAACATGGGAGTGGTAAATCCGCTACCGGAATTTTTGCAGGAGCTCGCCGATTTGGCGCATCGCAACGGCGCGCTGCTGATATGTGACGAAGTTATATCCGGGTTCAGGCTGAACTTCGGATCGGTGAGCGAGACGATGGGCGTCGCGCCCGATTTGATCATGCTCGGAAAAATAATCGGCGGCGGAATGCCGGTCGGCGCGGTCGCGGGACCTGCGCGCCTGATGGATTTGCTCGCGCCGGCCGGACCCGTTTACCAGGCTGGCACGTTGTCGGGAAATCCGCTTTCGGTGCGCGCCGGTCTCGAGACACTTAAGGTGCTGCGCGAGAGCAATGTCTACGCGCAGCTGGACGCATCGGGGGCGCGTCTGGAAGGGGGACTGCGCGCGGCGCTGAAAAAGCATGCACAGACGGGATGCGTGAATCGCGCGGGATCTTTGCTAACAATGTTTCTTGGGCCGAAGCGCGTGATCGATGCGGACGAGGCGCGCACTTCCGATGGCAAAAAATTCGCGAAGTTCTTCCACGCGATGATCGAGCGAGGGATAAATATACCGCCGTCACAATTCGAAGCGATGTTCATTTCGACGGCGCATAGCGACGCCGATATCGATCGCACGATCGTCGCGGCCGAAGAATCGCTCGCGGAGGCGATCTAAGCCCGAGGTGAATCAGCGGTGGCGTTAATTACCGGCAAATTCGCGCGACCGATGGCGATGGCGCTCGAGATTCCGATGTCGCCGATCGCCGGCGGGATATTCGGACATTATATCGACATGTACTTCCACACCGAGCCGTGGTTCACGGGCATCCTGGCATTTTTCGGATTTATCCATTCGATTGTAACGCTGATCAGGATTGCGCGGGAAATTCCTCCAAGTTCGAATAGCTGAACGGCGCCAGTGGCAATTCCGACAATCCCGGCAATTCAGCGGACGAACGTGATCCTGGTGGCGATCACGGCGGCGATTCTCGGCTTCTTCGACTCAATGCCGGCCGCCTACGGATGCTTGCTCGGCGGCGCGGTGGTAATCGCGAATCTTTGGATTTTAAGCGTGATGGGCAGCTTCATTATCGCGGCGGCGGGCGCCGGCATGTCGGGCACGATGGCGAAATTCGGCGTGCTGGCGATTCCGCTGAAGATGTTGATCGTGGTCGGCCTCGTGTATCTGCTTTTCACGCGAACTCATATCGATGGACTTGGTTTTGGGCTGGGCGTCTTGACTCAGATGACGGCGGCCATTATTGAAACCGGGCGTGCCTCGAGGCGCAGTTCAAGCTAGAATCGCTGCGCGGAGAATCAGACTTGCAGAAATCGATCAACTTTCTTGAGATATTGGGCGGCGGGAAAATTCCCGAGGTGATAGTCGGCACGTGGCTGGTGATGGGCATCCTTTTGATCTTCGCTTTTCTTGCGCGCAGATCGCTCGCGGCCGCCGAAGATCCGCTCATCTCTGATGACAAGGTAAGTTTGCGCTCGATTTCCGAGACGATTGTCGAATGGATTGACGGCAACGTCCAGGAAGTCACCCAGCTTCATGACTATCGCAGTTTGGTTCCGTTTTTCGGAAGCTTGTTTTTGTTTATCCTGTTTGCAAATTTCCTCGGGCTCGTGCCCGGGATGGAACCGCCGACCGGCAATTCCGATCTGACCTTTGCGCTCGGCACGATCTGTTTCGTTCTCTACATCGTGCAAGGGATGAAGGCGCAAGGTGTAGGCGGGTATCTCAGAACATTTCTCGGACCGATGATCGCGCTTGCACCGCTGATGACGTTGATCGAAATCGCGGACAATCTGGGCCGGCCGTTTTCGCTCGGCGTTCGTCTTTACGCCAACATGTTCGCGGATCACATGGTACTCGGCATCTTCACCGGACTGACTAAAGTGATCATACCGCTGGCGTTTCTGACGCTGGGCTCGATCGTGTGCGTGATCCAGGCGATGGTGTTCATGATCCTTTCGATGGCGTACGTGCGACTCGCCACCAGTCACGAACATTAAACGAAAATATTTTTCGATTTGATTTTGAGCATGTGAAAATCGCGCCCGGGATGCCGCCCGGAATGGTCGTGGTAGAGGAAAGAGAGGTGGCGGAAAACGGCACTCGGCGGCGCGCGCAAACAAGGAGGACTGACATGATACGAAGGTTAGGAACGGTTCTGACGATGGCCTCGATGTGCATCCTGGCGTCGCCGCTGCTCGCGATGGCGCAGGAAGCGGCAACCGGGGCCGGCTCCAGCGCACCGCTGCGCGCAGGGCTGATCGCGCTCGCGGCAAACCTTGGCGTCGGTATCGCAGCGTTCGGCAGCGGACTCGGTCAGGGTCGGATGATGGCGTCAGCGATGGAATCGATCGGGCGCAATCCAAACGCGGCCGGCCAGATTTTCACGCCGATGCTGCTCGGCCTCGCGTTCATCGAAGCGCTGAC
The DNA here is from genome assembly GCA_003135855.1 of Deltaproteobacteria bacterium. Lineage (GTDB taxonomy): Bacteria > Desulfobacterota > Binatia > Binatales > Binataceae > Binatus. The sequence continues at coordinate 14,297 of PNBD01000037.1, forward strand.
TCTGTATGCGCTGGTGATCGGCTTCCTGCTGCAACTGAAGATCTGAGCGCAGCAAATTTTCAACGATCGAATGTGGTGAAGCAGGAACGGGGCCCAATCGGGCCCCGTTCCTTATTGTTTGACTGACTCTGATATACCGCTTCAGCTCCTTTTCAGCTTTTCGCGCCGGACGACGCATGCGGCGTGCCGATGTACGGGAACACTTTCAGAATATCGGTGTGCGGCTTAAGCCCGTCGGGCGGGATATCACCCTTGGAGAGGAAGTGGAGGCGGTGATCGATGACATCGTCGGTGAAAGAGCGGCCGTTGGGGTACTTTGCGGGCTTCGACGGATTGAAGGTCAGCATGTCGGGGAGCAGCGCGTCGGCGTCGATCGCGGCGATTGCTTCTTCGCGGGTGTAATTGCCGGTATGCCCCATCAAGTGGACGAACTGATCGAGCCATCGCTTGCGATCGTTAACCGGCTCGCTGGCGTTGTATTCCTCCTTGGTCTCGTCGGTGTTGAAGAAACTGCTGACCGAAGGGTGGCCGGCGCGATCGACATGGAGCAGCTTTCCGTCGCGGCGCAAGCTGCATCGACCCCAGATGCGGATCGCAGGCTTGGCGCCGAGTTCACTCGTCGGCAGCTCGATCACAGTCGAGAACACATTGGCTTGCGTATTTGAATCGACAAAAGTCCACGGAGACTTGCCGCCCAGGTGAGGTGCGGTGAAGTTTCTGCCGCCCTTGGTATCGAACAGATTCTTGATTCCGNNTAGGCGCCGGACTTGACGATGTTGGGTTTGGCGCCGAAGGAGACCTCCGCATCGGCGATGATCTTCGTACCGACGGGTTCGACCGATCGGGACTGCGCGCCTTTTGCCACGAAGACGTTTGCGGTCTGCTTGCCGTTCTTCGGCGTCGAGAACACGTAACTGAACGCGATGTCCGTCAGGCAATCTCCGTCGTTGTCGATGTTGAGGCGGTAGATGGCGTCGGGATGGAGCGCGTCGGCAGTCGGATTTGCATTGAGGAT
>PNBD01000075.1 GCA_003135855.1 Deltaproteobacteria bacterium
TGATGAACAAGCAGCGCGAAGTCGTCTATCATCGCCGCCGCGAATTGCTGAGCGGCGCGTCGCTCAAGCAGGACGTGTTCGAGATGTGCGACGAACTGATCGAGGAGATCGCGGCGGCGCACGCCAGCACCGAAATCGATCCCGCGGAGTGGGACTGGAAGCAGATCGACGACGCGTTCTTCAAGCAGTTCAAATTCCGCCCCGGCTTCAGCGCGGCCAGCGAAATCGAAGGCAAGCCGCTCGCCTCGCCCGACGACCTGATCGAGTTGGCCGCGCAGCGCGTGCACGCGTTGTACGATCAGCGCGAACAGGAATTCACCGAACCGGTGATGCGCCAAATCGAAAAGATCGTGATGCTGCAGACGCTTGATTCGCTGTGGAAAGATCATCTGCTCGCGATGGACCATCTGAAAGAAGGCATCGGGCTCCGCGGCTATGCGCAGCAGAACCCGCTGGTCGAGTACCAGAAAGAAGGGTTCACCATGTTCGAGGCGCTGATGAACGTGATGCAGCAGGACGCGGTCGAGAAAGTTTTCAGCGTTCAGGTGCAGCGCCAGCAGGACGTCGAGCAGATTCAGCAGCAACAAAAGCCGCAGCGCGTCGTGATGCAGCACGGCGATCAGAGCGAGACGCCGGCCGCGGAGCCTGCCCGGCGCGAGACCGACAAGGTCGGGCGCAACGATCCGTGTCCGTGCGGTTCGGGCAAGAAGTACAAGCGCTGCCACGGCAAGTGATCGCGATCCCGGAACCTCACATTTAGCGAAACGTCGCACGCACGAGCGGGTTTGTTTGCAGTTGTGCGCGCGCCGCGTATATTCGCCGCTCGGAGGAATTCACGCGCATGAAAATAGATCTCGAGCCCAGCCCGGTGCGGGGCTTTCGCTTCGCGGGCGTCAGTGCGGGATTCAAGGCGGTCGCGGGCGCGCTGGACCTGGGCTTAATCGTCGCAGACCATCCGGCCAGTGCGGCGGCGGTATTCAGCGCGAATCGCGTGAAGGCGGCGCCGGTGTATGTGACGGCCGATCGCGTCAAAGCGGGGCGATTGCAGGCGATCGTCGCGAACTCGGGATGCGCTAACAGTTTCACCGGCAAGCCGGGGATGCGCCTCGCCCAGGATTCATGCGCAGAAGTGGCGCGTTTGCTCGGATGCGCTCCGGAGCTGGTGGCGCCCTCTTCCACCGGCGTGATCGGTCACCTCTTCGACTTCGAAAAAATGAAGACCGGCGCCGCCGAAGCAGTGCGCAATCTGCGCGAAGACGGTCTCGGCGATTTCGCGAGAGCGATCATGACGACTGACACCCGGCCCAAGACCGCGACCACCTCGTTCAAAGCGGCGGGCACGACAATCACGATCGCGGGTGCGGTCAAAGGCGTCGGGATGCTTTCGCCAAAAATGGCGACGATGCTCGGATATCTCATGACCGACGCCGTAGTGGCTCCTGGAGCGCTCAAGCGCTCGCTCAAACGGGCGCTGCCGACGAGCTTCAATGCGATCACCGTGGATGGCGACATGTCAACTAACGACACCGTGGTGCTGATGGCCAGCGGCGCAGCGGGCAATCGCGCGCTAGGTGCACGCGATCAGGAAACGTTTGATCGCGCGGTAAGCGATATTTCGGCGGCGCTCGCGCGCGAGTTGGTGCGCGATGGTGAAGGTGCGACCAAGCTCGTGACGATCGAGGTGCGTGGCGCGCGTTCTGCTGCCGACGCGGAGAGAGCGGCGCGTCAGATTGCCAACTCCCCGTTGGTGAAGACTGCGTTCTTTGGTTGCGATCCGAACGTTGGAAGAATTTTGATGGCGGCGGGGTCTTCGGGCGCCTACCTCGAATCGGATCGGCTGGTGCTATGGATCGGCGGAATAAAAGTGGCCGCGGCTGGACGGTTGATCACAGAAGCACTTCCGACGGCGGGCAAAGCGATGAAGGAAAGCGAGTTCACGGTGCGGCTCGATCTCAGGCTTGGCAATTCGCGCGCGTCGATCCTGACCTGCGATCTCAGTTACGATTACGTAAAGATCAATGCGGAATATACGACCTGATCCCGCGCAGCATCGATCGATGCGGAGGTAATCCGGCAGGTGTCAAATTTTATCAAAGTCGCGACAGTGGCCGACGTTCCGGAAGGCGCCGGCAAGACGGTCGAGGTCGCGGGCAAGCAGATTGCGCTGTTCAACGTGGGCGGCAAATTCTACGCGATCGACAGCGCGTGCAAGCATCGCGGCGGTCCGCTCGGCGAGGGCGAAGTTGACGGCAGCACGGTGATTTGCCCCTGGCACGGATGGGAATACGACGTCACGACGGGCGCGAACCTCGACGACGCAAGCGTCAAGCTCGGGTGTTATCCGGTGAAGGTCGAGAACGCTGACGTTATGATCGGGACGTGACGAGTCCGGCGATTCAACGTGTCGCGAAAAAACGGCCAGCGCCGTAAGTCACGGCCGCGGCGGCAATCCCCGTCAGCATGCTTTCGAGTCCGCTCTTCCACCATGAACGGCTGGTGATGATCGTTTTGACGGCGCCAACCACGAACAGCACCAGCACGGTAGAGATTGCCGACACGATCACGCCGCGGCCTGGCGCGAAAAAAATGTAGGGCCATACCGGCACGGCGGCGCCCGCAAGATACGACAGCCCAACTGCGATCGCTGAGCGCAAGGGAGAATCGAGCGAGTTCTCGGTGAAGCCGAGTTCCTCGCGCATCATGACATTGCTCCATCGCTCGGGATCGGCGGTGATGTGCGCGACAATGTTTTCGAGCAGCTGACCGCTGAATCCTTTTTCGCGATAGATGGTGCTGATCTCTTCCCGCTCGCGTTCGGGCCATCGCTGGATTTCGTCGCGCTCGCGTTCGATTTCGCTCGAGTAGAATTCGGTTTGCGAGCGAGCCGAGATGAAAGCCGCGAGACCCATCGCGACCGCGCCGCCCAGCATCTCGGATAGGCCCGCCATCAACGCAGCGTTGCCAGCTGGGAACGCGCCGGCGACGCCGGAGCTGACCGCGAACGACGCGACCAGCCCGTCATTCAACCCGAGCATCACGTCGCGCACCCAGGGTCCGCCCGCAGCGTGCACCTTTTCAGTGTGATGGTCGTATTCGCGGCTATGGATCGAGAGCGCCATCAGAAGTCTCTCTATACTCTGGAGTCGGAGCGTGTTTGGCAGCCGCGGGACTGCGCCGTTTGCGACGCGCAATTTGATCGCGCATCGCGAGAATCTCAGCGACGATTCTGCGCGCCTCCGCAGGTCCTGGCCGTCGTCCAAGATAAGCGTACAGGAAATCCAATCTTGCCGCGCGACAGAGAAAACGGCCGATACTGCGATCGAGATGCACGAGGTTCATCAGACGGCGACGCCAGGGGACGTTCGCGGCGATCCGAAAATCCTCGAGGTCGATGAAAAAGACTTTGAAGCCGCCGGCGCCGTCGTCTTCGACCATGATGTTGGTTTCCTGCAGGTCGCGCGTGTAAACGCCGGACTCGTGGAGGCGCCGAACCTGTGCGGCGACCTCGTCGGAGATTCGTTTGCGGCGCCGCACATCGCGGCCCTTCACGCCGCCGGGGCCGAGTGCGAAGCGGCTGAGCGAATCGGCGCGGAGCAGTGGCGTGCTCAGCAGATAGGAGGCGCGAATCGCGCCAGCGCGATAAACGTCCATCGCGGCGAGCGGTTCGGGATGCGCCAGGCCACGCGCACGGAGCATCGCGGCACCGGCGATCGAGCGTGCGGCGCGGCTGCCGCGGATGCGTAGCCAAAGCCCGCGACTCCAACTGGGTACATCGACGCGTTTGATGAACGCGGGTCCGGCGCCTGGGACGTCGAGGAATCCAGCTAGCGTCCGACCTTCGGATTTGAGCGGGCGAAAATTTGCGGACGCGAGGAATTCCTCGGCGCGCGCGATCGCGGCGCCCCACTCTGGCGAGCGCGCGTAGAGGAGGACGGTGCGCATGCATCGGCTAGGTTAGCCGTTTCGAACGTCAGATGGCATTAGGGGGGATAGCCGGTACTCAGAATGATAGCGCGGCCGCGGTTTCGTTGCCGGGCACCACCGGAACGATTTCGAATTCGATTAGATCGGTCCATTCAGCGGCCCATCGGAGGAGTGGGATCGTCGCCTGATTTCGTGTTGGACGTAAGGTTATGGTTTCCGGCATTTTTTGCTAAAGGCTGGGGATAGGAACGGATTTCGAACAACAGCCCACCACCAACATCGGAACGCGGAGGCCGCCATGGCGACTAAAGATTTTGAAGTGCAGCAGCTATTCAGAGCGTACCGCAACGGTGTGATTTCCCAAGAACTCTTTACGCAACAAATGGATGAACTCGCGGCGGACAAGAAAGGACACGATGCCGTTCCAAACGTCTTCGCGATGCGTGGCGACGGCTCGAAGATGGCGCAGGGAAGGCTCGGCAAAACGCCACAGACCGAGTCCGCGGTATTTACGCTTCCTCCCAACTTCGGCGATGGCCACGAGAACTCGCATCGCGGCGACCAGCTAATCTATGTAATCGAGGGCAAGGCCACCTGCCGCGTCTCGGGCAAGGAATGTGAGATCAAGGCTGGCGACTTCGTCACGATTCCAGCTGGCGCGCCTCATACACGCGTACCGGGACGGACAAGCTGTTTGCTCTGACGGTATTCGCACCGCCGGAAAACTAAAGCTCGATTGCATTCGCATAGCCTCGAACTCAACCGCTAAGCCAACTGCTTGCCGCTTAGGGCTTGCAAAAGTAAATCAGAGAGCTTGCCCCCCGATCCCGCAAGGGAAGGGGGCAAGCGGGCTCTCTTTGGGCGTTCTACTTCTTTGGATTGACCACCAGTTGGCCGCCGACGTGCGCGGCATGCAGCTGGCATGAATACGGGAAGACGCCGGTTTTGTCGGCGACGAACGTGATCGTTTTTGGCGTCCCGCGCGTCACGACTTCAGTGATGTTATAGCCGGGGATGGTGAAGCCGTGCTGATTCGAGGCGCCGGGGACTTGGTTCTTGAGAGTCAGTTTGACCTTGTCACCTTGATCGACCGTGATCGTGCTGGGCAGCCAAAACTTGGTGTCATCCACTTCGACCGAGACTACCGTGAATGCCTTGGTGCCGGGCTCTTCCATTGCGGCGGTCGTGGCTCCGGCGGCAGGCGGCGCGTCGGCGGCGATCGTACGAGCCGCACCGGAAAGCATGAATACGGTCATGCCAGCCAACAGCGCTATTTTGGTCAGGATCATTTTGCTCATTCAAAGATCTCCTTGTTCAGCACGACCATACACGGGATCGGCGCGGGCCGCGAACCTCAGCCATTGAAGCGTTTGGCCAGTTTGCGCCATTCGGCATCGTCGACACCCGCCCGATACGGATTATAGAAAGCGAGGCGGTCGAGCAAACCTTCGTATCGAGCCATCACTTTGTCGTGGATATCGTCGAAGGTGCCCGAGACGGTGTAAACGTCAAGCATCTCGTCAGTGATTTCCTTGGCCATCGCGGACCACTCGCCTTTGGCCGCCTTCTCGTTGAGCCGCTGGGCGATGTCGCCCCATCCGTGCATATCGAGGACGACCTTGTAGGTGCGGGTCGAGGCGTAAAAAGAAATCTGCTGACGGACGGCTTCGCGGGTCTTTTTGATTTCGTCCTGATTGCGGCCGACGATCACGAAAGCGGTCGTTTGCAGCGTGAAGTCCTTGCGCGAGCGCCCGGACTTGGCGAGCCCCTTCTCGACGTTGGGAACCACGTATTCGCGGAGATACTTGGGCGAGTTGAACGGATGCGCGTGCAGACCGTCGCACAATTCACCGGCGAGGCGCAGAATGTGCTCGTTCACGCCGGCGATATGGATCGGGATGTTCGCAAAATTGTGCTTGGCCGGGGTGAAGAACGGCGTCATCAGGGAGAAGTTGTAATACTTGCCCTGAAAGGACAGTTTCGCGCCGCCTTCGGACCAGCATTTGAAAATCGCGCGCATCGACTGAATGTACTCGCGGAGTTTCGGCACCGGCGCTTCCCATTTGGTGCTGTAGCGGCGCTCGATGTGCCCTTTGACCTGCGTGCCCAGGCCGACGATGAAGCGCCCTTCGGACAGACCGGCCAAGTCCCACGCGGTGCTGGCGGTGATCATGGGGCTCCGCGGGAACGCGATCGCGACCGAGGTGCCAATCTTGATGCTCTTGGTATGTTCGGCGGCAATCGCGGAGGGAAGGAAAGCGTCGTTGCCGGCTTCGGGAATCCAGAGAGCATCGAAGCCCGCATCTTCGGCGGCGCGTGCGGCGGCAGGAACTTCGCGCAGGTGGCGAGTCGAGAGACCGGTGTCGAGCTTCATAAGATTTCACTCCAATGTCGATGCAATCGGAAAGGCGGCCCGATGGTAACAAAGCCATGCTGGAAAGTCTTGCGCAATCCGATCAGCGTCGGCCAGCGCGCTTGCCGATCACTTCGAGCAAGCGTTGCGGATAGTCCGAAATGAGTCCGTCGACGCCGACATCGAGGAGTTCGTTCATCTCAGCTTCCTCGTTCACGGTCCAGACGTGGACTTCGAGATCGAGGCTGTGCGCGAACTCGACGCTCTCGGGAGTCACGATATCCCAGGATTCGTAACGATGCGGAATCTGCACTGCGGGACCGGGCGGACGATACAGCGGATCGCGCGACGCCATCGCCTGCAGGAAAAATCCCGACTCGAAGTAGGAGAAATTGGTCGGGATATCGGGTGCGAGCCGGCGGACCTCGTCGAGCGGTTCCTGATGCTCGCTGGCGACGAGGACGCTGCGGCGCATCCCGGCTCGATCAATCACCTCAAGCATCGGCGCGATCAGGCTCGGAGCAATTTGCTTGATCTCGACGATCGCGCGAACTCGAGAAAGCATTGTTAGAACTTCCTCAAGCCGCGGGACCGTGACGCCTCGATCGCGAAAAGGAAATGTGACGCCATCAATCGTGAAGTTTCTCCCCGCGTCGGCCTGGGCGACTTCAGCGTAGGTCATCTCGCGGATCAGACCGTCGCGTCCGCACGTCCGCGTCAGATTGTCGTCGTGACTGACGACAATTTCGGCGTCGCGCGTCATGTGAACGTCGAATTCGATATACGGCGCGCCCGCATCGATGGCGGCTTGAAAGGAGACCAGCGTGTTCTCAGGATGCGTGCCCGCGCTGCCACGATGCCCAAATGCTCGCGGCGTCGGACTCGCGAAGAAATCAGTATGTTGGTTGGAGTGAGCGCGCACTTCAAAGGGCCAATGGCGTCCGCGCGGATTTTGATGAAGGGCGCTACGTCTTAGCTGTCTCGGATCAGAGGGCCCCGTCAGATTCGCCGGCCGAGACGTTACGTGCCGAGCGGTCCGATTCAGTTTCGATGGACAATCGAGCTGATCGTCCGCTCTTTGGGCGCTTCAAAGTTACGTGGTAGAGGTCGCCCAACTTTGAAATCGCGGGTTTGCGATCACCTGACGCGATGTAGCGATTGCCGAGATCAGGCAATTTGGCGAGCATCGACTGGTAGCGGCCCTTGATGTTATTGAACAGCGCCTGCATCCGCGGCGAGACCGGGTGATTCTCGCCCAGCTTCTCGTTCAGCGGATTGACGTACGAACCCTGCTTCTCCATCGCGAAATGAAGATGCGGACCCGTCGAGAGTCCGGTCGATCCGACATAGCCGATGACCTGACCGACGTGAACGTAGGTGTTGGGCTTAAGCCCGGGGCTGATCTTCGAGAGATGACCGTAGATGCTGACCATATCGCGGGCGTGCTCGATTCTGACGCAGTTGCCAAGTTCGCCCATCCATCCCGCGTTCTCGATTTTGCCATCGGCAACAGCCTTAACCGGCTCGCCGTACTGCGCAACCAGGTCCACCCCGACGTGTGGCCGGAAAGTATGAAGCACCGGATGATAGCGATGGAAGGTGAAGCCCGACGAGATGTACTTGAAATTGACCGGGAAGCGGAGGAATTGCGGACCGAGCACGCGGCCCTTTTCGTCGTAGAGATGCGGGCGGCCGTGTTCGTCGCGGAACGAGATAGCCATCAGGGTGCGACTGCCAAACCGAATCTGGGCCACCTCGACGTCGCCGACCTGCGTGTACGTGCCATCGCGGCTGACTTTCTGTTGGTAAATGAGCTTGACTGCGGACCCCGGCGCCAAGCGACTCAGGTCATGGCGATCGGCAAAGGCGTCCTCGAGGGTATCGATTATAGGCGCGGGAATACCGTTCTCGGCTGCGGCGCGGCGGAAGCTATCCTTCACGGCAAACGTCAGATTGATGGGCCGAATGACGTATTGAATCGGCATGACCGCGACCTTGATCACGCCTGCGCCGAGGCTGGCCTCGGTGACCGACGTCCGATCATCGAGGTCATATTTCAAACCGCGCATCTCGCCCGTTTCGGGGTCCTTGTACAGGGTCAGCGGATGACCCTTCTGGAATAGGCGATTCTGACTCGCGCGCTTGAAATTCGACGCCCATTCCCGGATTTCGTCGCGCTCCAAGCCGGCTTCGCGCAAATAGCTTTCGACGGGAGCGGTGCGTTCCAGAGTTGTGCTGATAGTTATGGATGGCGGCGCCGGGTCAACATATTCGGCGTCGTCGCCGCTGTCGGCGCCGTCGCGGCCAGGCTCCATCTGGTCTAGCGGAGGAGAAAAAGTCTCAGGCGTTACTTGGAAAAAAAGATGCAGGGAGGCAATCGTCGCGAGCACTGCCACGACCAAAGCCGTAACTGCACGAGGCACGGCCGGTTGGATTCTCCCCCGAGAATACACCCGAGCGAAGTTAGGCGATTGGGCTAGCCAAAGCAACAGTCGCCTATCATTTCCTTACACAGCGGGTTATGCACAGCACCGTGTAGATGTTTCAGGGTGGTGCCGTTGTCTAAAGTTGGCAGGTTGCCGAATGTCGATAGCTGCGATTGACCTCGGACGGCGCCGGATCGGCGTGGCTGTCACTGACGCGGAGAATGCTAGCGCGTATCCGCTCGGCACCGTCGAGCGGCGTTCATTCAAGCACGATGTCGAGGCGATCGCGGCGATGCTTCGGGGCCGCGAGGTGACCGCGATCGTGGTCGGATTGCCGTTCAATATGGACGGAAGCGAGGGACCGGCCGCGCGATCGACTCGGAACTATGCGGAGCGGCTGGCCGAGGCGCTGAGCGTGAAGGTCGAGATGTTCGACGAACGCCTGACCAGTTTCGAAGCGGAGGAGCGGCTAAAAGGCATGCCGATCAGGCGGGGGTCGAAGAAGCCGGCGATCGACGCGATCGCGGCGACGGTGATCCTCGAGCGGTGGCTGGAAGCGCGCTCGCGAAAATCATCGTGATGGTCGATGAAGATCGCGTGCTAAAATGGAACTTGGACGCCATGCCGGGATTCGCCGAGCCCGGTTGGCGACCGCGGGTGCATTTCGATGCCGGAACCTTCACGCAAGAAACTGATTTCAATCGTCGCGCTCGCGCTGGTCGCGATATTCGCAATCGGCGGATTTGCCGCGCTCTCATACTATTGGTTGAGCCCATCTGAGCGATTCGCCACGCCGCGCGAAGTCACGATTGAAAAAGGCGAGCCCTTCGATTCAATCTCGCGGGCGCTGGCGGACGCGGGTGTGATCAGGAGCGCGTGGGCGCTCAAACTGTACGGGCATCTGAGCGGCACTGCGCGGCGAATCAAGCCAGGCGATTACGCCTTCAAAGGCGGCGAGCGAATTGCCGACGTGATGGGTCATCTGGTGCGCGGCGATTTCATGGTCGTGACGGTGACGATTCCGGAAGGCCTGACGGTGCATCAGATTGCCGAGAAGATCGCGGCAACCGGGCTCGTCTGCCAGACTGAATTCGAGCGCGAGGCGCGGGACGGCAGACTGGTGCGGGCGCTGGGTCTTAGACCGCTCGGGGCGGAGGGTTACCTGTTTCCCGCGACGTATCGATTCTCGCCGCACGCCACGACTGAGCAGTTGCTCGCTGCGATGCTGGTGCGCTTCTACCGGGTGCTGACGCCGGCGGTCGAGGAGCGGATGTTCGCGATGGACCTGACGCCGCGCCAATTGGTGACGATGGCGTCGATCGTCGAGAAGGAAGCGAAGGCGCCCGAAGAGCGGCCGTTGATCGCCGGCGTATTCTACAATCGCTTGCGGCTCAACATGCCGCTTCAGTCCGATCCCACCGCTGAATATAGTTTGAGCGGCGACGCAGGCTCGGCGGTAAGCGCGGTGCATACCGAGTCCGCGTTCAATACTTATGATTTTGCCGGTTTGCCGCCGGGACCGATTGCTAATCCGGGCCTCAAGTCGATCGAGGCAGCGCTCTATCCCCAGCAAACAGATTTTTTGTATTTCGTTGCGCGCGATAATGGCACGCACGAATTCTCGAAGTCATTCGATCAACATCGGCGCGCGATCGCGAGCATCCGGAGTACGCTGGCGCATCCTGGCGGCGCGGACCGCAGATAACGCAGTCGCGTTCGCGCCAGCTTCGATATAACTTTATCCTCGTGGCAAATCCCGTCGAGATCATCGGCCAGAGCAGCCGCCGGATTGCGCGTCTCGCGGCGATTCGGACGTTTCTGTCCGCACTGGGGCCGGCTATCACGGCTATCGCGATTGGCCTGCTGCTCGAGCCGATCGGCGACCTCACATGGACGCGATACGGTTACTGGCTGGCGCCCGAGCGCGCGGACGCGCTTCAACTTGCGTTCCTGCTGACCGGAGTCGCCGCGCTGATAGTGGGCGCTGCGATGGCGTATCGCGCGTATCGGCGCGCCGACGATTTTGTCGCCACGGCCGCCGAGCTCGACAATCGGCTGGCGGGCAACGAGCAAATCACGACGCTCGCGAGCCTCGCCAATCCGGCAGCGCTGGACGCGGGGCGCTTGCGGCGCACGCCGCTGTTCCCGCTGCTCTGGCGGCGCGCGATCATGTTTTTCGAGGGCTTCGATCCAGCGCGCGAGTTCAAGCTCGAAGTCGGCGAGCCGCTCAAGCGATCGTCGATATTTGCGGGCGTCGTTGCGCTCGTGATGGTGCTCGCGACGCTCGGATTGGTGCGGGCGCCATCGCCCGAGCAGCAACTGGCCGGGAAGCTGCGCGGACTGGCGGAAGAGATCGCGCGCACCGCGACGACTCTGGAAGATTCGGCGTTGGCGGAGAAAGTTCGCGAGGCGGCCAACGCGCTGGAAAATTCCAAGTTGCCGCCGCAAGAGAAAAAGAAGCGCATCGAAGAAGCGATGCAACAAGTGGCGAAGGCGGATCAGAAGCGGCACGACAGCCAATCGGGCAAGGATCAGGGCACCGGACAATCGAAAGCTCAATCCGCGAACGGAAATGGCAAGGGGCAGAGCCAAAATCAGTCCGGCGGAGGCAGCGGCGAAGGACAAAGCGGGACCGGTGCGGGTAAGGGTGAAGGCAAAAGCGGACAGGGATCGGCGAAAAACGATCACGGGCAACGCGCGGGCAAAAATAATTCGAACGGGAAAAACGACAAAGGCGACAAGCAGAGTGTCGAGCTGCAGAAGGATTTAGCCAAGGCCGAAGCGCAGGTCGAAACCGCCAACGCCAACAATCCCGGTCCCGAAAACAAACCCGGCGAAGACAAGAATCGGGGCAACGCCAATAAGCCGGGCGACAATCCAAATCAGAAAGGTGGCGGCAAGCCCAATCCCAATATGCCGGGCGACATTCCGAAGCCGGGCGCCAAGGGCGATCGCAACGTGGCGAGCGCGGGCAATCCGAAAGACAACAAAGATCGCGGCTCGAACCTCGGCGATACGCATCTTGGTGAGATTCCGTCGCCGGCGAACTATCAGAAATATTTGAAGCCGGGTGAGAAAGGATCGACGCTTGATATCAAGGACGCGCGCTACGTGATGTTCCGGCTGCCGGGCGCGCCCACGCCCGGCGACGGCGGGAAAACGGTACTCGACACCGAACGGCCGAAGGCGTCGACCGCCTACGTCAACGCGCCGCTGGCACCGAGCAGCGACAACGCGCCGCCGGACGAACGCCAACTGGTGCCACCGCGCTATCGCGACATGATTCGTTAACGGTTAAAGGAGAACGGATGGGAGCGGCTGCTCAAATATCGCCCGATCAGCGGGTTGCACAGTTTCGCAAGACCTTCTCGCACGCCGAGACTGAAATCTCGCACGTCATCGTCGGTTATCAGGATGTAATCCGAAAACTGCTGACCGCGCTGTTCTGTGGCGGGCACATCCTGATTGAAGGCGTGCCGGGACTCGGCAAAACGCTGCTGGTCAAGGCGGCCAGCGAAACGCTCGGTCTCAGCTTCAAGCGAATCCAGTTTACGCCCGACCTGATGCCGTCGGATATCATCGGCACCCAGGTGCTGACGGAAGCCGATGGGCATCGCGAATTCCAGTTCAAGCCCGGACCGATCTTCGCGCACGTCGTGCTGGGCGACGAGATCAATCGAGCGACGCCGAAGACCCAGTCGGCGGTGCTCGAAGCAATGGAAGAGCATCAGGTGACCGTGTTCGGCACTACTTATCCGCTCGACGCGCCGTACATCGTGCTGGCCACGCAAAATCCGATTGAACTGGAAGGAACCTATCCGCTGCCCGAAGCGCAGATGGATCGCTTCATCTTCAAGGTCGTGATGGGCTCGCCGAAACCCGACGAGTTGCGGGAAATCCTCGCGCGCACGACCGGGCCAACGCAGAGCCGCATTCAACCAATATTCGAACCCAACGCGGCGCCAATTGCGATCGAGGAGCTGAAGGCGTTGGTGCGCGAGGTGATGGTCGCGGAGCCGCTCGAGCGCTACATCATCGGCGTTATCGGCGGATGCACGCCGGGAGGGCCGGGCGCGATTCCCGAAGTATCGCAGTATTTGCGCTTCGGCCCGAGTCCGCGCGGCGCACAGGCGCTGATTCTCTGCGCGAAAGTCAACGCGTTGCTCGCGGGCCGCGTGAGCGTGAGTTACGAGGATATCGACGACGCGATCATCCCGTGTTTGCGGCATAGATTGCTCCGCAACTTTCAGGCCGAAGCTGAAAACGTCACTTCCGAATCGATCCTCGAACAGGTGATGAAGCGGCTCAGGAAGCCGCGCGCATAGCCGATGTTCGGACTGCCCGATGAATTGACGCCGAGCTTCCTCGCTCGGCTCGAGAAGCTCAGGATCAGGACCCGCCAGCAATATGCCGGGATGGGCCGAGGGATGCATCTCTCGCCCAAGCGCGGCTCGTCGCTCGAGTTCAGCGATTTCCGCCAGTACTCGCCGGGCGACGATTTTCGTTACATCGATTGGGGACTCTACGGGCGCACCGATAAACTCTACATCAAGCTATTCCAGGAAGAAGAAGATCTGCTGACCTACGTGTTCGTCGATGCGAGCGCGTCGATGGGTTTCCCCGCGGGCGATCGCAAATTCGAATCCGCGATCATGACGGCGCTGTCAGTCGCCTACGTCGCGCTCGCAAGCGGCGATCGCGTGATGATGCGGATACTGGGCGGAACGGGCGCGGCGCTGAATCCATCGTTTGTGTACGGACAGCATCGAATCGTCGAGCTGGCGCGACGAATGCAAGGATTGAAGCCAGGCGGGCAGTTCGATTTCGCGACCGCGCTCGCGCATGAACTGGTCGCGATTCGCCGGGTCGGCAAGGTGTTCATTATTTCGGACTTCCTGATGCTACTGAACTCGATCACGCGCGGACTTGGACTCTTCACGGCCGCTTCGATGGATCTGACCGCGGTGCAGATTCTCGGCGGTCGCGAAATCAATGGGCAGGGACTCGACGGCGACCTCGAAATCGTCGATTCCGAGTCGGGCGAGCGGCTGCGCGTATCGATCGGGGAGCGCGAACGCACGCAATATCGCGAAACCATGATGCGGCTGACGCGCGAGATCAAATCGTTCTGCTTCAAGCGCGGCCTGCACTACGCGCTATACACGACCGATACCGACTTTCAGAAATTTTTCCTGCGCGCGGCGAGCGACCTCGGCTTGGCGCATTAGCGGTAATTGCGATGGGACTGCTCTATCCGGGCGCGCTGATATTTTTGGCGTTAGTGCCGGTCCTGGTGCTGGCGTATCTCGCGAAAGAACGGCCTTCGCGCGTCACCGTATCGAGCGTGCTCGCGTTCCGCGCGTTGCGCGGCTTTCGTCGCGAGCGCTTCGGCGGCCGCCCGCGACTCGACTGGATGTTCTTTGTCGAGGCGTTGATCCTGATGCTCGCGGTGCTCGCACTCGCGGGACCGTTCATCTGGCGGAGCAGCAATCCGATCGCGGTCGTGATCGATAACTCAGCCTCGATGCAGGCGCTCACGCCGGCCGGAAAGAGCCGCTTCGACATCGCGCGCGAAAAACTCGACAAGGCGCTTTCCGCCGAAGATGGCGACGGCGAGATTTCAATCTACGTCACCGCGCCGCAGCCTCGCCGGGTCGCACCGCCGTACAAATCGCTGGCCGAGGCGCGTTTTGAACTTGCGCGAATCAAGCCAATCGACGCGCCCAACGATCAGACCACGCTCAGTAGTTTTCTCTCGAATCTCGCCGAATCGCGCGTATCGAAAGTTATCTTCGCGGGTGCGAATGCGCTCGAAGCACCGGTGCCGCCGCGAATCCACGCGATTGCGGTGGGCGATGCGGTGGCAAACCTCGCGATCGGATCGTTCACGCTGCGTCGTGAAGCGCTTGGCGCAGAGGCGCTTCATGCAAGTCTCACGGTGGCGAATTTTAGTCCCGAAACGCACACCCTCGAAATCGTACTGCGCGGAGATGGCAAGGAAATCGCGCGCGCAAAGGAACCGCTGGCCGCGCGCGAGACCGGCGTGCTCGAGTTCCAAGCATTGCCGCCCGCCCGCGTGTACGAGGCTCATCTCAGTCCCGCCGACGCGCTGCCGCTCGATAATGTCGCGTACGCGGTCGGCGGCTCGATCAAAGCGGTTTCGATCTTGTTCATCAGCCCAACGCCCGCGGATGCCGCCGGCCTCAATGCAATTCCCGGCGTCGCGGTGACGGCGAGAACCCCCGATGCTTACACACCCGACGATCTCGCGACGGTAGATCTCGCGATCTTCGAATACGCCACGCCGAAAGAACTGCCAGCAGTCAATGCGATGATCGTGATGCCGCCGCCGGGCGATGCGGTGTTCGGCTTAAACGTCACGCCGGCGGCGCAAGTTGCGATCGCCGGATGGGGCAAAACCGGCACGCTCACTGACTCGGTAAACTTCCGGCTGCTGAGTCTGCGCGGCGGCGAGTATTTCGGAACGCATCCGTGGATGAGCGAAGTGATCGCGGGCGACGGCGGCGCGCTGATGCTGAAAGGCGAGCGTGGCGGCCATCGCTTCGTCGCCACCGGATTCAATCCGTTTCCCTATCTCGGCAAACGCAATCTGCCGATGTCGGTGCTGACGCTGAATGCGATCAGTTATCTCGCGGGCCTTGGCGGCAGCAGTATCGAGAATCGCACCGGGCAGCCGTGGCTGGTCCCGGCGGGCGTCGAGAGCGTGATTTTGCCGTCGGGAAAAAAGATCGCATCCAAGCCGGGCACGCTCTTCACCGAAGTCTCGGAGCAAGGCGTTTACGAAATGATCGGCCCGGGGACGGCGAGAACTCCGCGCGCCGTGAACCTCGACGATCTGACCGTATCGGATCTTGCCAGCACGCCGGCGCTGAAGATCGAATCCGCGAGCGCGGGGTCATCGCCCGCGCCAGTGATGGAAAAATCTTCGCTGAGCGATTATCTGCTTGCCGCGCTGATCGCGTTGATCGCTCTGGAAGCCGTTATCGTGTACCGGCGGCGGCACCGGATGGCGGAGGCACTGTAAGTTGACACCGGCCTGGCTACCGCACAATTTGACGTTGGCGCATCCCGAGGCGCTGTACCTGCTCGCGGTGCCGGCAATCGTGCTGGTGTGGGGACTGATCAATGCGCGCGAACTTCGCCGCATCTTCGCCCCGATGATTCGTGCGATAGTTCTTGCGTTATTTGTGCTCGCGCTCGCGAATCCGGAGCGTGTGACCAGCAACGAAGGGGCGGCGCGGCCGGCGGTGGTCGATGCGAGCGCGAGTATGACGCCTGCGATGCGGGCCTGGACGGTGACGCTGCTGCGCGACGAGCTTGGACTTCGCGGCGGCGATCCAGCCTTCATGTTTGCGAGCGCGGTGGCGACCGAATCTATCTCCGCAGTCGAGACGGCGTTGGGCGGCGGCATCGGATGCGCTGCGTGCGAACCTTCCGCGACCAATCTGGAAAGCGCGTTGTATCGGCTTGCGGCGGATCCTGATGCGCATGGCGGACCCGCGGTGCTGGTTACCGACGGATGGCAAAATCGCGGCGATGCGCTGCGCGCGATCAGCGCGGTGCTGTCGGCCGAAATCCGACTCGACATCTTCACGCCGCCGGGCGCGCGCTCGATTCCCAACGTCGTGATGACCGAGTTGTCGCTGCCGCCGGCGCTTGAGAAGGCGGCGCCGTTCGAGTTAGGCGTGACGATGGAAAATCTCAACGACGCGGCGGTGTCGGGCAGGATCACCGTTTATCGCGATAGCGTGCCGATTGCCGATCGCAAGGTGATGCTGCCGCGCGGCTCGGAGCGGTTCGATTTTCCGGTGCGCACCGAAACGGCGGGCCTCGCTTCCTATAGCGCGGTGTTCAAGCCGGATAACGCGAGTTTCGACGCGTACGCCGAAGACGATTCGCTGAAAGGCTGGGTGGGCGTCGGTGCGCGCCGCAAGCTGCTGATTCTCACCGGCAGTGTGAAGGATGCGAATTATCTAAGCACGGTGGTGCAGCGCAGCGGGCTTGAGCCGGCGATCGTGCCGATCGCAAGCGGGCAGTGGAACGGAAGCGTCGCGGGCTACGATGCGATCCTGATCAACAATGTGTCGAGCGAACGGATCGCGCCGGCCGCGCAGAACGCGATGGCAGCGTACGTCAATCGCGGCGGCTCGCTCGCGATGATCGGCGGCGATTCCAGCTTTGGCCTGGGCGGGTACGCGACCAGTCCGCTCGCGCCGGTGATGCCGGTCACGATGAAGCCGCCGCAGCATAAGGAAAAACAGCGCGCGCTGGTTCTTCTAATCGACAAGTCGGGTTCGATGGGGCGTAACGACAAGCTGACATACGCGAAGGCGGCGGCGCTGACGGTTACCAAGACGCTGAAGGATGCGGACTTGATCGGGGTGATTGGCTTCGATTCGCAGCCGTTCGTAGTGGTGCCGCTGCAAACGATGGCGCAGAATCGCGCGTACCTCGAGCAGATGATCAGCCGGCTGTCGGCGCACGGGACGACTTATCTCATTCCGGCGCTGCGCGAGACCGAACGCACGCTCGCCGCGAGCGGCGCGCAGTCCAAGCACGTCGTGATCATCACGGACGGCGAGACGGGCGGCACAGCGGAGATGTATTACGACCTGGTTTCGCGGATGCATCATGATTTAGGCGCAACTATCTCGACGATCGCCATCGGACGCGAGGCCAACGTCGATTTGCTGCAAGCGATCGCCAAGTACGGCGGCGGCGCTTACTACCAGACCGACAGTCCGCGGAATCTGCCGCAGTTATTCGTCGAGGATTTCCGCGCCCACGGCGGCGAGACGACGATGGTCGAAAAAGAATTCACGCCGCGCAGCGAGAAGCCCGACCCGATCCTGAAAGATCTCGCGGGGCGGCAGATGCCGCCGCTGAAAGGTTACGTATCGACCGAGATCAAGCCGCGCGCGACGATGAGCATGTTTATCGATCGCGCGGGTATCGAGGAGCCGGTGATCGCGAGCTGGAAATACGGCGCGGGCAAAGCGTTGGCGGTCACCACCGACGCGAGCGGACGATGGTCGGGCGCGTGGGTGAGCGGCAACGTTTTTCAGCCGGTGTGGGACCGGCTGCTCGCGTGGATGACGCCCGAAACGGCGGCCGAGCCGAAGATCGATGTCGCGCTCGGCTACCAAGCGGGCCGAATCAATATCAAGCTGACGGACTACGGCGCGGAAACGGCGAACGCGACGCATCTGGTGACGGTGCTGGTGACGCGGCCCGATGGCAGCAAGGCGGAGAGTGCGCTGACCGAGGAAGTGCCGGGCGAGTTTGCGGGATCGATCGATGCGGCGGCGTCGGGGAATTACTACTTTGAAGTTCGCTCACCGCTCGGCAAGGACAAGAAATTTCCGCCGCTCGGGTACACGGTCAGTCCGGCGGTGAATGCGGAACTGCCGCGGCCGGAGCCGAACTACGGCCTGCTGGAGCATCTGGCGTCGGCGACCGGAGGACGGCTGAATCCGACGATTGCGGAAGTTGCGACCGCGCGGCCGACGATCGAGCGGCGGGAATCGGTGAATCAATTTCTGATCGTCGCGGCAATGATACTGCTGATCGGGGAAGCATTAGTCAGACGGCTGACGGCGTGAGTATTGGAGTGACTATAGCCAGTGAGTAAAGCGCCGGTGCATCCGAATCATCGCGTGCAGCGCGACTATCCCGCCAAGGTGCGATTTTGTCCGCTGTGCGGCGCGGCTATGGAGTCGCGAATCGTGCTGCCCGAACGCAGCAATCGCAAGGTGTGCAGCGGCTGCGGCTTCGTGCATTTCCCGGGGCCGAAGCTGGTGGCGGGATGCCTGGTAATTGAGCGTGGCAAAGTGCTGCTGCTCAGGCGCGGCAATGAACCGGCGCTCGGCAAGTGGACATTCCCCGGCGGCTACGTCGATTTCGGCGAGAATGCGGCTGACGCGGCGATTCGTGAGACTCGCGAGGAGGTCGGGATGCGGGTCGAACTCGACCGAGTGCTCGGCGTGTTCGGCGACGCGGCGAATTCCGCGCTGACACTGGTGGTGTACCTCGCGAAGGCGGGCGGAGATCAGCCGAGCACGTCGGAGGAAGCGACGGAGGTGTGTTACTTCGGGCCCGACGATATCCCGTGGCATGAATTGGCATTCCCGACGACGACTGAGGCGGTCACCGAGTGGGTGGCAAGCACGCGGAGGCCGGGGTAGTGGCCAAAATAACTCAGCTCTCGCCACACCCTCTCCGTCGATCTAAGGCACTCTGGCCTCAAAGGACAGCTTCGCGTTTCCGAAACCGGTACCGGCGGCGCTTACGCTCCGCTGTCCGAGATCCTTCGACTCCGGCAGCCTCCGCTCAGGATGACGGAAAAAGAGTCGCCAGTCGTTCTATCGAGATTAGCGCCAGTCGTCGAGGACATAGACGCCGGGGCGGTTGAAGCCAGGGTCGTTCGCGCGATGCATCGCGACCCCTAGGATGTCCGTGCGGAAGCCGCGTCCGACCATGATCCGGTAACTCTCATGGCGACCCATGTTGACGCCAGCCGTCAGCCGGCCCGCGTCGCGGGCAGCGGCGTATGCCTCGCATGAGTCGAGCAACGCCTCGAAGTTACGCCGAGCGGACGAATCGGGACGCACGGCGCCGAATTTTACGTAACAGTTGCCGCTGCCCGCCTCGGTCTTGGGGCCGACATGACAGGCTGCGAACGCCGATATCTTCGAACCGTCCAGCAACAAGATGGTGTCGCCCAGGCGTTGAGAATCAACCGCGCGAATCTCCAGCGAGACATCGAGACCCTCGTAGATCGCGCCGGTCGTTTGACGGCATCCGGCGAGCGCATCTTCCTTCTGGGATGCGGGCAGTTCGGAGAATCGCGTATAGCGGTGCTGGACAGTTGAAAGGGTGACTTGTGAAGGGGCGACCTGCTTCGACATCACGGGCGTAAGAAACCGCGACCAGTAATCGAACTTTTGATAAAGCGCGGCGTGCTTGGGGCTGTGACTGAAGGTGAAGAGGCCGGTGTGACGGCATCCCGATTTTTCGAAGAGCGCCATCGTTGCCTCCAGGAGCCGCTGCGCCACGCGTTGCTCCCAGAAGCGCGGGTCGACGGAGAGCGGTCCGAAAAATCCGAAACTCCCCCAGCAGGTTACAAAGTTCGAACCGACCAAATTGCCATCGGCGTCCGCCGCCAAGTGCGAGTCAGGGGCAGCGCGAAAACGGGTGTAAGCCATGTCGCTGTCGCCGAACGTTGTCGTCGGATCGGGCAGACCGAGAAAGGTGCCGAACGCCAGCCGGATAATCCGGTCAGCTTCGGGCAGGTCGCGCTGTTCGAGTGGACGAATTCGAATCTGCATCGCAGTCCTCCGAGGACGGCTCCGGGGTATAACGGCTCGACGGGGTCAGCTGTTCAGATATTGCGGCATCGTCAGCCTTGTCAATCTGCGGAGGGCGCTGATCCGGGCTGACTGGCGTCGAAATGTGGTTAAAGTTGAGTTATTTCCGCTATTTTGTCGACGCGATTCATTAGTGTAGCTGTCGACTTCATGCTAGTCGTCTAATTCTAGAAGATCACCGGCAGCCATGGCCATTGTGGGATTTGCGAGGTGGCTTACATGGAACGGATGGAAGTTGTTGGCGGCAATGTTTTCGTGGTTCGGACGCGGCAGCTCAGTCCGACGTGCTGGTGTTGCGACCTGTACGAGCGGGTCGATGATGCCGGCGTGGAAGTGGTCGAAGCGTTCGTGCTCGAAGAATTCGGCGAATCAGAGATGGAAGTGATCGCGATGGCGCTCAGCGATGCGCACGAGACGAATCACGTACAGCACCATCATCACTGAGCATCGCTGATTACGTGCCTGGCGACGGTTGAAAAAATAATTTTCAAACGTCTGCTCCCTACCTGTTAGGATAGAAAAGATTTCGGAAAAAGCGGTCCCTCTCCTGACGCCTCA
>PNBD01000041.1:0-125 GCA_003135855.1 Deltaproteobacteria bacterium
ACGGGCAATCCCAAGGGCGTGCTGCACGTCGCGCGATACGTGCTGGGGCACAACGGAATCGACTACTCGTACAACTATCTGCGCGACGGCGATCTGTATTACAGCCCCGCCGATTGGGCGTGGGC
>PNBD01000041.1:134-11598 GCA_003135855.1 Deltaproteobacteria bacterium
CGTCGGTCGGACTGTATCCGCCGACAGCTCTGAAAGTGCTGCGTGAGGTCAAACGTCCTCGCGACAAATACAAGCTGAAGCTTCGATGTATCGTCAGCGGCGCCGAGCCGGTCAGTCCGCAACTCGCGCGATGGGTCGACGAAGAGTTGCAGGTCGAATTCAACCAGGGCTTCGGCCAAACCGAGGCGAACTATTTCATCGGGACTTGCAGCGCGATCGAAAAGGCTCGCCTCGAACCTTTAGGCAAACCATATCCCGGTCACGACGTCGCAATCGTGTCGCCCGAAGGAGTGCCGATGAAGACTGGTGAGAGCGGTGAGATTGCGATTCGCCGCGATTCGCCGGTCGTGATGCGCGAGTACTGGAAAAACCCGGCCGCGATGAGCGACAAGTTCAAGGGCGAATGGTGCATGACGGGCGACCTCGGTAACATGGACGACGAGGGATACGTCTACTTCCACGGGCGCAACGACGACGTGATCAAGAGTTCCGGCTACCGGATTGGGCCATCGGAAATCGAAGCGAAGATCATGGAGCACAAGTCGGTCGCGTCGTGCGCCGTGATTGGCATCCCGGATCCGCAACGCGGTCAAGCGATCAAGGCGTTCGTCAAACTACTGCCGGGGTTCACGCCGTCGGCGGAGATGACCAAGGAAATTCAGACGCACGTGAAGACCCGGCTGGCCGCGCACGAGGCGCCGCGCGAAATCGAGTTCCTGGATGAGTTTCCCTCCACCGTGACGGGAAAGATCATGCGCCGTGAATTGCGCGCCCGCGAGGAAGCGAAGGCTCGGCCGAAGAGCTAGACTACCATCGCACGAGCAGCAGTTCGGAGCAGAAACCGGGGCCCATCGCGAGCATCAGGCCAAGAGTGCCGGGCGCAGGCCGTCGCTTGGTGATTGTGTCTTCCAACACCAGCAGAATCGACGCCGACGAGAGATTGCCGAACCGGGCCAGCGAATCCCACGAAAGTTCCAACGCGCGATCGTCGAGTTCGAGGGTTTCCTGAATCGCTTGCAGGATCTTCGGTCCGCCCGTGTGAATCACCCAGTTGCCGATGTCGCCGCGTCGCAGCCCGTGGTCGTCGAGGAATTTATCGACGTCGGCGAGCAGGCGGCATCGTATCAAGTCAGGCAACTCGGCCGACAGGACGAGGCGGAATCCCTTCTCGGAGATGTCCCAGCCCATGATTTCTTCGGTGCTCGGATAAAAGACTGAGCGCGTGGCGAGGATCGAGGGTCCGTCGGGGCGCCCCTCAGTGGTTCGATCGGCGCCGACAACGATCGCGGCTGCGGCTCCGTCGCCGAAGAGACCTGTGCCGATGAAATTGGGCATCGTCAGGTCGTCGAGTTGCATCGTGAGCGAGCACAATTCGACCGACAGCAGCGCCGCAGTTTGTTTCGGATAGGCGAGGACGTAGTCGGCCGCGCGAGTCAGACCCATCGCGCCGGCGACGCAGCCTAATCCAAAAATCGGCGTGCGTTTGAGGTCGGTCCGAAGCTGCATCCGATTTATCAAATGCGCGTCCAGCGAAGGACTCGCGATGCCGGTGACCGACACGACAAACAGTGCGTCGAGATCGCGGCGCTGAAGTCCGCTTGCCGCGAGCGCTCCGTCGATCGCCTGCTCACCCAATGCCTGCGCAACTTGCAGCCACGCGCGGTTCGACTGCCCGAAGTTTTGCAACTGTGCGTACTCGGGAATTGAAAAAGCGAAATGACGATACTGAACGCCGGTGCGCGAGTGCAGCCGCGAGAGCAACTCCGGATTTTCGAGTCGCTCGCCCCAGTAATTCCGGAAAGCTTCGGTGACTTGGCTCTGATGATAACGCGTGGCGGGAAAGGAACTGCTTACGCTTGCGATTTTCATCGCGACAATTTGAACTCCTGCCAGTCAAAAGGGCGCGCCAATACGGACGGCGAAAAATGCTTCAACAAACGATCCCCTTTAGTATTAATGTGTCGATCGCCAAGGCGATGCGCAACGGGCTGGCGAAATTGATTATCACTGTCAAGCAAACGCCTGTTAATCCGATTCTGTATTTTATAACATCTGTCTCTGTTCACGACTTGGATTGAGAATGTCGCGTGTCCTCGCCTCAGTTGTGATCGCAGTTTTTCAAGTCTGGTGACTACAGATTTTACTCTTATCCGAGCAAGTTTTGGACTCGAAGCCGAAAGGTTCATTCACAAGACTCCACAATGAGCCGTTCGCTAGCTGTTAACGAATTAGTCAGTCCCGCGCGCGAACTTTGGGACGTCGTTATCGTTGGCGGCGGACCGGCTGGTTTGGCGGCGGCAATCGTAGGCGCCGAGCAAGGGCTGTCAGTTCTGGTTCTCGAGCGCCGCAGCTTCCCGCCCGATAAGGCGTGCGGCGAGGGCGTATTGCCGCCCGGCGTGCGCGCGCTCGAGCGCCTCGGCGTGGCCTCGTTTTTCGATGCGACCACCGCTTACAGATTCGCCGGTGTCCGATTCGTCCAGGAAAATGGGTCCTCGGCCGAGGTCCGACTACCGGATGGCGGCGGCTTGGGAATTCGACGAACTGTGCTGATCGAGGCGCTGATGCAGCGCGCGGAGACGCTGGGCGCGGTAGTTCAAGATCGATGCGCTGTGTCGGGCGTCGCAATGACGCGTGACTGCGCGGTGCTGCGAACTTCGAACGGAAAGATCTGCGCGCGTTTGGTCGTCGCCGCGGATGGACTTCATTCGCCGCTTCGACGAGCGGCGGGTCTCGATGCCGCTCCGAGATCGCGCCGCAGATTTGCTCTTCGTCAGCATTACAGAATTCGCCCCTGGACCAACCATGTCGAAGTGTACGTCGATCGGAAGGGCGAGGGCGTCGTGACGCCGGTGTCGGATCATAGCGTCGGCGTAAGTTACGCCTGGGAGGACGGCCTCGTCGACGAGCCGACGATCGCGACACTCGCAAGCCGTTTTCCAGGGCTGCAAGCACGGCTTGGCGATGCGCCCGCAATTTCCACAGTCAAAGGGGCGGGTCCGATGACGCGTGGCGTAACGCGGCGAACCGCGGATCGATTAGTGCTGATTGGTGACGCTGCAGGATTCGTCGATTCGATTTCTGGCGACGGATTGTCCATCGCGTTCAATTCGGCATTGATTTTCGGCCGGCATCTACGCCGCATCCTTGCGCACGGCGCGAGCCGCCAGAGCATGTCCGGCTACGAGCGAGAGGCGCGAGAATTGTTGCGCGGCTACTGGTTCGTGACCAGCGGGATGCTCTGGATCGCGCGTCATCCGCGCGTCCGCAGAGCGACGTTGCATTACCTCGGCAAGCATCAGGCCATCTTCAATCAGATGATGGGAGGCGCGATGCGAATGATGGTTTCGGCCGCCTGAAATCAACCGCGGGGTTGATATCGACCTTAGCACCACGGGTCCATGCGACGAGGATCGTCGCCCCGGTCGAGCATGAGGAGAAGAGTGTCATGCGAGGATTCATTTTCGGTGTGGTAACGGTGCTCGTGGTGACTTTCGTGGGCGGCTATCTGTTCATCACAAATGGAGGGGTTCGAATGGAAACCACCGCCAAGCCGTTGCCATTGGAAAAGATGGTGGCAGGCATGGCGTTGCGCGCGAGTATCGCCAACGCGGGAGATACCAAGAACCCGCTTCCAATCAATGATGAGACCTTGCTCGCGGGCGCGCAGCTTTACCAGGACCATTGCGCGGGCTGCCACGGTAATCCCGGAGGCCGGACCAGCGCGATCTCGAAGGAGATGTTTCCTCCTCCGCCACAGCTATTCGGGGAGCAGGGTGTCACTGACGATCCCGAGGGCGTGACGTACTGGGTGGTTACGCACGGAATCAGATTGTCAGGGATGCCCGGTTTCCAGAGCTCCTTATCTGACGCACAGCGCTGGCAAGTCAGGGCGCTGGTTGCGCATGCCGACAAGCTTCCCCCCGCGGTGCTGAAAACGTTCAGCCGGTAAGGGTTCGCCAGCCTCGCGGTGACTTTGCGGACATTGATCGGAATGCTATGCCATGAGCATTGCAAGGAGTTGTGACGATGCCCAAACATGAAATAACCGAAACCGAATTGCGCGGCCGCGTAGGAAAGCTGCTCGAAGAAGCGCATCCCGACAAGGTCGATCAGTTCACGTTTCGGGGCAAGCAATTCGATCACGGTCTCGCATGGGTTCATTTTCCCGAAGGATACGGCGGACTCGGGATCAGCCCGGGCATGCAAGCGGTCGTGATGGACGAACTGAACCGTCACGCGAAGACCATGTACGACGACATGGCGATCAACGCGATCGGAATCGGAATGTGCGCGCCCACCGTCCTCACGCACGGAACGCAATGGATGAAGGACAATCTGTTGCGCCGAATTTTCACCGGCGAAGACATTTGGTGCCAGCTATTCAGCGAGCCGGGCGCCGGTTCCGACGTCGCGGGATTGGCGACCCGCGCGGTGCGAGAGGGTGACTACTGGGTGCTCAACGGCCAGAAAGTCTGGACCAGTCTCGCGCACGTGTCGAAGTGGGGGATGCTGCTCGCGCGCTCGAATCCCGACGCGCCGAAGCATGCGGGGATGTCATATTTCCTGCTCGACATGCAAAGTCCGGGCGTCGAAGTTCGCCCGCTTCATCAGATAACCGGCGAAGCGGAGTTCAACGAAGTTTTTCTCAACGATGTGAAGATTCCGGCCGATCGGGTCTTTGGGCGCGAAGGCGAAGGCTGGAAAGGCGCAATCACTACGCTGATGAATGAGCGGACCGCGATTGGCGGCGCAGTATCGCGGCCCGGGGGCGGCGCGATTGGACTGCTGGTCGATCTGTGGAAATCGCGCGATCGCAAACGCTTCATGCCGGAGGCCGAGATCGTGCTGCGCGATCGCGTCGTTCGCTTGTACATCGAGTCCGAACTGCTGCGCATGACCGTTCAGCGCGCGAAGGTGGCACGCAAGGCTGGCAACCCCGGACCGGAAGGCTCGGTCGCGAAGCTCGCGCAGGCGGAACTCAACAAACGGATTTGGGAATGCGCGATGGACGTACTCGGCGCCGATTCGCTGACTTACGAAGCCGGCTACGAGCGGCGCCGGCCCAACTTCAAGTCGCGCGAGACGCGGCTGGCGCTCGCCAAGTATCAGTTCCTGCGCGCGCGAGCGAATTCGATCGAGGGCGGCACTTCCGAGGTGATGAGAAATATCCTTGGCGAGCGAGTGCTCGGTCTGCCGGGCGAACCGCGGAGCGACAAGGATGTTCCGTGGAAGGATATTCCGCGCAGCGCCTGAGCGACGGCAGTTCGAATCGACAGCGCGAAAGTCAGAATCCAGGGGAACACGAATGGAAGTTTCGTTCACCAGCGAACACGAAGAACTGCGGCAGACCGTCCGCAAATTCATGCAGAAGGAATCCACCGAGCAGACTGTTCGCAACCTAATGGAGACCGAACGCGGCTATGACGCTCGCACCTGGGAGCGAATGGCATCGGAGCTGTCGCTGATCGGACTCGCCGTGCCGGAGAAATTTGGCGGCGCCGGCTATACCGCGATCGAGCTGGGAATCGTGATGGAAGAGATGGGACGCGAGCTTTTCTGCGGGCCGTACCTCTCAACTGCGGTGCTCGCGACCAGCGCCTTACTGCGATGCGCTGACGATGCGGCGAAGGCGAAACTGCTGCCGCCGATAGCGTCGGGCAAAACGATCGCTACGCTCGCCCTCGCCGAGGAGAGCGGCCGCTATGATGTCGGCGCGATCGCGATGCGTGCTACTCGCGACGGTGCGAACTGGCGGCTCGACGGTGTGAAGAATTACGTGCTGGACGGGCACATCGCGGATGTCGTGCTGGTCGCGGCCCGCACCGACACTGGCCTCGGGCTGTTCCAGGTCGAGGGTAGTGCTCCGAACTTTTCGCGGGCGTCGCTGCCGACGCTGGATCTTACGCGGAAACTTGCGCGGCTCACCTTCAACGGTACGCCCGCGAGCCTGGTATCAGGAAACAGCGATGCGACTTCGGCGCTCGAGCACGTGCTCGGAGTCGGATCGGCGATGCTCGCGGTCGAGCAGGTCGGCGGCTCGCAGCGTTGTCTCGAGATGTCGACCGAATACGCGAAGACCCGGCTGCAGTTCGGGCGTCCGATCGGTTCGTTCCAGGCAATCAAGCACAAGTGCGCCGACATGCTGGTCGAAACCGAGTTCGCGCGCTCCGCGGCTTATCATGCGGTGTTTTGCGCGGCCGGTAGCGATGAGAATGAATTGAAGTCCGCATCGCATATGGCGCGCTCGTATTGTTCCGAAGCTTATTTTCACGCGGCTGCGGAGAACATCCAGATTCACGGCGGGATGGGCTTCACCTGGGAGCATCCGGCGCACCTGTACTTCAAACGCGCGCGCGCAAGCTCGATTCTGTTCGGCGATCCGATCGAGCATCGTCAGAAGCTTGGCGCGCTTTTGAATCTCTAAACGCTGGAGCTACTCGATTCCGTAGCGCTTTCGTTTGCGCCAGAGCGTTGTCACGTTGATTCCCAACGTATCGGCCGCTTCTTCGAGAGTCGCGCTCGCGGCTAGCACGCGGGCGACGTGGTCGCGCTCGACTTCCTCGAGGCTTGCCGAAAGCGGGACGCCAGGAAGCGACTGCGGCGACTCGCGGAATAGTGAGTCGGGCAGATCGTCGCGCGCGANNAAGGCCGCCATTTTCAGAAGCCATACCGCGAGCGCCAAAGTATCCTCGCGCCGTTCGCGCAGAGCGGGCACTCGAAGCGCAATCACGTTCAAGCGGTAGTACAGATCCTCGCGAAAATGATGCGCCGCGACTTCGGCTTCGAGATCCCGATTTGACGCCGCGATAATTCGCGCATCGACATGGATCGTGCGCTCACCGCCAACCCGCTCGAAGTTCTGGTCCTGCAGGAAGCGCAGGAACTTGGTCTGCAGCGTCGACGTCAAATCGGCGATTTCGTCGAGGAATACTGTTCCGCCATTCGCCGCTTCGAGGNNCCGGTGAACGCGCCGCGGACGTGACCGAATAGTTCACTTTCGAGCAACTCTTCGGACAGCGTCGTGCAGTTGACGACCACGAAAGGTTCCTCGTGACGCCGGCTCCACCGATGAATCTGTCGCGCAATCACGTTCTTGCCTGTGCCGCTCTCGCCGGTCAGCAGGATCGTCGCGTCGCTGGTCGCTGCCTGACGGGCAGTTTCGAGCAGCCGTTGCATCGTGGGACTTTTCGAATCGAGCTGCGGCCCGTCGTCGAAGGCGCTGCGCAGTTCGCGATTTTCCGCCCGCAGGTTACTCAGCTGCAGCGCGCGATCGACGGTATGCCGAATCTGCTCGAGCGAGAATGGCTTGGTCACGTAGTCGTACGCGCCGGATTTCATTGACTCGACTGCGTTTTCGACCGTCGCATAAGCCGTCATCAGGATCACGAGGCTCTCTGGCGAACGCCGCTTGATCTCGCGCAGCAATTCGAGCCCGCTCATCTCCGCCATCCTGTAATCGGCGAGCACCAGGTCAAATTGATTGTCCGGGAGCAGCGCGATCGCCTGCGGTCCGCTTTCGGCGGAGCGCACTTGATGACCAAGTGACTCGAAGAAAGTCGCCAGGCTGCGCCGGATATTTTTCTCGTCATCAACGATCAGCAGTCTGGCCATCAGGCTTCCCTCGCCGCCGGAATCTCGACGATGAAACGGGATCCGTGCGCGTTATTGTTCTCGACAAAGATTCGTCCGCCGTGCGCCGCGACGATTTCCTTGACGATTGCGAGCCCGAGTCCGGCCGCGCCTTTTTTCACGTCGTCCGCACCGTACTGCGCAAAGCGTTCGAAGATATGATTTTTTAGTTCCGCGGGTATCCCGGGACCGGAGTCCGCCACTTCCAGCCGTGCCGATTGCTCGGAAGCCAGCGCGCGAACCTGAATCGAGCCGCCATCGGGAGTGTAGCGCAATGCGTTGCCGAGCAGGTTAGAAATCACCCACGAGAGCTTGACCGGATCGCCAATGATTTCCGGCACCGCCTCAAGCTGCTTTTCGATTTCTACGTGCTTCTCGCGCGCCTGGATCGCGAATCGCTGCGTTACTTCGGCGGCGATCTGCGTGAGATTCAGCCGCTCTTGTTGCAGCGCGATCGCCGGAATCTCGCCGCGCGCAAGATTGAGCAGATTATCCGTCAACTGACGCATCCGGGCGCACTCTTCGATAATCGCGGCGATCAACTCGCCATTTTTCGAGTTCGTGTCGGTAGATTCGCGGCTAAGTAAATCGGCGGTCAGCGCCAGCGCAGTGAGCGGAGTACGCAGTTCGTGCGACAGCGTCGCGACCAATTTCGTGCGCGCGCGATCCTGGTCGCGAATGTAAGTAACGTCCTGGAGAATCACCAATGTGCCGAACGATTTGCCTTCGGTCTGATACAGATGAATCGGCTTGACCACGTAAGAATGGTCGCGCCCGCGAACGTGAAGATCAATCTCCGTGCGATGGCCGTTGACGCCCGCTTTCTGCAGATTGCGCAGCGCGTCGCGCACGCGCAAATAGTGCGGATGATTGCTGCTGAGATCATCGAACGGACTGCCGAGCGCGTCGGACGCTTCGACGCCGAGAATCAGCGCGGCGATCTCATTCATATGCGCGACGATTCCCTGCGAATCGAGCAGCACCACGCCATCTTCGAGACTCTCGATTATCGCTTCAGTCTTGCTCTTCTCATAAACCAGCCGCTCGACATTGAGTTGATCGTAGTGCTCCAGCCGTTCAGCCATCTGGTTGAATTCGCGCGCGACCGCTTCGAGTTCCGCGAGTGGCTGAGGCCCGAGACGGACGTGCGATTTGCGCTGACTGATCCCGCGCAAACGATCGGCTAGTTCCGCCAGAGGTCGCCCGAGCCGCAGCCCGAGTCTCCACGACATCGCGACTCCGATAATCAGAACCAGCGCGAGCCCGCCCGCGAAATCATAAGTGAGTCGCTTGCCCAACCGTATTGAGCGGCTGTCGGCGCGAAACATCGCGGCTTTGTTCATCGCAATCAAATCGTCGATGCGGCCGTTCAACTCGGCAAATTCGCGATCGTGATGGATNNGAGCCGATAGCGTCAAACAGCGTGAGGCCGCGTCGTTGAATGTCGGCGGCCAATTGGGCCTCGCCCTCCTCGGTGAAGTCGTTCATCTCGACTTCGAGCCAATGCATGAACGACTTGCGCGACTCGGGCAGAACTTCTCGCCCCCGACCGTCGTGCTCGGCGACCTGCAGTTGAGCCAGCGTCGCGTGCATATGCTGAGCCGCTTCGATACTGACGTAGTTGCGATAGAGCGTCGCGCGAATTGCACCGCCTAGCGCATACAGCCGGGGCAGCGCATAGATGCCGAGCAGCACCACCAACGCGAGCATCAGCAACGTGCCGTTGCGAATTTGGCGCTGTAGCGACGGCGTGCTCATCGCGGCTCCTCGCGTTCCTCGGTGGCGACTACTTCCACGTCAACGTCGCGAGCATCCGCGAGCAGACGCGCAGGCACGTCGCCTTTGAGCAAGCGGCGCCATCGCGGCTGATGAGTCCGGCCCACAATAATCTTGGATACTCCTTTGTCGCGCGCGAAATCGATCATTGCCTTCACGACATTATCCGACTTGAGCCACACGGTCTCTGCACCAAGGCTGCTGGCGAGATTGATATTATCCAGAAGTTTGACGAAGTCGCTGGTGCCGATGTTACGGATTGACTCGGATGGCGTCTCGACGTGCACTGCGAACCATTCCGCGTTGAGTTGCCCCGCGATTCGCGAGGCCTTGCGCAGTAGCTGGCCGGTGTCCGCAGCGTTTGATGAAACGCCCACCATGATTCGATCGATCACGTTGGTGCGCCGGCCACCCTCGCGTTTTAGCGATTCCTGGTCGTGACGTTGCCGTTCCAGGCTGCGCGCCACTTCGCGGAGCGCCAGTTCACGCAGCGATCCGAGGTTGCTCGGCTTGAAGAAATTTTTGAGCGCCTGCTCGACTTGCGCTGGAGGATAGATTTTTCCTTCGCGCAGACGCTCGCGCAGCGCTTCGACAGACACATCGATGTCCACGATCTGCTCGGCCCGCGCGAGCAATGAGTCTGGTACCGTCTCGCGAATGTCGATACCGGTGACACGCTTCATCAGCGGGTTAAGACTCTCGATGTGCTGGATGTTCAAGGCACTGATCGCGTTGATCCCGCTCGCAATGATCTCCTCGACGTCCTGGTAGCGCTTCGCGTGCCGCGCGCCCGGGACATTGGTATGCGCGAGTTCGTCGACGATCACGACCTCGGGTTTGCGCGCGAGGATTGCGTCAAGGTCCATCTCCTCGAGCGTCACGCCGCGGTACTCAATTTTCCGGCGTGGGATAATTTCGAGGTCGCCGATGCGCGCGGCCGTCTCGTAGCGATTGTGAGTTTCGATAAGCCCGAGCACAACGTCTACTCCGCGATCGCGAAGCTCGTGCGCCTCTTCGAGCATCTTGTAGGTTTTCCCGACGCCTGCGGCGGCGCCGATATAAAGCTTGAGGTGTCCCTTTTGACGCTGAGGAACCAGGTCGAGAAAAGCTTCGGGCTCGAGTCGCTTGTCAGCGTTCATCGAGGTCCATGGTCGTTCAGTCAGGTGCGGGCGATGCCGCGCCGGTCACGTGATCAAGCGCAAAATTGAGTTGCAACACGTTGACCCCGGGCTCACCAAAAATTCCAGCCCATCGTGACCGCGTATTTTGACGCACCAGCCCGCGCACCAGATCTTCCCTCAGACCTCGCGCATGGGCAACACGCGCAATCTGGATGTCGGCGGCAGCCTCGCTGATTTCCGGATCGAGCCCGCTGCCCGACGTCGTCACGATATCGATCGGTACGTCTCGCGGCGACAGGCCCGGATTGCTCTCGATTACATTCTTCAACCTCATACGCACGCCGTCTATCAGCACTTTGTTAGTTGGACCGAGGTTCGATCCGCCGGAACCTGCCGCATCGTAGCCTTTGTCCCCGGCCGCGGAAGGGCGGCTATGAAAGTAGCGCGCCTGCGAGAAGTTTTGCCCAATCAGGTTGGAGCCGACGACTTTATCTCCTTCAACGATCAAACTGCCGCGCGCCTGTTTCGGAAAAGTGAGCTCGGCGAGACCGTACATGGCAAGTGGATAGACCACTCCGGTGAGCAGCGTGAGAACGATTGTAAGCGCCAAGGCCGATATGAATGTTCGCACGAGTCTGACCTCAAGCGAGATGCAGGGCGGCGATCAGCAGGTCGATCGCCTTGATGCCGATGAACGGAATGATCACGCCGCCGACTCCATAAATGAACAGATTGCGGGTCAGGATTGCAGCCGCACCGAGCGGACGATAGCGCACGCCACGGAGTGCCAGCGGAATCAACGCGATGATTATCAGCGCGTTGAAGATGACCGCGGAGAGGATTGCGCTCTGCGGCGTCGCCAGATGCATCACGTTGAGCGATTGCAATTGCGGATATTCGACGATGAAGAGCGCGGGGATGATCGCGAAGTACTTGGC
>PNBD01000043.1 GCA_003135855.1 Deltaproteobacteria bacterium
CGTCAAGGCCGGCGATCTGATCAAGAAACTGATGGAACTCGGCCAGATGGCGACGCTCAACCAGACGCTCGACGTCGATACCGCGACCCTGGTGGCGAGCGAGTTCGGCTACAGCGTCGAGAATGTTTCCTTTGATGCTGAATCCGCGATCGAGGAGACGACCGAGGAAGTCGCCGCGGGCGAAAGCGTCACGCGTCCGCCGGTCGTCACCGTGATGGGNNCACGTCGATCACGGCAAGACCTCGCTGCTCGATGCGATTCGTCACACCAACGTGACTGCCCGCGAATTCGGCGGAATCACGCAGCACATCGGTGCGTACACGGTCGAGGCGAACGGGCGCACGATCGCGTTCGTCGATACGCCGGGCCATGAGGCGTTCACCGCGATGCGCGCGCGAGGCGCCAAGGTCACGGACATCGTGGTTTTGGTCGTCGCGGCGAACGAAGGCGTGATGCCGCAGACGCAGGAAGCCGTCAATCACGCGCGTGCCGCGAATGTTCCGATCATCGTCGCCATCAATAAGATCGACTTGCCCGACGCCAACCTCGATCGCGTCAAGCAGCGGCTCACCGAAATTGGCCTCGTGCCCGAGGATTACGGCGGCGACACGATCACGGTGCCGGTATCCGCGCGCACCGGTGAGGGAATCGATCGCCTGCTCGAGATGATCCTGCTGCAGGCCGACGTGATGGATTTGAAGGCGAATCCCAATCGCCCGGCACGCGGCACGGTCATCGAATCCCAGCTTGATCGCGGACGCGGACCGGTCGCGACGGTTCTGGTGCAGGAAGGCACGCTCCATCAGGGCGATTCATTCGTGAGCGGCACGTCGTACGGGCGCGTGCGCGCGATGCAAAATCATCTCGGTCAGCGGCTCGCGGAAGCGGGGCCGTCAACCCCGGTCGAAATTTTTGGCCTCTCGAACGTGCCCGAGCCGGGCACCGTGTTTACCTGTGTGGCCGAAGAATCGAAGGCGCGTCAGGTCGCCGAGTATCGCAGATCCAAGCAGCGCGAGGGCGAACTCGCCAAGACCAGCCGCATCTCGCTCGAAGACCTGAGTCAGCGGATGGCGGCGGGCGAGGTGAAAGAGCTCAAGGTCATCCTGAAGGGTGACGTGCAGGGCTCGGTCGAAGCGCTGGCCGACTCGCTGCAGCGGCTTTCGACCCCTGAGGTCAAGCTCGAAGTGATTCATCAGTCGGCGGGCGCGATCTCAGAAACCGACGTCACGTTGGCGTCGGCGTCGAAGGGAATCATCATCGGCTTCAACATCCGCCCCGAGCCCAAGGCCGCCGCGCTGGCCGAAAAAGAAGGCGTCGAGATTCGCCTCTACACGGTCATCTACGAAGCGATCAACGATATGCGCGAGGCGATGGAAGGTCTGCTCGCGCCGACCTATCGCGAAAAATCGCTCGGTCGCGCCGAAGTGCGCAAGACCTTCAATGTCCCGGGCGCGACGGTCGCAGGATGCATGGTGCTCGAGGGCAAGATCGTGCGCAGCGCGCGTTCGCGATTGGTGCGCGATGGCCGGCAAGTTTGGGAAGGCAAGCTCGGATCGCTCAAGCGCTTTAAGGATGACGCGCGCGAAGTCGCGGCAGGTTACGAGTGCGGTATCGCGCTCGAAAATTTCAACGACGTGAAGCCCGACGACATTATCGAAGCCTTCGAGATGGAAGCGATTCTGCGCAAGCTCGAGGCGCCCAAGCCTCAGACGGTGCGCGGACAAGCGGCGGTCGAGAAGCAGCTCCAGACTTGAGATTGGGGCGCGCCGCGGGCGCGTTGGTGGAGGGGCGTTATCATGGTCGTCGGCGTCATGCGGCTGACCCTGTTTCTGCCGGAGAACCATTCGCTAAAGGGCAAACGACAGGTGCTGCGCGCGATCAAAGCGCGCGTGCGCAATAAGTTCAACGTTTCGATCGCGGAGTCGGACGGCCATGACATGTGGCAGCGCGCCGAACTCGGCATCTGTCAGGTCGGCAACGATCGTGCGTTCGTGGACAAGGCGCTGCGCGAGGTCGTGAACTTTATCGATTCGCTGGCGATGGTTCCGCTCGGCGAAGAAAAGCTCGAGATTATCAACTACTGAGCGAACCGCGCGCGATGCGTGGCGCGCAAGGTTCGTCTGATCGGTGAAAGAAAGTGGCTGAAGGCCGGAGATCCGAACGCGTCGGCGAGGCAGTGCTGAGAGAGCTGTCCGAGCTGCTGATCAAGGATTTGCGCGATCCGCGGCTTCGCGGAATCACTCTGACGGGCGTCAAGATGGATGATGATCTCCGTCACGGGCGCGTCTATTTTTCCCATCTCGAAGGATCGGTTCGCGCGGCGGCGGCGATCGCGGGCTTCAAGAGCGCAAACGGATTTATTCGGCGCGAGATGGGCAGGGCACTCGCGCTGCGCTACACGCCGGAACTGGAATTTGAATTCGATCCCGGACTCGAGCGCGCGGCGCGAATCGACGCTTTGTTGAAGGGCACTGCCCCGAAGTAATTTTGACGGAAGAGAGTGCCGGAGCGCGGTCAGCGCGAGAGCAGGCGATCGCGATCTTCGGGGCGCTCGCCGCGTTCCAGCAGCGGTTCGACGTCGCCGGTGATCAGCCGCGCGCCGCGATCGTTGCGCAAATACACCCATGCCCATTCGCTGATAACGAAAAAGCGGTTGCGAAATCCGATCAGAAAGAAAATGTGCACGAACAGCCACATCAGCCACGCGATTAGTCCGCTCACATGCAGCTGGCCGATATCGCCAACCGCCGCGGCGCGTCCGATCGTCGCGAGTGTGCCCTTGTCGAGATAGCGAAACGGCTTGGTCGATTCACCGCGAATGAGATGCAGAATATTTTTCGCGGCGTGCCGTCCTTCTTGCATCGCAGCGGGCGACAGTCCCGGCACCGGCTTGCCGTCGGATTTGATCGAGGCGAGGTCGCCGATCACGAACACGCCGTCGGAGCCTGCAACTGACAAATCCTGATTCACCATCACGCGGCCGGCACGATCGGTTTCCGCGCCGAGCGCTTTGCCGAGCGATGAAGCGGCGACGCCCGCGGCCCAGATGACGGTGCGCGTGTCGATTCGATCCTTCGAGTGCGTGACGCTCCGATCATCGATCTGGCTGACGGCCGAGTTGAGAATCACCTCGACACCGAGATGCCGCAATTGAGCGAGAGCGTGCTCCGATGATTGCGGCGACATCGCGGGCAGCACGCGCGGGCCCGCTTCGATAAGAGTGATTCGCGCGCGGCCCGGATCGATCCTGCGAAAGTCGCGCTCTAGCACCCGTCGCGAGATTTCCGCTAGCGCTCCTGCCATCTCGACGCCGGTGGGACCTGCGCCAACTATCACAAACGTCAGCCAACCGCGGACTTCACTATCGTCGACTTCGCGTTCGGCGGCTTCGTAAGCAACCAGCACGCGGCGGCGGATTTCGATCGCATCTTCGACCGTCTTGAGACCGGGCGCGGCTTCACTCCGTTGGTCGTGACCAAAATAGGAGTGAGTCGAGCCGGTCGCGAGGATCAGGTAATCGTACGCGACTTCGCCATCGGCGAGATGGACGATTTTTTGCCGCGTATCGATCGAAACGGCTTCGCCCAGAATGACGCTCGCATTGTTCTGGCCGCGCAGGATGCGTCGAATCGGCGATGCGATATCGCTCGGATTCAGCGCGGCGGTCGCTACCTGGTAGAGCAGCGGCTGGAATAGATGATGATTGCGGCGATCGATCAGCGTCAGCCGGACCGGCTGCTTGCGGAACGCGCGCGCGGCCGTGATTCCGCCGAATCCGCCGCCAATGATGACGACGTGCGGAAGCTTTTGCGCTGATGCGTCGGGGTTCATCGGAGTACGCGAGACATCTTGATCGTATTGATAGTCGCGTTGCGGGTCGAATGCGGTCTTAATCCGCGCGGGCGCATCGTATAAGGTCGTCGGACTCCCCATGAACGCGATTGTGCTCGTAGATAAACCGGCCGGGATATCGTCGGCCGAAGTGGTGCGGCGCGTCAAAGCGCGGGTCAAACCCGATCGCGTGGGCCATCTTGGCACGCTCGACCCGTTCGCGACGGGAGTGTTGCCAATCATGATCGGCGAGGCGACCAAGCTCGCGCCGTTCATCGACGCTGGCGACAAGGAGTACGCCGGTTTGATCCGGCTCGGCGTCGAGACCGACACTCTCGATCGCGACGGCGCGACGGTGCGCACACTGGAAGTGCCGGCTATCACTGCGGAGAAACTCGCCGAGGTCGCGGCGCAGTTTCGCGGCCAGATCGAGCAGGTGCCGCCGGTATTTTCCGCGATTAAGCGCGGTGGCGTTCCGCTTTATCGGATGGCGCGGCGGGGCGATGCGGTCGAGCCACCCGAGGTACGGCGAGTCGAGATCAAGCGGCTCGAACTGACGCTCGCAGGTGCCGACGCGATTCGATTCGTCGCGACGTGCTCGCCTGGCACCTACGCGCGGTCGTTGGCGCGCGATATCGGCCTCGCACTGGGCACGGTAGCGCACCTCGACGAATTGCGCCGCATCCGCAACGGCTCGTTCGCGATCGACGATGCGTTGTCATTGCCCGAGGTCTTGGCCGCGCTCGAGTCCGGTAACTCCACGCTTCGAACGATCAGCCTTTGCGATGCGCTCCCGATGCTGGCCGAGGTCCGCGTCGATGAACACACCGAAGAGCGGCTCCGCAATGGCGATTCGAGCGCGCTCGATTCGCTAAATGCAGTGTTTTCCGGGTGTTTCAAAGTAATCTCGCACGATGGCGAACTGATCGCGGTGGCGAAGGCGACCTCGAGAGTGACGGCGACCATCGAGCGCATCTTCAATCCCGCGAGGAGCTAGAAAAGCCAGTAATATTGGGCCAAAAGGGGTAGTGTCCTAATCTGACCGCGAGTGGCCGGTTTTGAAATTGCGAGTGGCCTACTTTGATTTGGCTCTTTCGATCACGGTTTTGAACCAATCTACTAACGCCGGCTCTCCCGCTCGAAAAGCCACGTAATGTTCATCGCAAAGCGCGTAATTCACGTCCGGCTTGTTGTCACTCGGATCAAAGATGTTCTTGATGACACGTGCCTTACCAGCATTTCGACAGAGCTGAAATTCACAATTGCTTGGCATCGATCTATTTGTCCTTGAGGCGCGGATCGTCAGTACCAATACATTTTGAGTCCACACCGAAAATCGTGGCCCATTTCTCCGCGGCTACGGCATTTTTCTTAAACGTTTCCCGCATCTGTTTGGCTTTGAAATCGCGATTTTCTTCGCATCCTGTCGCAGTATCGAACGAGCGCCAGATATCCCAAGTATTGAGGGGCTGGGTCGTATCGGGCTGGTCGTTAACAATTGGCGGCAGCATCAGATACCAGCCTACAAGCGCGAGCGCGGCAGCGTGGCGAGGCCTCATGCGCCCCGTTTAGCAAAGAGACTAGAGAAACAAAAGGCCGTAGTCATGCCGGGAATCGGGTTCTACAATCTCTGTCGCAATCATGAGACGCTACGCATTGGCGGCCGCGATGGAAGCTAGCGCGACCAATGGGCTATGGTCGCTCGATCGAGCCAAAGAAGGTACTGGCATGATTTTCATTCTGAGTGGCCGGTTTTGAAAAGCGAAGTGGCCTACTTTGCCAGACGCGGATCGTCCGTGGCAATGCACTGAGCGGCGAGGGCTGTTGCAGCAAATCGGCTCGCCTCGTCGTCGGCCTTGTAAACGTCGGGCGCGACTTCGCGCAGCGGGCGAGTGCCACTGTCGGGCAACGCAGCTATTTTCTCTTCAACTTTGTGCACTTCCTTTTGAGCGTCAAGCATCGTGCCGAGTCGCACCTGCTCACAATCGGAAGCAGTATCAAGGTTCCTAACACGGATCCATTTCGATAGCGGTGCCTGCACATCCGGGATTCCACCAGGCAACGGCGGGACAATGAAGTACCAGCCCGCAAGCGCGAGCGCGGCAGCGTGGCGTGGCCTCATGCGCCCCGTTTAGCAAAGAGACTAGACAAACAAAAGGCCGTAATCATGCTGGGAATCGCGTTCTACAATCTCTGCCGCGTACACGAATCGCTGCGCTGTACGCCCGCGATGGCGCTCGGCACCACGGATCACATCTGGACGATTGGCGAGCTGGTACAGGCTGCGCTTGAGCCTCAGGACGTGCCACCTTTGCCAGATCGGACGCCGCAATCGACGCTCAAACTCGGATACACGCCATTGAAGCTAAGAGTTATACCGGCGGAAAAATCACGCGTCCTCGATAAGAACGGATTTGACTTGTCAACGCAAAAGCGAATAAAGTACGAACTCAACACCCTAACCAAATATTCTAGATGACAATGAATTCGAAGCCGCGCAGCACATCCATGGCGGTCGCGAATTGGTTCGTTGAAAACGCTTCTGATATCAGCCCACTGAAGCTGCAAAAACTAATCTACTTTGCACACGGCTGGCATCTGGCACTCCGCGACCAGCCGCTGATCGACGAATACATAGAAGCTTGGGACTATGGTCCTGTCGTTCCAAGCGTCTATCACGAGTTCAAAGAATTCGGTAATCGCCCGATCAATATTCCAGGGACCACTATTGAACTAAGCGGGGATACGAAGTTTCGTATAGTGACTCCGCGACTCTCTCCGGAATCAGATCAGAGCGTCGAAGCATTGTTGAAAAAGATCTTCGAGGTTTATGGTGCCTACAGCGCGCTTCGACTGTCGGCGGATACTCACAAAGTAGGAACTCCATGGGAAGAAACTCGAAAACTCCATCCAAACCGAAAGGGCGTCGATATCGACGATGAGCTGATTCAGGCATATTTCAAGAAGCTGATTCGTACGAAGTGAAGTGTCCGACGCCGACCTAGAAAAAATCGAGAGTTCGGCCTTCGAACCCCCAACTCCCGATAAAGTCGCCGAACTCGAAAAGAATGAACTTGAGGTTGATCAGGAAAAGGAAACTAAGCGGCTTCAAAATCTCGCCCTAAAGCAAGACATTGATCTACGAAAAGATTTCGCATGGGATATCTTCTATCTCATCGTGGCATGGCTATTTCTTGTCTTCGTGGTTTTGCTCTTACAAGGATTTACTGCCACGATTTGCGCCCACAAGTTTGGTCTTTCCGATTCCGTCGTGCTCGCCTTGATCAGCGGAACCACGGTTAACGTCCTCGGAATCTTTTTAATAGTGGTCCGCTACCTTTTTCCAACACGTGCAGTGTCTTAATTTCCCGCCCTGAGTGTCTTAATTTAGACAGCGCGCCAAAAGAGGTCATCTTTACAGCGCGCGAAGGCTCTGATAGGTTGGGCGGCTAAGATAAAGGAAAAAGGGAAAGTAAGAAAACTCCTGATGCCTCTTCCGCTCTCCCGCAAACGGGAAGTCATTCAAGCCAACGCTCGGACCACCAACGACAGCGGCTCGCCTGAAGTTCAGGTGGCGCTGTTCTCGGCCCGGATCGAACAATTGACCGGTCATCTCGGGACGCACAAGAAAGACCATCATACGCGTCGCGGGCTGCTCCGACTGGTCGGCAAGCGTCGGCGGCTGCTTGATTACCTGCGGTCGCGCGACTTCTCGCGATACAAAGGGTTGATCGAGAAGCTCGGCATCCGGAGATAGGCCGCAACATAATGCCGTGGCGCCCGCAACATTTCGGGCGCGCGGGCCTTGGCCGACCGTCCGGTTGGGATCAAGGCGCGTCCCCTGTGGCGCCCCGCGGTTAAACCGCCATCGTCACGCGGCCTCAGTCCTCCCTCAGGTATCAAGTCAATGTATCGAAAACTGGAGATCGATTTCGCCGGGCGCAAGCTGTCGCTCGAAACCGGCCGCCTCGCGCGGCAGGCTCATGGTGCGGTGCTCGCGCAATACGGCGATACCGTCGTGCTGGCCACGGTGGTATCGGCTTACGAAGGGCGCGCCAACGTGGATTTTCTGCCGCTGACGGTAGACTACGTCGAGAAGACGTTCGCCGCCGGCAAGATTCCCGGCGGATTTTTCAAGCGGGAAGGGCGTCCTTCCGAAAAGGAAATCCTCACCTCGCGCCTGATCGATCGCGCGATGCGCCCGCTGTTCCCCAAGGGCTACGACAAGGAAACGCAACTGGTGGTGACGGTGCTCTCGGTCGATCGCGAAAACGATCCCGACATGCTCGCGTTGATCGCGGCGTCTGCGGCGCTGGAAATTTCCGATATTCCACACGGCGGACCGGTCGCGAGCGTCAGGATGGGCCGCGTCAATGGCGAGATCGTCGTCAATCCGAGCAACAGCGATCTCGAAGGCAGCGACGTGTCGCTGGTGATCGCGGCGAATCCCGACTCGATCATGATGCTCGAAGGCGGCGCAGAAATCGTCGACGAAGAGACGATCCTCGAGGCGCTGTTCAAGGCGCATGACGAGCTGCAACCGATCTTCGCGATGCAACGCGAACTGCGCAACCTGGCCGGCAAGCCCAAGCGCGAATTCACGC
The DNA here is from genome assembly GCA_003135855.1 of Deltaproteobacteria bacterium. Classification (GTDB taxonomy): domain Bacteria; phylum Desulfobacterota; class Binatia; order Binatales; family Binataceae; genus Binatus. Next base: position 8,436 of record PNBD01000043.1, read on the forward strand.
CGAAGACGCGCGATCCGCAACTGCTCAAAGCGGTCGAGGCGAATATCGGCGACAACATCGAAAAGGCGCTCGCAATCAAGGGCAAGAAGGAACGCGGTGCGGCGGTTTACGCGCTGTCGGACAAGGCAGTCGCGGCGTTGGCGGAGAAATTCCCCGGCCGCGAAAAAGAAATCGTCGACGCGTGCGACTACCTGGTGCGGACGCTGGTGCGCGCCGAAATTCTCGACAACGACAAGCGCATCGATGATCGCAAATCGACCGAGATTCGCCAGATTAGCTGCGAAGTCGGAGTACTGCCGCGCACGCACGGCTCCGCGCTGTTCACCCGCGGCGAGACGCAGGCGCTGGCGACCGTCACGCTCGGCACGTCGTCGGATGAGCAGAAGATCGACGGCCTGCTCGGCGAGCGCTACCGGAAATTCATGATGCACTACAATTTCCCGCCGTTCTCGACCGGTGAGGTGAAGTTTCTGCGCGGGCCGGGACGGCGCGAGATTGGGCATGGCGCGCTGGCTGAACGCGCGATCGCGCCGGTGCTGCCCGACGATGCCGACTTTCCGTACACGATTCGCGTGGTGTCGGAGGTGCTCGAGTCCAACGGCAGTTCGTCGATGGCGACGGTCTGCGGCGGCAGTTTGTCACTGATGGATGCGGGCGTTCCGATCAAGGCGGCGGTCGCGGGCATCGCGATGGGCCTGGTCAAGGAAGGCGACAAGGTCCGCGTGCTGACAGACATACTCGGCGACGAGGATCATCTCGGGGACATGGACTTCAAGGTCGCCGGCACGACGAAAGGTGTGACCGCGATCCAGATGGACAACAAGGCCGGCGGCGTCTCGAAGGAAATCATGCGCCAGGCGCTGCATCAGGCGCGCGACGCGCGCTTGTTCATCCTCGGCGTGATGGAAAAAGCGATCGAGGGTGCGCGCAAGGACGTCTCGCAGTACGCGCCGCGAATCGTGACGCTGCATATCAAGCCGGACAAGATTCGCGAAGTGATTGGCCCGGGCGGCAAGGTGATCCGTGGACTGGTCGAGGAGACCGGCTGCAAAATAGATATCGAGGATGACGGCACCGTGTTGATCGCGTCGGCGGACAGCGCCGCGATGGAAAAAGCCATCAGCATGATCCAGGCGATCACCGCCGAGCCGGAAATTGGCAAAATCTATCACGGCAAGGTGCGCAAGATCGTCGAGTTCGGCGCCTTCGTCGAGATCATGCCGGGCACCGATGGCCTGCTGCACATCTCGCAAATCTCGAACGAGCGCATCCGCCGCGTCGAAGACGTTTTGCACGAGGGCGACGAGATCAACGTGAAAGTGCTCGACGTCGATCGCAGCGGCAAAATCCGTCTCTCGCTGCGCGAAGCAGAACAGGAGAAAGGCAAGTAGCACGCATGATTCAAAAGAGCGTCCTCGGCAATGGCGTCAGGATTCTGACCGAGGCGATGCCGCAGGTGGTGTCGTCGTCGATCGGCATTTGGGTCGAGAACGGTTCGCGTTACGAGGACCCGGTTGAAAACGGCACCTCGCATTTCATCGAGCATCTGCTGTTCAAGGGCACCAAGACGCGCACCGCGGCCGAAATCGCCGAGGCGTTCGACTCAGTGGGCGGCGTGCTGAATGCGTTTACCGGCAAGGAGTACACCTGCTACTACGCCAAGGTGCTCGGCAAGGACCTCGAGATGGCGACCGAAGTGCTCGCCGATATTTTCCTCGAGTCGACGTTTGCGGCCGAGGAAATCGATCGCGAGCGTCAGGTCGTGCTGCAGGAGATCTCGCAGGCCGAGGATACGCCCGACGATTTTATCCACGATTTGTTCACCGAGAATTTCTGGCGAGGGCATCCGCTGGCGCTGCCGATTTTCGGCTCGGTCGAAACGGTGAACAAGATCGATCGCGAATTGCTGACGACGTTTATGGCGGCGCGCTACCGGTCGAGCCGGGTGTTTATCTCGGCCGCGGGACAGGTCGAGCACGAGCGGCTGACCGCGAAATGCGCGGGGCTGTTCGGTGGAATCGCCGGCGACGGCAAAGTCGAGAAAATCTCGCCGCCGACCGATCGGCCGATGGTGATCAATCGTCAGAAGGATCTCGAGCAGGCGCACATCTGCATTGGCGGTCCGGGCATCAGCCAGACGCATCGATTGCGTTACGCGGCCTACGTCCTGAACACCGCACTCGGCGGCGGTATGTCGTCGCGCCTGTTCCAGGAAGTCCGCGAGAAGCGCGGCCGCGTCTATAGCATCTACTCGTTCATCTCGTCGTTCATCGACAGCGGCTATTTCGGCGTTTACGCGGGAACTAATCCGGAGTGGGTGGATGAAGTTCTCGAAGTCACGATGGCTGAACTCAAGAAGATCGCGCGCGACGGGCTGAAGCCGAACGAACTTGCGCGGTCGAAGAGCCAGCTGCAGGGCAACATGCTGCTCGGGATGGAATCGACGGACAGCAGGATGCAGCGCCTCGCGCGCAACGAGATTTGCTTCCGCCGCGATGTCACACTCGAGGAACTGTCACAAGGAATCGAGGCGGTGACCAACGACAATATCGTCGAGCTGGCGTCGTCGTGGTTCCGGCCCGAGAAGCTCGCGATGGTCCTGCTAGGGGACCTGAAAGGGCGCGAGCTGACCGAGGAAGTCTTCTCCCCGCTCGCGTAGCGGGCTGGCCTCGCGAGCTGTCGGCGCGGAGCCGGCTCGCGTCACTGTCCTTTTGCGGCGCCAAGTTTGTCGAGGCTGATGAAAGGCATCGCACCGCCGGTTACTTCGGGCATGATACCGTTCCACTTCTGTAGCGCTTCGTACTGAATAAGCATCGGAGTGAGCGACGCGTTCAGCAGATTGTTCGCGTCGGACTGCGCCTTGGCCTTGATCATCACCGCCTGGGCGATACCGTTGGCTTCGGCGACGCGTTGTTCCGCCTCGGCCTTCGATTGCGCGACCTTGTTCTGCGCCTGAACCGCGCGCTGGGTGGCTTCGATCGCCGCGTTGATCGATTCCTCGACCTGCGGCGGCACGCGCAGTCCGCTGGTGAAGCTCACCGTGTCGAAGTGGATTCCCTTATTGCCGAGTTCTTCTTCAAGGTCCTTCTTCACGTTGTTCAGCAGGAATTGTTTCCTGACGCCGTAGATATCTGTGACCGGCATGTCCGACGCCTCGCGATTGAGCGCGTCGCGCACCTTGTTGCGGATATAAACGTTGGTGATCACCTCGGCGGGCTGGCGGAACTCGACGAAGATTTGCGGCACCTTGGCGGCCTCGAACAGGTAGCTGATGCCCACGTCGGCGTTGATGATCGCGCCTTCGCGCGAGTTGAACGTGATGCTCTCATCGACATCGCGTCCCTCGCTCGCGGAGCGCGTCCACACCACGTTCTGCAGGAAGGTCGGAAATTGGTAAATTTCCTGCGTCCACGGGTTGTACCAGACCCGGCCGGTGACGATTGGATAATCGCTCACGCCACGCTGCTTGCCGTAGAGATTGATTTTGACGCCGACGTAGCCGGGCTCGACCTTGGTGCATCCGCCGAGCGACATCAGCACGATCGCAAGTAACGCGAGCATCCCGAAGTGCCGCGCGAATCTGAGAATCCAGGTCCATAGCGCGGCGCCGAATCCGACGAGCAGTGCGATACACCAGAGCGCCCCGAAGGCGACGCCGATATTGCTCGGTGAGGTGAGTGCGTTCGCGCCGTATGTGAACAGCCAACTTGCCGCTACCGCAAGCACCATCAACACCGCGATCATTTTCGAAACGTAGATCGTCTCCGCCGTCCAGTGGATCTCACGTCGCTTCAACTCCAGCAGCATAGGTTTCTTATGATCCTCCATGAGTCAGAGCATCCTGTTTCGCTGACACAAACTTAACCATTAGCTAACTCAATTCACTAGACGTCGTTTTGGCGGGAGAAGTTCTCGCGAAAGGCAGCCAGATCAGCCGGAAATTGCTGCCTCAAATTGATGATGTTGCGCTCCGTACCTGATTCGCGATATCGCGTACGGCGATGAATCCGACGGTGAAGATTGCGCGGGTGCGGAAAAGTTCGCGGCCATTGCCCGCGTATCAAAGCGAGCATGCGGCCGGAATCGATCTGATGGCCGATATCGACGCGCCGTTGCAGATGGCGCCGGGCGAGCGGCGCGCGGTGCCGACCGGCGTCGCGGTCGAGATTCCCGTGGGCTACGAGGGGCAGGTGCGTCCACGCAGCGGCCGTGCGCTCAAGGAAGGCCTCGGAGTGATCAATTCGCCGGGAACGATCGACGCCGACTATCGGGGAGAAGTTAAAGTATTACTTGTAAATTTAGGCCAGCTCGAAATACGGATTTTGCCAGGCGACCGGATTGCGCAACTCGTGATAACGCCGGTCGTGCATGCCGATATCGTCGAGGTCGATGAACTGGCGCCGAGCACGCGCGGACCCGGCGGCTTCGGTCATACTGGACGCTAGCGGCGGCGCGATTTTGGGTGCTGGAACAGTTTGATTTGCCCGTCATCTGACTCGCTCGTTTTGCTTCGGCTATCTGGGCGTAGCCGAGGCGTCGGACACTTGATCAGCTTCCGAGGTGGCCTTGACGCCTCACACTGTTAACTTATATGTTAATAGAGGATGAGATCAAGAATCATTGTGAGAGCGGGCGGCTCGTCCTCTTGGCACCCGCTTTTCCAGGATTAAGAAGACGACGGTCGGTCTATCTCACAAGAACACTTCACGCGACCCTAACGGTGGGACCATGGCTCGATCGCAAGGACGAAGAACGATGGGGCGAGTTGAGATATTGGTTCGACCGTTTCATTGATGGAGGTCGCATATATGTCAGAGAAAGACCGCGCGCCAAAAAAAGTACTGCCGACATGGCTCAGCTTGAGCCTTGGTCGGATGAAATCTGGGAAATTCGAAGCATTGACCCCAAGCCGAGCATTCGAGTGTTTGGCAGTTTTGCCGGCCAGGACGTCTTTGTGGGCCTGACTTGGAGCTTTCGCAAGGACCTGAATGGCTACGGTGGACCGAAGTGGCAATCAGCCATCGCGGCATACAAAAGGGAATGGAAGAGCTTTTTCAACTGCGCATCTATAAGCGGAGGTTACCCCGGTGACTACCTCACTAACGCCGTCGTTCTTGACTGAAATCCTTGAAGGAAAGTCAATTCCGGCAGGCAAACTCGCGTATTTCCGAACCCAGCTCCGGTACGCTTTGCATGATGTTGTCCTTCGGGAATTTCTGCGCCGGGAAGACAAAGCCGAGATCAGCAAAGCTGAACTGGCGCGGCGTATTGGCCGAAAGCCTGCGCAAATCAGTCGATGGTTGGGGGCTCCAGGAAATTGGACTATCAACACCGTTAGTGACCTTCTACTTGGAATGGGCGTAGAACCGAAAATTTCCGTTCAATCGCTCGAGGACCGGATCGGGAGCCACCTGGAAAAGTGGGGCGACAGTGAGAACATTATTTCGCCGGAAACGCTCGAAGAAATGCCGGTAGCTCTCGACTCTCATGCCTAAACGGATGTTTGTTGTTACCTATGACATATCCGCAACGACGAATGCCGAGACGCGAAAGGCGATTTCGGACGCGATTGAGGCAAGCGGAAACTGGTGGCATCACCTCGGATCCACTTGGCTGGTTGTTTCTGAAAAAAACGCCAACGAAATAGAAAAGATGATCGATCCGCATGTCCGAAAGGCGCCCGGACGGCTCCTTGTAATGGAAGTTGTGCCCAGCAATCGACAAGGACTGCTGCCCAAAAAGGGATGGGATTGGATACGGACATGGGCGGCTCGCCTTCGGGAGACCGGCTAAGATTTTCGCCGTCGCGTCTCCACGGCCTTTAGTGCCATCTGGCTTTGCTCGCGCTTCGAAAGTTTTCTCCGCTCAGCCATACGAACATTATCGCACCGCCCGAAGCGAGACGCAGCGCAGCCCCAATTTCAAACTGACCCACTACCCGCTTTTGGCGGGCTCTCGATTGCGCGACCCGTACCACGTAAATTTATTGGCCTGAGTATTCAGTTGCGACAACCGGCGAGTCCCGAGCACCGGTGAACGATAAGCAAATCAAAACCGACGGCGCCGAAACCGATATCGGATTAATGGCCGTAACGCCGATCGACGGTCGGTATCGCGCGCGCACGCGCCATCTCGAAAAATATTTCAGCGAATTTGCGCTGATCCGCTATCGCGTCCGCATCGAGATCGAGTGGTACCTGTCACTCGCGGAAAATCCGAAGATCGACGCGCTCGCGAATCTCGATCCGCCGCTCGCGCGCAAGCTCAAGCGCATCTACCAGGAATTCACGCTCGCCGACGCGCGCCGCGTCAAGGAACTCGAAGCGACGACCAATCACGACGTCAAGGCGGTTGAGTATTTCGTCAAGGAGCGCCTCGCGGATCTCGCTGCCGGTAACGGAGCGAAGCTGCCGGTCGAGATGGTGCATTTCGCGTGCACCTCGGAAGACATCAACAATCTCGCGTATGCGCTGATTCTGAAGGAGTTCATCGAAAACGAATTGGCGCCGGCGATCGAAAAAGCGATCGCGCCGATCACGGCGCTGGCTCATCGATATAAGTCGCTCGCGATGCTCGCGCGGACGCACGGCCAGGAAGCCTCGCCAACCACGGTCGGCAAAGAGATGGCGATTTTCGCGGCGCGGCTCGCGCGGCAATTGAAGCAGCTTCGCGGGCAGGAATTCCTCGGCAAGCTGAACGGTGCGGTCGGCAATTTCAACGCGCATCGGTTCGCGTATCCGAAGGTCGATTGGATTGCGCATTCGCAAAAGTTTGTCGCGGGATTAGGTCTGGTCTGGAATCCACTCACGACGCAAATCGAGAGTCACGATTTTATCGCGGAGCTGTTCGCGATCGTCGCGCGCATCGACACGATCCTGCTCGGCTTCTGCCACGACATGTGGAGTTACATCTCGATCGGCTACTTTGCGCAAAAGGCTGTCGCGGGCGAGACGGGCTCGTCGGTGATGCCGCACAAAGTGAATCCAATCGACTTCGAGAATTGCGAAGGCAATCTCGGAATAGCAAACTCGCTGCTCGGCCATCTGGCGGCCAAGCTGCCGATCTCGAGATGGCAGCGCGATCTGACCGACAGCACGGCTATTCGTGCGATGGGCACGGCGTTTGCCCATGTCGTGGTCGCGATGGTGTCGCTGGAGCGCGGACTTGCGCGCGTTGAAGTAAACGAGCGGCGGATCGCCGAAGATCTCGACGCCGAGCAGGCGTGGGAAGTCGTCGCCGAAGCGATTCAGACCTTGATGCGTCGTCACGGGATGCCGCGTCCGTACGAGACGCTGAAGGAATTGACGCGCGGGCGGCGAATCGATCGCGGCGTCATCGCGGAATTCATCGCGTCGTTGCCGCTTGACGACAGCGCCAAGGCTGCGCTCGGCGAATTGAATCCGCGCAACTACGTTGGCCTGGCCGCGGAGTTGGTCGAAAGGTTCGCGCCCGCTACCCGCGAATCAGGCAAAGCGCCGCAAAAAGAATCACACAAGTGAAATTGTCCACATCGCGGCGATTGTAATGTTCATAATCGCGAAAATTTTGTGGATAAGCGTCGAGCGCCTTTGTGCTCCTTGCTGTGCCGCCCCCATATCATAGTTACGTTATAATATTCTGGTAGCACTCGATTCAGAGGAGAAGCTCCAAGTGGAAACGACTCCGCAAAAGCTCGAAATGTTTTACGAGGGCAAGGCGAAGAAGCTCTATTCGACTTCCGATCCGGATCTCGTAATCGCGTATTTCAAGGACGACGCGACCGCATTCAACGCGAAGAAGCGCGGCACGATCGAAGACAAAGGCGTGATGAACAATCGCATCTCGGAGTTGTTCTTCATGCTGCTCGAAAAAAACGGCGTCAAAACTCATTTCGTGCGCCGACTGAACGATCGCGAGATGCTGTGCAAGCGACTCCAGATCATCCCGGTCGAAACGGTGGTGCGAAATATCGTCGCCGGCTCGCTCGCAAAGCGGCTCGGGCGCGAAGAGGGCGAGCAACTCAAGCGTCCGATCGTCGAGTACTACTACAAATCCGATCCGCTCGATGATCCGCTGATCCTTGGCGAACACGCGATCGCGTTTGGATGGGCGACGGCTGATGAACTCAAGCAGATCGACGCGAAAGCGCTGAAAGTGAACGAGGTACTGAAACAATTTCTCGATGAGCGCGGCGTGATCCTGGTCGATTTCAAGCTCGAGTTCGGCCGTCATCACGGAGATATTCTGCTGGGCGACGAAATCTGCCCCGATACCTGCCGCTTCTGGGACAAGGCGACGCGACAGAAGCTCGACAAGGATCGCTTCCGCCGCGACCTTGGCGGTGTCGAGGATGCGTATCACGAGATGCTGCGACGGGTGGAGAGTTGATCGAGCGAGGGCGGTCGTCGATGCGGAAATTCGCACTCATCAGCGGAGGGCCGATTTGCAAGTAAGAGTTTTTGTGACGCCGCGCAAAGGCATCCTCGATCCGCAAGGACGCGCCGTCGAAGGCTCCCTGCATAGCCTCGGTTTCAAAAATGTCTCGGGCGTGAAGGTCGGCAAGTTCATCACCTTCGAGATCGATGCGCGGTCGGCAGCCGAGGCCAGCGCGCAAGCCAAAAAAATGTGCGAGCAACTGCTGGCTAACGCGGTGATCGAGGATTTTCGCTTCGAGGTGGATTCCCGATGAAGTGGGGAGTCGTGCGATTTCCCGGCTCGCTCGACGACGCCGACTCAGTGCACGCGCTCGCCGACGTGATGGGCCAGTCCGCGTTCATGCTGTGGCATAAGGAGACGTCGCTCCGTGGCGCCGAATGCGTGTTGCTGCCCGGCGGGTTCAGCTACGGCGACTATCTCCGCACGGGAGCAATCGCGCGCTTCTCGCCGGTGATGGAAAGCGTCGCGAAGTTCGCGGCTGACGGCGGTCTGGTGATCGGCACTTGCAATGGCTTTCAGATTCTTTGCGAAGCGCATCTGCTGCCGGGCGCGCTGACGCGTAATCGCACGCTGTCGTTCATCTGCGAGCGCGTGACGCTGCGGGTTGAGAACGCGAGTACGCCCTTCACCTGCGCGATGAAGCAGGGCGAATTGTTGCGACTGCCAATCAAGCATGGCGAGGGGCTTTACGTCGCGCCCGAGGACGAACTGCTGCAGATGGAGGAGCGCGGCCAGGTCCTTTTGCGCTACGTCGACGACGATGGGCGCGAGACTGAAGCGGCGAATCTCAACGGCTCGACGCGCGCGATCGCGGGCGTCGCCAACGAGCGCTTCAACGTGTTCGGCCTGATGCCGCATCCTGAGCACGCGGTCGAGCCGATGCTGGGCGGAATCGACGGCCGCAAAATTTTTCAATCGATCATCGAGAGCGTCCGATGAGCGAGCGGCCAGTTGCTCTGCCCGGCGAGCCAAAAGTAGATCTCGAACAGGCGCGCAGTCACGGGCTTTCGGCGGACGAGTATCGCAAGATCGAGGAGATTCTCGGGCGCACTCCGACCTACACCGAGCTTGGCGTGTTCTCGGTGATGTGGTCGGAACATT
>PNBD01000149.1 GCA_003135855.1 Deltaproteobacteria bacterium
CGCTGGAAGACGTAGAGCTGCTTCGCCGCGCGGCCGAGGTGCGGCACGGACTGGATGGCGGTCGCGCCGGTGCCGATGATCGCCACGCGCTTGTCGGCGAGCTTGGTCAGACCGCCCGAGTGGTCGCCGCCGGTGTAATCGTAATCCCAGCGGCTGGTGTGGAAGGTGTGTCCCTCGAACTCCTCGATGCCGGCGATGGCCGGCAATTTCGGACGGTTTAGCGGTCCGGTGGCCATAATCACGAAACGGGCCAGCATGACGTCGCCACGGTCGGTCGAAACGATCCATCGCGCGGCGTCTTCGTCCCAGCGCAGCTCGGTCACCCGCGTCTGGAAAAGCGCATTTTCATAAAGGTTGTAATGCTTTGCGATACGCTGGGAGTGCTCGTAGATCTCGGGCGCGAAGGAGTATTTCTCCTTCGGGATGTAGCCGAGCTCTTCGACCAGCGGCAGGTAGCAGTAGCTTTCGATATCGCACTGCGCGCCGGGATAGCGATTCCAGTACCACGTGCCGCCGAAATCGCCGCCCGATTCGATGATTCGAACGTCCTTGATACCGGCTTCGTGGAAGCGCGCGCCGGCCAGCAATCCGCCGAAACCTCCGCCGATGACGATTACATTGACTTCGTCGGTGAGCGGAGCGCGGTCAAAAGGCTTGACGTATGGATCGTCCAGATAGCGGGCGAACTTGCCGGTGACTTCGACATATTGCGCGTTGCCATCGGTGCGAATGCGCTTGTCGCGCTCCTGGATGTACTTTTGCCTGAGCGCGTCCGGATCGAAATCCAGCTTCAAGTCAGCGATAAAACTCTTATCTTCCATTTTTCCTATCCAATATGTTTGTTCGGGTCTTCAATTTTTACAGCAGACCACGAAACAAACACAAGTCTCGGTTCGATATCGGGCTGACGGCTCTTTGCGAAATAGTCAGTTGCTCCGTCCGCATTAGCCTTGCCGAGAATCGATCTCCGGGGTAAGTGGACTGAAAGCTTATCCGCGGAGGTCATGGGTCATGCGACTTTTTCGTCTTTATAGCGGTGATGATCAGCAATCCCATCTGGAAGAACTGAAGATGACGTTTGCACCTGGGCCAATCGCCGAGCAAACGTCCCTGCAACCGGCAACCGGAGTGATCTTCACGAGGATGGCGCCGGGAGCATTCGTCGATTGGCATAACGCACCGCGGCGCCAGTACGTGATCACCCTGGCTGGCGGCGTCGAGATCGGGCTGGGCGACGGCACTTTGCATCGCTTTGGACCTGGCGAAGGAATTTTGGCGGAGGACCTCACGGGCAAGGGTCACACGACCCGCGCAGTGGGCGACGAGCCTCGCATCATGATGATCGTCCCGCTGAAAGACTGATCCATTATTGTGCGTTTTCTGAAACGCTGCGGTGCTCCGTCATGATTATTGATACTCACGTCCACGTCGTTTCGGATGATCAGCAAAAGTACCCGCGAAACGGCCTTATTCAGAGGGGTTCCGGAGATGCCAATGCCGGGCAGGGCCTTACTACCGGCGCGCCGGGTGAGTGGGTACAGGACATGACCGGCGAAACGCTGCTTTCACTCAACGCCTTGGCGGGCATAGACAAAACGGTGCTCGTGCAGGCATACAGCGCGTATAGTTATGACAACAGCTATACTGCCGACTGCGCCGCCAAGTACCCCGACCGTTTCGCAAGCGTGTGCATCCTTGACCCGACCCAAAGTGACGCGCCAAACCAGTTGAGCTATTGGGTGACGCAACGCGGAATGCGCGGCCTTCGCCTCTTCACTATTACCGAGACTGAGGGCACCTGGCTCGATGATCCGCGCACGTTCCCGGTATGGGAGCGCGCCGCCTCGCTCGGCATCCCGATCTGCATCATGGCGCTCTTCCATCAGATTCCTCGCATCCGCACGGTGCTCGAACGCTTCCCGAACGTCACTGTCGCGTTGGATCATCTGGCGGTGCCGCGCCTCAGCGCTGGCCCTCCTTACGAGAGCGTCCAGCCTCTGTTCGGACTGAGTCGGTTCCCGAATCTCTTCTTGAAGTTTTCGAGTGTCAGCCTGTACGCGGCGCGAAGAGGAAAGAGCACGCCTAAGGAGTTCTTCAGCCGCCTCAATGATCGCTTCGGGGCGAAGCGCCTGATGTGGGGCTCGAACTTCCCCGCCACTAACGATCGGAGTCTCAAGGACCAGTTCGATCTGGCCCGGCAAGAGCTTTCGTTTTTGCCACAAGAAGATCAGCGGTGGATATTCGGTGAGACCGCGCTGACGCTCTGGCCGATGTTGCGTTAAATGCCGGCCAACCTGCTTTCTCCTTGGCTGGAAACGTCGTCGCGCTGTCTTTGACACCGCGCTCTCTTTTTGTATGCGCTGAACTACTTCGAAGCTCGGCGCGTCGGGGCCGCGCCTTCTGCACCTGCATGCTTCGCGGCTCGCTCTGCGGCGTGCTTCTGAATCATCGCCGAGGCAGCGTTCATCGCCTGCCCCATGAAGTCATGCGCATTCGACATGGTCCAATCGTATGACGCCTGACGGCTCACGTTGGCGTTCTTGAACACCGGCGCGACGTGCTCGGCCCAGAGCTCATACGACTTGATGGTGTTGTCAAAGCTCGCCCAGTTGTGCGCGAGCTGCAGGAACGCGCCGAACTCGCCCTGCTTGGTCTCGAGGCGTTTCAGCTGCGCGATGGCGTCGTCGGGCGTGCCGATCACGGCGCGGCCGGATTCGATCATGTCGTCGATCGGGTTCTTGCCGTTGGTGGGCGTTGGCGCGAGCGGATTCAGTCTCGCGAAATATTCCATAAATTTATAGATGCCGTATTCGACATTCTTGCGCGCCTGCTCGCGAGTCTCGGCTATGTGGACCGGCCCGACCAGCCGTAGGCGGCTGCGATCCATCGTGCGTCCGCTCTCGGCCGCGATCTCGTTCGCGATCTGCCAATTGGTGGAGAGCGCATCGAACCCATCCGCGTTGGTCGCCGCCACACATAACATCCCGAAGCCGTACTTGCCCGCCGCGCGCCCGCCGGAAGGACTGACTGCACTCGCCACTGCGATCTCCGGATGCGGTTTGGTGTAGGGCAGCAGATGTGCGCGCGCGTTGACGAGGTTGTACCAATCGCTCTTTTCCGTCACGACCTCGCCGTTGAAGAGCCGCATGATGACCTGCAAACCCTCCATCATGCGGTCGCGCTGAGTCATCGGATTGATACCCAGCATCATAGCGTCGGAAGGAAGCAGGCCTGGGCCAACGCCGAACATTACGCGCCCGCGCGTTTGATGGTCGAGCTGGATCATGCGATTCGCCGTCATCAGCGGGTTGTGATACGGCAGCGACACCACGCCGGTGCCGAGGCGAATCTTTTTGGTTCTCTCTGCCGCGGCGGCGATGAAGACCTCGGGTGAGGCGATGATCTCGAAGCCGGCGGAATGGTGCTCGCCGATCCAGGCCTCCTCATAGCCGAGCCGGTCCAGGTTCTCGACCAGTTCCAGGTCGCGGTGAAGCGCTTCAGTCGGATCCTGGTCGAGGGGATGAAACGGGGCAAGGAAGATACCGTTGCGCATTGGAATCGTGCGGGTCATTCGTCGGTCTCCTTCAGGCTCTCTATCTTCGATAGCCGTCAGGATATCCCACATCGGGCCACGTCCAAAGAGCCGACGGCGCTTGATTTTCAGGCCATTGCACTCGCGCGGATCGTGACCGCCTGCTTGCAACCATCTGCGTTGTCGAATTCAGTAACGATGCTCCAACGGGAAATTGAAGCCGCCGAATCAACGACATGGGGAATCGTGGAATCGGGTGGCACTATCAGATACCAGCCCACAAGCGCGAGCGCGGCGGCGTGGCGGGCGTTCATCCCAAGGTTGTAGCGCACGATACTTTTAACCGGAATTTCCGTTTTGAGTCTCCGATTCCAGCTCCGCTATAGACCCCGACGGCCTCCCGGCGCAAGGTTCCAGTTCGTGGTCTGTTCCACGTCCTTTCCGACGCTGGTTTTTTGGGGGCGTTGTGCCTTTGCCAGGAACAAAGCTGAGGCATTGACCGAGCACGATTTGCGCACGCGAAACAGCGCACGAATCGAGCATCCTTTAGGAACCGTGCGACTCCCCGCTATCTTACTCCGTCCGACTTCGGCACAATCACGCCCGGTCTGGTCGCGCTTAGTTGGTCGTTCCCGACAAATCGCTTGCAAAATCGAACAATCATAGATTGGCGCGCCGCCTATAACGCATTCGGACCGCAAACCCGTCCGCTGCTAAAAGTGAATTCGGTAAAGGTTGGTTTCATGAGGAAAATCTTAACGATGACTTTGTTGCTGCTTTGCTGCGGAGCCCCTTCGTACGCGCAAACGCCGACGAAACCCGGACGCGAGTTCATCATCGACGTTCCCAACAGCAAGGTCGAATTTTTTGTCGGCTCCTCGGCGGGAGATGTAAACGGCATATTCAGTTCCTGGAACGGCAGGCTATACGTTGCCACTCCAGGCGTTCCCGAGACCGCGACACTGAGCCTTGAGATCTCGGCCGCCAGCATGACAACCGGTAGCGGCATCAAAGACAAAATGGTCAAAGGACCAAGATTCTTCAATGTGGACAACTATCCAACGGTCTCTTTCGCTTCCACCAGCGTGGTTACTTCGGGCGATCCCAACAAATTCCAGCTGCAAGGAAATTTGACCCTGTTGGGCGTCACCAAACCCGTCGTGTTTCAGGTAACCCTTGATCGCAATGGCAGCGGGGGCGGGCAAATCTACGCGGATCTGTCTTTTGATCGGCGGGATTTCGGGATGACGCAGAATGTACCGCTCGTTCGCGTAGACCACTCGGTCACCGTACGCGTGAAGCTTCATGTCCAGGCGAAACCAGCTGATGCGGCCGCCGAGCCGTACTATCGAACGAGTAGCCTGCGAGATTTGGACCTCTTAGCAAGTAGACGATCCGACATATCTGTTTAGTTTTGAAGCGCAGATGGGCGCCACCGGGCCCCTTCCTCCTTCATTCATGGTTCTTTAGTTGGCCACCATCGCCGAGCCCGTAGACCATCGCGGTTTTGGTGGTGCCAAGTTTGATCCATTCCGCACAATCGAGCTGCACCTTCTTGTAGAACTCTTCCGACAGCTCAATGGCCTCCTTGTTCACCTCCTCAAGCTGCTCGAACTTGCACTGAAAGGCGAACTCGCCCGATAGGGACTTTTCCAGCGCCCGGCTCCGCCATATCGCGATGGTGGTCTTGCCCTTGAAGTGGTGGCCGAAGTGGATCACGCCCATCGTATTTTGTACTTCCTCAACCGCTACATTGTTGACCAGCATCATTTTGGTTCTAGGCCGTATGTCAATCTTCTTGAGGGTTGGAAATGCGCGCGTGATGTCATCGACGCCCCGATCGAGCTCGATCTTGGGCGAGGTAAGAACGCATCCATGTGAGTAGACGCTGCGCATCCCGCCCAGGCGGTCGCGCTCGAGCAATAACTCCTCTTTGAACTTTACTTCGTCGTGTCCTCCCAATTGCGGACGCACGTCAACGGCCGCAGCCTGCTTGAGGTCCGGGGCGCGGTATTTGAAGGTCAACTCGTGGTCGGCGCGGGGCCATCCTTGATCGTAGAAAGTGCGTTTGCGCAAAATGAAATGATGATTATAGAGGTCAAACTGCGGAGTGTCGTAAAAGAGAACTTCCCGAACCTGGCTGTCGAACGCGTGGTGGTCAACATCTACTTTAAGACCGAGCTTCTTGAGAGTCCTGGACGCTGCCTCCCAAAATTCGAGAAAACCATTTTTGCTGGTAAAGCGATCGGGCTGCAGCAGAATTTTGTACTCGCGGTAATGAACCACGTCGCTGGCGAGATGCTTCGTTTCGGGATGTTTGCTTATGTGCTTGTGCATAGGTCACCTTCGCGATTGTAGGCTCCGCATTTCGGCCAACGAATTTTTCCCGCGCTCATCATCTAAGTTGTCAGCCCATCGAGTAGCGCCTTGGCGTCTTTCAGGTCGGGTGTATCAAAGCCTTCGGTGAAGCTTGAGTAAAGCGGTGCGAGCAGGTCGCGCGCATCGGCGAGGTCAAGCATCTGATCGGCGAACGCGCTCGCCGCCGGCAAGTCGCCGCGGATAAGGACCGTATTAAACGAGCCCCACATCTGCAGGACGAGTTGGGCGAGATTGTCGCTCTTTTCCGCCAGCGCTTGAGCATGAGCGGCTGCGTCAGCAGCTTCTGGCGCAGTCCAACCGCGGGTCACCTGAAGCACTTGCGCGAACCGGTTCATCAGTTCCAGCTCTCGCCCGTCGCGCTCACGCGACTGCGGAAGTGCCCCCAGGATGGCGAGCGTCTGCCGGTATGCTTCTTCCGCTTCCTTGGACGCGCTGCGCTCGAACGCGATGTCGCCCGACTTTCGCCAAGCGGCGATCGCCGGCTCCGCCTCGCCGGCACCGGTCCAGCGACGTGCAACGACTTCGAGTTGGGCCTCCGCCAGTGCAGGAAAGTTTCTGTCATCGCGACTGCGATGCGCCGATGCAACTCGCGACGGCGGCTCTTGAGTAGCGCTTCGTAAGCGGCATCCTGAATCAGCGCGTGCTTGAAGGAATAGGTTGCCTCCGGAGGAATCCCCGCAGCGTATATCAATTCAGCGTTAGCGAGCTTAGCGAGCACCGACTGCAAGTCATCTTCGGACATAGTCGAGACGGCAAGGAGCAACTCATAGGAGAATTCCCGCCCGATGACTGACGCGATCTGCGCGACCTCTTTTGCCGGCCCTAGCCGATCGAGCCGCGCCATCAGCGAGTCACGCAGCGTAGCAGGAATCTCATGCGGGCCAGGCTTGGCATCGCCCCGTTCAAGCACCGCACGCGTCAACTCCTCGACGAACAGCGGCACTCCGCCAGTGCGCTCGATCACCTTGTCAATTGCTTCCCCCGACAGTGCATTGGTGGCCACCACTTGTTCCACGAGCTCGCGCACATCGCGCGCGGTCAGTCGATTCAGGATCAAGTGCGTGTGATGCGCTCGAGGGGTCCATGGCGCGCGGAACTCGGGGCGAGCCGTGCAAACCAACATCACGCGGGCCGTGCCTGCCTGCTCGATGAGCAATTGCACCAGCTCCAGCGAGGACGCGTCGAACCAGTGCACATCTTCGACCGCCATCACGACCGATACCGGCGCGCCGAACAGCCATCGGGCGAGTGTTGTCAGAAGCCGTTTTCGATGTTGCTCGGGAGAGAGCACAAGCGGCGGATACTTCTCGTCCACCGGGAGATTCAGCATCGGGGCGATAAGCGGCACCGCCTCGGCTGGCTTCAACCCCGCCCGTTCCAGATCTCGTTCCAACTCGCTTAGCTTCCCCGCGTCCGATCCATCGCCACGTTGCGCGAAGCCTTGTTGAAGCATGTCAGCGATCGGATAGAAGGGCGCGTTCTGGAAATACGGCGAGCCAGCGCATTCGAGCCAGAGATGCGCGATTGGGGCTAGCTGCTTGCGAAATTGCCGCACCAGCCCCGACTTGCCGATTCCCGCTTCACCCATGATCAACCAAGCCTGCCCCTCGCCCGCGGTTGCGCGTTCCCAGCGACTCCACAACAGCCGCGTTTCATCGTCACGTCCTACAAAAGGGGTAAGACCGTGTACGATCGACGCCGCCAGGCGATTTCGCACACTGCTCAACCGAACGATTCGATAGAGCCTGACTGGCTTTGCGATTCCTTTAAGTTGATGAGCGCCGCGCTCCTCTACCACGAACCGGCCCGAAACCAGCCTGTTAACGGCAGGGGTGACAATCACCGTGTCCGGATCGGCCGCCGACTGCACCCGCGAGGCGACGTTGGCCGGATCGCCGAATACTTCTGACTCGCTGCCGCCACCTTTCCCGATCACCACAGTACCGCTATCGATGCCGACCCGAACCGACAGTTTGGGACGGCCGCCTTGCCCGTCGCGCTGACTGAGCGCGCCGACCGCCTCGACGATCGCGAGTCCAGCGCGCGCGGCGCGTTCAGCGTCGTTGTCGTGCGCCTCTGGCCAACCGAAATATGCCATCACGCCGTCGCCCAGGTACTTCGCCACATAGCCGCCGAAGCGCGTAATCGCTTCGGCTACGGTGCGATTGTAATCTGCTGCGAGCTCTCGAAATTCCTCGGGGTCGAGCTGGGCGGAGATTTCCGTCGAGCCCACCAGATCGCTGAACAAGACCGTCAGATGTCGGCGTTCACCAGCGATCTCGCGCGGCTGTACCGGCGACGTCTCGGGCACCGGAGCGCTAGCCGGCGCGTTAAGCGAAGTGCCGCATTCACCGCAGAACTTTGCTGCAGGCGCGTTGTCAAAACCACATTGCGAACAGGCGCGAGGAAGTACGGTTCCGCATTCAGAGCAGAACTTCCTGCCGACTGGATTCTCGAACCCGCAACTTGAGCAGTGCATCGAACTATCAGGGATCTTCTGACTGCCTCTTCTTGTATCACACCAAGCGTCGTGAAGAGCCTTGCGACAAAGTCCCAAAACTCAGTTGTTTGAGGGCGCCTGCATCTTCTGCAAGACCTGATCGAGACTGAAGCTTCCCGGTTTGGCCCGCGGCGGATACTCTCTGAAGGTTTGTAAGAATTGCGCGACAATCGCTTGCGCGGGCATGAATGCCCACGCATTGTCGACGCGCCAACGAAGGATACTCCTCGGACTCTTCGGCACGCTCGAAAGGATCCATCCGCAGATTGAACAACATCGGGAGTCGAAGTATTACATACGGCTCCTGCCAGACATCGAATCCGTGTGCGCGCTTCATGAAGTCCATCGCCGCCTTCAGAAACTCCTCGTCAACGGTCTCCATCCGTTTTCGTGTGAGCGGGCCGGTGTCATCGCATTTCTGCTTGCCTATCGTACCGAAGCGCGGATCCGCGGTGGAATCGAATGAATTGTTTGCGTAACAATGAAGCACTCTGCGCGGTGCGAACGTCTGCCTGAAGGTGGGATCCTTCGGGTAGAACTCCTGTTCCGGTTCCTCTTCGGCATTCAGGTGATAGGAGTTGCCGAAGAACTCGTCGAAACCATGTACCGTCGGAAGGAACTCATTGCGATCGCCGAGGTGGTTCTTGCCGAACTGACCACTGGTGTACCCTAGTGGCTTCAGTAATTCGGCGAGGGTAGGGTCTTTCGCGCTGAGGCCTTCCTTCGCACCCTTTAAGAGGCCCGTGCGAAACGGACTCTGGTTTCCACTTGAGCCGAACTTCCAGATCAGGTTGATATTGAAGAAGTTGATGTTCACGTTCGAGAAGCGACCAGCCACCGTGCCCTGTACGCGATCCTTACTTTGGTACATTCCTAAATCGCCCTGCCATTGAAACTCATAACCAAACCCTGCTATGAGCGATTTGCTAGGTGCATACTGAGCACCCAGACCAAAGCGGGATTGATTTCCCGCGGTTCTTGGACCTTTGTCGGGCGCACCGCTCGTAATCTTTGTCAATAACTTTAAATACTCCAAGCAGGCTTACTATCCTTTCATCTTAAGTCTGGATGATCCCGAGAATATTGTTCGCTTCTACGATGGGGACATCTCACTGATTGTGATTATTGATACAGAGTTCGTCGCCAATCGCCTTCGTTGCGAGAATATCGATTTTAGAGTTATCTCTGACGATGAATGGCCGTGGGAGGTGAGACACGACGCCGATGAAGCATTTACGCGACTCTCCTGGCACTTTATCGGTCGACTCGGAACCGAGTTTCTCAGTCTCCGCTGGTTTGTGAATGAGATGACCGAGCGTCTCGCGCCATAGGGGCAGCAAATCCGTGGCAAAGACTTCGTCCAAGATCGTATCGTGTTGTCTCGAATGGCATGCCACCCGTGAAGGACTACCCACCACAAGATGCGACCACGCCCCGTGTTTCTCGCGCCGCTCGAAACACCGTGGAGCGAAACCGGGTAAACCCTCGCTGACGGACGACGTTCGATCTATACGGCGAGTTGGGAATCGAAGAGTCGATTCAGAGATTTCGGTTGAAATGGAAATCTCGGATAGCAAGTCACTAGTTTAGGAGCTGATTGAAGCGCCAGGTATCACTCATTCCCGTAGGGGGCACCATGATCCACATCCACTATTTCATCACGCGCAAGGAGTCGCTCGACGAAGCCGCGTTCCATCGCTATTGGCGCGAGACGCACGGTCCGATCGCCGGCCGCATCAAGCAGCTCCGCATGTATGTGCAGAGTCATCGGATCCCTTACGCGGGAACCAACTCAACTTATGACGGCGAGGCCGAGGTTTTGATCGATTCGCTGGACACGCTGGCGGAAATGCGCAAGAGCCCGGAATATCTCGACGGCGCTTTGGCCGACGAACGCAACTTCATCGATCTCAAGAGAGTCGAATGGATGGCGACCCGGGACCATGAGATCGTCACGGGTCCGACCGCTAGTCCGCTGGTCAAAGGCGTCTATCAGCTCAAGCGGATGCCCGGAATGTCGCTGCACGAGTTTCGCAAATATTGGATCGAAGTGCACGGCAGCAAGCTTCCTGGGCTGCGCCGCTACGTCCAGTCGCACCTGATCGACGAAGCTTATCTATACGCGGAACCGCACTACGACGGCGTCGCGCAACTGTGGTTCGAAAACGCGGACGCGATGCGCGCGGCGTTCGAATCTCCGCAGGGCAAGGCGCTGGCGGCAGACGGGCCAAAGTTCATCGATACTTCCGCGCTGCGATATTTCGTCGCGCGTGAGCACGTTGTGATTCCGCAGAGATAACGCGCGGCTCTGATACCCCGGCCCTCTGATGTCGCGGCCGGGCTTCGGAAAAAGTCGCGGCTGCAAGAGAAAGAACAAGGCTTCAAAAAACCGCAGGGAGGTCTGTCGATGGCACGCGAACCACGTCGAATCGTTACCGGTCATAACGCCGAGGGAAAATCCGTCATTGTAATCGACGGGCCAGCCACGCCATTTGGCGCCTACTGGCTGACCAATGCCACTCCCGTGGACAACGCCAGCTCTGGCGACGCGGGTCTTCAGGTGCGTACTCTCGAGCCACCGCCCGGCGGTAGTATCTTTCGCTTCGCGGCGATCCCGCCCGAAGACCCCAAGGTGTCGCGCGAGGAGCGCGAACGTCAAACCGCGAAGATGTTTGCGCAAATCGATGCCGCTCACTGCCGCCCGGACACCAGCCGCCATCCCGGCATGCATAAGACCCGCACCATCGACTATGTCGTTCTGCTCTCGGGCGAGGTCACGCTGCTACTCGACAATGGCGAAGTCGATCTCAAGCCGTTCGACGTGGTTGTGCAACGTGGGACAAATCACGCATGGGTCAACAAGGGAAAGGAGCCGGCGTTGATCGCTGCGGTGCTGATCGACGCCAAGGCGTAGCGCCAAAGATAACCCGCGAACGCAAGCATACGGCGCTCATGATGCGAAGCGTCCGCTCGCGCTTCAACGTCGTCACCGTCGCGCCTGATGATCACCTATGTGCGAGTTACTTCGCCGACGGTTTCATTCGTTGCCTCGTTCGCAAGAACAGTAAGAATTCACGATTGACAATTACCCAAGTGCCTGCTTAATAGAATCAAGCGGGTGCTTGATTAAAATCAATGGGTAAAGAACGCGACTTGAGTCGCAGCCGCGAGCGAATTTTTGACGCTGCGCTCCAGGAGTTCTCCGCGCGGGGCTTCGCCGGCGCGCGCACCAGCGCAATCGCCCGGCGCGCAGCGATCAACGAGCAGATGATTTTTCATTGCTTCGGCAGCAAGGAGGGACTTTACCGCGAGGTTCTGCATCGTGAGATGGCCAGAATCTCAACCCTGCTGGAGTCGCGCGAGGGCGCCGATTTCGCTTCCAATCTCGCGTTCGGATACGAAGCAATTTGCTCGAACCCCGCGCAGCTCAGCCAGCTCCGGATGTGGCAGTGGGAGGCGCTGGAAGGCAAGAGCTCGGACCTGATGGCAGAACGGGAGCGGCGCGCTTTTTTGCAGGCCGAGGCGGCGCAGTTGCGGCGTGCGAAACTCCGCGGCGAACTGCCGCAGGATCTGAGTGAGGAGATGATTCTGCTGGCCAGCATCGGTCTGAGAGTTGTGCCGGTGGTTCTCCCCCAATTGGCTCGGCTGATCACGGGCCTCAGCGAGGATAATCCGCGGTTTCGCCGCAGGTGGAGCAAGTTTCTCAAGACGTTGGGCGAGCGCATCGCAACGAGCGGTAGCCCGGCCAATGAAAGCGAGAAACGTTCAGTCGGCAGCTCCACAGCTGTTCGCGGATTGCACCCGAAAGACAAGGCCAGAAGTAACAGCTATGGCAAACAAAAGCTTCTCACGCATCGGGTTGTCGACACTCGAGCTCGATAAGACCAGAGACTCCTACGAGAATGTCCTGGGCTTCAAAACGGTCAGGTTCGATGGATCAAAGTCAAAGAAGGTCGGCAATGAAGGCAGCGGAGATCTGCCCCGTAAAGCGGAGGGTTCAATGGGAAATCGTGTTAAGGAAGTGAGCCTCGCGGAAGCTACGCCGGAGACCCGGGCCATCTATCAGCGGGTATTCGGCGACAAGGATCCTGTCGCGCATCCCGGTACCGCGACCGGATCTCCCGGAGATTACTGGACCACCCTCGCTCTGGTCCCTGACATCTTCAAGCTGTCGACCGAGATCGTGTGGGGGCTGCTGGCGCCGGGCCGAAAGCTCGCGCCCGCGCTGCGTGAACTCGCGATCCTGCGCACTGCGATAGTCGGTGATTGCAAGTTCGAGTACTCCCAACATCTGAAGGTTTCGCAAATGCCCGAGGTGGTCGTGATCCCCAAAGAGAAGCTCACTGCAATCAAGAACTGGACCACTGCGGATGTATATACAGCCGAGGAACGCGCAGTCATGGCAGCCACCGATGAACTGATCGGACGCAACATGATCGAAGATGCAACCTTTGCGGAATTAAAGCGCCATCTGACCGACGAACAAATCGTGGAGTTGTTCTATGTGATCACCACCTATCGGATGCACGGGATGATGCTGCGTGCGCTTCATCTCGAATTCGATAACGACACCACCGCGAGAATGCAGGAAGTTCCCGCGCCGGCGGCGAAAGCTTGACTAAGGCAAATTGGCATCCAAAGCGACTTGAAACGCGGCACTCGCTAACGATTGGAAAGCCATTTCTTGTGGCACGAAAGGAGAATCCAATGACCCAACGTTACTTCGAACTTCAGGGATTGAGCCATCTGGCGCTGAACTCATCGGACATGGCGCGCACCGTGGACTTTTATGAGGGACTGCTTGGCATACCCCTGGTCAAGACGATGGAAGTGCCCGGATCGAACGGCGGCCAGCACTTCTTCTTCGACGTCGGGCACGGCGAGTGCCTAGCCTTCTTCTACTTTCCGATCATGCCTGATCGCGAGGTGCCAGTGGATAAAGTCTTGGGCGGGCCGACGTCGCCAGGTCTCATGAACCACGTTGCATTTAAAGTCTCCCAGCAAGACTTCGATAGTTATCGGCGCAAGCTCGATGAGCTGGGAGTGAAGTACGTCTACGTTCGTCACGATCTGGATGGCGGCTATTCAATGAATCCCGCGGATCCCAGTAACGACCAAAGCTTCGCTCTCTCGGTTTATTTCCACGATCCCGACGACAACGTCATGGAATTTTGCGCTTGGCTGCCTGCATACGATCAGCTCGGTCGTGACCATAAGCCGGCGGGAAGGAGCACCGCAGTTGGTATCGAGCGACCCATAGACGTTCCGCCGGCGAACATTCGCCAGCAGTAAAAGGCGCATGAGTTTCATGATGTGACGAACCACAATCGCCGCGCAACAAACGCCCGAGTCAGGTCCTGGCTCCATTGCTGTTACTTTGAGTTCAACAGAGTCGAAATTCTAGCCTGCTGGCGAGCGGTAGCGCCGTGACAGAAATCCTTCGAGGTCGTATCTGATCGGCCCGGTCGGGAGTATCTTTCAAACTTGTCGACCTGTTGGAATTGATTTCGCGGCAGACCGCGAGAAAGCCCAGGAATGAAATGCTTCGTCTACATTCTAGGTACCTCCGGTAAAGACGGATATCGTACCTACGTCGGCTGGACCAACGATCTGGATCGACGTCTTGCTCGGCACAACGCGGGCACAGGCGCGCGCTCAACGCGCGGGCGGGCCTGGGTCTTGCTGTATGCCGAGCAGCACGCGTCACGCGAACAAGCGATGAGTCGTGAATGGCACCTGAAACGTGACCGGTCGTTCCGAAGACGGCTGACACGAAGCAGTTGACGCTTTTGCCCAGGGCAACGAGCCATCATCAACGGCCGTTGATGCTCGATTCATCGGCGAAGCCATCCGCTGAGAAGATTTGAATCGCGTTTCTCGCGGCCCCAGCGAAAATCGAAACAGAGATAAAAGGCCGCAATCTTCGCGGTGCCGCTCGAACTCGCCTGTCTCCGATGCCGCGGGAAATGCAAATTGGCCCGAAATGNNTCGCGGAGAATCTCTGAAAGCGAAGACTCGGTGGCGGATCAGGCAGTCTGATGCGTACTGCTCTCCGCGTCAAATTCGCTGATCATCAGTGAAAATACAGGGAATATCTGCGATTTAGGCCATCTCGGAACCATTTAGGAGCGAAAAAACTCTTATTTTGGTTCGAGTTTTTGCAGAAATTCCCTACTCACGAAAACAGGGAAATTTGAAACGCGAACAGGGAATTATTTNNGTTAGCGATTCATCGATTAGCGCGGACCTGCTCAGAGAAAGCGCCTGCTCCCAATATTTTGCCGCGCAAACACTCGGATCCCGGTTTACGAGAGGGTCTCAGTTGAGCTACTGCAGGTTTCGAACTGCCGGGAATATCGGCGCTAGCCGGCCACACCAGGTAGATCTCTCAACCGCCAGTCGTCCTAGTTACGATCATCAGGTGACGGACTCTCTTTCATTTCGTTGGAGTTTTCGGGGCGCGCGCCGCCGGAACGAAGCATCTTTGGCCCGAAGAAGGCCAACCAGACAGCGGAGCCCGCAATCCACGCACCTGCCGCCCATCCGAGGTGAACGTAGTAGGTGTTACTCGCGTCTGCGGCCAGCCTGGCGCCCAGCGAAATCAGGAATGCCGCGCCCAAAATGACCACGGCGGGTGGCCTCCCGAGAGCGAGTTGCTCCATGTCCAGGTGGCTCATAGCGACGTGGCTGCCCACTCCAAAGACCAGCAGGCTGAAGCCGCCAATATAGAGAATGTGCAGTGCTGGCACGCGATAGTCGGGCCAGATTGCAGAGGCGATCAATCCCACTGGCATGAGCCACACTGCCAGCCACACCAGCTGGCGATGTACGCCCGGCTTGCGTGGTAGGCTTAAAGCACCGCCGCCGAATCCTAGCCCGATCGCTACTACCATCGCCCGAAGCAGTGGGCCGCCTCGTTCATAGCCAAGTTGTTCGAGCAAGAAGCTGGCGAAGATTGCAATCCCGGCGGCCGCATATGCGAATGCCTTCCAGGTTTCACGAGGAGCCGAGCCAAGGTCCAACGGGGGAGGAGCGCCGCCCATGAGCGGCAGAACAAGACTGCCCATGCCGATAGCAAGGCAGAGGAATACTCCCTGCTCGACCAGCAACACACCGAGATAGCCAGTGGATGGAAGCACTGCGTTCGCGTCGGCCGCAGCAATCAGTGCGGCGCCTGCTAGCCCCTGTAAGGCGGCGATAGGAAGGAGCACAAAGGCGGCCGGTGGGCGACGTCCCGCTTCGCCGGTCAGAAATCGACGCAGCGCAAACTGAATGAGCAGCAACAACAGCGCTGCGTAGGCGATTTCAGCCAAGATCCAGGAGTCGATTGTCGCCGCGGCAGTCGTGACCATCAGCGCTGCTGCAAACGCCGCCAGTTCGATTCGCCCGACTAAAGGTGATTGTGTTCGGCGCGGCAGCGCTGTGAGAAGAAACCCGATGGCAAAAGCCATCATGAATGCCTGCATTTGCACCAAGCCGTGAAAGCGGCACGAGTATGTCGCAATCACTCCGGTGGTGTACAACAGCCAGTGACCAATACCGAACCAGGCAAAAACGACGCCTAGCGGAAAGAACAGCCGGAACGGTTCGCTCCGCCAACACGAAATGGGTGCAGCAAGTGAAAGCGAAACGCCTTCGGTGGTTTTCGACGTCGGCACTGAATCATCTTCAACGCATTCGACTCGGTTTGCCACAACGACCGAGTGCAATGTGTAATCTGTTTCTGTTTGGTGCTTCTCCTTCGCGGCTACTTTTAGGGCCTGTCCGCCTAGATCAGCTGTCGATCGCACAAACGCGAGGATCGCCAAGCGCCTGCGCTCATAGCGTTCGCCGACGCGACGTTTATCATCTGCATTAGCGAACGGTCGCTGCTCCCTGTGATTGATGAAGCCAGAGGGGCGGTTTCCTTCGGTCTGCGTTTTTCTGGATGAAGCTCGGTCGGTGTTGATTGTATCGGCGCGGGGCCGGATATGGTGCCCTGCGACTTCGAGGAGAACCCGCTTGGGGCGCTCCGGATCGCAACTGAACTGGCGCAGGACAACTACGAAGTGGATGTCACGATGGGCGATGCGGGAACCGAGATCCTGCTGGTGGCGAGGCGGCTGCGGGCCAACCTGATCGTAATGGCGACCCACGGACGGAAAGGTGTTCGCCGTCTTATTCTGGGCAGCGTTGCGGAACGTGTGGTGCGGGAAGCGCCGTGTCCCGTGCTGACCATCAGACCGGAGGAGGCTGCAGCGAGGTCATCGCGACCGCCGTCCGGGGAGGCCCAAGCAGAGATAGCAAATCCAGCATGGCGCACTATTTTTCGGGTTCTAATTCCAGAAAATACTGGTAAGGAAGGAAGTCGTGATCGCGCGCCAGCCGGTAACCGGCGCTGCTAAACTCGGCAACGATCTGGTCGCGTGAAAGTTTGTCTTCCGGCGGCGGGCCGACGGGAAGCGGTTCCTTCTTGAAATCGATCACAATCACACGTCCACCCGGCTTAAGAGCGCTCGCAAGCTTCCGGAAGTAAGCGGCGCGGTCGTCCATGTGGTGGATGGTATCGCAGAAGAAAACTACATCGACGGAATGTGGTGCAAGTTCGGGGTCGTCAGGTTTGACCAGTCGCGCGTGGTAGTTCTTGAGGCCCAGCTTTTCGGCGTCGGCCTTCATGTAGTCGATCATGGCGCGCTCGATGTCGAGTCCCAGCGCTTCTCCGGACGGTGCCACCATCTTTGCGAAGCGCCTGGTGAAGTAGCCCGTTCCAGCGCCGATATCGATTACCTTCTGTCCCGGCTGCAGCCTCAAAGCGCTCACCACCTCGTCTGGCTTCTGCCATTTGGTGCGCTCGGGCGACTCGAAAACCTTGGCCCAACGATTCGCGTCGCTAAACCCATGGTGGGAGCCTTCGGCGTGCTCCTGGGCGTCGGTTATTCCCGAAGTCACCAAAGCCAATATCATTGCGAACATGGCGACTGCGGCCTTGTGCGTTCCGGGTCGAATTCTTCGCGTACTCTGGTTCAAGCGAACACGATCTCCGGTTCCAGGTGGATTGGAGTGGACAGAGAGGCTGAGATCGGACACGCCTTTTCGCTTTTCTCCAGTACGCGGATTGCCTTTGCCCTGTCCGCGCCAGCCGCGAGTTTGAGCCTCGCATGAAGAATAATTTCGGTGAAGCGGGTTGCACCATCCTTGCGATCGAGCGTGCCTTCGCCTGAGACCTCGAGCGATTCGAATTCGAGCTTCGATGCCTTGGCCACACTGCGAAGCGTCAGAAGAAGGCAACTCTCCACGGCGGCCATCAAAAGGTGCTCTGGACTCCATGCATCGCCCGGTCCGTCGAAGTCCGCCGGCGCCGCGACGCGAAGTTCGGGCAGTCCCGTTACCGCGGCCGTCGCGTAGCCATCTGAAGTACCAGAGAGCTGCGCGGTGTATTTGTGGGGCAATGGTTTCATAACGATTTTCTCCCGATATCGCGACTCACGCGCATCGCTGTAATTATGTCAACGGAATGCAATCGACCGGGTTCCAAGTTCGGCGCTATAGGTCCAGACAAATGGTACTCCTCGACCAGCTGTTGATTTTCTAATGCTTCAGTTCGACCAAGTCAGAAGATCAATGTATCTGCTGCGTTCTCAGCCAGGCGACAAGATTTTCGAGTTGCTTACGATCGAGAACTCCGGAGAACGCGGGCATTGTGCGGCGACCGCGCATCACGATCTCCTGAAAATCGTTGAATCGGTAAAGGATCGGCTGCTGAACCAGGTTCGGCCCCTGTTTGCCGCGCGCGTCTGGCCCGTGGCATTCACCGCAGGCGTCAGTGAAAACGCCCTGGCCGGCACGGGCATCTCCGTGGAACCTGGCGGGGTCCGCCAGCGGCTTAACCGAATCCAACAGGGTAACGCTGGACGCTTCGCGAGCGGCCATCGGAACGCTTCCGGCCTTAAACTGCCCGGACAGGTAATCGACCAGCGATTTTTCCTGATCAGCGGGGACCGCCGCCCCCCACTTCTCCATTTTTTTGACTTCCGCTAGCCACTGCGCCGGCGTCAGTCTCTGCTGGAAGATCATCCCCCGATCGTGACAGATCTCGCAATGAGCACGCATTTCATCCGCCTCGGCCCGCTGAACTTCACAACTGGCCGTTCCGACGAGAAAGTGTGTCGAGATCAGAAACGACGCGAAGATTACGAACCACTTTCGCCCGCGACAGGTTCGCCGATTGAACTGAACCGTTTTTCCCAAGGCCTGTTCTCCGCCGACGATTCGAAAGAAGGGTCCCATCACGCTATCTCGCAGTGAACCTGATCGATGCCGTTCCACAAATATCCGCCGTGATTCCAGCTGGTAACTTCCGGCTGCACTCGGCCGGCGGAATCGGTGGCCCGCGCGGCGATCGCATAAGCGCCCTTGGCGGACGCTTGCCATCGATAACGCCAAAGTTGCCATGCGCCCTCAGATTCCTTGCCCTCGAGTTCGGCGCGGTTCCACGAGCCTCCGCCGTCGAGTGACACTTCGACGTTGACCACGTGTCCCACTCCGGTAAAAGCGATTCCCGAAACCAGATGATCCCCCGGCAGCATGACGGAACCTTCCAACGGACGTGCAATCAACGACTTGACCGGGTTAACGGTGACAGGGATTTCAGGCGCAGACGCGGCATTGTTCGAGGGAATCGGTTGAACGGGCATCCTGTAGGCAGTCTGCATATAAAAGCCGTCGGCTTCTTTTTCCTGTAAGTCGATTCGGCGTAACCATTTGTACCAGTGATCGCCGGCCCAGCCCGGTACCACCAATCGGAGCGGACCACCGTGTAAGAGAGGAAGCGGCTCGCCGTTCATTTCGAAAGCTAACAGCGTGCTAGGGTCGAGTGCGCGCTCGATGGGGATGCTGCGCGTAAACGAGGGAGTTGTAGGCATGGGAGCTGAGTCATAGCCGCGCATTTGCATGTGACGGGCGGCGGATTTGGTACCGATGCTTTTCAATACATCCCGTAGTCGAACGCCTCTCCATAGCGCATTACCAACCGCACCGCGGTACCACTGAACACCCGGCACTGTAGGATGAAAAAATGCGCGCCCATTGCCGGAGCATTGAAGGGTCGCCGGCAGGCTCACGATTTCGAACTTGCGCAGGTCGTCGAGGTTCAGGCTACGAGAATTATCGACGAGGCCACCAAACTCGAGCCTCCACTCTTCTTTAGTGATAGCGGGCGGGCCAAAATGGCTTCTAACGAAAAACACCGGGTTGGGAGTAATCGAGGTGTCCAGATACTCGACCGGCGTCTCCAGATCCTGTGGCCGGGAAAGGCGAACGATTAGTGAGCCATCGCTCTGAGTAAGTTCCGCTGCTCGACCGATCTCAGGAATTCCGCCCACCAACGCTAGAGCACCCACAGTCTGTGAAAGATTTTTGAGAAATCGCCGTCTGGACCACGGCTCAGGAGGTAGTTCGCTCATTTCACTTCTCTGCCGACGTCACCCGATCCATCCGAGCAGAATTGCGCCCAAGGTTCCGCTGCCCATCATCACCCAAAGAATGAAGCCCTGGATCAGCGGGCGCCGGCTAACCATCTGAAGGGCGCTACGGCTCAAGCCCGCTCCGATCAAAAACAAGGTGACCACCAGCGCGCGTTGAGCGCCGACGAAGACCAGATGGCCGGCAGGTTTCAGGACTGGCACCCACGTCATCAAGGCGGCTGCGGCAAGAAATCCCAGAATGAACCAGGGCCGCTGCGACTTTCCCGCGGGCAGATCGGGGTTAC
>PNBD01000114.1 GCA_003135855.1 Deltaproteobacteria bacterium
GCGCGCATTGATGACAAGCGGAACGCCGCTCGAATTGGCAGTCTCGCGCGCGACTCGCACTCGCTCGACCGCAACTTCGACCGGATAAAGTGGTTCGCCAGGATAAGGAGGATCGCCGCCCGTCGAACCGTTGATCCCGTCTTCGAGATTAATTCCGACCGCGCCCGCCTCGATCACGCGGCGGATAGTCTCAGCCAGCTCGCGCGTATTGGCGGCAAAGCCGGACTCGATATCGGCGGANNNNCGCGCTGGTGGTGGCGATCGCGCGTGCGCCGGCCTCCTCGATCACGCGCGCGCTCATCGCGTCCCACGCGTTGGGCAGCACGAGAATCCGCGAGCGATCGTGCATCGCGCGAAACGCTTCAGCTTTTGCGCGTTGAGTTTCCCGATTCATAGCGGCCTCCAGATAGTTAGTCGTCGCAACCTCGTCGAATCCGTCGCGCGAAGAATCGTCATTGTGCGCGACTGCTCGCCACAAACCAATCGCGCTGATTCAATGAAACTAAAAGCGTAATAATCAATTCACGACGTGAGCGACTGACTCGAACGATCGATCGATGCGTTAATCCCCCAGCTTCCTAAGAATCACCAACAAAGGGGATATGCATGCGTCGACTTAGATTTCTGCTGGGCCTTGGAATTCTTTCGCTCGTCGGGACTGCGTTCGCTGCCGGTTCGACCACTGTGGTTGTCCCCGCCGCTGTATTTTTGACGGATACCACCGTGGCCGTCCTGCCGGGTACCGCTCTGATTGTCACGGCCGCGGGCCGATGGGATGTCTGCAACGGTAACTGTCCGAGCGGGCCAGATGGAGCCACGAACGGGGACCTTGGGTTCTGTATCGGCGGTTTGCCCGCGGGTGAGCTGCTCGGCAGCCTGGATGGCGCTACCTTCTTCGCGATTGGTTCCGGTCCGACTAAAGTGACGGGCAGCGGCGAGCTGTCTCTCGGGCCTAACGACTGCGCCTATTATCCCGACAACAGTGGTGAGCTGACGGCGACAGTCATCGTGTATCCCATCAGTAAGGACGCCTGCAAAGACGGAGGCTGGCAGAATCTAAGCCGTCAGGACGGCACGGCCTTCAAGAACCAGGGTAATTGCGTGAGCTACGTGAACACCGGCAAGTAGCTCGCGCAAGTAGCTCGCGATAGTACGAACTGCGCGCGTGCGCCGGCCTCCTCGATCACGCGCGCCACAGCCTGCTAATGAAAATCGTGCGAGGGAGGAATCGGGCCGGGAATCTTGATCTCCTCAAAGCGACGCGCGCGTATCGCGGTGACGCCGTCCACCCTCTGCAACATCCCTTCCGCCAGCAGGATCCCGGCGCTGCGCAGCAGCAGCCGATTTTTCTGAAATAGATCGGGCAGCACGATCAGGTTCGAGATTCCGGTTTCATCTTCGAGCGTGATGAACAAAAACCCCTTCGCCGTGCCAGGCCGCTGACGCACGATCACGACGCCCGCGGTTTTCACCCATGATTCGTGCTTGCCGCGCGTGAGCTCATCGGCGCTGAGAATTCCGCGCGCCTTCAGACTCGGCCGCAGATACGCCATCAGATGAGGTCCCGTCGTGTGACCGGTCGCGGCGTAATCGGCGAGCGTTTCCTCGAGCGGCGACATGGTTGGAAGCGGCGCCTCGCCGGATTTGGGCTTCACGCCCGCCAGCAGACTCTTCGGATCGCGCTCGACGGCCGCCGCATTCCACAGCGCGTCGCGCCGGGTGAGACCGAACGACGCAAACGCACCCGCGTAGGCCAGCGCGTCGAGCTCACGGCGATTGGGAGCAGCGCGCGCAGTCAAGTCGGCGATCGAATCGAATGGACGGCGCGCTCGCTCGCTTTCGATCCGCAGGCCGATCTCCTCGCGCAGACCGCTGACGTAGCGGAGCCCCATCCGCATCGCGAGACCGTTCGAAGAACGCTCGACCGTACATTTCCAATTCGACCGCGTCACGTCGATCGGTAGCGCGGCGACGCCACGCCGCTCGGCATCCTTCACCAGCGTCGAGGGATGATAAAAGCCGAGCGGATAGCAATTGAGCATCGCGACAAAGAACGCGGCGCCGTGATGATACTTGAGATACGCCGACGCATACGCGATCAGCGCGAAACTCGCCGCGTGCGATTCCGGGAAACCGTACAGCGCAAACGACGTGATCGATCGCACGATGTCGTCGGCGACGTTGCCCGCGATCTTGTTGCGCGACATTCCTGCACGCAGCCGCGCTTCAATTTTTTCCATCCGCTCGGCCGATCGCTTGAAGCCCATCGCGCGCCGCAGTTCTTCCGCCTCGCCGCCGGTGAATCCTGCCGCGGTCATCGCGATTCGCAGCAATTGCTCCTGAAAAAGCGGAATTCCCAGCGTGCGCCGCAAAATCGGCTCGAGCGAAGGATGCGAATACTCGACCGGCGCGCGCCCGTTTCGCCGATCGAGATACGGATGAACCATCTTGCCGACGATCGGCCCGGGACGGATGATCGCGACTTCAACCACCAGATCGTAAAAACGCTCGGGCTTCATGCGCGGCAGCGTCGCCATCTGCGCGCGGCTCTCGATCTGGAAAACTCCCACCGTGTCGGCGCGCCTGAGCATCGCATATACGTCGGGATCGTCCGGCGGCAGATGAGCGAGATCGATCTCGACGCCTTCATGCGTGCGAATCAGCGGGATTGCCTCTTCCAGTGCCGCCAGCATCCCGAGCCCGAGCAGGTCGATTTTGATGATGCCGAGATCTGCGCAATCGTCCTTGTCCCATTGGATCACCACGCGGCCAGGCATCGTCGCCGGCTCCAGCGGAACGATTTCGTCGAGCGGTTGCGCCGCGATCACGATCCCGCCGCTATGCTGTCCGAGATGACGCGGCAGGCTCTGAATCTTGCGCACCAGATCGATCAGCATCCGGATTCGCGGCGCTTCGGCATCGACCCCGCCGCGCTTCAACAACGCGACCAGGTCGTCGTGCTGATCGCGAAACTCGTACACCTGGTTGAGCTTGGCGAGGCGATCGACCTGCTCCGGCGAGAAGCCGAGCGTCTTGCCGACCTCGCGCACCGCGCTCCGCGTGCGGTACGTGATCACGTTCGCCGTCATCGCGGCGCCGCGCGCGCCGTAGCGGCGATACACGTACTGGATTGCCGCCTCGCGCTCGTCGCCGCTCGGTAGATCGAGATCGATATCGGGCCACTCGCCGCGTTCCTCAGATAGAAAACGCTCGAACAACAACTCCATTTTGACCGCATCGACCGCGGTGATTCCGAGCGCGTAGCAGACGGCGCTGTTGGCCGCGGACCCGCGCCCTTGCACCATGATGCGGTTTTCGCGGCAGAACTGCACGATGTCCCAGACGATCAGGAAATAGCCGGCGAGCTTGAGCTGCGCGATAATTCCGAGTTCGCGCTCGAGCTGCCGCCGCATGCGTTCGTCGATTGCGTCGCGCCATCGTTCGCGCGCGCCCGCATAAGTGAGTATTCGCAAGTAGCTGTCCGGCGTCTCGCCGGGCGGAAGCGGGTAATCGGGAAATCGATAGCCCATGTCGCAGAGTTGGAAAGCACAGCGCTCGGCAATCGCACGCGACGCGGCCACCGCGCGCGGCAAATCGCGGAAGAGGGCGGCCATCTCGGCCGGCGATTTCAGATGACGCTGATTGTTTATCCAGAGCGAGCGGCCCGCTTCCTCGAGCGTGGTCTTCAAACGGATGCAAGTCAGCACGTCGAGCAATTGGCGATCGGCGCCGCCGTGGCAAACGTCATTGCTCGCGACCAGCGGAATTCCGGTCGCGTCCGCGAGTGCGGCCAGTTTGCGATTCAGCCGTTCTTCGCCGGGATCGAGATGCCGTTGCAAATCGATATAGAAATTGCCCGCGCCGAAAATTGCGCGCAGACGATCGCTGAGACTCCGCGGATCCTCGCCGCGCACCAGCATCCGCGAGAGCGGACTCATCACGCCGCCCGCCAGACAAATCAGCCCGATGCCATAGCGCTCGAGTTGCTCGATCGTGATCCGGCTTTCGCCCTTGGCGGGATAAACAGGCGGCGCGGGAGAACCGTCGCGCCCAAGCGCGCCCGGATTGAGCACGCGCATCTTCGAGTCCGTGATCATGCGGCAGAGATTTTTGTAGCGCTCGCGATCGGGCACCAGCACGTAAAGACGCGAGTCGTCATCGAGGGTGAGTTCCGCGCCGACGATTTGCCGGATTCCGGCATTCTTGGCAGCGCCGTAGAAACGCGGCGCGCCGTAAAGTCCGTCGCGATCGCCGAGCGCCACTGCCGGGTAACCCAGCTCGGCGGCGCGCGCGGCGAGATCCTCGGGCGTGCTGGCGCCTTCGAGGAAGCTGAACGCGCTCCGCATGCGCAGCTCGATGTAATCCGCTTTCATCGCCAGTTCACCAACTCGATTAATCGTAGCTGCCGTCGAGGAACCATTGGTCCGAGTTCACATCGCGGAACACGCGGTACACGCCGCCATCTTCAAGCGCGAGTTCATAGTAATCGCGGACAAAGCCGCGTTCCCGCTGCCACGCATGTTCATTACGCGGGCTCTCATCGGGAGCTGGTCTTGCTTCGCTCGGCGCGCTCCCGTTTTTTCCCGAGCAGGATGAATCGGCGATCGATTTCAGATTGTGCGCGGTTACTTCGCGTGGATGCTGTCCGAACGGCGGACCGCCATTTCTTTTCATCGCGTGATACGCCGAATCTTTTTCAGCCGAGCGACCAGCCGGCGATTCGATCGCGCTCTTCCACCATTCGCCATCGCGCCGCCATGGTCCCGCGATCGAGATCACGCGCGCACTGAGATTTTCGCCGCGCACGAATTCCGGGATCGCCCGCGTGCACATCACTTCGATCTCGCGCGCCGGCCGAATCGTGCGAATCACCAATTGCGTGACGTTCTTCGGCGGCGCCTCCTCAGCAATTGGCGGCGCGGCCGGCGGCGCAAACGGCTCAACCCGCATCGCTCCCGGCCGATGAGAATTTTCCGGACTGAGCGCGCCGACGTTGCCGGGACCGCACAATGCCGTGAGCCGCGCGATCGTGGTCTGCAATTTGTCGGGCGCCGGCGCGGGCGGCAGGAACATATCGGTCTGCGCGGGCCGCGCGACTCGCGGCTCGACGTCCATCCGAATCGATTCGACCGCGACTTCGGGCGGCGCAGCTTCCAGGCTCAAATTGATGAGCGTGAGAATTGCGCGCACATCATTAGAAGACGCGGCAATCGCGATGCGCCGGCTGAAATTACGATGCCCACTCATCCCGAATGCGAGCGTGATATCGCCCGCCACCAGCCCGCGCATCGACAGCCGCTCGGTGAGCCGTTCGAGCATCGGGCGCATGACGAACGCCAGCGGTTCGAGATTCTCGATACCGTAATCGAGCTCGATACTTTCGCTGAAAAATTCGGCGCGACGGCGCGCAACAATCGGCGCATGACTGCCGCCGCGGGCCAGACGAACCAGCTCGACGCCATGGCGCCCAAGGCGCGTGCCCACCGCGTCGGGATTGAGGCGCGCAAGCTCGCCCAGCCGGCGCATCCCCCAGCGCGCGAGCGTGATTTCGAGATCATCGCCGCGCTCCGATTTGCCCAGCGCGAGCATGTCGAGCGGTAGCCAATCGAGGAATTCGCGCTCGCGGCCGGCTTCGATAATGCGGATACCGCCGCAGCGCGCCGCCAGATGCGCCAAATCCTTGTTGGCCGCGATCCCGATGGCAGGTTCCATCCCGACTCTCCGAACCTGCTTTATCAACTCGGCGGCAATTTTATTTTCATCGCTATAGATGCGATGCAGGCCCGCGAGATCGAGCCATACGCATCCGGGAGCGCCCGCTTCGACCACCGGCGAAATCGATTCGGCGGCGTCGAGCAACGCGCTATGCGCTGAGCTTTCGGCCGCGGGCGATCGATGTGCGACGATCAGATCGGATGACACGGCGCGCGCTTGCGCGATCGTCATCCCGGCGCGAATTCCAACTTCGCGCGCACGCACCGAGACCGTTTCGAGCTCGGCGTGCGGCGCAAGGCTGCGGCCGATCGCCAGCACGCTGCCTTCAAATGCGGGATTCGCGCGCACCAGGGCCGCGATCGAAAAATCGGCGACCATGATGCACGCGATACGAGCCATCGGGAAAACACCTCAACGATGTTCACTGCCAACGCGCAGCGCCGGTTTTTCCGAAATGGATTTTCCACCGCCTGATTGAGTGGTGGATTCGGCTATAAAACTCGGCTCAATCGAATCGATCAGCGCGCAAAGCCGTGCGCTATGTCCCGTGCCGCCCATCTTGTTGCGCGCGACCATCGCGTCCACGGCAATTCCCTCGAAGGTCACCGGCGAGCCGGGTGCGAGGCAGCTGAACGAGGCCTCGGCGCGATTGGTCGAGAGACTTAGCGCCGAGAACGTCCCGCACATCCGCCACGGCGCAATCGCGATCACGGCGGCGCCGCTGCGCTCGGCCGCGCGTGCGATTCGCAGCGCCGATGATTGTGTGAGTGCGCGCGGCGTTTCGCCAAAATCGACGATTACGAGGCCGAAGCCGCCCGCCTCCAGCACGAGTTCGGCGGCTTTGACGATTGCGGATTGACGGCGCGCGGGCGGTCGCGCGAACCCGCCGTACGATTGCGATAAGGGACCCGCGTCGGGAATCGACGCCCATAGCATCCGGCGCAGTTCCACACCGGCCGCCGCAATGCTTTCAGGATCGAAGGTGCCCGACGCGTCGAGCCATGCCGCGACCTCGCCGCGCCGAGTCGCGAAACTGGCGAACGATGCGGCAATCGAGGTCTTTCCAGAGCCAGGTCGGCCCGTGATTTCGCTGATTCGGCCGCGCGGAATTCCACCACCTATCAAGGCGTCGAGCGCGACCAGCCCTGAGCGTAGGCGCCGGTCCTTGCGCGTCAGCTCATGACCGCGAAAAACTCCTGTAAATTCAAGCTGTTGCGGCTCTTTTCGAGGTGCCAGCGACGGCGGTCTTATGGCCTGAAGCAGAGCGGGCGAAGGTTCATTCCACGTGGGCTTGAGCAGAGCCGCCATCGCACTGTTTTCGCTCTTTTTTCGCTTTCTGTCAACGGTGATTATCCGAATGTTAACACGCCATGCAAATTAGCCTGATAATCCCTCGTCATTTGGCGAAGAAGAGTCTAAGTCTTTGGCGGGGGAACGGTAGATGGTGCTTGCGCTCTTTTCCTTGGCGCTCGGGGTCGGGATCAACATTGTGACCGCGCTAGCCAAGCCATCTGAATCGACGCGTCGGGTCGGTCTGATCGCTGGTTGGGGACTGATTGGTTTCGCGGCATTGATCGCGATCCAGTCATGGTCGCCCATAGTTTTTCAATGGCCGCTGGCATGGCGCGATTCGGGTATGCGAACCACGGTCGCTCCGACCGCGCAGGCAGCATCGCAGCGAACTATCTCTGCGCAGCAACAATTCGATATTGCTCAGAAGCTTCTACCAGGTCCGATCAATTGTTTGGTAACGGTTATCGCTAGCGAGCAAAATGCTTCCTACGCGGAGCGCTTTTGTCGTTCCTTTAAGATCGCGGGCTGGAAGATGATCAATGAGGAAGATGGCGATTGCGTTGGAGCGCCGATAGGTTTCAATGTGGGCAGCGGCATCACAATCAAAGCAAAAAAAGACGATCCTTGCGGGCAAACATTGGAATCCGCACTACTCAGCCAAAACATCGATGTCAAAGTGAAAACCGTTGGACTGCCAGCATCATCCGTGCAACTAGACGTGGGCAATCAGCAGCAGTAGAAACGCCGCTTGAGCTGTGAAACGTCGAATCCTTGTAGTAGTAACCCCGACATAGCTTTACAACGCTGTTCTGATCATGTAGAAACAGCGTTATGGATCGACTACTCAGACAAGAAGAGGCAGCGGAGCTTCTTGGACTTCGTGTCGCGACGCTTGAGGCATGGCGTCATCGCGGCACAGGTCCGAGATTCGTTGCTCTATCCCGTAGAGCCGTTCGATACCGTTTGTCGTCGCTCATGAGCTTCATCAAAGCGCATGAGCGTGGGCCTGCGCCAGAAACAAAAACGCCGCGAAGTTCAGTCGCGGCGTTTTAGGCGAGCGCCGAATAGCGGCGCAAGGAGCATTGCACTAATGCGGAACGATACATCATAGATCGCTGAGAATCTAGTCGGCTAACGTGCGACGGGTAAGCGTCGTAAAAATTCCCCGACTGAACGTGGCTGAGCATTACCGCTCGGCTCTTTTCTTTTTAGTTCTCGATTTCCTTGACGCGCGTGGCTTTTTTGACGGCACCGGTGCGGTAATAAGAACCTTCATGAAGCGTTCAAAGTCGAGTCCGCCTGACGACATTTCGAGTGATTTGCCCACGTCGCCACTTTACCGAAGGCGCGGGCGGACGGCTACACGCGTGAAAGTAAGGCGCGAAAAATGTCCGGATTCTCACGATGATTATATCGGAACGCAAATTCGTTCAGGTACAGCGGCAGATATTCCTTGCTGACCCGATGATAGCTGCCGACGATTCCGCGCTTCAACAAACTCCAAAATCCCTCGATAGTATTGGTGTGGATCGCGCCGACGACATATTCACGGTCGCCATGATTAACCGTCTGATGCGGGTATCCAGCGCGCGTGAGATGACGGTATCCAGAGTTTTCATCGGTCGCGAGCAACGTGACTTCGACACCGCGCCGCGCAAGCAAGTAGGAGAGGGTGGCGCCGGCCGGTCCCGCGCCCACGATGATCGCGTGTGCCATATCAGGGTTCGCAGTCGATCAGGCTCTGCCTCATGATCAAGTTGATGCAGCGCTCGCGACGGCCCGTCGTTTCTCCGTGAGCGAGGCCAGGATAGTTCCAGCGATCCCGAGAATTGGAATCGCAAACGCAGCTCCGGCAAATATCGCACGAGGAGCGAAAACTGCGAATAGCGGCGAAACGAGGATGAGGCCGGTCGCGTGCCCGCCGCGATAGACCAGCGAAATCACACCCATCACGCGGCCCAGCAAATCGTCGGCGATTTGTTCCTGTGACGCGGAGGTCACCAAAATCAGCGCGGCGCTTTGTCCCATCCCCGCGAGACATGCGCCGCCAACTACTGGCAATAGCGAGGTGCTGAAAACGAATACTCCGTACGCGGGCAGATAAAGCATCCATGCCAGCATACTCGCGCGCGCTTTGTTGGCGACCGGATATTGGGCAAGGAATGCGCCGGCGCTTACCGAACCGATTGCATACCCGACCATCACGATCGAAAAACCACCGGCGTCGCGATGGAGCACGTCGCGTACCAATTCAGGCACGCCCGCGATCCACGTGCCTGCCGAGATCGTCACGCCGAGACCGATCACGATTACCGCGGCGGCCAGCGACGGCGTCGGGCGCAGTGCCGCGAGTACTTCGCGAACGCGAGGCCGCTCTGCGTTAGGGCTGATGATGGTCGAGTCTCGAAAACCGATGCGGCTGATAAAGACTGCGGACAGGAAAAATGAAACTGAGTTGAGGGCAAAGAAGGTGCTGATTGGCACGATCGCGAGCAATCCCGCGGCGGCGGCCCATCCGCCGATCGACAATGCGCTGGTGGTCGAGCCAATTAGACTGTTCGCCTCCTGCACGTTTTCGCGATCGACGAGCGACGGCACCAGGGCGTTGTAAGCGGGTGCGAAGTATGAAGTCGCAGTCTCGAGCAAAAACGCAGCGACGACCAATCCCCAGATGGGCAAGCGATTGGACAGGCCGGCGATCGCGACCGGGATCAGAATGGCACCGCGAGCGAGGTCGGCGGCGATCATCAGATGTCGGCGATTCCATCGGTCGGCGGCGACTCCGCCATGAAGACCGAACACGAGCGCTGGGATGCTGTCGGCCAAGCGGACCGCGATTACGCCGAGCGGACCGCCCTTCAACAGTGCCAGCCACATCAGAGCGATGTAATGAAACGAATCGCCAAGTTCACTGATCGAAAGTGCGAAGTAGAGCCGGCGAAAATCGTGGCGCCGAAGCAGTTCCAGGACGCGCGGCCGCATCGCGCCGATCACATCAGCTGGACAGGAGAGGTGGTTGGCACTTCAGACTTCGCGGGAGGTTTGATCGTCGATTAGAGTGGCGAGGCCGTCGCGATATGGCGAAGCCGGCAAGTCGTCCACGATACCGCGGGCAAGCGCGATTTGCTCGGCAGCGAGGCGTCGTGCGTCGGCGACGATCTCCGGCGCCCGCAGCATCTCGAGCGCCCGCTCGAGCGCCGCGCCTTCCATCTGCGTGCCGTTCTGAAGTAGTTTGCGCAATTCGGCACTGCGCTCGACGCCCAGCACAACCGGCAACGACGGGATGCCCGCGCGCAAGTCGGAGCCGACCGGTTTTCCAATCTTCTCCTCGGGGCCGAGTATGTCGAGCAGGTCATCGACCATCTGGAACGCGAGACCCATCGCGGTGCCGAGCTTCGCCATCGCGTCGATGGTGCGAGCAGGTGCGCCCGCAAGATCCGACGCAACTTTGCCGCCCGCGTAGAACAACGACGCGGTCTTGCGATCGATCACGCTGATATAATCCTTGAGCGTCGCGGCCGCGTTGTGGCGATAGCGGCTCTCCATCACTTCACCTTCGGTGAGCTGGATGCAGGCTTGGGCAGCGGTGCGAATCAGGCGTTCCTCGAAACGGCTGCACAGCTCGAAGGCGCGGCAGAACAGATAGTCGCCGGCGATCAAGGAAGGGCCGAAGCCGTATTGCGCAAATGCCGATGGCTTGCCGCGACGCAGCAGGCCGCGATCGATTATGTCGTCGTGCAGTAGCGTCGCCGAATGGATCAGTTCGAGCGCGATTGCGGCGTCGATCGCGAAGTCAACATTCTGATCGCTGCCACCGCAGGCGCGATACACGAGCAGTATGAAAGTCGGACGCAGCCGCTTGCCGCCCGCGTCGACGAGGTAGTGACAAATTTCCGCGATGATCGATTCGTTGGAATCGAGCAGGCGGGAGAGCCGCGCTTCCACCGCGGCGAGCTCGGCCTCGACCAGGCGAGCAGGGACGAGCACCTCGGGCGTCGATGCGGTGGCGAGTTCTGTTGCCTTGGCTGGTTTCACAGGCTGCAGGTTAGCGGAATAAATCGGCTTCGGGCGGCCGAATCAACACCTTCGCGCTTCCTTCGTAGGGTTCGTATTGATAACCGCGCAGCACGACTGCGGGGGTCGCGCCGGCTTTTTCCATCAGGAGTCCGGCGGCGCATGCGATCTCATCAGCGATCGCAACTACCGTGTGGTGAAGTTCGCGGCCACCAAGGTCGGTAGTGCCGCGCAAATCGAGCATCGGGTTCATCCCGGCGATACCGAGGCAAACTTCGGTGAGACCGTCCCGCCACGGACGTCCGAACGTGTCGGTGATCAGCACGGCGACGCTGACGCCGAAGCGGCGACGCAGTTCGTCGCGAAGGCT
The DNA here is from genome assembly GCA_003135855.1 of Deltaproteobacteria bacterium. Classification (GTDB taxonomy): domain Bacteria; phylum Desulfobacterota; class Binatia; order Binatales; family Binataceae; genus Binatus. The sequence continues at coordinate 11,393 of PNBD01000114.1, forward strand.
GCGCGCGGAGGCGTCGGGATCCTCGGGCAGCAGAATCGCGCGGTCGTCCTCGAGGCTGTTCGATTCGTCGACGCCGGCGTTGGCGCAGACCCATCCGGGGCCAGTCTCGACGATTATGACGCCGTGATCGTTACGCACGATTCGATTGGTCTGGCGCAGCACGACTTCCACCGCGCGCGGATCTTTTTCCCATCGCTGCGCGAGGGCTTTGGCGAATTCCGATGGCTCGATCTCTCGCAGATCCAAGACGCGGCCCTCGGCTTTGGAGACTACCTTCTGGCATACGACAAGGATATCGCCGTTCTCGAGCTTGAGACCAGTGTGTTCCAATCCGCCGGCGATCAAAGCGGCGAGATTGTCACCGGCTTTGATCATCGGGATGCCATTGATTGCGGTAAGACTTATCGTGCGCATCGGCGGGATAGCCTACTACACCTCGAGCGCTCGCAGAACCACCGACGCGAGAGCCGCGGCGCGCGCAGGCGTGGTCATGATCGTGTCGGTCGCAATCGCGCGCATCCCGAGCCGTTCGATCGGCGCGATAAATTTTCGGTCGATGTTGTCGACGATGAACAGACCGACGATGTCGCGATAGAGCTGCGCGACGCCGAGCGGCGATACCTGGATGCCAAGGCCTCGCAGCATTTTGTCGGCGGGTCCTTTGATCGTTTTGCCGCCTACGATTGGACTGATCGCCGCGACGCGTGATTTCGCTTTGCGCAGCGCTTCGCGAACACCGGCGAGTTGCAGAATCGGACCGAGCGAGACGATTGGATTTGACGGGGCGAGAATTATCGCCGCTGACTTTTGGATCGAATCGAGTGCTTCGCCAGTCGGACGCGCGCGCTCAATTCCGCGCAGTTCGATTTTTTCGACGACGCCGCGCGCGCGCCGGCGCACGAAGTATTCCTGGAAGGGGAGAGCGGCGAGCCCGCGCAATTTCACGAAGGTCCGCACCGGATCGTCGCTCATCGGGATGATTCGCGATTTGACTTTGAATGCACGCGCGATTTCGGCGGTGATTTCTGTGAGGCGTACGCCCTGGCGCATCCGATCGGTGCGATACAGATGCGTCGCGAGATCGCGATCGCCAAGCCCGAACCAGGGCTTGCCATAGAAACGCTCGAGCGCCGGCAACACGCTGAATGACTCGTCAACCAGACCCCATCCCTGCGCGCGATTTACCACGCCGGCGAGCGTGTAAGTGACGGTGTCGAGATCGGGCGATACGTGCAGCCCGTAGAAGCTTTCGTCGTCGCCGGTATTGACGACCACGGTCAGCCTTTCGGGATCGATACGCCGAACCAGCCCGCGGATGAACTTAGCTGCACCCACTCCCCCCGCTAGCGTGGTGATCTGCTGCGAGCGGAGGGGACGCGATCGGCCGCGCTCCATTAGGTGCCTTTTTTCCGTAGAGCTTTTTGTAGAGCGTGGTGCGTTCGACTGCGACGCGGCCCATCTCGCGGGCCTTTTCTTCGAACACGTCAACCGGGATGAATTCGCCCGAATCGCCGCCAGCCTGCGCCGTGATGCTTTCTTCCATCAAGGTACCGGAAAAATCGTTGCATCCGGCCTTGAGCGTGAGCGCAGCAAGATCGATCCCGCATTTCACCCACGAGGTTTGAAGATTGTCGATCTGCCCGCGCAGGAACAGGCGTGAGAACGCATACATCTGGAAATCCAGTTGACCGCGCTCGACCGGCGACACGAGTCCCTTGCGAAAGAGCACCGTGTTCTGATGGATGAAGCGCAGCGGCACGAACTCGGTGAAGCCGTGCGTCTCTTTCTGGATGGTGCGCAACAGATCGAGATGATTGACGACGTGGAGCGGATTCTCGATGTGGCCGTACATCACAGTCGAGGTAGTCGGCACGCCGAGCGAATGCGCGGTCGTGATGATTTCCACCCATGCGGCAACGTCCACTTTCTTGTGGCTGAGGATCTCGCGCACGCCGTCATCGAGGATTTCCGCCGCGGTACCGGGAATCGAGCCGAGGCCGTGGTCGCGCAGCATCGCGATGTATTCCGGATAATCCATGCGCACGCGCTTGGCGCCGTACATGATCTCCATCGGCGAGAAGGCGTGGATGTGAATCTCGGGGAACGCGCGCTTCATCGCGACCAGCAGATCGCGATATTTGAACGGCGGCATGTCGGGATTGATGCCACCCTGCATGCAGACTTCGGTCGCGCCGCGCTCCCAGGCTTCNNCCGCCCTGCATGCAGACTTCGGTCGCACCGCGCGCGACCGCGTCGGCGACCTTGGTGAGGATGGTGTCGTCGGAATGGTCGTAGGCGTCGGATTCCCATTTTTGGCGCTTGAAGCCGCAGAACTGGCATCCCACGAAACAGATGTTGGTGAAATTGATGTTGCGATTCACGACGTAAGTAACTTCGTCGCCGACGTCTTCAGCTCGCGCCAGATCAGCGCATTTGATTACCGCGCGTAGATCGTCGCCAACCGCGGTATACAGGTTGAGGCCTTCTTCCGGAGTCAGCTCTTTGCGTGCGCGCGACCGCTCGAGCGTCGCGCGGATTGGTGCGGACGCTTTGCCGAGCAGCGTCTCGAGTGGCGTGGCTTCGATTTCATCGACGTAGTTGCGCCAAAATTCAAGATTCACGTTTGGCCTCCGACGCTCCGATCCCGAATCGCCCGATGCATCGCGCGTACGCGATCGGCGATCGCCGGGTCGAGCCAATCATCATTGATGTATTCCGGATAAATTGCGAGCCTTTCACCGAGCTTGAAACCGGCCCGCGCGCATCGTTCACCGAGTATCTCGGTATGCGGCCACGGCGCCTCGGGATTCACGTAGTCCTTACTGAGCGGCGAAATGCCACCCCAATCGTTGATGCCGGCGTTCAGAAACAACTCGATCTGATTCGGCGAGAGATTCGGCGGCGCCTGAACGTTCATCGCCGGCCCGAGGACCAGCCGCGCGGTCGCTATCGCGCGCGCCATGTCGTATGCGTCCGGCTCGGGTGCATCGGCCATCGCGATCTCCGGCTTGGCGCGGAAATTTTGGATGATGACTTCCTGGATGTGGCCGTGGCGCTCGTGCGAATCGCGGATTGCGGTCAGGCTCTGCGCACGTTCCGCCTCGGTCTCGCCGATGCCCAGCAGGATACCGGTCGTGAAAGGGATTTTGAGCGCGCCGGCCTCGTCGATCATCTTCATGCGCAGCGCGGGATCCTTGTCGGGCGCCGCCTGATGCACTCCGCCGCTGGCGCGCAGCCGCGGCGAAATATTCTCGAGCATCAAGCCCATGCTGGCATTGAGCGGGCGGAGAGTGCGCATCTCAGCGACGGTCATGAGGCCGGCATTGGTGTGCGGCAGAAGTCCTTCGGCGACAGCGATTTCGCAGGCGCGGGCGACATATTCGATCGTCGTGCTGACGCCGAGTTCGCGCAGCGTCTCGCGATATTCTTTGAACGCGACCTCGGGCTTGTCGCCGAGGCACATGAGCGCTTCCTTGCAGCCGAGTTCGGCGCCTCGCCGCGACCATTGGGCGATTTCGTGGGGCATCATGGTCCACGCGCCGGGATCGCCCGGGTCTTTGCGAAAGGTGCAGTAGGTGCATCGATCGCGGCAGAGATTCGTCACCGGCAAGAAAACTTTGCGCGAGTAAGTGACGTCGCGTCCTTTGCCGCGATCGCGGAGCTCGGCGGCGGCGGACATCAGGGCGTCGAGATGCTGGTCGGGGCATTCGATCAGCGCGATCGCTTCGTGGTCGCTGAGGCGTACGCCGGCGAGCGCGCGATCGAGAATGTCGCGAATCGGCGCGCGTTTGCGGGCATCAGTAGCCAGCGAGATTTGTGCGGACGCCATGATTCGCGTTTATAAGCCATCACGTATGTGGAGGCAACCTAGTTGCAAAATAAAACTGCGAGCGCGCACTGCTCCGGACGGTTCCGCAAGTCGCAAGCATTGTTTGATCGGCCGTGGCTGCAGAGTGGCGTTTGGTCGCGCAACGTATCAGAATCGCCGGATAGTAGTGGAAGACATCAGGATGTAGGGGAGGAACTTAGGATGAAGCTGGTCGAAGATGATTCGATGTCACGCATGGCGATTGGCGCGGGCGCGCCGCTGATACACACCTATTCAATCGTGGCGCGCGATCCGGATAACGGACAGCTCGGCGTCGCGGTGCAGTCACATTATTTTTCGGTCGGCTCGGTCGTCACGTGGGCGGAGGCCGGCGTCGGCGCGGTCGCATCGCAGGCACTCAGCGAACCCGCCTACGGCAAACTCGGACTCGACCTGATGCGCGCGGGCAAGACTGCTCCGGACAGTTTGAGCGGTTTGCTCGCATCGGATCCGATGAAAGAAATTAGGCAAGTCGCGATGATCGATGCGGAGGGTCGCGCCGCCGCGCATACCGGCTCGATCACGATTCCGGAAGCGGGGCATGTCGTCGGCGAAGGCTTCTCGGTGCAGGCGAACATGATGCTCAAGAACACCGTATGGCCGGCGATGGCCGAGGCGTATCGAGGTGCCAAAGGAGCGCTGATCGATAGGCTGCTCGCCTCGCTCGACGCCGCGGAAGTCGAGGGTGGTGATATTCGCGGGCGTCAATCGGCGGCGGTGCTGATCGTCGATGGCAAGAACACCGGACGTCCGTGGCACGACACAATTTTCGATCTGCGCGTCGATGACGGCGCCGAGCCGCTGAAAGAAATTCGCCGCTTGGCGTCGGTGCGCAAATCGTACCTGCATATGCGACTAGCCGAAGCGGCCCAGGCGCGGGGCGATCTCGTGGCGATGGAGCGTGAATACGAAGCCGCCGAGCGCCTGATTGGCGACAATCCTGAGATGCGCTACTGGCATTCGATCGCGCTTTTGAGCCTTGGGCAGATCGAACCAGGGATTGCGATGCTCAAGGAAACCGGGGCGCGCGACCGCAACTGGATCGAACTCACGCTGCGGCTGCCCGCGATGATGCTGCCGAGAGATCCCGCGGTGCTGGAACGGATCAAGGCGCTGCTGAAATAACTGTCTCAAGTGCGACAAATACGTTTTGCTCGCGTTGTCCTCTGTGCGGTAATCTCAGTCCGATAGTCATCTTTCGCGGGAGTACCTGAGATGCCCGAACCGACTGCCGTCCGCGGTTCCACCGAGCCTGCTCCGAGGGTCGAGCACGAACTGCAACTGTACTACTGGATGAAGCTGATCCGCGCGTTCGAGGAACGAGTCTCTCGGCTTCATCGACAGAACAAGATTCTCGGCGGCGTTTACTCGGGTGCGGGGCAGGAGGCGATCGTCACGGGTATTTGCGCGCCGCTGCAGCCGGGCGATTTCGTCGCGCCGATTCATCGCGACATGGGCGTGTTCATTATGCGCGGCGTCGATCCCGGCCGGCTGATGGCGCAATTGATGGGCAAGGAGACCGGACTTTCGCGGGGCAAGGATTCGTTCCTGCACGGCGGCGATTTGGAGCATCTGGTTTTCGGCTCGACCTCGATGCTCGGTTCGTCGCTGCCAGTGGCGGTCGGTGCTGCGCTGAAATTCAAAATGAAGAAAGAGAAGAACGTCGCGGTTGCGTTCTTCGGTGAAGGGGCTGCATCGCGCGGCGACGTGCATGAAGCGATGAACTTTGCCGGCGTGCACAAGTTGGCCGTGCTGTTCGTCTGTGAGAACAATCGCTACGCGTACTCGACGCCGCTCGAAAAGCAGATGGCGATCGAGGATGTTGCCGATCGCGCGCCCGCTTACGGCTTCAAGGGATATGTATGCTCGGGCAACGACTTGCTGGCGGTGCTCGAACTGAGCGAGCGCGTGATTGCGCGCGTCCGCGGCGGCGAAGGGCCTGCGTTGATCGAGTGCAAAACCTATCGCTATCGCGGGCACAGCGAACACGACGCGGCGCTCTATCGCGATCAGGAAGAGCTGATCGAATGGCAGAGCCGCGATCCGATTCCGCGCTTCGAGTACTACCTCGAAAAGAAAGGGCACGACATCAAACGGATTCGCGAGCAAGTCGATGAGCGGACTCGCGACGAAGTGCAGAAGGCGGTCGATTTCGCGGAATCGAGCCCGTTGCCAGAACCTCAAGAAGCACTTGAAGATATCTACGCGCCCAGCGGCGCCCCTAATTCCTCCAATCCTTCCACTAACGGCACGCGCTGAGGACCGCATCCGAGATGGAATCCACTTACGTCAAAGCGATCAACTCGGCGCTGCATGAAGAAATGCGCCGGGACGAAAACGTTTTCGTGATGGGCGAGGACGTCGCGGA
>PNBD01000011.1:0-188 GCA_003135855.1 Deltaproteobacteria bacterium
ACTGTATTCAGGACCACGTGCGGTTCGTGACCGGCATTGAGCGCGATTTGTTTCAGCGGTTCCGACATCGCCGCCGCGACGATATTGGCGCCGGCCTTTTTATTCTCGTCGAGCCGGAGCGATTTCACCGCCGCGATCGCACGCACTAGCGCGACACCGCCGCCCGCCACGATGCCCTCTTCGACCGC
>PNBD01000011.1:204-327 GCA_003135855.1 Deltaproteobacteria bacterium
TCCTGCAGTTTCTCGCGATCGTATTCAGAGGTCGTCTCTTCGATTTGGCGGCGAATCAATTCGATACGTCCCTGGATTTCGGCTTTCTTTCCCGCGCCGCCGACAATGGTGGTGTTGTCCTTG
>PNBD01000011.1:396-61788 GCA_003135855.1 Deltaproteobacteria bacterium
CCGGGCGCCTTGACCGCCGCCACTTTCAGCGTGCCGCGCAGCTTATTAACTACCAGCGCCGCGAGAGCTTCGCTCTCGACATCTTCGGAAATGACCAGCAACTGACGGCCCGTCTGCACGATACTCTCGAGCAGAGGAAGGATCTCGCGGAGGCTCGAAAGTTTCTTCTCGTGGAAAAGAATCAGCGGTTCATCGAGCTCAACCGTAAGCCGCTCCGGATTGGTGACAAAGTAGGGCGAGAGATACCCGCGATCGAAGAGCATGCCTTCGACGTGATCGAGCACGGTGTCGAGGCCGCGCGCTTCTTCGACAGTGATCACGCCTTCCTTGCCGACCTTGTCCATCGCGTCAGCGACAATCTTGCCGATCTCGCGATCGCCATTGGCGGACACGGTAGCCACCTGCAGCATCCGCTCGTGATCCTTGACCGGCCGCGACATTTCCTTGATCGTCGCGACCGCTTTGACCACCGCCGCCTCGATTCCGCGCCGCAGTTCCATCGGCGGGAGGCCTGCCGCCAGCAGCAAGATTCCCTCGCGGATGATCGCGCCCGCGAGCACGGTGGCGGTGGTGGTTCCATCGCCTGCCACGTCCGAGGTCTTCTGCGCGACTTCGCGAATCAGCTTCGCACCCATGTTCTCGAAGCGGTTCTCGAATTCGATTTCCTTGACCACGGTCACGCCGTCCTTGGTGACCAGCGGCGAGCCGAAGCTCCGCTGAATCATGACGTTGCGGCCCTTGGGACCGAGCGTCACGCTCGCCGCGTGCGCGACCAATTTGGCGCCCGCGATCATTCCGATTCGCGCTCTTTCGTGCAGCTCAACCGTTTTGGCTGGCATTTTTTATGACTCTCCGTGTTGCGATTTGGTTGCTGATGCGCCCCGACAATCCGCCGCGTTGGCGGCATGCGGCGCGTCCTGTAAATTAAGCATCGCGGCCGGCAATGCAAGCGGAATACTCTTTGTTGCCTGCCGAAGGCGTGCAACGATCATCATCGGAGGCAAACGAAGCGTGGACAATAATAGCGAGCCGGCGTCGATCTGGCGTTCGGCCGTGATCATATCGGCAATTGCAATCATCGGCTTGATAGTAGGTTCCGCGCCCGGCGCGTGGTGCCGATCGGTGTCGAAAAAAAACGGCTCGCCAAACGTTGCACCTGTCGCCTCATCGGCACTTTCGTCTGAGATTGTTTCGTCTTCAACAGGTCTGGTCCAGGACGAGATCGAGAGCGGCGCGAGCGACGATGAGGACAAGGACGTTCCGCCGAAACTGGTTGATAAGTACACCAACGCTTACAAGGCGATGCAGAAAGACCACAATCTGACCGCCGATCAAGCGGCGGCCGCGCAAGGACTCACGATCGCTCAGTTCAGGTCGATCGAAGGGCGCATCGAACGCGACGATACGCTCCGCGAGCGGGTTCGCAAAGCATTGAGGAACGCAACCCCAGGCGCCAAAGAATCATCTAATCAATAGACCGTGACGTAGCCGGTCTCAAGAAGGCGCGCCGCACCGCGCTGCCGTCGTGCTCTGGCCGGCGCAATACTAATCGGTGGCGGAAAGAGACGAACTCCTTCCGCCACCAATCTTGATTACTTCTGTTCGCTTACTTCGTAACCGAGGTCGAGAACGCAGCTTCGAGGCGGGCCACCGCATCGTTCGCGCGACGGACCGCATCTTCGGCGCCACTCGCCGCAGTTTCGGCCTGCGCAGCAGCGGTCGCCGCCTGGTTCGCAGCAGCTTCAGCCGAGTTGGCCGAGGCTTCCGCTTTGGTGGCATCCGCTTCCGCCCGTTCGCTGGCGTTGTTGATTACCTTCATGTCGGGGCCGCACGCAGTTACAAACGCGGTCGTTGCCACGACACCGAGCAGAATCGCAAATCGCTTCATTCGAACTTTCCTCCAGTGATCCAGTGAGCCAAGTCTCAACCTTAGCAAATACTGCAGCCAAGGCAGAACGTGCAATCGTGCATACTTGCAAAACCTGTTTGAGGACGCAAGGCAGCAATGGTTACGGCGGGCTCATTGACAGCGAAAACATGGAGCAGTTATGGTCACGGCGCCCGGTACCTTGCGGTAATTTTCCGAGGTCGGGATAATCAAACATCAACTCATCGACTGAGGTCGGATCACCAGAATGGCGACGGTCATTACCAGCGAATGCATCAACTGCGGGGCGTGCGAACCCGAATGCCCCAACACCGCGATCTATGCCGGCGGAGTGCCGTGGGAACTCAATGGCGAGACCCATCCGGCGGTCGCGCAGGATATCTATTACATCGAGCCGTCGAAGTGCACGGAGTGCGTCGGCTTCCACGATCACGAAGCGTGCGCCGCGGTATGCCCGGTCGATTGTTGCATCCCCGATCCTAACATTCCGGAAACCGAAACGGTGCTTTTGGAACGCGCGCGCGTGTTGCATCCTGAGCTGACTATTCCCGATGACGCGCCGTCGCGCTTCCGCAAGGAAGGCGGCGCACCCGCACCTGCGGGAGATGGCGCAGAAGCGAAGCCTGCAACGGCCAACGGCGCAGCCGCAGCGCCACCGGCGGCAGCGAAGCCGGCAGCGGTCGCAGCAGCGCCCAAGGCGGCATCTGCTCCAGCGGCGACGGCGGCCGCAGTCGCGGCGCCGGTCGCGATGCTTAATCTGCCGAAAGATATCGGCGCATTGCCCGGCCCACTCGGCGAGAAACATTTCCCCGGCGAGCTGGATACGGATTTCGAAACCGTGCTCGCGTCGGTCGATTCCAAGTCGATGAGCTCAGCACCGGGACTGGTGCGCGTCGCACTCAGGCTCGCCGAGCCGATTCTCGGCGCGATGCCCGACGAAACCAAGCGCCGGCTCGAAGAGGCGGTCGGCAATACCGCCGGCTTCTCGCGAATTCGCGCGACTGCGCTGAACATGATCCTGAATCTGATTCTCTATCCCGCCGTGCTGATTGCGTTCGCGGTAGTCGTGCTCGGCGATCCGCTTTTTTCGCAAACGACCGGCGGATGGATCATGCTCGGCCTCGCGCTCGCGGGGGGCGAGGCGGCATGGCGTCTTCGCGAAGGCATCATTCACGCGAAGCCGGCGAGCGAACTCACCTATCGCGGGTGCTGGTATGGCCTGCTGCTCGCGCCGCTCGGCTCGCTCCTGGCAAAACCCGGTGGAGCAGGCCGCCCGACGAATCGCAAAGTTGCCTTCGACGGATTCGAGGGCACGATGCATGACGACAAACTCGAGCGCGATCGCCGGTACGGCACCGTCTATAAGGTGGCCGAATTCGCGAACGCCTACCTGCTCCGGCTCGAAATGCCTCGCAAGCTGCCGCAATCTTCGCTCAAACGCCTGTGGAATCTACCCGACGAGATGCCCGACTACGACTACACGATCGCGCTCAACGATTCGGTGCTCTCGATTAATGCGAGCGTGCGCGGCGAGGCGCTCCGGCGTCTGTCGTACGTCTCGTCGTCGTTTCCGGCGGATTTCTCGACTCGAATCGAGTTCGGCAAGCCGGTCACGGCATTCAAACATCGGATGAGCGGCAAGACGCTCGAAGTGATCGTATTGAAAGGCGAGTCAGGCGAGCTCCAGAGCGCAGCATGATAACCATGTTTGGAACACTCCGGCCGATCGTGTTGACGATCCACTTGCGACGACAGCTTTGATGTGGGAGCCGCTACCTCCCCTGCGGACTAAGGTTTAGTTGAAGGCGAGATTGGGTTCTGATGGCGATCCAAATACGGGACGCCACGCTTCGTGACCTGCCTCGAATCCTCGAGATCGAGCGGCTCTCGTTTCCCGCACCATGGAGCCTCGCTTCTTTCCAACGAGAGCTGACGCTGCCATTTTCGCGGGTGATCGTCGCGGTTTCTGAAGAAGCAACCGGAAAAATCGCGCGCGAAGGCCCTATCCTAGGCTTTCTCTGCCGCTGGCTGATCGCCGACGAATGTCATGTGCTGAACGTAGCAGTTCATCCCGAATCGCGTCGGCTTGGCATAGGCGCCTTGCTAATCAATGCTTCAATCGGCGAAGCGAAGGCCGAGAGAGCACAAGTAGTTACGCTAGAGGTTCGTCGGTCGAACCTCGCTGCCCGGCAGCTCTATCGCAAGTTTGAATTTGAAGAACGGCGTTTGAGGAAGCATTATTACGGGCCCGGCGAGGACGCGATTATCATGGAACTCCGCTTTGATTGACCCTCCCAGAGATGTGACTGCGTTCTATTTTTGTCTCAATATGCGCAATCTCTGAACGGCGGGGTTACAAAGTCACCAAATTGTGCCATACTGGCAAGCACAATCCAGGCCGATCGGACCGGTACCATACCGCCTCGAAATCCAAGGCTTGTGATCAGGTAACAGAACAAACATGAATCTGCCGTTCAAGAAGGGCGAGAAGGTGGTCTACCCCGCTCATGGCGTAGCCGTGATCGAGGACATTCAAATGCGCGTCATCTCGGGCACCGAGCGACGCTTCTACATGCTGCGGATCCTCGGCACCGAAAAAATGACCATCATGATCCCGACCGAAAACGTCGAATCAGTTGGACTGCGGCGCGTAATCGGCAAAGACATGGTGGAAAAGATTTATCGCATCCTGCGCCAGCGCAAAGTGGAAGTCGATACGCAAACCTGGAATCGGCGCTATCGCGAATATACGGAAAAAATCAAGACCGGTTCGCCGCTCGAGATCGCCAAAGTGCTGCGCGATTTGCTGGTGCTCAAGGGCGACAAGGAATTGTCTTTCGGCGAGCGCAAGATGCTCGACACTGCTCGGAGCCTCCTCGTGAAGGAGCTTTCGATCGCGAAGGCCAACACCGAGGAGAAAATCATGGAAGAGCTGAAGACAATTTTCGCGAACTAGCCGCAGCGCGCTCGCGACTGATCGATTTCAAGGGCCGGGACTTCTCCCGGCCTTTGCTTTTGTTGCTCCCGGCCTTTGCTTTTTGTTGAAGGCGCGGATTTGGTGTGCGACTCTCCCAGCAATGAAACCGCGCGGGAAGTTCGTTCTCAAACTAATGTCCGTCATTTCGATTCTGCTCGGAGCCAACCTCGCGATTTCCGCAGGCAGTGCGGATCTCCGCTGCAATCAACTATTGACCGCGTTGCGTGATGACAATTTCAGCGCAGCCACTTCGCATTTCGATTCCACGATGAAGGCGGGCTTGAGTCCCGATCAGTTGGGCAAAGCCTGGAATCAACTTCTCGCCGACAACGGCAAGATGCAAAAGTGGGAAATCATTCAGCGCGGGCAAGCCGGCGGAATCGACGTGCTCATCGCCGCGTTGACCTTCGAGCACGGCAAAATGTTCTCGATCATCTCGGTGCGACCCCAGACCGATGAAATCGCCGGACTATCTTTTAAGCCGGCGGGCGCACCCGCGGCAGCGGATTCAGGTACGTCGCCGCCCTACGCAAATCTCAAGAAATTCTATGAAGAAGACTCCGTCGTTGGCACGAAACCCCACGAATTGCCGGGTACGCTGACAATTCCTGACGGCAGCGGACCGTTTCCCGCGGCGGTCCTCGTGCACGGCTCCGGCCCGAACGATCGCGACGAGACTGTCGGCGCGAATCACGTGTTCAAGGATATTGCGGAGGGGCTGAGTTCGCGCGGGATCGTCGTGCTTCGTTACGACAAGCGAACCTACGCATATCGTTCGGTCGTTCCGCGCAACATTGGCATCGATGACGAGGTTATCCAGGACGCGGTCGCGGCGGTGAAGTTGCTGCGTGCGCGAAGCGACGTCCTGGGCGATAAATTTTCGTCATCGGGCACAGCCTTGGTGCGATGCTGGCGCCCGAAATCGCAAAGAAGTCGTGGCCGGTCGCGGGAATCGTGATGCTGGCGCCATCAGGGCGTAAACTGCCGCAGACGATGGTCGAGCAGGCACGCTTTCTCAGCCAGGGATCGCCGGCAGAACTCGCCGAAATCGAGCGTAAGGCCGATCAGATCTCGGCGCACAAGATGCCGGCGAATGAAATGTTTCTCGGCGTGCCTGCCTCTTATTTCTACGACCTCGACGCGCGCGATGAAGTCGCGATCGCGAAAACTCTCGACGTGCCGATCCTGATTCTGCACGGCGGGCGCGACTACCAGGTGATCGATCAGGACATCCAGCACTGGCAGGACGGGCTTAAAGGCGTGGCGAAGGTGAAGGTCGAAACGTTTCCGCAACTGAACCATCTGTTCATTGCGGGCGAAGGCAAGCCCGGACCGGCCGAGTATCAAAATCCAGGGCACGTTGATGCGCCGGTGATCGATGCGATCGCGAACTTCATCGCGGCGACGGGCGGCAAGTCGAGCGCGGCGACGAAATGAAAGCGTCGGCAATCATAGTTGCCGCGGGCAGCGGCTTGCGGCTCGGTACGAAGGAGCCGAAAGCATTCATTAAGCTCGGCGGACGCACGATGCTTTCATATTCGCTCGCGACGCTCGCCCAAGTCGCCGACGTCGATGAAATCGTAATCACGGTACCCACGGGATTCGAAGCGAACGCGCGCGCCGATGCGACGACGAGCGGTGTCAGGGTTCCGGTGAAGATCACAGTGGGCGGCGTCGAGCGTCAGGACTCGGTGCGAATCGCGCTCTCGCTCACCAGTGCAGAGAGCGAACTGGTGATCGTTCACGATGCGGCGCGGCCGTTGGCGGATGCGGACATTTTCAAGCGATGTCTCGAGGCGGCATCGCGGGTCGGCGGCGCGATTGCGGCGGTCCCGGTCGCCGATACGCTAAAGCGCGTCGACGCCGATCGCGCAATCGTTCAAACGGTTGCGCGCGCGAGCTTATGGCAGGCTCAGACTCCGCAGGCGTTTCGTCGCGAATTGCTGGTCGCTGCGCATGCGCGCGCCTTGGAGCAAAAGATCGTCGCCACTGACGACGCCGATCTCGTCGAGCGCAGTGGTGCGCGGGTCGAGGTCGTCGAAGCTTCGTCGCGGAATCTGAAAATTACGACACCGGCCGATCTCGCGATGGCCGAGGCGATCGTTGCGTCGCGCGCTTGAACGCCTGCGCAGATGTCAGGCCAGCGCGTGAGGATAACCGGGCGTCAGTTCGGGGAAATCGAGGCCTAGCTGTTCGCATCGGCGCGAGAGCATCGTGGTGAAAATCTCGGCCAGATCTTCGTTGTCGCGGGTTTTGAGACCGTAGCGAAGGCAATCGTAAGTGAAACCGGTGCCCGGCGGGCCAAAGAAATTCACGGCGCGCGGGATCCATTTGCGAAACGCTTCATTGACGGCTTCGGTGCCGAATTTTGCGACCGCCTCGCCCAGCTGCTTCGACGCGAAAATTTCGTGGTCCGCTTCCTCTTCCAGAATGATCTCTGCGGCGTCGGCATGCGGCGCGTAGCTGGAATCCTTGTAGTTGACGCCGATCATGATGAGCCCCGTGGTATCGAGGCTGATCGACGCCATCAGGAGATCGAGCTCGCCGCTGGCGTGACCGGCGAAATAGCTGGGCGCGTCGAATGACGGCGCCTTGAGCACCGTGATCATCGAGCGGTCCGCGGCCTGCTGGTTCATGCCGATTTCTTCGAGCGCGCGATAGATCAGGCGCGCATGTTTTCGTTCCTCGGCCAGATTTTTTTCGATGGTTGGGATCAGCTCGGGATTATCGATGGTTTCGAGCGCGCGCTGATAGCCGAGCGCGGTGAGTTTTTCCGCGAGCGCGTGCGCGGCGAGCAAGCGCGTCAGGATCCTGGTGTAATGCGGGTCAACGCGGCGCTCGTTGATCGCGGCCGCATCGATTGATCGCGACGGAATTTCGCGCCGGATCGGCATCCCGACTACCTCACTTCGAAGCGTGCGACGGCAAGATGACAGTGGCGCTGCCGGGAGTCGTCTTCTCGCCTTTGGCGTTCTCGAGCCAGATTTCGCAATCGACCAGGTGATGGCCGTTGTCGGTGTACTTCTTGATCACCTTGCCGCGCGCGATCACCTTGGTGCCCGGCTGATCCATCCCGCGATACTGCACGCCCAGTTTGCGCAGCCATCCGTGCTCGCCGGCGAAATCGGTCATCAAGTGCCCGAGAAATGCATTCTTGAGCGCGCCGTGCAGAATCACGCCGGGCAGCCCGTTGCCGAGCGCGAAATCCTTGTCGTAGTGAATTTGATAAAAATCGCCGGACGCGCCCGCATACTTCACGAGTTGCTGAGTCGTTGGATTTTTTTCCAGCGGACCGATCTCGGCGCCGACTTCGACATCTTCAAAATAATTCTGCTTCGCCATCTGAGCACCTCCTAGTAGCGGATTCCGGTCGAGCGCTGAATCGCGCAGACTTCGCCGAACTGGTTGGTGTACGTGGTCTCGACCGTGGTGAAAACCATCGGACCGAGACGGCCGGCCGCCTCGCGCAAATCGACCAGCTTGGATTGCACCGTGATGCGATCGCCGGGGCGAATCGGCACCAGGTATTCCCAATCGGAACCGCCGTCGAGGCCGCGCGCAGTCGGCATATCGAGCTTGATGTCGGGAATCGCCATCCCGAGCGAACGGCAGAAGGTCGGCGGCGCGATCATCCCGCCGAAACGACTCTTGCGAGCGTCGTGCTCGCTATTGAAAAGCGGATTGGGGTCGCCAATCGCGTCGGCGAAGCGGCGAATCGCCCCGCGCTCGACTTCATGCGTGCGCGATTCGGTGACCTTGCCGATTTGCTGGCGGGCCTGGTCGGTAACATATTTATTCGCCATCGTTGCTGCTCTCCCTGCTCGATTTCGCGGCGCTTTGACGATCTTTTACCACAGCGAGCGGCTATGCGTATAACCCCGCTGCGGTTTGGGTCGCTCGCATCCACGGATTACAATGACGACACGCGCGACGATACCAATCAGCGGAGGATCCGGAGATGGCGAAACTCAGTGCCGAGCAAATCAAGGAAAAACTAAAGGCGCTCCCAGGCTGGGAGTACAAGGACAACGCCATATCCAAGCTGTTCCGCTTCAAGGAATTTCTGCACGGCATCGAGTTTGTGCAGAAGGTCGCGGAAATCGCCGAGGCGGCCGACCATCATCCCGACATTCACATCAATTACACGCGGATCACTTTTTCGTGCTCGACGCATGACGCGGGCGGCGTGACGGACAAGGATTTCAAGCTGGCGGAGAATATCGAGATCGCGTACGCCGATCGCGAGGCGTGAAGCTCGCGATCCTACGACTGCGGCGGCCTTCGCTGAGGATTTTACAAAAGAGCCGTGCCGAGCAGCGAATGACCGGTGGCTGAATCGACGCGCACGTTGACGGTCTCGCCGACGCGAACATCGTCGGCGCCGGGAAAGATCGCAGTTTTGAATTGCGGCGTCTTGCCCGCGAGTCTTCCTTCACCGCGTCGCGCCGGACCTTCAACCAATACCGGAAATGTCTGGCCGACCAGCGCACGATAACGGTCGAGCGACATCTCTTCCTGAATAGCGATCAGAGCGGTAAGCCGGCGCTGCTTTTCTTCTTCGGAGACTGAGTCGCCAAGCTTGAATGCGCGCGTATGCTCGCGCACCGAATATTTGAACATGAATGACGAGTCGTAGCCGACTTCTCGCATCATGGAGACGGTCGCGTCGAAGTCCGACTCGGCTTCGCCGTGGAAGCCGACGATGATATCGGTCGAGAGCGCGATCGCGGGGATTGCGGCGCGAACCCGTGCCACGAGATCGAGATATTGGGCGACGTTGTAGCCGCGTTCCATCGCCGCAAGCACCCGATCCGATCCCGACTGCAGCGGCAGATGCAGATGCGGCTGGACTTTGGGCTCGGTCGCCATCGCCTCGATCATCGATTCGCTGACGTCGCTTGGATGCGGTGAGGTGAAACGGATGCGCTCGATACCCTCGATGCGCGCGATCATTTTCAGCAATCCGCCGAAGTCGGTGCCGTCGTAGCGGTACGCATTGACGGTCTGCCCCAGCAGTACGATTTCCTTCACGCCGCGCGACGCGAGGTCGCGAATCTCGCGCATCAAGTCAGTCGGCGGGATTGAGCGCTCGCGCCCGCGCACATACGGCACGACGCAGAATGCGCAGAACCGGTCGCATCCACGCATCGCAGTCACATAGGCGCGCACGCCGCCGCCGAAGTCGGGTGAAATATCTGCGTAGGTCTCAGTGCGATCGAGACGCACGTCAACCGCGGGATCGAAACCGATTTGACCGATTTCGCCGAGCATCTCAGGCAAACGGCGATAGCTATCGGGACCGGCGACGACATCGAGGTAGCTCGCCTTTTCGACAATTGCGGCGCGGTTGTGCTGCGCCATGCATCCGAGCAGGCCGAGCTTCACCTCCGGCCGCGACTCCTTGATACGGGCGAGCGCGGTCAGCCGTCCGAGCACGCGCTCCTCGGCGTGCTCGCGAATCGCGCAGGTGTTGAGCAGGATAACGTCGGCATCGTCGGGCCGATCGATGCTGTCGTAGCCGGCGCGCCGCAGAATCGACGTGATCGTCTGCGAGTCGGCGACGTTCATCTGGCATCCGTAGGTCTCGAGATAAACCCGCGGCGGCCGTGTCGAAATGGTGCGATCTTGAATCATGAGCGAACAGGAAATCTTAAGCCGTGGCAGGCTTCCGATACAATGCGGCAGACCGCCCGCCTGAATCTTGTGACAGGGCATATCGATGTGGCGTTGCGAGCGCCTGGGGTCAGGATTATCTTTCGTCAGAGACTATGAGTGAGTATCGCAAACCCGCGTTCGAAAGGATGGAAGCGAGCCTGCTCGCTTGTCCCAAATGCAAACGCGCGGTCAAGCCACGCAAGCGGTTGTTGCTGGTCCTGCCGGAGGGCGACAAGTACCTGTACCTTTGTCCGCAATGCGGATCGACTTGCGGCGATACAATCGAGACGCCACTCCGGCCGAATCGATAAAGAGCCGCGCGCGTCGTGAATCGATCCCAGCCGGGTCGCGTGCAAGATTTCAGCGCGAGAGAAAGACCGGACAGGGCGAGTTGCGCAGCACGTACTCGGTGGTCGAGCCGAGCACCATCTCGATGATCCTGCTGTGCCCGTAGGCGCCGATGAACAGCAGGTCGGCGTCGTAGTCTTTCAGAAATTTGACGATCTCTTCATTGGCGTGGCCCTGCAGTAATTTGAATTCGGCCTTGGGCGTGTATGGCTGGAAATAAGCGCGCGCTTCCTCGAGCGTGCGCTCGCCAAGTTTCGGATCGCGCGCGACCGTGACGACCGTCAACGGCACGCCGATATCGTTGGCAAATTCCGCCGCCGCGCGCATCGCGCGCGAGGCTCGCTCGCTGCCATCGTAGGCGAGCACCGGCCGCTTGATGTCGCGAAACTGCATCGGCGAGATGAACAGCGGACGCGGGCATTTGCGCGCCACACTCTCCGCCGTCGAGCCGAGCAATCCGGTCGAGAAGCGCTCGTTCACGCCGCGATGCCCGATCATCACGAGGTCCACGCTGCGCGCGCGATCGCAAATCTGATTCGCAACGATGCCCATATCGAGCGCAGTTTCGACCGTCAGGCCCTCGCGCTTGGCCGCTTCGCTGAAGGCATCGAGCACCGTGCGCCCGCGCGCGGTCAGCACCTCGCGCATTTTCGACGAAAAATCCAGATATGGTTCCAGCCCGAGAGAACCTGATATATCATGGAAAAACGAGCCTTCGATCGAAACGATATCGACCACATGAAGACCAATCAGCGACGCACTGAAGACCCGGGCGAAATGAAAAGCATACGCCTGCGCGTTGCGCGAATGCTCCGAAGTATCGATCCCGACCAGGATTTTTTTGATCAAAGGCCTGACCTCAGTGTCAGCTACCGCGATAACACGGGGCGCGGTTCTGTCTCAAGAGCGGTGCGGACGGAGAGTAATACGGGATGAGCGAGCTCAGCGAAGCGCGAACCATGAGAATCGTCGAAGAGCTGGCCGAGGCGGCTGAGCGCGTCGGCTTGCAGGTGCGGCGCGAGAAAATTCTGCGCGAGATCGGCTACCGCACGCGCGGCGGCGCCTGCCGGCTGCGAGAAAAAGACTTGGTCATCATCGATCGCGATCAGCCGGCGTCGGAGCAGCTCGAAGTGTTGGCGGAAGCGCTGCGCTCGCGCGATCTCGAAGCCCTATACCTGAGTCCCGCGGCGCGGCGAATCGTTCACGTCGGAGAAACGCAATCCTGAGTAGCGAGATGCGTCCGGGCGAAACATCCTCGACCGGTCACACTGTCATCGACCGCAAGCCGGCGATCAGCGCCGAGGAGCGGATGCAGACATTCCACGCCCGGCTCAAGGAGCGGGCACTCAAATCGACCGGCCAGCGCGACGATATCGCGCGCGTGTTCTTCGAGCTGGGGCATCATATCAGCGCCGAAGAGCTTTACGCCGAAGTAAAGAAGATCAATCCGCACGTCGGCTACGCGACGATCTATCGAACGTTGCGGCTGCTCAAGGAATGTTCGCTGCTATACGAGCGGCATTTCGATGAAGGGCAGGCGCGCTACGAAGCGGTCGGCGAGCGGCATCACGATCATTTCATCTGCGAGAAATGCGGCCGCATCATCGAGTTCGAAAATGCGGCGATCGAGCGGATGCAAAATATCGTCGCGCGCGATCTCGGCGTGACCTTGACGCGACACAAGATGGAACTTTACGGGACCTGCTCCGATTGCATGGCGCAACGCGGCGCGTGATCGCACGTCCTTTCTTTCCTCCTGCCTGCACATTGCGGTTTGGACAAGTTGCGCCGTGGGTTCTAGTGTAGGCGACGAACTGAATTCCTGTCTCGTCGTGATGGGATCACGTCTCCGGAATCGGCTGGGGAGATTTATCTGAATGGCAAAGAAACTCCGGATGCTCGAAGGCTACCGCGTACTGGATTTCACTCACTTCGTGGCGGGGCCGACCTGCACGCGAATTCTCGGCGAGATGGGCGCCGACGTGATCAAGATCGAGCGCAGTGCGAGCGGCGATCACGTGCGGCAGCTCGGCCTGGTTCGCGATGGACTCAGCACCTACTACTTTCAGCACAATCATTCGAAGCGCTGCCTTGCGCTCGATCTGCGCAAACCCCGCGCGCGGGAGCTGATCCTCGCGATGATTCCGAAAATCGATGTGGTAGTCGAAAATTTCGCCCCGGGCGTTATCGCCGAGATGGGTTTCGGCTATCACGAGCTGAGCAAAATCAATCCCGGCATCATCATGTGCTCGGTCTCCGTTGCAGGACAGACCGGGCCGCTGAGTTACAAGCCGGGTTACGACTACCTGGGCGCGTCGCTGTCCGGGGTGCTGGATCAAATCGGCGAGCCCGATCGCGCGCCGTCGGTGCCGGCGATGGCGATTGGCGACGTCTCGACCGGCGTCGCATCCGCGATGGCCGTAGGATTCGCGCTGCTCAATCGCGAGCGCACCGGCGAAGGCCAGTATATCGACGCGTCACTGCTCGATACCTACTTCCATATGCATGAACTGACGGTGCCGGTCGTTTCGCTCCGACCAGGAAAGTTCGTGCCGAAACGCGGCGGATCGCTGCATCCGACCGGCAGTCCGTGTGGCGTGTTCAAGGCGCCGGACGGTTACGTTTTTCTGATCCTGCAGCAACATGAAATTGGCCGATTGTGGCGCGCGATGAAACGCCCCGAGCTGGCCGAAGACGCGCGGTTCAAGACCAATCGCGATCGAATCAAGAACAACCAGGAGTTCAAGCGCATCTTCGAGGAATGGCTCGCGACCTTTCCGGACCGCGATTCGGCGATCAAAGTGCTGGATGCCGAGCGAGTGCCGTGCGCGCCGGTTTATAAAGTCGAAGAGGCGATCGCGCAGCCGCACATGCGCCAGCGCAAGACCGTGCGCCGCGTGAAATATGGATCGATTGGCGAGTTCGATATCCCCGGAATGCCGGTGAAGTTCTCGACCTGGCCGGACCGGACCGATTTGAAAGCGTCGGCGGTCGGCGGTGACAACGATGCGATTTTGAATGAAGTGCTCGGCTTCACGCCGGCGCAGATCGCGGCGCTATATCAGGAGAACGTACTGATCTCCGCGCCAGCTCCGAGCCTCGAGGCGAAGCCGGGCGCGTGAGTATCGCGCCTGTTCGGAGCGGTGGCGTCGATCTTCAGGTGTGGAGGCCGCCGCCCACGAGCCAGGCGACCATCACGACCACGAGCGCTAGCATCAGCAGGCCGCCCGGGTCTCTGCGGCCGTGATGGTAGGTTCTATAACCGCCACCGCCGCTGAATAGAATCAGCAATATGATCAGAATCAATAACATCGTGACTTAGGCCTTCGGCCGTGCAGTACTAATGCCAGGTCAGTTGGTTTTTGACTCCGCTGACGCCCTCTGCCGCTGCCGCGATATCGCCCGCATGCTTTGCATCGTCGGCCGACCTGACCACTCCGCTGAGCAACACCTTGCCATGATCGCAATCGACGGCAACCGGATAGTTGTCGGCAACTCCGTCCTCAGCTAATGCGCTTTTGACCTCGGTGATCAGCAAAGCGTCGTTCGCGCGCTCGGCAGGAGAGTTGTAGTGGTGCTCGCCGGAGACCTTCACCCTGTCGTTCTCCAAGGAAGAAGAACTCGATACCGGCGTCGTAACTTGTTCCGCGCGGGCATCAGCGGTGAGTAATCCGCCGCCAATCAAGACACCAATAGCTAGCGCCGCAAAGGCTGAAGCTGTTCGACGATGTGGCATAGTAGAACTCTCCCAAGAGCGATCAGTTACTTGGAGTCACCGTGGTCGATTCGCTGTGATGAGAGATCGAGCTATCCATCGCGCCCGCATTGCCCGAGTCAGTCGAAGTGGTTGATCGGTCGCTCGATGTGCTGGAGGTCGTAGTCGGAGCAGGAGGAGCTACTGGTACCGGCGCTGTCTGCACGACTATTTGGGCCGGCGGCGCTGGCACATAAGTGGTGGTTTCGACTTCCTTGGTGCTAGTGCCGCAACCGACAAGGAAAGTAGCTGCCGCGACACCCAGGACGCTCAATGTTAACCGTTGTACTGAATTCATTTCTCTAAAATCACCTTCGCTACCCTGGTCGTGAATCGGCCCGACGGGTCTCTCCTGCCAGTCCATTCGGTTCGTTGATTAGACGGCTTCTTATCAAGCCCCGGTCATGCCGAACGCTTTAGTAGCCGCTTGATTGTTTGACCGTGGTCTTCTGCGTTGTGGTGCTTACGCTGGGATCCGGGACGGTGGTCTGCGTCGTAGTTGTGGTTCGCGAGGTCTCCACGGCTGCCGGCGGGCCGGAATCCACCGGGACGAATACGGCGCACGACGCGGCGCATAGGCCTAAAAGCAAAGCCATGGTGGAGATGTACGCTGCTATCATTATTTTCTTGTTCATCACAATATCGATCTTACACCACTAATCATGCTGAGTACGTTTTGATCGATGCTTAGTGTTATTCCTGTAACCAAACGTCTTAACAATATCGGACCGGCTTGTGCTCCTTGATGCTTCTAGCGCCTCTGATACAAGCCGCCTCCCAGCAGAACCAAACCCACGACTAGCACAGCCCCACTCAGGATTGGCGGTATAGCATGCGAAGTCTGTTCGTTCGCCTGGATTTTGAGGTCGCCAAGCTGCGCAACGTTCTTGGTCTCATTGGTAGTGAACATTGGATAGGAAAGTGCCAGTAGGCCAATCAGCGCTAGGATCGCGCCTAGCATTACCATGGGTTTCATTCTGTCTCCTGCTCGACTCTCGTCACCGTGCAAGTAAAACTTCCGTTAATGGGATGATGTTCGTTTGACTTCACTTTCATCGTTCCGGTCTTCAGAGCGTTTCGAGAGCGCGAAGCCGAGAAGCGCCGCAATGATCATTGGAGCGGTCGCTCGATTGGTGCCGGTCGCGCCAAGCCAGAACCCGATCGCACCAGCTATCAACGACGCACCGACCGCATGGCTCTCGATCAGGCGATCCGGACGAAGGCCGTCTTCCGCGCTGGTGAACTTCGCACCGATCTCGTGCATGGTGTCCTCGAGGTCCTGATGCGCATCGTCGCACTCATGCTGGATCTTTGAGTTCTGTTCGCCCATGGTCATATTGTCCATGTTGATGTTTCGCCTCGGCTCGTTTTGCGCTGCTCTCGCCGCTTACCAGTCCTACCACGAGGCTCGAGGCGGCGGTGCGAATGATGATTGGTCCAACAAATCCTGCGACCGCTCTGCAGACGCGGCTGGTTGCGCCGCCATTCAGAATAAATCCCGCGGCCGCGGCGATGGCCAATGATGTAAGCGGTCGCTCTTTGACGTATTCGGCAAGATCGTCGCGATGCGCGCGATCCGATCGCCCGCGACGTCCTATGCCACTTACTTCGGCCATCTTTCTGTCACGCGATGCGCTTGGCGATTTTCGCGGCCACGTAGCCGACTGCAAAAGCGGCCGCGATCGCGATCCACGGGTCGCGCTTGACGAACTCGCGAAGTTCCGATGCTATCTCGTTGCTTTGCACATAGTTCTGGGCCGCGTCATAGCCGTTCTTTAAGGTCTGGCTGACGTTGTCCATCGCGTCACGTGCCCGATCGATTGTTTCGTTTGCGGTAGATTTGTCGAAGCTCTCGTATGCCATCGTAGTCACCTCTTTCCCGGTAATTCTATGTTCGAATCTGTTTTTCTAGACCACTCGCGCGGATCGGCTTGAAGGTGTGGTTTCCACGGCGATCAGTGTGTTGGCGACGATCCTAACGGCAAGCCAGGTCGCCGCGAATACGAAGAGAGAAAGCAACACAGCTATACTAACGCTGCTCCAGTTTAGTGTCGATTCTAGATTTCCGACCTGTCCGGACAGCAGATGAAGACCGGTTTGCCGATCTACGACATAGACACTTACCGGGACACTTACCGGGTTCATCACACTCGCAAAGAAGATCACGTATAGCCAGTACAACTCGGTCGCGACGAATCCGCTCGCCGCCCCGATTCGCGACATCTTTCGTCTCGGCCGTGAGGCGCGCTCCGGAAAACTCTCTGCTCGACGCGATGCGCGCGAATCGCCTTTTGCTCCTGGTGACCTCATCGAACCAAATGAACTCATCAAGCTGCTGCCCACGGAACGAATCCTGAAAAGGGCGATTGGCAGAGGATTTCATATAAACCTCCTCGAGCCTTTAGTTAGTCAGTTTGAGATGGTCTAGCTGGCGTGGTCAAAGGCGAATGAAGGCCACTAGGAGCTGGATCAAATCCGGAATCGATCCTATGCCTAATCCGGTGCTCTCTGAACATAATCATCATATAAGTCAAAGCCAGGCAGCTTACATAGCGGGTAGTGCTATTTGGTCTCGGGTATAACCAATTCATCGATAGGATGTTCGGAACGCGCAGCGATGCGATGCCGGGGGCGTCATAGGGCAAGCTTGACTAACGACGGGACTCGCTACTTCGATACAAATAGTCAGCCTCTGCACTGCGTGCACACTGAGAAGCCGCTCCCTCTCACCGTGATGTGAACGCGACCGAACATATGATGAGGTAACAGCAATGGATCAATCGGAGCGAAGTTACATCCCCGCCGCCGGACAGCATTGGATGCTACCGCTGTACGATTCTTTCGTCTGGATTCTCGGCGGAAACGCCTCCCGTGCAAAGTTGGTCGAGCAGGCGGCGACTCCGCCGGGCGCGCGCGTGCTCGAAATCGGATGCGGCACCGGCTCGCTGGTAGTTGTGCTCAAGACCAGGCATCGCGACGCGCAGGTGGTCGGGATGGACCCGGATCCCAAGGCGCTGTCGATCGCAAGGCAGAAGGCGGAACGAGCGGGAGTGAAAATCGAGCTGGACCAGGGATTCTCGGATCGCCTCGCATACCCCGATGCGTCGTTCGATCGCGTGTTTTCCTCGTTCATGTTCCATCACCTGAAGGCGGAGGAGAGGTCGGCGACGCTGGGCGAGATTCGCCGCGTGCTGAATAAAGGCGGATCGTTTCATCTGGTGGATTTCGTGCCGGCGCGGAGCGGCGTCGCGCGCGTGATCGGTCATCTCTTTCACGCGGGACACGGCGTCGAGGATCAACTTATCCCGCTTATGGAAAAAGCCGGCTTCGTCGATTCCGCCGAAGTGGATTATGGGAGCACTCTGTTCGGCAGCATCGCGTATTTCCGCGCCCGCAATCCATGAGAGGTGCCGGTCGAGGCTTGCCGGAAAGCGGTCGGCTGCGTTAAGGGTTGGAGAAGTTAGATTCCTCCGGGCGCAGCGACAATTTGCTTCTCAAATCCATATCCATGAAAGGAGAATACTTCGATGAGCGTAAAAGAAATTGAATCCGCGGTTCAGGAACTCGCTGCTGCGTTCAACAAGATGGACATGAAAGCGGTGGTGAATCTGCTGTCGGAGAATCTCGAAGTCTTCGATCACGTGCCTTACCGCTTCGACAACAAGAAGCAGTTCGCCGATTTCCTGACGCCTGCGTTTGCCGGAATCGCCAGCGCGAGCTTCGGCTTCCGCCAACTCTCATGCCGCATGATCAATGACGGCGCCGCGGTCGCGAACGCATACGACACCTTCACCGGCATCACCAAGGACGGCAAGCCGATGACGCTTCACGGCCGCACGACCCTGGTGTTCGGCAAAGAAGCGGGCAAATGGAAGATCGTGAGCGCCCACTTCTCGCCGCTGCCAAAGGGATAGCGGCGCTCCGCGAAGTATATTTTGCGCGGCGGGATCTGACTTCAAGCTCGGGTTCGCTTGCGGCCGGGGAGTGCTGGTAGGAGGGATCGCATGGCGACGAGCGTTAGATGCCCAAACCCAAAGTGCAAACGAAAAACCTTCAGCGTTGAGATGCACCCATACCCTGGGCTCTTGTCGGGCGTCTACCACTATGATGGCTGCTGCCCGGCCTGCGGTACGACGGGATGGTGTCATGCGGAACAAGAGGTGAAATTTCGCGTAGGAATGTGGCAGCTCGATACCAAGTGCGAGGGCGCGAAGGGCAAGCTCTGAGCCCCGGGGGTATGATCGGCGTACAGGAATCGCCGCGGCGCGGGTGGGGGCCCCCTCTTTTCTACCGGACGGCTTTTGGAGTAATCCGTCGATCCTGCATTCCAGCGCGCCGTAGGAGAGGGAACCATGAAACTTAAGGCGCTCCGACTTTTTCTCACCGCGTGCGTTTTTTTTGTGTGCGCACTCGCCGGACATGGTGCACGCTCATGTCCGACGGGCGAAGTCGTGCTGAAGCAGATTCCTTTGGGGACCGATCCGGTAACGGGAAAGTCGATCGACTCCATGTACCATCCCGGCGTTTCCTATGTTTTCCCGAGCCGTTCACTCCTTGAGGAAGCCGTAGATAACACCGTACTCGTGGGAGGAGAAGAGGCTGTTCAGCGTGTTCTAGACAAATCTTATGCGCTGAAACCCGGAACTTGCATCAAGATATTGTCTGCCGATTCGGCTGCCTCGATCGGGAAGGTGCGCATCACTTCCGGGTCTCTGTCTGGAAAGACGGGGTATATCGACCTGTTGTGGTCCCACGACAGCAAACCCTCAAAGGCCGAGCATCGAGTCCGGACCGGCGAGGCGCGCAATCCCACGATTGATGAATTCGTCGGGGCTACGCGCCCGGATTGCTACGACTTTTTCGATGCTTGCTACCACCCAGGCTTTGACGGTCCCGACCCCGATGCCTGCGCTCAATACGAAGCGCGTTGCCGTTGAAAGTGGGGCGGCGGGCTCTGTGTTCCCGTCGCGCGCCCAGGTATCCGCGCGCACAGAGTTGGCCGCGCCGCTTTCTCAACCGCGCCAAAAGACCTCCTCCAGTAGGGCAACGGCACTCGTCGGCAACCCGTTTCCTGATCAGAAAAAAAGTGGTGGAGGCGGGGGGAATTGAACCCCCGTCCGAAGGCCTTCCGGCGACGGCCACTACACGCTTAGTCCGCGATTTCTAGCTCGCACCCGAAACGCCCACGGACGGGCTTTCCGGACGCCAGCCGGCTGATTTTTCGGGACTCCGCCCAGCCGGTGAACTGCGGTTCCCTAGCCCACTAAATGACGCCCCGACCCGCTGTCATGGGCGAACAGCGGCGGGACGCTAGCGGCCCTTAGGCCGCCAGAGCGTAACCGTTATTGTCTGCGGGTAAATTTCGCAGTCTGCCAGTTTTACGGGTCGACAGCACCCGGCGTGCGACCGTGGCCCTATTGTCTTCGTCGAATCCGGTTCGCCCCCACGATTGTGAGATTCACCAAATCGCGTGATCAGAAGCCACTCTGAACGGTTACTTATCTAATCTAAGGCCCGCGGTAGGCGCACGCAACCTTGTCTAAGAATCTCAATCTCAGCATCTCGGCGCGAGTGCGCGAAACCGTCTCAGCGCGAGAGTCCGCAGTCGCCTCGGCGCGACGGCGCGTAATCAGCTAAAGTTATTGGGATATGGCGCGGCAGAACGGCAAACCTTCCAGCAAGGGACCCGACGGATTCGAGCTGGTCGTCGATAATCGCAAGGCGCGGCACGATTTCTTCGTCGAGGAGACGCTCGAGGCCGGTCTCGCGCTCACCGGCACCGAGGTCAAGTCGCTCCGCGCGCATCGCGCCAATTTGCGCGACAGCTACGCCCGTATCAAGAACGGCGAGGCGTTCCTCGAGGGCGTCCATATCGGCAGTTACGCACCCGCCGGCCAGTTCAGTCACAAGGAGACGCGCGCGCGCAAGCTGCTGCTGCATCGGCGCGAGATCGATCGGCTGTGGGGCCGCGTGCGCGAGAAGGGCTATTCGATCATCCCGCTCAAGATTTATTTCAAAAGCGGACGCGCCAAGGTCGAGATCGGTCTCGCCAAGGGCAAGCATATGTACGACAAGCGCGAGGAGATCGCGCGCAAAACCTCGAATCGCGAAATCGAGCGCGCGATGAAAATCCGCAATCGTTGAGCGGGCTTCGATTCAGCGCGGACCTCCCTCAAGATGAAGAGGCGAGTACCCGCAACTCTTCGACGATCGCCTGGAACTTCGCGACGCTCGCCGACAGCTCCTCCGGCGTTTGTCCTACATTGCCGAGCATATGATCGACGGTGTCGTGAAATTGCGCGGGCTTGATCGCGAATCGCCGCGACTCGGCCGCAGCGCCTTTCTCGTTGATGAAGAACCGGCGATTGAGCGCATAGAGGACCATCGTCATGAATCCGGCCGCGCGAAAGAGGCATCCCGCGACGTACATCACGTCGCCGCGGAGCGCGGGCTTCGCCGCAATCGAGACTTCGAAGCCGGCGTCGATCATATGCTTGAAAACGATCGCGCGGCGCAATTCTTCGGGATATTCCGCGACCATCGCTTTGAGCTCGGCGACAATGCCTGCGGGATCGTGAAGCGGACGGCACACGTGAATCTCACCGGCGTAGATCTGGATGTGAAATCCCAGCGGATGCCCCAATTGATAGATGCTATGCGGCCGCCCTGCGACACAGTCCTCGATCGCTCGGCGCACCGCACCCAATTCCCGATACAGAAAATCCACGTGATGACCGCGAATCTCGAGCCATCCGCCGCCATTCACGCCCGCGCCCCACTCACCGAAGCCGGTGACCAGGCCGGGCGCATGCCGATCGTCGAGCTCCTGCGCGGCGCCGCTCAATGCCTCGATCGAAAATGGTTGATTGCCGTCGTAGTAGAGTCCGAGATCGATATCGGAGCGATCGTCGGCAGTTCCGCGCGCGCGCGAGCCGCCAAGAACGATTGCCGCAACGCTATCTACCTTTGAGACGCGTGCGACGACCGAGCGCAGGATCGCGTCGATTTCAGCGGGATTCGCCACATCGCGAGACTAAATCGCGCCGCCAGTCGGAGCAATCAAGCGTGCGCCGGCGTTCAACTGGTGCCCGACGTCGCTCCGCGCGCGGCTTCGGCCGCCATCGTCGCCGCGCCTGCCGCACCGAGCATCGCCTGCAACCGCTCGATGCGCTTTTGCAGCGGCGGATGCGACGAAAATAGATTCGCGAAAAATCCTTCGTTGTCGTCTTTCAAACCCTCGCGCGGGTTCACGATAAAAAGATGTGCTGTGCCGGCCGTGCCCGCCTTCAGCGGCGATTCGATTCGCGCGATGTGCTGCAGCGCGCGCAACAAGGCGCGTGGGTTGCGCGTGAACTCGACTGACGATGCGTCCGCCAGGTATTCCCGCTGGCGCGACACCGCCATCGCGAGCAGTTGTGAAAAAATCGGCGCCACCGCGGCCAGAATGACCACCGCAATCGTGATCAATGCGGCGGCATTGCCGTCGCGATCGTTGCGGTCGCGACCGCGCCCGCCGAATCCACCGAAGAACATCCACCGGTAAACGAAATCCGACAGCATCGCGATCCCGCCGACCATCACCGCAATCATCATCATCGTGCGGATGTCGTAATCGGCGACGTGCGACATTTCGTGCCCGATCACGCCCTGCAGTTCCTCGCGATCCATATTGTCGACCAGTCCCTGCGTCACGCAGATGACGGAATGTGCCGGGTCGCGGCCGGTCGCGAACGCGTTCGGCGAAGGGTCGTCCATCAAGTACGGCTTGGGCGCCGGCATCCGCGCGGCAATGGCTATTTCGTTGATGACGTCCAACACGATTTGATGTTTTGGCGTATCCGCCGTCAGCGGCCGCGCATGCACTGACAGCAACACCAACGACGAGCCGCCGTAGAACGATACCAGCGATTGGATACTGCCGAAGACTAGCGCCGCGATCGTCAGTGCGGGGAATCCGGCGAGATGACCGTTGTCCAGGTACAAGTCGCGCGCGGCGAAATCGAGGCCGAAGCCGAGCGCCCCGAAGAGCAGGATGAAGACCGCGGTCAGGATTACCGTCTCGCGGCGATTGGTCGCCTCGAGTTCCCTGAAATTGCTAGCCGCCGCCATCGGACGTTGCTGCTCGAGCCGTC
Source organism: Deltaproteobacteria bacterium (assembly GCA_003135855.1). GTDB lineage: Bacteria > Desulfobacterota > Binatia > Binatales > Binataceae > Binatus. Next base: position 23,151 of record PNBD01000011.1, read on the forward strand.
GCGATTCAGGCGCGCGGAGCGCTCATCGTGAGGTCAACTTTGGGCAGCGTCTGATCCTCGGGAGCAACTTTGAAGTACTCAGCTTTCTTGAAACCGAAATTGTTGGCGATGAAGTTTGACGGGAAGGTCTCGGTCGCGTTGTTCAGCTCGAGCACCACGTCGTTGTACGCCTGGCGCGAGAATGCGATTTGATTCTCGGTCGTGGTCAGCTCTTCCTGCAATTTGAGCACATTCTCGTCGGACTTGAGCTGCGGATAATTTTCCATCACCGCGAGCAGCTTGCCGAGTCCAGTCGTGATCTGATTTTCCGCGGCCATGCGCGACGCCTGGTCGGGCGCACTCACCGCTTTCGCGCGCGCCTCGACCACCTGGGTCAGGGTGTCGCGCTCGAATTGCATGTAACCTTTGACGGCCTCGACCAAATTAGGAATCAGATCGTGACGGCGCTTGAGCTGCACGTCGATCTGCCGCCACGCATTGTCGACCTGGTTGCGCAGACTGACCAGGCGGTTGTACGCCACCACGCCCCAGCCGGCGAGCGCCACGATAATTAAAAAAAACACCAGACCCATCGCGATTCCTCCATTGCGGAGTTGGTGGGACTCGGTGTGGCTTCGCCGGCTATGCTACGTCTGCGCCGGCATACGACCCGCGTTGGATCGCATGCCGGCGTCGAGACTCATCAATCAATCAAACCGCGGCTCGAAGCACGCACCGCGGCCATTTAGCTGTCGAACTCGACTTTGACCTTGAACGGTTTGCTCTCGGGCTTCTTCGGCAGGGTCACTTCGAGCAGGCCATCCTTGTAGGTCGCCTTGATCCCTTCGTGACCGGCATCCTCGGGCATCGTGAATGCGCGATGCAGCGTGCCGTAAGCGCGCTCGCTCAGATGAACCTGCGCGTCTTTCCACTCGGGGCGCGTACGCTCCGCTTCAACGATCAAATGACCATCGTCGACGCGCACATCCACCGACTCACTCTTGATACCGGGCATCTCGAAGTAGAAATGATAGCTGTCGGCATCTTCGATCACGTCTGCTGTGGGAGCCGACTTGCGCGCCACCGCCGGATCGAGCTCATTCCACATCATGTTCAATCGGCGCAGTACCGAGTCGTGGGGCATGAGGCCGTTAGTCATTCGCACTTCCATTTTCTTAAACCTCCTACCGGCAACCTGGCCGGCAAAACTTGTTGTTTTCGGGACGCTCCACTTGGACCGCGCGGACATCGCTTCCGCTGCTCGCTATCGCTTCGCGTCCACGAAATAAACCTAAGTACGAACTGCCGATCGTCAAGCGGCTGACGGCTGAAAATAGCAATAAATCCTAGAAAAGAACGCTATTTCTGGGATTCGGACGAGGCGGAAACGGTCTCGATCTCGCGCGCGAAACGCTCAGCCATCTTGAGATCGCCCAACTCTTCAGCCAGGGTTTTGCCTTCCTTCAGGACTTCGACCGCGCGCGCTATGTTGCCTTTGCCGAAGAACACGCCGGCCTTGCGAAAGATGCGGGCGTAGCGTTCTCCTTTTTCGGCGGCATTCATGAAGACTGAATCCAATATCGAGACTCGCGACACAATCCTAGGCGGGTGTCTTGAACTGATCCAGCCGAAGCACGGCTACCGTTTCTCGGTCGAAGCAATTCTGCTGGGACGTTTCGCACACGCCGGCACTCGCGATCGCGTGCTCGAACTGGGCGCCGGATGCGGCGTCGTGTCGATCATGATTGCCGCGCTTTGCCGCCCGCGCGAAGTCGTCGCAATCGAACTCCAGCCGCAACTAGCTGAACTGATCGAGCGCAACGCGGCGCTGAACGATCTGAAATCAGTTCGAGCTATCTCGGCCGATCTCAGAACGCGCAAAATCGCAGGCGCCGAGCCCGCCAGCTTCGATCTTATCGTCGCCAATCCGCCGTATCGCGCGGCCGCCACTGGCCGCGAAAATCCCGGCCGCGGCCGTCGTCTCGCGCGCGGCGAGAGCACTGCGACCCTGCTCGATTTCGTCGCGGCTGCTCGACGCTACGGACGCCGCGGTGCGCGCATCGCATTTATATTCACCGCGCGGCGCACCGCCGAGCTGCTCTCCGCGATGCGCTCGCACCAGCTCGAGCCTAAGCGCATTCGCTTCGTTCATCCGCGACTCGCGATGCCCGCCTCGGTCGTGATGGTCGAAGCGCGCGTCGATGGCGGTATCGAAGTTACCGTCGAGCCGCCGCTGATTCTTTACGACGCGCCCGGAATATACAGTAACGAGGCGTTGGCTATACTCAATTAACGGCGACGCGATCATCAATCCGGGAATCCTGATCGATTTAATAACTACCCGATGTTTACCAAGACCACCGAGTTTTACGACGCGATCTATTCGTGGAAGGACTACGCGAAAGAATCGCAGCTTCTGCTCGCGCTCATGGCGCCGCACAAAAAATCTGCTGGCAATGCGCTGCTTGACGTCGCCTGCGGCACGGGCGCGCACATCGCGTTTCTGAAGGACACTTTTTCCGTCGAGGGATTGGACCTCGATGAGAACATGCTCGCGATCGCGCGCAGTAAGCATCCCGAGGTTCCGTTTCATCACGGCGACATGCTTGATTTCGATCTCGGCCGCGAGTTCGACGTAGTCGTCTGCCTGTTCAGCGCGATCGGATATGTAAAGCAACCGGCGCTATTAAACCAGGCGATCGCCAACATGGCGCGTCATCTTGCGCCGGGCGGCGTCCTCGCGGTCGAACCGTGGTTGACGCCCGAGAAGATTGAAGGCGGCAAGCGTCCTCCAGTGCATTCGATGTTCGTCGATCGGCCCAATCTTAAGATCGCGCGTCTGAACGAGACGAGGATCAAGGATGGAATATTCCGCACCAACTTTCATTATCTTATCGGGCAGGGCGGCCGGATTTTTTATCGGCGCGAGCGTCACGAACTCGGTCTCTTCACGCATGAGCAATACGTCGCCGCCTTCCAGAATGCTGGACTCGAAGTTCACCACGATGCCGACGGCCTGATGGGCCGCGGACTCTACCTCGGCCTGCACGCATCCTGAGCGCCGTACGTTACTTGGCGGAAAGGAACTCTACAGCTTGATCCGCGACATAATCGGGCACTTCCATCGGCATGAAATGGCCCGTGGCAGGAACATTGATCACACGGCCGAGCTTCAACTCTTTCGCGATCTTGTCCGAGAGCGTCGCCGCGAGCGAGTCGCTATTCATGCCGAACATTATCAGCAGCGGCACTTCGCATCTGAGGATTCGTTGCAGGCCGTCGAACTCTTGTGCGCTGGCGTAAATTTTCGCCTCGTCCTCCGGCGTGCACTTCAATTCCCGCTTGCCGTCGCGCGTCGCGCGCGTTCCGAATTCGCAGTAGTCGCGCAGCATGTCTTTGCGCCAGGTGTTGTAGGGCGGCTTCTTTTCGAAATTCGAGAACATCGCTTCGACGCTGTCGAACACGCGCCTGCGCTTGATCGTCCGCTCGACGAACGGATTGCGCCATCCTAGTTCGGGTGCGTCGGGCGTCTCGAACAATACCGGCTCGGCCAGCACTGCGCGCGNNAATCAAATCCGGACGCTCGGATGCTAGCGCGCCGATTGCCGTCGCGCCCGCCGAATGACCAAACGCGCGCACGCCTTTGAATCCCATCTCCAAACCCATCTGGATGATGAATCCCTCGAGGTCCTTCATCGTCCAGAGCCAGTCATATCGCCCGTCGGGCGCGGCGGAACTGTCGCCATGACCGCGTTGATCGTAGCTGAAAACGTGACCGATCGTGCTGAGGCGCTCGATAATCGGGCGATAGATGCGCCCCAGAAAACCCGTCGCATGCAACACGACAATCGGCTCGCCGGTGCCGCCCCAATCGAGCGTATGCAGGCGAATGCCGTTTACCTCGAGAAAGCTGCTTTTCGGTTCGTTCGATTCCATCGCAGAGAATTGCGGCAAATCATAGGCGAGGCGGCAACGCGAGGGAATCGTCGCCCTCCGTTCAATGTGCAAAATAAGAAAACAAAAATAAGAAATATAGAAGTCGGAAAAGAAATTCAGCGGCGCGGATCTTTCGCCACGTTCGCCAGGATTTTTTCCTCGGCCTCGATTCGCTCGGCTGTGCTCACCGCCGGCGATCGCAGCTCGGCGAGCGTGATCGTTTTGAGCGCCGCGTGCCGCGCGGCGCCCAGCTTCTCGAGCACCATCGCGATTCGCGCGTCGCCATCGACTTGTCCCGGCGGCAGGACCGCATCGATCGCATCGGCCAGCACGATCGCCGTTGGGTCGCGCGCAAGAAAGAGTCCCTGGTTGTGCGACGGTGTGCCGGAATCCGCGAGAATTACGAAACCGCCTTCCATGAGCCCACTGACGATCGGCGTAATCGCCGATTCGGCCACGTTCATCTCGCGCGCCAGGGTATCGACCTTGACTACGACCGCGCTATTTAACGCGCGATCGGCGAGCCGCAGCAGGATCTGCAACGTGGCAACGCAGGGAAAATCCGCTGACATGGGGCCGATCCGGCTCGGGATATCGCCGCGCTGGATCGCGGCGGTCAACTCGGCGCCGAACAGCACCACCGACCATGCGACATAAATCCAGACCAGGAAAATCGGCAGCGATGCGAGCGCGCCGTAGATCGCCCGGTAGCTTGCGACCCCAACCTGGAATCGAACGTAACCCCACTGCGCGAGCTGAAACAGCACCGCGGTTACGAACGAGCCAATCAGCGCAGGCCGGTATTGGACCCTGGTGTACGGAAAAAAAACGAACAGAAAAAAGAATCCCGCCCACACGAATAGATACGGTGCGATCAGTGTAACCAGCGGAAATTGCGCGATCCGCACCGATAGGTACGCGGTTACGCCGAGCGCGGCGACAATCAAAAACGGCACCGTGAACAGCACACTCAGATAGTCGGAGAATTTGCGGAAGTAGCTCCGGCTGTGCGGCACATTGAAGATCGTGTTGAGCGCCTGCTCGACCGTGCCCATCGTCGAGATCACCGTGATCAGCAGCAATGCGCCCCCGGCCGAACCGAGCGCGGCAGCGTTCACGTTCTCGATGTACATCATCAACTGCGACGAAACGCCGGACGAGCCCAGCGCCAGATACTGATCGATCAAAGGACGCAACCGTTCGGCGCCGCCGAAGCCCTTCACCGCCGAGAATGCCAGCGCCAGGATTGGAACGATCGACAGCGCCACCGTAAAGGTCAGTGCCGAGGCGCGCAGCAGATCATTATTATTGAGGAAGCCTTCGACGGCGCTGCTCAGGATGCGCCAGACCGTCAACGTGTAGCGGCCCCCGGTTCCCGATTTTGCTCCGAGCGTGGTGATGCTCAGTCTGCTAGGTATGCGGATAGCCACTTGCGGTTGTATGCGCCGGGGTGAGGTGAGATTCCTGCTTTTTGCGCTACGGTTTACTTTTCTCTGCAACGATTTTCAGGGCACCGATCGAGCGAAGTCAAGCTTACGCTCCAAAGCCGCGTTGCGTGTGACGGCTCTTTACGATTAGCTCATCGCTGATGAGCCGGCTGGTAACGCGCGGAAAATATTTCTTCGACGGTGCGCAAAAGTTCTACGTTCGTGGCGTTTCGTATGGACCATTCGCTCCCAATTCTCGCGGCGAACGCTATCCCGAAACGGAACGCGTCGCCGCGGATTTCGCCCTGATGCGCGCGCTCGGCGCCAACGCGCTGCGAGTTTATGTTCCGCCGCCGCCATCGTTGATCGAAGAGGCCGCGCGCGCCGGCTTGCGGATCATGATGGGCATCCCGTGGCCGTTTCACATGGCGGTGCTCGATTCCAAACAAACGACGCGTGAGATTCGCGCGACCATTCGCCATACCGTCACCGAGATGCGTCAATTCGGCGAGACCATTCTCGCCTACAGCCTCGGCAACGAAATTCGCTCCGACATCGTGCGATGGCACGGGCCGCGCGCGGTCAGCCGCTTTCTGAAAGAGCTCTACGAGATTGGCAAGGAAGTCGATCCCGGCGGACTCTTTACCTATTCGAACTACCCATCGACTGAGTATCTCGATCTGAGTTTTCTCGATTTCATTTCATTCAATGTCTATCTGCATCGCGAGGAAGATTTTCGCCGCTACCTGACGCACCTGATGGGGCAGGCGGCCGAGTTGCCGCTGGTTCTCAGCGAAACCGGGATGGATACGATTCGCGAAGGCGAGGATCACCAGGCCGAGCTTCTCTCGTGGCAAGGACGCGCGGCCTTCGAGCTCGGCCTCTCGGGCTTCATCGTTTTCGCGTTCACCGACGAGTGGCATACCGGCGGTTCCGAAATTAGCGATTGGGCTTTCGGCCTCACGCGTCGCGATCGCTCGCCCAAGCCGGCCTTCGATGCGCTCCAGAAAGTCTTCGTGAGCGAGCTGCCGCCTGCGCTCGCGACCGCTCCCAAAGCCAGCGTGATCGTCGCCAGCTATAATGCGGCATCGACCCTCGGCGGCTGTCTCGACGCTTTGAAGCAGCTCAATTATCCCGACTACGAGACTATTGTCGTCGATGACGGCTCGACCGATTCGACGTTCTCGATTGCCGAAGCGGCCGGCGTCCACACCATTCGTCGCGAGCATCGCGGTCTTGCCGCGGCGCGAAATGCCGGAATCGAGGCGGCATCGGGCGACGTAATCGCGTTCATCGACGCCGACGCGCGCGCCGATCGCGACTGGCTCTATCATCTGGCTGAAACGATCACGCGTCGAAATGCGGCCGCGGCCGGCGGCCCGAGTTTTGCCCCCGAGCCTCTCTCGAGCCGGGCCGCCGCGATGACTGCGGCGCCGGGATTGCCGCGCGAAGTTCGTGCCGGCGACGATCGTCTCGCGCAGATGTGCGGATGCAACATGGCGATCACGAATTCAGCCTTGCTCAAGCTCGGTGGCTTCGACTCGGCCTTCGCGACCGCCGGCGACGACGTCGATCTCTCGTGGCGCCTCGAGGCTGCCGGCGAGACGCTCGCGTATGCTCCAGGAGCCACTGTTCTTCATGAGCGACGCGCGACGCTCGCCGCGTATCTGCGCCAGCAACGCGGTTACGGCGCGGGCGAGGGATTGCTCTTTCGCAAGTACCCGCTCCGGAACGCCGCCCAGGACGGCATGTACGCGTCCGCCTCGTGGCTCGGCTCGCTACTCGGCGGCGCGCGAGTGTATTACGGCGCCTTCGGCCGCGGCCTGTTTCAGACTGCGTATTCATCAGGTAGTCAGTACGCAGAGTTGCCACTGACTATTCAGTGGATAGCCATATCGCTGATCTTGCTATTGCTTGGTGCGTTAAATCGGTTGCTCGGCGTGCTCGGTGGCGCCGGTCTCGCGATCACCGTGTTAGTAGCAGCGGCAGCCGCGGCTTCAGCGCCACTTCCCGAGGCTCGATCGGGTCTGCGTACGCGACTCTACCTTTGGATTTTGAATCTGCTTGGCCCGATCGTTCGAAGCCTCGCCCGCGAGCGCGTCAAATGGCGCATCGAACCCGCGACCGCGACCGATCAGCCGGGGTGCACTCTGGAATTCGACGGCTCGATCAGCTTCGCTCCTCCCAACGGCGCGACTGCGGTCGATCTGATCGCCGTGCTCGCGCAGGTTCGCGAATCGCTCGTCCATCGGGGCGTAGCAGTCGCCGAGACTGACGGTTTTCAGTCGTACGATCTCGAAGTCGTAATGCCCCCGCTGATGCGCGCGCCGATCAATGCCGTGCGCGGGAAGGATGGCAGCCTGACATTGCTCTGGCGATTGCGCCTAGCACCGCAACGCGCACTGATTGCGTCCGCGGTCGCGTTCTTGATCCTGCTTGTAACGGGCCTCTCGATTCGCGCGGCCATCGTGGTCGTGCTGTGTGCTGTGGCTGCCAGCGGCCTGTTCGCAATCGTCCGTGCCTCGCGCATCCCGTCGATCGTAAAGGGCAGCGCCGCGGAAGCCGCCGCTCGCCTCGGCATTCGCGTGACCGAACCGTCCGAAGCGAGCGCATGATGGGCACCTTCGAACTTTACGGCCACACGCTTCGCCGGATGCGCCCGCATCTCGGCCGCCTCGCGATCGCGATTCTCGCCGTGCTGCTGGCTTCCTCGACCGAAGTGCTGAAGCCGTGGCCGCTCAAAATTGTCATCGACAACGTGCTGCGCGGTATGCCGGTTACGTCGCGCTGGATTCCCGCGTTGCCGCGCGCCGAACTGTTGCTGGCCGCCTGCATCGGGCTCGTGATCCTCTACGCGCTGTTGGGCTTGCTCAACGTGGTCGCCAACTATCTGACTATCTCGATCGGCCAGTTGATGGTCAACGATTTGCGCGCGCGCCTGTTCGATCATCTCCAGAGTTTGTCGCTCTCGTTCCATCGCCGCCGCGAAATCGGCGACCTCATGGTGCGGATCACTTACGACACCTACTCGATTCAGACGATTGCGATGAACGGATTTTTTCCGGTGTTGTCGGCGTCGATCCTGCTCGCCGGGATGTTCATCGTGATGATTCACATGGACGTGACCTTGACCCTGGTCGCGCTCGCGATCATCCCCATGATGATCATCTTGATCGTCTCGATCAGCGGACGCATCGACGAGATTTCCGGCGGCGCGCGAATCAAGGAGAGCCGGCTTTTCACCGTCGCGCAAAGCGCGCTCGCCGCAATTCACGTCGTGCAGGCGTTCACCCGCGAGGGCGAGTCGTACCGCGAGTTCGTCGAATCAAGCAGCGAAAGCCTCGACGCGACGCTCCGCCTCTACACCTTGCAGACGCTTTACGCCGGCGCCGTCAGCGTGTTGATCGCCTGCGGCACCGCGACCGTTATCTACATCGGCGCGCAACACGTGCTCAGCGGGCGCCTCACGATCGGCGACTTGATCGTGTTCACCACTTACCTCGCATCGCTCTATTCACCGGTGAGTCAGATTTCGCAGACTTACGGGCAGGTCGAAGGCGCCAAGGCTGGGCTCCGGCGATGCCTCGAACTCCTCGCGATCGACCCCGAGATCAAGGATCGGCCCGGCGCGCATTCGATGGGCCGTGCGCGCGGTGAAATCGAATTCGATAATGTGGTGTTCGGCTACGATCCGGCGCGGCCGGTGCTCAAAGGAATTACCTTCACGGCGCGCCACGGCGAGTCGATCGCGATCGTAGGACCGAGCGGCGCGGGCAAGACCACGATGGCGAGTCTGCTCGCGCGCTTTTACGAACAGCAGCAGGGCGTGATCAAAATCGACGGCCATGACATCCGGAGTCTGCGCCTGGATTCGCTGCGCGGTAACATCGCGATGGTCCTGCAGCCGCCGCTGGTGCTCGGCGACTCGCTGCGTACCAACGTCGCCTTCGGCAATCCCCGCGCAACTGACGTGCAGGTCAGTCGCGCAATCGAGATGGCGCGGCTCGATCCGGTGGTCGCCAAGCTGCCGCGCGGCGTTGACGAAATCGTCGGGCAGGGCGGTCACAGTCTCTCGCAAGGCGAAGCGCAGCGCGTGACGATCGCGCGCGCGCTGCTGAAAGATGCGCCGATTCTGATCATGGATGAGCCCACCAGCGCGCTCGATACCGAAACCGAATCGTTGGTGCTGGACGCGGTGCGCGAGGCAATGCGCGGGCGCACGACCTTGGTGATCGCGCATCGGCTTTCGACGATTCAAAATGCCGACCGCATCCTGGTCCTGCGCGACGGCGTGATCGCGGAGCAGGGAACCTTCGCCGAATTGCTGGCCCAGCGCGGCTTCTTCAGCTACCTCTACAACATCCAGGCGTGGAACCGCGAAACGGGTAGCGGACCCGCGCAGGACTAGCGCCGAATTTTCGGGAGCTTCGATGCTTACAATTGGCCTCACAGGCGGAATCGGTTCCGGCAAGAGTACGGTCGCGCAAATGCTCGGCGAGTTGGGCGCTCCGATCATCGACGCCGACAAAGTCGCGCATACTACATATGCGCCGGACGGCGCTGCCTACGGCGCGGTGATCGCAGCGTTCGGCGCGGACATCGTCGCACCGGATCGCACGATCGATCGCAAACGACTCGGCGCGATCGTGTTTGGCAATCCCGACCAACTGAATAAGCTCACTTCGATTGTGTGGCCCGCGACCTTTGCAGCCATCCGCGCGAAAATCGCCGAGTTGCGCGCAGGCGGCGCGACCAATCCGATCGTGGTCGAAGCCGCGATTCTTATCGAAGCCAGCTGGACGCCGCTGTTCGATGAAATCTGGCTGGTGCGCGCTTCGCACGAGCAGATGGTCGCTCGAATTGAGCGCCAGCGCGGACTCAAGCCCGCCGAAACCGAAGCGCGGATTCGCGCGCAGCTCTCCGATCGGGAACGCGCAAAATACGCGAGTGCGGTGATTGACAACAACGGGTCGCTCGAGAACCTGCGCGAAGTACTCGATCTCGTTTGGCTCGGCGCGCTCAGGCGCAACGCCTAAACAGTAAGCGCGGCCACCACCGCAAACGTCACGATCTCGACCACGGCGCATCCGCCGGCCAGCGCGAAGCCGGAGACGCCCCGCATCCTGCGGCTCAGCAGCAGGCGCATCGCAAGTATCGTCAGCGCGACTGCGATGATCACGGCCAGCCCGAGGTTTTGATACAAAGCCATCGTCAGGCCGAGAGCGATTGCACTCGACACCGCGAATTCGCGAAACCGGATGCCGCCTTCGAACGGGATGCCGAGGCCCCAATGCTCGAGCGGTTTCAGTCCATAGGCAATCGGCACGATCGACCATCGCGACAGCATCATGGCCATCACGATCGCGGCTGCGCGTCCGGCTGGATCGACGATTCGCGAGAGGCACCAGACTTCGAACGCGAAGGCGACCACCGATGCGAGCGCGCCGAACGGGCCGATACGCGCGAGCCCGGTGCTGGCTGGCCGCTCGCCAAATCTGATTCCCTCGACGAGATCGGCGACGCCGCGATTTACCAGTCCAAGCGAAAGTGCCGACCCGGCGAGGAGCACCACCAGCGAACTACCGACCGTACCGAGTACGCGGCCCGCCGTTTTATCGACAACTGCGAGCACGAGTCCGAGCACGATGCCGATCACGGGGAAATAAATCATCGCGCGGCTCCGCTGCTCCGCGCTGCCCTGCGATCTTTCGTCGATAATCGGCCACAGCGTGAGCGTCGCGACCGCCAGCACGCTTTCGAAAATCAGATCGCGCAGACTCGGTAGATTCGATTCGCTCTCGGCTTCCATCAATAGCAACCCGATTACATACTGTTTGCTCGGCGGAATAATAAGTATTCGAGTGCCTTCGATGAAAATACTAGTGATGGGCGCGGGCGCGGTCGGCTCCTATTTCGGCGCGCGACTGCGAGCCGCCGGCGAGGACGTTGTCCTGTGTGCTCGTGGCAAACACCTGGCCGCGATTCGCGAACGCGGACTCGACATCACCAGTATCCGCGGTGATTTGAAGATTCCTGTGACTGCGACCGACACTCCAAATCAGTTTGCGCCTTACGATCTGATCCTGTTCTGCGTGAAGGGTTACGATACCGAGGCGGCCGCGCAATTGATCCAGGGATGTCTGAAGCCGGAAGGCGCGATTCTCACGATTCAAAATGGCGTCGAGAACGAGGCGCACCTCGCCACTATTTTCGGCGCTGACGCTGTGATGGGTGGCAATGCGCGCGTTGGGGTTGAGATGGTCGCGCCGGGCAAGATCGTGCACATCAGCACGGGCCATATCGATTTCGGCGAACTCGATGGACGCGAGACCGATCGCGCGCGTGCGATTGCCGACGCGTTTCGGCGCGCCGGAATTCTCGGTCAGCTATCGCCCGACATTAAGACGCTCAGATGGGACAAGCTGATTTGGAACGGCTCGTTGAATACGGTCGCGACGCTGACCCGCCGGCGCGTCGGTGAGCTGCTCGACGATGCCGAAAGCATGCGGCTTCTCCGCACGCTGATGAAGGAGATTGTCACGGTTGGATGCGCAGAAGGCGCCAAGCTCGATGACGGTCGCATCGACGCGTACATCGCGCACTCGCAAAAAAATCTGCGCGCGCTCAAGACCTCGACCCAGCAGGACCTCGAGCGCGGCAAGCCGCTCGAATACGAAGAGCTGAGCGGCGCCGTGGTGCGAGCGGCGCGCCGTCATGGGATCGAAGTCCCGGCCAACGACACCGTTTACGCCTTGCTTCGATTGCTCAACGACGCGCCGAAATCCAATTTCTAGTCGGGCCTAGCGCTTCTCGAACTGTTTGTTGCCGAACAGGATCTCCCAGGATTTTTTGTCCTGCTGCGGCTGCTGCGCCGCCGCGCGCATCTTTTCGACTTCCGCCGCCATCACGGCGAAGCCGCGCTGGGTCGCCGGCCGCGCGCGTAGTTCGTCGTACCATTTCTTGAGATTCGGAAAGTCTTCGAGCTCCTGTCCCTGCATGCTGTGCGGCACGAGCCACGGATAGATCGCGATATCCGCGATCGAGAAATCGCCTGCGATGTACCGCGCCTCGCCGAGGCGCCTATCGATCACGCCATAAATGCGCTTGGCCTCGTTGGTGTAGCGATTGATCGCGTACTCGAGTTTTTCAGGCGCGTAGCGGCGAAAATGATGCGCCTGGCCCAGCATCGGACCGACGCTCGCCATCTGGAACATCAGCCACTGCAGCACTTCATACTTGCCGCGCGTGTCCGACGGCATCAGCTTGCCGGTCTTTTCCGCGAGATAGATCAGGATCGCGCCTGATTCGAAAATCGAAATCGGCTTGCCATCGGGGCCGTCCGAATCGGTCAGCGCGGGCATCCGGTTGTTCGGGCTGATTTTGAGGAATTCTGGTTTGAACTGATCGCCGGCGCCGATGTTGACCTGCACCACGTTGTACTTGAGTCCGACTTCCTCGAGCATCCAGGTCACTTTGTAGCCATTCGGCGTGGGCCAGAAATATACGTCGATCATCCGCTGCTCCTTGGCTGAATTGGGCGGGCGTAAACGTCACCGTTGCAGATTGCAACTTTGCTCACTTGTATCAGCGACGCAAGGCAATCGCGCATCGCTCACGGCGGTAACAGATCGAGTTCAGCCTCCGCCGATGATTGAGCACGGGCGAAGCTCGGATCGAGATCGTGATACTCGCCGCGGCTCCATGGCCCGATCATGTCGTCGTAATGATGCGACGCGGGATGATCTGACTCACCAGTGTGATTGATCGCGAGTGCGTGGTCGGGGTTGCCGAGATCCGCGACGAATCGATACGAGGAAATTCCGGTGACCTTGAACGGCTCCGACGGGTCGCCCCAACTGAACCACGAATTGTTGAGCGTGTGCCGCCCGCCTTCGGCCGGGTAGGGGCCGCGATTGAAGTACCATCCAAGCACCCCGCCGCCTTGACCCAGCGGATGCTGAAACTCAATTGTCGCCAGCGCACCCCACCGCCATTTCCCGCGATCGTTGCCGAGTTTCTGCGCGATCATTACGAGCGCGTCTTTGAGACTTTTGCGGAGCGTATCGGCCTTGCCCGAGCCGCCACCCTGCGGCCACAACGTATCCGACGGCCGCACGATTATGTCTTCGAGCGCCGGATATCCGCCGCCATCCACGACCAGCATGAACGATCGGTAATCGTCGCCGAGCATCGGTTGAAAAACTCGACGCACCAAAGCTACTTCGCTCGCCGCGACAATCGCGGCAGCATGACTCTTGGACGTCATTGCGCCATCCCATCCGCGGATCTCGCTCAATGCCCATTTCACGTCTTCATCGCCGCCGTCACCGGCTTCCACCAGCGCATCGCGCAGCTTAAGCGCGAACAGCGAAACGCGATCGCGCTGGATCGACTCGAAATCCTTCGCTGTGAGCTTGTCGTGCGCGCGCAGCAAATCCGCGATACGATCGGCGCGCCACGGCGCAATCCAGCTGCCATTCCACGGCACATCCGCGAGGCGATTGTTGGCCGTGACGATAAAATGCGTGGGCGGATTTTCAACGTGCGGCAGATTGTCGAATGGAATCATTCCGTTCCACTCGAAGTTTCCGGTGAAAACCGGCGTTGGATATTTGCCGTCGAAGCCGCTTCGATTCGGAATCGCACCGACCACGTGCCATCCGATATTTCCGGCCTCGTCGCCCCACACCAGGTTAAGCGGCGTGGTCGCGAACGTGCGATAAGCATCGACCAGTTCCTGGCCGCTGTGCGCGATCTCGGCGCCGAGGCCGGCCGCCGACGACGGTCCCGGTGTGAGCCCCGCGAATCGCAGCGAGAGTGCATAGTTGCCGCGCACCCTGATGCCGCTCAACGGATTGTCCGCGAGCGACAGAACATAACTGACGATCGGCCCGTGGCGGGTCGACAGAATCGCGCGCTTCACGTCACTCCCGCCCTTAACGTGAATCATGACCTCGCGCCGCTCGACCGGATACCACTTGCCCTGGAACTCGTATGTGCCCTGATCTCTCGACAGATGCTCGAGACCAAGATCCATCACGTCTGCCTGCACACTCGTGACGCCCCAGGTGACATGACCGTTGGTGCCGATCGCGATCGCCGGCGATCCCGCGATCATCGCGCCCGCGGCAAATCCATCGGCCGTGACCAGCACCGCCTCATACCAGATAGACGGCATCGTCTGCGGCAGATGCGGATCGTTCGCTAGCATCGGCTTGCCCGACATCGATTTGGTTCCATCGATCACCCAGTTGTTGCTCGCCGGCCGGGCCACGTGAGCCATCTGTTCGAATCCCGGAAAAAGCCTGAACGATAATTTCTCACCGGCGAACGACGCAGTCGTCGCAGGCGGCGGAGGCTCGAGTGGCAGCGAGGGATAAATCGGCAGCAACGCGGCAATCTGCTCCGGCGGCATCTTGGGCGCGATATTGATGTAGAACGATTCCTCGGGCGCGTTGTAACCGAGCAGCATCGCGGCCGTCAGCGCGCCGGCTTCGACATCTTCGGCGGTGAAATGTTCGACCGTCATGCCGAGCACGCGAAACGCGGGCTGAAGGTGCTCCTCGTGATCGTCGATATACGTGTTGATACCGGCGACGAACGCGTCGAGTTGCGCGCGCATCTCCGGCGGATACATCGCGAGGCTGTCGTGCGCGAACTTCTCCGGATTGAACAGCCGATAGACGTAATCGCTCTCGACCAAATCCGGCCCGAGCACTTCGGCGAGACGCCCCTCCGCGAGACGGCGGCGCATCTCCATTTGAAACAGTCGATCCTGCGCCTGGGTGTAACCAAGCGCTCGTGCCAGGTCGAGTTTATCGTGCGCGTAAATATGCGGGATTCCGAATCGATCGCGAATCACTTTTGCCGGTGCGCCCAATCCCGCGATATGAACGACGCCCGACTCCGGTGCGAGTCCGCGCAGCGTCGTCTCGTAGAAGAGGCCGGTGATCGTGACGATGAAAGTAAACGCGACGATCAGCCCCACGACGGCGCGACGCCGCGCCCGTGGCGATCGATGCTGATGCCGCCGGTGAGGATCGGTGGATTGCTCCGCCATTCGCGTCGTTCAGACTGGATCGTACGGCGCGTCGCGCGCAAGCTCGGCTATTTCGGTTAATTCGGCACGGCGTCGGCGTCGCCCTTGCGCACGCCCATCAGGTAGGCCTCGATGAAATCATCGATCGCGCCGTCCAGCACCGCGTCGGTGTTGCCAATCTCGACGCCCGTGCGATGGTCCTTCACCATCCGATACGGCTGCAGGACGTAGGACCGAATCTGGCTGCCCCACGCGATCTCTTTTTTGTCCTTGCTGAATTTTTCGAGCTCTTCTTTTTTCTTGCGCTGCTCGAGCTCGAACAAACGCGCGCGCAGAATCTTCATCGCCATCGCGCGGTTCTTATGCTGCGAGCGTTCATTCTGGCAGGTCACAACGATGCCGCTCGGAAGATGCGTGAATCGCACCGCCGAGTCGGTCTTGTTGACGTGCTGCCCACCGGCGCCCGACGCGCGAAATGTATCGATTCGCAAATCGGCGGGATTAATCGTTATTTCGATGGTGTCGTCGACCGCCGGAAAAACGAACACCGACGCGAACGACGTATGCCGCCGCGCGTTGGCGTCGTACGGAGAAATTCGCACCAGGCGATGAATCCCCGCCTCGGCCTTCAGATAGCCGTATGCGAAGTCGCCTTCGACGGTGACGGTCGCGCTCTTGATTCCTGCGCCGTCGCCGGGCTGCAAGTCCGCGATTTCGGTGGTGTAGCCGCGACGCTCCGCCCACCGGAGATAGAGCCTGAGCAGCATCTCCGCCCAATCCTGCGCCTCCATGCCGCCGGCGCCGGGATGGATCGACACGATCGCGCCGAGCCGATCGTGCTCGCCGCTCAGCATCAGGCGCAGTTCCTGGCGCTCGAGCTCGGTGCGCGACGCGTCGAGCGCCGACGCGGTTTCGCGCGCCGCTTCGGAATCGTCGGCGCCCTCCTCCTCGGCCATCTCGAGAAACACGCGCGCCTCGGCGAGCTTGTCGCGGAGCATCTTGTATCCGCTGAGCTGGGCGCGCAGCTGCTCCTGCTCTTTCAGGGACGCCTGCGCTTTTTCGCGATCGTCCCAGAAATCGTGCTTGGCGGATTGTTCGACGAGTTGGTTCTGGCGGGTGGTCAGTGCGGGGACGTCAAAGACGCCTCCCGAGCTTATCGGCGCGATCTTCGAACTCGGCAAGCTGCTGCTTCATGTCGCTAAGCATTGGAAGTTTCACCTCGCGCCGGCATTCGCCGACGCACCTGACGTCCCGACATTGTGCCACAAACGCGCGCCGCGATTAATGGGGTAAATTTATCGCGCAAATCTCAGGCGCGGCCGTTCGCGTGCAGCGCCGGCGACGCGACGACATCGATCGGCACCGGCGGGCGCGGCCAGCGCCACGCGATCACCAATCCAATCAACGTCAGCACGAAGCAGACCTCGGAAAATAAATCCCCAACGATCGTGTAAACCGTCCGCACCCGGCGCCAGTGGACGTCCTCGATCTCAGTGCCTCGCTTGAATAGCGGCGTGCGCGCCGTGATCTCCCCCGACGGCTGGATGATCGCGCTGATTCCGGTATTCGCCACCCGCACCATCGGCACCTTCGTCTCGACCGAGCGCATCGCCGCCATCGCGAGCACCTGATATGGCGCCGAACTCTCGCCGTACCACGCGTCGTTGGTGATGTTCACCAGCACGTTCGCGCCGAGCTTCACCGCGCGCCGCGTCAAGTCCGGAAAGATGCTCTCGTAGCAAATCAAAATCCCGAGCGTCGCGTCCTTCACCGAAAAAAGCGTCTGCTGCTCGCCCGGCACCAAATCGCCGAAGCCCTCCACGATGCGATTGACAAAAAATCCGAGTATCGGGCGCGCCGGCACGTATTCGCCGAACGGCACCAGCCGCATTTTGTCGTAATGACCCGTCACCTCGCCGTTCGCCGACACCAGGTACGCACGATTGTAGAATCCCAGATGGCCGTCCTTTTGCGCCAGCGCCGGTGCGCCGAACAAAATCGGGTCGCCGATGCGCTGCGCCATCGCGAGCAGCGCGCTGCGATAGGCCGCGTCATTGGCCAGTTCCGCCGGATATTGATTGTCCGGCTCGAACAGAAACGTGGCCGCCGCTTCCGGCCATACGATCAGATCCGCACCACGCTTGGCCGCCGCGACACTCTCGTCCTGGTAGACGCCGTAACTGCGCGGCAGGAATTCCGGATTCCATTTGAGCGATTGCGGAATGTTGCCTTGCACCATCGCCACTTTGAGGCTGCCTTCAGGCGGCGCGCCTTTGAGGTTATCGATTCGCCACGCGCCGAATCCCACCAGAATCATCATCAACGTGGTCAGCGCGACCAGGCTCGCAATCTGCACGCGATGATTTTCGCGCCGGAAAATCACCAGGTACACCACGACGTTGAATAAAATGATCAGCGCCGAAACGCCGTAAACGCCGGTGAATTCCGCAAATTGAATCAGATCCAGATTGCGATACGCGGAGTAGCCGAGCAGATTCCACGGAAAGGCGACCGGGAAGTAAGTGCGAATCCATTCGACCGCGGTCCATGCGATCGGCATCGTCATGACGGTCGGAATTCGCGATCGACGCGCGACAAATTCGCCGGCCCAGATCGCGATTGCGGTAAAAATCGCGACCACTGCCGCCAGCAGCAGCATCGGGATGATCGCGAGCCCCATCCTGACGTCGGCAAAGTCGTGCAGCGGAATCGGAATCCAATAAAGCGCCACCACGTTCGCCGCGAAGCCCTGCAGGAACGCCCAGCCGAACACGCGCCGCAGGTTCTCGCCCTCGAGCGCATAGAACAGCGGCACAAAACCGATCCAGGCGAGCAGGTTGTAATCGAATTTCGGAAACGCGAGGCCCACCGCGAGTCCGCTCGCGATCACCAGCGCCGCGCGTGACATGTTCGTCGAAGAAAACATCAGGCGCGCCGCTCGAACATCTCGCCGATTGGGATCACGCCGGCGCATGGCGGCCGTCCATCGAAACGATCGAAAATTTCGTCCACATCCTTCCAGGTCTCAACCAGCGCCGCCGAACCGCGCGGTTCCAACGCCAGGTCNNCCTTGCCCCCGCCACTCGCGCTCGAAAGTCCAGTCGATCGGCGGCGCCTTCTCCATGTCGATAGTCACGACGCGCCATCGCTCGCTGGCGTCCAGAATATTGCGCGCTTCATTCGGCGGCAGGTAAATCACCGGACGCGCGCCCATTTTGAAAGCATACCGTTTGTCCACCGCGATCCCGAACGGCTCGTAGCGGCGCCGATTTCGGCGATCGAGCAGCGTGCGCAATTCCATGATCGGCACGTCGAACATGCAGACCGCCGCTCGCCCGCCGCCAACCATCCGGCGTCCGCCGCGAATCGTGCCGCAGCCGAGAATCGCGATCAGGTTGTCGAGCGCCGACGCCGTTTTCGACGCGCGCGTAAAATGCGTCAGCATCGACGCCGCGGGAATCTTCATGCTCTCGCGCTTCATCGTGCGATCGCCCGGCTGCGCGCGATTTTGCGATCGCGGATGTTCTCGCTCGATTTCGTAGCGCCATTCGGCGCGACAATCTTCGCCGCCAGCGCTCTTTCCCGCGTGCGCATCCGCCGCGCCTCGGCCGCCGAGCGCTCGTGATCGTAGCCAATCAGATGCAGAAATCCGTGAATCAGCAGCGTGCGCAGTCGCGACGACGCGCTGACGCCGAACTCGCGCGCTTGCCGGAGCGCTGTATCGATCGAGATGACGACGTCCCCCAGCGGCAAGCCGCTCTGCAACCCTTTGCGATTGACCAGCGCGCGAGGACTCGGTGGCGCGGCGCCGGCCTCCTCGATCTGCGAAAACGAAAGCACGTCGGTGGGCGCATCGATCCCGCGGAAATCGCGATTGAGCGCGCGCATCGCGCGATCCGAAACCAGCATCAGCGAGAGTTCGCAATCGGGCACGCCCGCAGCGCGCAGCAGATGCTCCGCGTCGGCGCGAAGTTCGCGAGCGTAGCCGCGTCCGCGCGCCGTCGCGCATCGGAACTCCACCGCCACGCGGTCAAGCTCGATGATTGCCGACAGATTCCGGCGGAGACGAGGGGCCGTCGGCGTTGAACGATTCGTAAGCCTTGATGATCGATTGCACCAGCCGATGCCGCACCACGTCGCGATCGTTGAACCGGATGAACTTGATTCCCGAAGTGTTGCCCAGCACGATACTCGCTTCCTTGAGCCCCGACAGCTTGCCGCTCGGCAAATCGATTTGCGTGACGTCACCGGTGATGACCGCCTTCGAGTTGTAGCCGAGCCGGGTCAGGAACATTTTCATCTGCTCGGAGGTGGTGTTCTGCGCCTCGTCGAGAATGATGAACGAGTCGTTGAGCGTGCGGCCGCGCATGAACGCGAGCGGCGCGACTTCGATCGTCCCGCGCTCGAGCATCCGGCGCGCGCGATCGAAATCCACCATGTCGTGCAGCGCGTCGTACAGCGGCCGCAAATAAGGATTCACTTTCTCCGCGAGATCGCCGGGCAGAAAGCCGAGCTTCTCGCCGGCCTCGACCGCCGGACGGCATAGCACCATCCGCGTGACCTGGTTTTTCATCAGTGACGCGAGCGCCATCGCCATCGCGAGATAAGTCTTGCCGGTGCCGGCCGGCCCGATCCCGAACACGATATCGTGGCCGCGAATCGCGTCGATATAAACTTTCTGATTGATGCTCTTGGGCGAGATGACCCGCTTGTGCGCCGAGACGTAAATCGTGTCGAGAAAAATATCCTTGAGCTCGGCGTTGCGATCGCCGCGAAGTATCCGAATCGCGTATTCGACATCGCTCGGATAAATCGGATAGCCGTTCTTGAGCAAATCGTAGAGCTCGCTGATTACCTTGCCGGCCAGTGTCTGCTCGGCATGCGGCCCCGAAATCTTGAGCGACGTCCCGGTCACGCCAATTCGTACCCCGAGCGCGCTCTCAATCGTGCGCACGTGTGCGTCGTGCTGACCGAGCAGATCGGAAAACAATCGCGGGTCGTCGAAGTGAAGTTCGAGCGAGTCTTCGGTGGCTAACTGCGAAATTGCCGGGGCCTCTGGAGGTACTGCTTTCGTCGCTATCGCCGGCCAATCCTTGGCGCCGCCGGCTGCATAATCGTAATCCAATTCCGCACTGATGCGAAAGTGGCTTTGCGAATTTTCCCCGCCTTCTACCGCGCAGCTAGCCCGCCTTGACCAATTCGGCGACTTTCGCCAGCGCCTCGTCGAGCTTGCTCGCATCCTTGCCGCCCGCCTGCGCGAGGTCCGGACGGCCGCCGCCAGTACCGCCGACAATCGGCGCGATCTCCTTGATGATATCGCCGGCTTTGATCTTCGCGATCAGATCCGGCGTCACCGCGACCAGCAGCGCGACTTTTCCGTCGCCGAGTACCGATCCGAGCGCGACCACGGCCGAGCCGTGTTTTTGCCGCATCCGATCGGCCATCTCACGCAGCGTGCGCGGCTCGACGCCTTCGAGTTTGCGCGTGACCAGCTTGACGCCCGCGATTTCGCGGACCTCCTCCTCGGCCGCTGCGCCCCCGGCACCGCCGGCGAGTTTCTGTTCCATCGCGCGAAGTTTTTTTTCGAGCTCCTTTTCGCGCGCGAGGAGTTTTTCCAGACGATCGACCGCCGCCGAATCGCGAGCGCCCAGCTGAGCGCCGATCTCGTCGAGGATTTTCTCGCGTTGGCGCACGGTCTCGAGCGCGCCTTGCCCGGTGACCGCCTCGATTCGACGCACGCCTGCCGCCACTCCGGATTCGCTTTCCAGCTTGAAAAATCCGACGTCGCCGGTGCGCGAGACGTGAGTGCCGCCGCATAGTTCGACCGAAAAATCGCCCATCCTGATCACGCGCACGCGGTCGCCGTACTTGTCGCCGAAAAATGCCAGCGCGCCCGCTTTCAACGCGTCGTCGTACGCCATTTCCTCGGTCGTGACTTCCGCGTTTTCGCGAATTCGCGCGTTGATCTCTTCTTCGATCGATTCGAGCGCGTCGTCCTTGATTGCTCCCTGATGCGCAAAATCGAACCGCAGCCGATCCGGCGCCACCAGCGATCCCGCCTGATGCACCTGCTGGCCGAGCGCCTCGCGCAACGCGTAATGCAGAATGTGCGTCGCCGAATGATTGAGCATCGTCGCGTCGCGCCGGATCCGATCGACCTTCAGCTTGACCCGCGCACCGCGCGCGAATTCATTGGGGTCGCCGCGGATAATGCGTCCTATATGCAGGATCGATCCGTCGGACTTGCGCGTATCCGACACTTCGAGAATCGCCCCCGAGGCCGTCTCGATAACGCCGCGATCGCCGACCTGACCGCCGCCTTCCGGATAGAAGGGCGTCTCCGCGACGACGACCGCTATCTGCTCGCCGTCCTTGCCGGCCGTCGCGAGCACTTCCGATTCCGCCTGGTAGTTGTGATCGCCGACGAAGCGCGACGAGACGCCTGCGCCGAGGCTGATCTCCGGCGCGATTGCGTCGTCCTTCCGCGCCGCACGCCCGCGCTCTTTCTGCTCCTCCATCAGGCGATCGAACCCCGCGGTGTCCACGGTAAATCCGTCTTCTCGCAAAATGTCTTGGGTCAGATCGATCGGAAACCCGAAGGTGTCGTGTAGCTGGAAAGCGATTTCTGCTGGGAACGTAGAACTTTTGATGGTTCGGCGGCGTTCCTTCCACTCAGTCAAGAGTTCAAGGCCCCGACCGAGAGTTTCTCCGAACCTCATGCTTTCGTTATTAACGATCTCCGTGATTTTTGAGCTGTGTTCTCGCAGTTCCGGATACGCGTCGCCCATCGCTTCAACGACTGCCTGGCAGACGTGCCAAAGAAACACTTCAGCAAGACCAAGAGTGCGGCCGTGACGAACAGCGCGCCGTATCAGGCGACGCAGCACATATTCGCGGTCGTTGTTACCTGGCTTTAGTCCTTCAGCGATTAGGAAGCTGATAGCACGAGAGTGGTCGGCAATAGCTCGAAACGAAATGTCCAATTTCGGATTGAAGTCGTAGGCAATCGACTGTCCAAGTTGTTGTCCCACTGTTTCAATCGAACGAATGATGGTCCGAAAAATATCGATATCGTAGTTGCCGAGCACCTTGCCGGTCTCGAAGCTCTGCATCACCGACGCGACCCGCTCGAGGCCCGTCCCCGTATCGACGTGCTTTTTCGGCAGCGGCGTCAGCACGCCCGACGCGTCGCGGTTGTACTGGATGAAAACCAGGTTGCCGAGCTCGATAAACCGCGAGCAGCCATCGACGTTGACGAAACATTTCTCGCCGCGATGATTCTTCTCCGCCTCGCAGGTACCCTCGCCGCGATCGATCGCGATTTCCGAGTTGGGGCCGCACGGCCCCGTCTCGCCCATCTCCCAAAAATTGTCCTTGTCGCCGAAGCGGAGAATCCGCTCCTTCGGCAGCACCCCCAGCTTGAGCCAGATATCTTCGGCTTCTCGATCGTCCTTATGCACCGTCGCGTAGAGCAGCTTCGGATCGATTTCCCAGACCTTCGTGATCAGCTCCCAATGCCACCGGATCGCCTCTTCCTTGTAGTAGTCGCCGAACGACCAGTTGCCGAGCATCTCGAAAAACGTGTGATGATAAGTGTCGCGCCCGACCGCCTCCAGATCGTTATGCTTGCCGGAAATTCGGAGACACTTCTGGCAGTCGGCGACGCGCGGATTCGGCGGCGTGCGCAGTCCGAGAAAATAATCCTTGAACGGGACCATCCCGGCGTTGGTGAACAGTAGAGTCGGGTCGCCTTTCGGGACCAGCGGCGCCGACGGCACGATTGCGTGACCGCGCTCCGCAAAGAAATCCAGGAATGATTTTCTGATTACGTCAGTAGTCCAGCGCATAGGACCAATAATATTATGAGAGATCGGAGCGTTTGGCATCTGCCTGAATGCCCCGACCTGCGACGATTGCAGCTGCTTCAATTCTTGGCGAACAATGCGGTGAGCTTTCCGAAAGATCTTTGCCGTTACCAATATGCTTACTCAACAACAGCTCGATGAATTCAATCGCCGCGGAATCGTCCACGTTCCAAATGCGATCCCGCGCGCCGATGCCGAAGCGATGTGCGCCCTCGTGTGGGACAACCTGAGCCGTCGCTACCCGTTTCGCCGCGATCTGCCTGAGACCTGGACCGCGAAACGAGTCATGGGCCTTCACGCGCTCGACAAATCAGTCACCTTCGAACAGGTTGGCAACCCTGCCGTTTGCCAGATGCTCGATGACCTTCTAGGTCGAGATAACTGGCAGCGGCCGGAGCGATGGGGTTCGTTGCTCTTCGCGTTTCCGGAATCGCGCGAGCGATGGGACGTTCCCAATTTCGCCTGGCATTTGGACTTCCCCGCGTCGGGCTCGCTCGAAGGATTGTTCGCGGTGCGGCTCTTTCCCCTGTTGGCGCCCCTGCCTCACGGAGGCGGTGGCACCGTCGTGGTTGCAGGGTCTCATCTGCTCGCGGAGCAACTCGCACGTGACAAGGCAAAGCGCCTGCGCTCCGCCGATGTGCGCAAGGCCCTGATTCGCGCCCATCCATGGGTAAAGGCGCTTTGCTCGCGCGATGAAAATGCGGAGCGGATCGAGCGGTTCATGAACCTCGGCACGACTGTCGATGGTGCTGAGCTGCGCGTGGTCGAGATGACCGGCGAGCCCGGCGATCTATACCTGGTGCATCCCCTGATACTGCACGCGCCCGCGCCCAACTGCGCTGCCCTGCCACGAATCGTGCTTTCGAGCTTCGTGTTCCGCAACGGCGTCGATCTGAGCGAATTCTATCAATAGAAATAGAACATCTCGCGAGGATCTAAACGGCCATGCCGACGAAATCGCATGTTTCTCGTGAAGCGTCTTTCCTGACTAATTTTTTTATGACCGCTTAGCGCGCATCTCGAAATACGGCGCGAGGCACGTGGCCGATGCGACGGTATTATCCCTTTTCGGCGAGCCGCCGCGCCATCTGGCGATGGGACGGGCGGATGCCGCCGATGTCGGTCAAATGAATTGCGCCCGGCGCGCGCCCGCCTTCAGCTCGATACAGAAAACCGTCGCAGGTTCCGTCTGCGGTGCGAATCTCGATTGGTTCCTAGATCATCGTTTCCTCCAGGTTGATCGCGTTCGCGGAAATTCCAGTTCGTTCCCGGATTTTCACGTAGCGCATACCGCTCGACGCCCGCTACTCCACCGTGACCGACTTCGCCAGATTGCGCGGCTGATCGACGTCGGTGCCGCGCTCCGTCGCGATATGATACGCGAGCAATTGCAGCGGCACCGTCATCAGCACCGGCGTCAGCATCCGATTGGTCTCGGGCACCTCGATAATCTCGGTCGCGACGGCGCGCAGCTCGTCAGTCGCGCGATTGGTCACGGCGATGATTCGGCCGTTGCGCGATTCGACTTCCTTCAGATTCGACATCGATTTGTCGAACAGCTCGTCGTTGGGAATAATCACCACGACCGGCATCTTGTCGTCGATCAGCGCGATCGGTCCGTGCTTCATCTCGCCCGCCGAATAGCCTTCGGCATGGATGTACGAAATTTCCTTGAGCTTGAGCGCGCCCTCGAGCGCGACTGGGTAATTGATGCCGCGTCCGAGGAACAGAAAATCTCGCGCGGCGGCGAACTTGCGCGCGACCTGCTGGATCTGCGGCTCGAGCGCGAGGATTGCCTCGATCTGGCCGGGAATCGCGAAGGCCGGGCGCAGCAGCTCGTTGGCCTGCGCGTCGGTCAGCTTGCCCATCCGCGACGCCATATGAATCGCGAGCAGGTAAAACGATTCGAGCTGTGTGATGAAGCACTTGGTGGTCGTCACGCTGATTTCCGGGCCGCATCGCGTGTACAGTTGCGCGTTGGCCTTGCGCGCGATCGACGAGTCCACCGTGTTGGTGATCGCCAGCAGATGCGCCGCGTGCGCGCGGCCTTCCTCCATCGCCGCGAGCGTGTCGGCCGTTTCACCCGACTGCGAAACCGCGATGATCATCGTGCGATCGTCGATCGGCGGACGCCGGTAGCGAAACTCCGAGGAGTAATCGACCTCGACCGGGATGCCTGCGAGATCCTCGATCATGAACTTGCCGATTTGCGACGTGATCCACGAGGCGCCCGCGCTCACCATCACGATTCGCGAGATCGCCGACGGTCCCGCCGCCGGCATCAGTTCGCCGTCGAACCGCACTTTCGGCGAGCCCGAATCCGCGCGCCCGGACATGGTATCGATCCACGCCTGGGGCTGGTCGTTGATTTCCTTGCGCAGGAAATGACGAAAGCCGCCCTTGGTCGCCGCGACCGCGTCCCATTCGATATCGCGGCAATCGCGTGTGACGGGCGTGCCGTCGAACTTCATCAGCCGCACACTATTGGCGGTGACTTCGGCGATTTCGCCGTCTTCGAGAATCATCGCGCGGCGAGTGTGCTCGAGAATCGCAGGAATGTCCGACGCGATGAAATTCTCGCCCACGCCGAGCCCGAGCACGAGCGGCGTTGCGGTCTTGGCTGCCACCAGCTTGCCGGGCTCGGTCTCCGATAGCACGACAATCGAAAACGAGCCTCTGAGGCGCAGCACGGCTTCCCGCACCGCCTCGGTCAGACCGAGACCGCGCTTGACGTTCTCCTCGATCAGATGGGAAATCAGCTCGGTGTCCGTTTCAGAGCGCAGCTTGTGGCCCCGCGCGATCAACTCCGCGCGCAGCTCGATAAAGTTCTCGACGATTCCGTTGTGGATGACCGCGACCGGCCCAGCCTGATGCGGATGCGCGTTGTTCTCGGATGGCCGCCCGTGCGTCGCCCATCGCGTATGCCCGATGCCGATATGTCCGCCCATAAACGGCGTCTCGGCGAGCAACTTACGCAGGTTCTCGAGCTTGCCTTTGGTCCGGCGAATCTCCAGCTTGCCGTCCGCCAACAGCGTCGCGACGCCGGCTGAATCGTAGCCGCGATATTCCAATCGCCCGAGCCCGTCGAGCAATATCGGGTAGGCCGCGCCCGTTCCCACATATCCAACAATTCCGCACATATGATTCTGTCCCGTTTCCTGGCTACTGAGTTACCGCCCTGCACACGGCTGTCCGTGCGCTCCTCGGGGAACGATGCGGCCCCGTGCTCGGCATCCAAATCCGAGCACAACCACGCGATGAAACGGCTAAGCGGGAGAGTTTAAGAAATTCCGACCAAGGCCTGTGATGCCCTGCCACCTGAGATGCCTTTGTCGCGCGATCACCCGCGCGGTTTGAATCGCCTCTATCGACTGTGGAGCCGGGAAGCCATCCGCCGATCACTCTCGATACTGCT
The DNA here is from genome assembly GCA_003135855.1 of Deltaproteobacteria bacterium. Lineage (GTDB taxonomy): Bacteria > Desulfobacterota > Binatia > Binatales > Binataceae > Binatus. Next base: position 49,812 of record PNBD01000011.1, read on the forward strand.
TCCACCTCGTCAACTCACGGCTTCGACCCGTGAGTCCTGGCGCTACTCTCGCAATTTTCTATTCGCTCGCTTGAACCATTACCTCGCTGTGATTTAGCGCACCTCGTGCCCCTTACCCTCAATTATTCACTTATACCACTCTCGAACAAAGCGAACGAGGATTTTTCTCGCGCGCTCGCCGATCAACGCGTACGCTTATTTGCTTTTCGCCTCGCCTTCGCGTTTTCCGTTGACTTCGCGCTTATCGCCGTGACGCTTCCGCCATAACGATACCCATCCGGATTTTTCGCGCTGCGGATGATGCGACATCACCAGCGCGCCATCAGGCACTTCGCGCAGGATGGTCGTGCCGGACGCCACGTACACGTCGTCGCCGACTTTTACCGGTGCGACCAGCTGCGTGTCGCATCCCACCATGCATCGATCGCCGATCACCGTCTGATGCTTTTCGTATCCGTCATAATTGACCGTGATGACGCCGCATCCGACGTTGGTGTCGCTGCCAATCGTCGCGTCGCCGAGATAGCTCAGATGACTTGCCTTGCTGCCGTGACCGAGTCGCGCCTTCTTGGTCTCGACGAAGTTGCCGATGCGATTGTGTCCCACCAGTTCAGTGCCGGCTCGCAGATGCGCGAACGGTCCGATTTCGCAGTCCTCGCCAATCGCGCAATCTTCGGCGCGCACGCCGAGCTTCAAGTGACTGCGCGCCCCGACCGTCACGTTGGATAGCCATGCGGTGCCGTCCATCCTAACGCCCGCGCCGATTTTGCACTTGCCCAGGATTTGCACGTTGGGACCGATCACACAGTCTGGCGCGATCTCAGCCTGCTCCGAAATATATGCGGTGGCGGGATCGACGAGTGTCACGCCCGATGCCATCAGCTTCTTGTTGATCGTCTCACGAATTTGCACTTCCATTTCGGCCAACTCCTCGCGCGAATTAATCCCGGCGAACTCCGTCGGATTGTTCGCAACCCACGCTTCGACTTTTTCGCCGCGGCCAACCGCAGCGGCAACGATATCGGTCAAATAATATTCGACCTGCGCGTTATTCGGCTTCAGCTCCGCCAGCGCCGACCGCAGAAACGCGCTGTCAACCAGGTAAATTCCGGTGTTGATTTCATCGACCTTGAGCTCAGCCGGCAACGCGTCGCGCGCTTCTTTGATCGCTAACACACTGCCGGAGTTACCTCTAATGACCCGGCCGTATGCGGCGGGGTCGGCCAACTTAACACTGACGAATGACAGTTTCGCGCCAGCCTTGCGATGTGAATCGAGGAAGGCCAGCAGCGTTGCTCGCGTAATTCCCGGCATGTCGCCGTATGTGATCAGCACGTCGCCGGTGAAAGTTGCAGGAATTTCGCGGAGGCCGCATCGCGCACCGTCGCCAGTGCCGCGCTGCGGCTCCTGGAGCGCGAATCTGTACTTCATCGACGCGTCGAAGGCCCTGACTGCCGCTTCGACTTCGGCCGCCTGATATCCGACGACGATCACCATCGGCTTCGGTGCGAGCGCGCCGACCGAGCGAATCAACCGCGCGATCATCGGCTCGCCGCCAATCTCGTGCAGCACTTTGGCCCGCGACGAGCGCATTCGAGTGCCCTTGCCGGCGGCGAGGATTATCGCGGCGATACTCATGACTTTGCGTTTATCATTCGTACTCGGCGAAGTTGGAGACCTTCCACGCGTCGGCATCCTTGCGAGCGGTGATCAGCCAGTTGCGATGAAAAGACCCGCCTTCGGGCACATCGATCGTCGCGCGGAAAAGGAACTCGGTATGATCCTTGGCGTCGCGCTGCGCAGTGAGCTTGTAATGGACGACCGGCTTGCGCGTGTTGACATCGATTCGCTGGCCCGCCGTCAATTCAATTTCGTGACGAAGCTTGTCGAGCGCGAGCCCGGTGCAATATGGCTCGGCTTCCTTCAAATTGATCGCCACGTAATACCGATCGATGAAGCGATCGACGACTCCGCGCGCGGAATTCGCCGGATGACATCCGCTGGATATGAGTCCTGCAAGTGCGACCAGTACCAGTAGCCGGCTGAGATCGCGCCGCGAAGGAAAGAGGCTTCGGTTGAGGGTCATATTTTTTTCTTGAACAGTGTCTCCAGTTTTTTCTGCGCCTCAGACTTCGGCTGCGCCGCTTGAACTGATTTGCCGCTGGCCGGTTTGAAATACTCGCAGAAGTTCGCCCGTTCCTTGTCCGCGACGAGTTCAGCCATCGGTTCCCGGCAACTGTTGTTGTAGGCCGGGTCGTAAAAGCCGCAGTTGCGACAGACGTGCAGCGGCCGGCCGCATGAGGGGCAATCTTCGCGAAAGCCGACGCGGTCCTTGCCTGCAACGACTTCGATCTCGCGGCCGCAATGCCAGCAGTTCATCGCTCAACGACAAGGAAAAAGCGAAGCCGCGCTAGCTGCATGACTCTTACTTTTCCCCGCCACTTAACGCTGATAGCATAGCCGCGACACTATGGTTGTGCGAGACGATGCGCCTTGAGGTGGAGGATTTCGCGGCGGCGCTGCAGAAAGCGTCGCGGGCCGCGGAAAATACCGTATCCAGCTATCGCAGCGATCTGCTCGCATTTCGCAATTTCCTCCTCGAGCGCGCAACACTGATCGGTAGGCCGGTTGATGAGATCAAAGTCAGCGGCATCACGGCAGATCACATTCGCGCTTACCTCGCCGAATTGATGAAGACCGCGAGTCGCGCGACGGTCCAGCGGCGGCTCAGCGCGATAAAAGCATTTTTCCGTTATCGGGAGACCACTCTCGGCGAGGCCAGTCCGGCGCGCACGATTCGTTCACCGAAGAACGAACGGCGATTGCCCTCGATCCTGCAGCCCGATGAAGTCCGACAATTGATCGAAGTCGATTCCGAAGACTCATCGCCGGCCGGGCTGCGCGATCGTGCTATTTTCGAGACGCTTTATTCCTCGGGGCTTCGCGTCAGCGAACTGGTCGGACTAAACTGGAGCGATATTAACGAGGAAGTTGGCATGGTTATGGTGCGCGCGGGAAAGGGCAACAAGGATCGCCTGGTGCCGCTGGGCGAGCCCGCGCTCGAAGCGTTGCAGGCCTGGCGCCGCGCGATGCCGATTGCGTGGGAGCTGAACGGGCCCGTGATCGTCAATTTGCGCGGGACCCGCCTGACCACTCGCAGCGTCGAGAAAATTCTCCAGCAGCGAATAGTGGACTCGGGACTTACCGCGGGATTAACTCCGCATGGGCTGCGTCACTGCTTCGCAACACATATGCTGAGTAATGGAGCGGACCTGCGATCGATCCAGGAGATGCTCGGACATGCGAGCCTCGCGACGACGCAGCGCTATACTCATGTGAGCGTGAATCATTTGAAAGAGGTCTATAAGCGTGCCCATCCACGGGCGTGAAGCAGGCGCGGATATTTTTCACCACACCACGATTTTGTGCGTGCGTCATGGCGGGCACGTCGTGATGGCGGGTGACGGCCAGGTCAGTGTCGGTCAGACGATCATGAAAGGCACTGCGAAGAAAGTTCGCCGCCTCCATCAGGATCGAGTGATCGGCGGATTTGCCGGCTCGACCGCCGACGGGCTCACGCTGTTCGACAAGTTCGAATCGAAACTGCAGGAGTACAACGGCGTGCTCCGTCGTGCGGCGGTCGAACTCGCGAAGGATTGGCGCACCGATCGAATCCTCAGGCGGCTCGAAGCGATGCTGGTAGTTGCGGATCAGGAAAGCTCGCTGCTGATTTCCGGCATGGGCGACGTGCTCGAACCCGACGACGGCATCCTCGCGATCGGCTCGGGCGGCAACTACGCGCTCTCCGCGGCGCGCGCGCTGGTGCGCCATGGCAGCGGCATGAGCGCTCGCCAAATCGCCGAAAGCTCGCTAAAAATCGCCTCCGAGGTCTGCGTTTACACCAACGATCAGTTCGTGATCGAAGAGATTTAATTTTTCGCGCGCATCATTCGTGTAAGCAGATGGCAGTTCCCCAGGTAATGACCCCACGCGAGATTGTCTCCGAGCTCGATCGCTATATCGTCGGCCAGCACGAGGCCAAGCGTGCGGTGGCGATTGCGCTGCGCAATCGCTGGCGCAGGCAGAATGTCGCCCCCGAGCTGCGCGACGAGATCGCGCCGAAAAATATCCTGATGATCGGGCCGACCGGCGTCGGCAAGACTGAGATCGCGCGCCGGCTGGCNNGACGTGGAATCGATGATCCGCGATCTCGTCGAAATTTCAGTCAAGATGGTGCGCGAGGAAGCTCGCGAACGCGTCGCCGTCAAAGCCCGCGAAAATGCCGAGGAGCACCTGCTAGATATTCTTTTCCCGGCGCCGACCAAAGTGCGGCGTGCGGCGGGGATCACGCCCGACGGGCAGATCGAGCCGGTCGGCAACGACTCGCACAAGGACACGCGCGAGAAACTACGCAAGCTGCTCCGCGACGGGCATCTGGACGATCGCGAAGTCGAACTCGAAGTCAGCGCGAACGCATCGCCGATGGTCGAGGTCTTCACCCCGCAAGGGATGGAAGAAATGGGCCTCAACATGAAGGACCTGATGAGTCAGCTGATGCCGAAGAAGACGCGCACGCGCAAAGTGAAGATTCCCGAGGCGATGGAATTGCTCACGCAGGAAGAGGCGGCGCGGCTGGTCGATATGGAATCGGTCGCCCAGGATGCGATTCAGCGCGCGGAGCAATCGGGCATCGTGTTTATCGACGAGATCGACAAGATCGCTGCGCGCGACGCTCACGGGCCGGACGTTTCGCGCGCCGGCGTTCAGCGCGACTTGCTGCCGATCGTCGAGGGCTCCACCGTCAACACCAAGTACGGCGCGGTTAAGACCGACCACATTTTGTTCGTGGCGTCGGGCGCGTTCCATTCGTCGAAGCCGTCCGACCTCATTCCCGAATTTCAAGGCCGCTTCCCGATTCGTGTCGAGCTGAAGGCCCTCACCCGCGAAGACTTCATCAGGATTCTGACCGAGCCCGAGAACGCGTTGACTCGCCAGTACGTCGCTTTGATGGAGACCGAGGGTGTGCGGCTCAGCTTTACGCAAGAAGGGGTTGGCGCGTTGGCGGAAATCGCGGCGAAGGTGAACGGGCGCTCGGAAGACATCGGCGCGCGACGACTGCACACCGTGCTCGAGCGATTGCTGGAAGAATTGTCGTTCAACGCGCCCGAATTGCACGATCACGAACTCACGATCGACGCCGACTATGTGCACGGCCGCCTCGACACAATCGTCAAGGACGAGGATCTTTCGCGCTATATTCTTTAGAGTCCGCGCGGCAGCCCCAGCGCAAATCTATCGAGGCAGTGATTGCGTGGCCTGCGCAATACTGTTTTGATTTTCTTTTTTCGGAGGATCAGGCGCCCCCAGTGAAGGACACCGTTCATCAGCGGGCCGAAGTGCTCATCGAAGCGCTGCCGTATATCCGGCGCTTTCGCGGCAAGACTTTTGTGATCAAGTACGGCGGCCATGCGATGCTGACTCCGGAACTGCGCGAAAGTTTCGCGCAGGAGGTCGTGCTGCTCGACCTGGTCGGGATCAATCCGATCGTGGTGCACGGCGGCGGCCCGCAAATCACCGAGCTGATCGGCAAGCTCGGCCTGAAGTCGCGCTTCGTGCGCGGCATGCGGGTGACCGATCCGGCTACCATGGAAGCGGCCGAGATGGTGCTGCAGAGGATCAACAAGGACATCGTCGCGACGATCTCGCGCAACGGCGGACGCGCGGTCGGACTCTCAGGCAAGGACGGCGACCTGATCAAATCGCGCAAGATGCGCATGGTCGTTACCGACGAAGCCGGCAAGCGCAGTCGCGTCGATATCGGCTTGGTCGGCGAGGTCGATCATGTGAATCCGGAACTGCTGCGCACGCTCGAGGCCAACAATTTCATCCCGGTGATCGCGCCGACCGGTTTTGGCAGTGACGGGCAGACCTACAATATCAATGCGGATGTTGTCGCCGGCGAAATTGCCGCGTCGCTCAAGGCGGAAAAATTGATTCTGCTGAGCGACGTCGAAGGCGTGAAGGATCAAAGCGGCAAACTGTTGTCGACGCTCGACGCGGCCGAAGCAAAGCGGCTCATTGCGCGCGGCGTGATTCAAGAAGGCATGATTCCGAAAGTCGAATGCTGCATCGACGCGCTCGGCAAAGGCGTCGCCAAGACTCACATCATCGATGGCCGGGTCCGGCACGCGGTGCTGCTCGAAATTTTCACCCGCGCCGGAATCGGCACTGAAGTCGTCGCGCGGCGTGCGAAAATATCGGACCTGAGCGCGACTTCGCGCAGAGCGCAGAACGGCCGCAAGGCAAACAGCTAGACAAGGAGAGCATCGGTAAACAGAAACCGCGATGAACAACACGGAAATCATCGAACTCGCGCATCGAAACATGGTCGATGTTTACGGATGTACGCCCCTCGCATTCGTGCGCGGGCACGGCTCCTATCTATATGATGCGGACGGCAATCGCTTTCTCGATTTCTTTTGCGGGCTGGCCGTCACCAGCCTCGGCCACGGCCATCCGCGTGTGGTTCGCGCGATCAAGGAGCAGGCCGAGAAGTTGACCCACGTCTCGAACGTCTTCCACACGGAGCCGACTGCGCGTCTGCTCGAGCGGCTCGCAAATCGATTCGGCGGCGGCAAAGTCTTTCTGGGAAATTCCGGCGCCGAGGCCAACGAGGCTGCGATTAAGCTCGCGCGTCGATGGGGCAGCAACGAGGGTGGCGGCCGCTTCGAGATTCTCGCGACGCTCGGCTCGTTCCATGGACGCACGCTCGCGACTCTGAGCGCTACCGGCCAGGAAAAGTATCACCAGGGATTTCACCCATTGATGCCGGGCTTCAGGCTCGTCCCGTTTGACGATGTGGCGGNNCCGATTCAGGGCGAAGGCGGCGTCGTCGTCTCGCACAACGATTATCTGAAGCGCCTGCGCGACTGGTGCGATCGCCACAACGTCTTGATGATGCTCGACGAAGTGCAAGTCGGGATGGGCCGTACCGGCCGCTTCTTTGCCTACGAGCACGCGGGCATCAAGCCCGACATCGTGACGCTCGCGAAGGCGCTCGGCGGCGGGCTTCCGATCGGCGCGATGATCGCGCGTCCGGAGATCGCGTCGAGCTTCACGCCGGGCAGCCATGGCAGTACCTTCGGCGGCAATCCGGTGGCATGCGCGGCGGCGCTCGGCGTGCTTGACGCGCTCGACCAGGACGGCGTGATGGAAAATGCGAGTACGATCGGCGCCTACATGATCGAGCGCTTGAGCAAGTTCGCGAAGACCTGCGATCGCGTCGTCGAAGTGCGCGGGCTTGGCATGATCATGGGCGTCGTGCTGAAACACGATACGCGCGCGATCGTCGATGCATGCCTGAAAGAACGTCTGCTGGTCAACGGCACCGCGGGCAACGTTTTGCGATTGCTGCCGCCACTCAATCTCACGCGCGAGGAAGCCGACGCGGGCCTCGCGATAATCGAAAACGCGCTAAGGAGCGCACCGTCGGCCAAGTGAACGCCGCGACGCAAACGAAACGCGACTTCCTCGATTTCAGCTCGCTCAGCGAGGCTGAACTTGCGGGCCTGCTCGCGCTCGGCGCGCGGCTCAAGGCCGAGCTGAAGATCGGAATCGAGCACCCGTATCTGCGCGGTAAGACGCTCGCGATGATTTTTCAAAAGCCGTCGCTGCGCACGCGAATCACCTTCGAGACCGGGATGGCTCAGCTCGGCGGCCACGCGATTTATCTCGCGCCTAACGACATCGGCATCGGCGAGCGCGAATCGGTCAAGGACGTCGCGCGCAACATGGCGCGATGCGTCGACCTGATCATGATTCGCACCTTCTCGCACGAGACCGCGGTCGAGTTGGCCCGCGAATCGACGGTTCCGGTAATCAACGGCCTCACCGATCTGTTGCATCCGTGTCAATTGCTCGCCGATTTAATGACGATGCAGGAGCGCTTCGGCCGCGAGCTCCGCAAGCTTCGCGTTGCTTTCGTCGGCGATGGATTCAACCTGGCGCAGAGCTGGATCGAGGCGGCGTCACTCGCGGGATTCGAACTGCGTCTCGCGTGTCCGAAGGGCTACGAGCCCGAGAAAAGTTTTGTGCAGCGCCTTCGCAACGAGGAAATCGGGACCATCAGCGATAATCCGGTCGAGGCGGTCACCGACGTTGACGTGGTTTACACGGACACCTGGACCTCGATGGGGCGCGAGAAGGAGGCGGCGCGGCGGCGTCGCGATTTCAAAGGCTTCCAGATCAATGACGCGTTGATGAAGCATGCGCGCAAGGGCGCGATCGTGATGCACTGTCTGCCGGCGCATCGCGGCGAGGAAATCACCGACGACGTGATCGATGGGCCGCGTTCGGTAGTGCTCGATCAGGCGGAAAATCGCCTCCACGCGCAAAAGGCCGTGATGGTCTGGTTGCTGCGGCCAGATATCTTAAGGATCGCTCCGTCGCCGGATTGATCGATATAAAGAGGAATCGTGGCCGAGGAAAAAATTAAGAAAGTCGTCCTCGCCTACTCCGGCGGGCTCGATACGTCGGTGATCCTCCGCTGGATCAAGGACGAGTTCGACTGCGAGGTGATCGCGTACTGCGCCGACGTCGGGCAGGCCGAGGAGACTGACGGTCTCGAAGAAAAGGCGCTCAAGACCGGCGCAAGCAAATTTTACCTCTCCGATGTGCGCGAGGAATTCGCCCGCGATTTTGTTTTTCCGATGATGCGCGCGAACGCCGTGTACGAGGGCTACTACCTGCTTGGCACTTCGATCGCGCGGCCGGTCATCGCGAAGAAGCAGGTCGAAATTGCGCGCGCGGAAGGCGCCGACGCTGTTGCCCACGGCGCGACCGGCAAGGGCAACGACCAGGTTCGCTACGAGCTGACCTTCGCGCGCCTCGCGCCCGATCTGAAGATCATCGCGCCGTGGCGGCGTCCCGAGTGGCCGTTCAAGGGCCGCGCCGACATGATCGCTTACGCCAACGAAAAGAAAATTCCGATCTCTGTGACCGCCGAGAAGCCGTACTCGATGGATCGCAACCTGATGCATATCAGTTACGAAGGCGGGATTCTCGAGGACCCGTGGCGCGAGCCGTACAACGATATGTTCCTGTTGACGGTCGCGGCCGAGGATGCGCCCAATCAGCCCGAGTACGTCGAGATCGAATACGCGCGCGGCAATCCGATCGCGATCAATGGAGAAAAGCTTTCGCCGGCGCGGATTATCGAGCGCGCTAACGAGCTCGCCGGCCGCCACGGAATCGGCCGCGTTGATCTGGTCGAGAACCGATACGTTGGAATCAAGTCGCGCGGCGTTTACGAGACGCCCGGCGTGACCATCCTGTTCCATGGGCATCGCGCGGTCGAACAACTCACGCTCGATCGCGAGGTCATGCATCTGCGCGACTCGCTTATCCCGCGCTACGCTGAAATGGTGTATTACGGATACTGGTTTGCTCCGGAGCGAGAGGCGTTGCAGGCGCTGGTGGACGACACGCAGAAAAACGTAAACGGAATCGCGCGGCTCAAGATGTTCAAAGGCGGTGTCTGGATCGCCGGCCGCAAGTCGCCGAACTCACTTTACGATCCGAAGATCGCGAGCTTCGAGGAAGCGGGCGGTTACAATCAGGCCGACGCCGAAGGCTTCATCCGCCTCGCGGGCGTGCGGCTTCGTGCGTTGGCTCGCGCGACCGCGAAGAATTGACGAGGAGTGGTAGGGGATTTGGGCAAGGTACTGCAGTTCAAGCCGCCGCGCACGCAGCCCAAGCTGGTGCCCCGCCCACGCACCGGAGAATGCGATCACTGCCATCACAAGCTCGACGTTCACATCGCCCATCCCGACGGCTCGATGAGTTGCGCGGCGCGCGGATGCTCGTGTCATTTGCGGCCGGCCACCTGATGCACCCCGCGATTCTGTCGCGTACTCGATTGCATTCCCGACCGTGAAAAAAAAATCTCGCGACCGCAAAGCCGGCCAAAATCTTATCCGTGGGCGATTCGCGCGCGCTCGGCTGCCCGAAGTCGAGGCCTTCACCGCGTCATTGCCATTTGATCGCCGGCTCTATCGCCACGATATTCTCGGTTCGATCGCGCACGCCCGGATGCTCGCCAAAGTCGGATTGCTGAAGGCCCACGAGCTGCGCGCGATTGTTCGCGGTCTCGAGCAGATTCAAAAGGAGATCGAGACCGGTCGTTTCAAGTTCGATATCGCCGATGAAGACATTCATCTTGCGATCGAGCGTCGCCTGATTGCGATCGCGGGCGAGCCGGGGCGCAAACTCCATACTGCGCGCTCGCGCAACGATCAGGTCGCGCTCGATTTGCGGCTCTTTCTGCGCGACGAAATTGCCGACGTGATCGAACTGATCGAGCGCCTGCGCATCGCCCTGATTGCGCTCGCGAACCGGCACGTCGAAACGATCATGCCCGGCTACACCCACCTGCAGCGCGCGCAACCGATCACGCTCGCGCATCATCTGCTCGCATACGTCGAGATGCTCGCGCGCGATCGCGAACGGTTCGCGCAGGCGGCGGCGCGGACCTCCATGATGCCGCTCGGCGCTGGTGCGCTCGCAGCGACCACGCTCCAGCTCGATCGCCGGATGGTGGCGCGCGAGCTGGGCTTCAAGTCGATCACCGCAAATAGCATCGATGCGGTTTCGGATCGCGACTTCGCGGTGGATTTTTTGTCGGCCGCCGCGCTCACGATGGTCCATCTTTCGCGGATGAGCGAGGAAATCATTCTCTGGACGACTTCCGAGTTCGGATTTGCGACATTGCCGGATGAATTTTCGACCGGCAGCTCGATGATGCCGCAGAAGAAGAATCCCGACCTGCTCGAATTGATCCGCGGCAAGTCCGGCCGCGTCGTCGGCGATCTGGTTGCGATGCTGACGGTGCTCAAAGGTCTGCCGCTCGCCTACAACTCTGATTTGCAGGAAGACAAGGAACGCGTGTTCGACGCGCTGGATACTCTGAAACCGGCGCTGGACTTGATGGCGAAATTCTGGCCGGCGCTGAGATTTGAAACGGCGCGGATGCGCGCCGTAGCCGGGGGATTCGCTCTCGCAACAGATTTGGCGGACTATCTCGTTGGTCGCGGGATGGCATTTCGCGAGGCGCATGAAGTTGTTGGTGCGATCGTGCGCGAGGCAGTGGCGGCGGGCAGGTCGCTCGAGGATTTGAGCGCGGCCGACTTGCGCCGCCATTCGAGCACATTCGGTGATGATGCGATCGCGATCCTGCGGCCGGAAAACTCAGTCGCGCGACGAACTATCGAAGGCGGACCGGCGCCTTCAACTGTGCGACGCCGCCTCAAGGAACTCGGACGCTGATGAATGCTGGCCCAGCGAAGATGCCCGCGCGAAGAGATCCAGGATGCGATCTGAAATGAAGCGTGCGAGAGCGTTCCTTTACGTCGCGATCCTCGTCGCGAGTTGCGATCTGGCGTGGCTTGGATGCGGCGTGAAGTCGGCGCCGATTCCGCCTGAATCCGCGCGGCCCGAACGAATTCTGGACCTTCAAGCGTCGAGCGCAAAGAATGGCGTTCGCTTGAGCTGGAGCCGTCCTGAGAAATACGCGGGCGGCGACAAACTCACCGACTTGAGCGGCTTCACCGTGTCGCGCGCCGAAGGCGACGGCACTTTTCAAAATATCCGCGAGGTCCCCGTCACCGATCAGGGCCGCTTCCAGGTGCAGCCGAGGTTCACGATCACGGATGACGCGACGCAGGTCGGCAAGACCTACCACTACAAAGTGGTCTCGAATACGACCGACGACTATCACAGCCTGCCCTCGAACGAAGTGGCGATTGTCCGCAAGGAGCCGCCGCCTCCGCCCAATCCGGACACCTTCGTTTTGCCCACGCCGACTCCGCTCCACTAGCAGGGTGTTGAAAAACGAAGGCAGATTGTCTGATTGGATATCCGGTGATTCGACACCCTGCGTGAAAACTGGCTTCTTTCCTTGAACGACCGGCGACATAGGTAA
>PNBD01000009.1 GCA_003135855.1 Deltaproteobacteria bacterium
GAGCCGTACCAGGGCGCGGCGACCGGCGTCGGCGGAATCCTGCGCGACATTTTCACGATGGGCGCGCGTCCGGTCGCGAGCATGAACTCGCTCAAGTTCGGCGCGTTCGATCATCCGCGCACGCGCTATCTGCTCGGCGGCGTGGTCGGTGGAATCGGCGGTTACGGAAATTGCGTCGGCGTCCCGACGGTCGCGGGCGAAGTGATGTTCGACGCCGCCTACAACGCGAACATCCTGGTCAATGCGTTCTGCCTCGGCCTGGTGCGGATCGACGAGATCATGAGCGCCAAGGCGCGCGGCCCCGGCAATCCCGTGCTGTACGTGGGATCGGCGACGGGTCGCGACGGAATTCACGGGGCCTCGATGGCGTCGGCGGAGTTCGACAAGGAGAGCGAGGCGAAACGTCCCGCGGTGCAGGTGGGCGATCCGTTCACCGAAAAATTATTGATCGAGGCGTGCCTTGAGGCGGGCAAGACCGGCGCGATCGTCGCGATTCAGGATATGGGCGCGGCGGGCCTTACCTCGTCGTCGAGCGAGATGGCGGCGCGCGGCGGACTCGGAATCGAACTCGATCTCGATCGCGTGCCGCTCCGCGAGGAGGGACTGACGCCATACGAAATTCTGCTTTCCGAATCGCAAGAGAGAATGTTGATCGTCGCCGAGCGCGGCCGCGAGGCTGAACTGCAGGCGGTATTCGATAAGTGGGATCTGCACGCGGTGGTGATTGGGCAGATCACGGAAGACAAGCGATGGCGCACGCGATGGCACGGACAGATCGTCGCGGACATCCCGGCCGCAGAAATTGCCGACGCCGCGCCGCAGTACGATCGTCCGTCGGCGCCGCCGCGATCGCATCCGCCGATCATGGCAACCATCGCGCCGATCCTTCCCGAGCCGGCGAAAGCGCTGCGCGCGTTGCTCGACAATCCCAACGTCGCGTCGAAGAAGTGGATTTTTCGCCAGTACGACTCGATCGTGCAGAGCAATACGATAGAAGGACCTGGCAGCGATGCGGCGGTCATGCGAATCAAGAATTCAGAGCGCGGCTTTGCGCTGAAGGTCGATTCGAATCCGCGTGCGTGCGCGCTCGATCCTTATATCGGCACGATCGCGACCGTGTGCGAGGCGGTGCGCAATGTCGCCTGCGCCGGCGCGCGGCCGGTGGGAATCACCAACTGTCTCAACTACGGGAATCCCGAGCGGCCTGAAGTGATGTGGCAATTCACGCGCGGGGTCGAGGCGCTGCGCGATGCGGCGCTGGCCTTCGGCACTCCGGTCGTGAGCGGCAATGTCAGCTTTTACAACGAGACCGAGGGCCTCGCGATTCCGCCGACGCCGACGATTGCAGTCTTAGGCATCCTCGACGACGTCTCGAAGCACGTTACGCAGCATTTCAAGAATTCCGGTGATGCGATCGTCATGGTGCGAACCGCAAAGCCCTCTTTGGCGGCGAGCGAATACTCCGCGACCTTTGGCATCGGCGACGCAACGCTGAGTCCGGTCGAGCTTGCGCGCGAGAAGGCGCTGATCGAGGGGCTGGTTGCCGGGGCCGAACTGGGCTTGATAAGATCGGCGCACGACGTAGCAGAGGGCGGGCTTGCGGTGGCGCTTGCCGAAGCCTGTTTTGATTCGAGGCGAATCCTGGGCGCTGAGATCGACGCTGAGCGCGCTGGACTCACCGACGCCGTGGAGTTGTTTGGCGAAGGGCCCTCGACGGTGGTGTTGTCCGTTGCGGCAGATGACGTTGCGCGAATCGAGCAATTGTTTTCCGGCAGCGGCCTCGAAGTGACGCAGATTGGCCGGGTGATTGCCGAGCCGCGACTCAAGTTGGCCGCGGTGATCGACGAGGACGTTCGGGAGTTGATGCGAATTTACGAAGACGCGATTCCGCGGAGGCTGGCCGCCGGTGACTGAAAAAGAACCTGTCCTGGCTTTCGAAACTGAAGAATCCAAACTCGACGTATTTCACGAGGAATGCGGCGTATTCGGCGTGTATGAGCATCCCGAGGCGGCGAATCTCGCCTACCTGGGCCTCTACGCGCAGCAGCATCGCGGCCAGGAATCCGCGGGCATCGTGTCGTCGAACGGCAAGTCACTGATCGCGCATCGCGGGATGGGCCTGGTCGCCGACGTTTTCAACACCTCGATTATTTCCAAGCTCGAAGGCACCAGCGCGATTGGCCACAATCGCTACTCGACCACCGGCTCGACTACGATCAACAACTGTCAGCCGCTGATGGCCGAGTACAAGAGCGGCGCACTCGCGCTCGCGCACAACGGCAATATCGTCAACTTCCAGGAAATTCGCGAGCGGCTGGAGGCCAGCGGCGCAGTGTTTTCGTCGTCCTCGGACAGCGAGGTGATGATTCACCTGATCGCCGCTTCGCGCGCCCCGACGATTCCTGAACGCGTGGCCGAGGCGCTCGCGCAGGTGCGGGGCGCTTATTCGCTAGTCGTACTGACGGAGAACACGCTGATGGCGGTGCGCGATCCTCACGGATTTCGGCCGCTGGTGCTGGGCAGGTTGAACGGTGCGACGATCGTTGCGTCGGAAACCTGCGCGTTGGACCTGGTCCGCGCGGAGTACATTCGCGAGATCGAGCCGGGCGAGATGATCGTCGTCGATGACAGCGGCCTCCACTCGCTCCATCCGTTCGCGCACGCGCCGGCCAAGCGATGCATTTTCGAGTACGTCTATTTTTCGCGCCCCGATAGCCAGGTGTACGGGCGCAATGTGTACCAGGTGCGCAAGGAGCAGGGGCGGGCGCTCGCGCGCGAATGTCCGGCCGTCGCCGATATCGTGGTGCCGGTGCCTGACTCGGGGACGCCCGCGGCCTTGGGCTACGCGGAAGAATCAGGGATTCCGTTCGAGATGGGCTTGGTGCGCAGCCACTACGTCGGGCGCACGTTCATCGAGCCGCGCGAATCGATTCGCCATTTCGGAGTGAAGATAAAGTTCAATCCCATCGCCGAATTGCTGAAGGGCAAAAAAATCGTGTTGGTCGAGGACTCACTGGTGCGCGGCACGACGCTCAGAAAAGTGATCCCGATGCTGCGGCAGGCCGGTGCGCGCGAAGTTCACATGCGGATCGCGGCGCCACCGACGACCAATTCGTGTTTCTACGGAATCGACACGCCCACGCGCGAGGAATTGCTCGCATCGTCGCATTCGATCGATCAGATTCGCCGTTACATCACCGCTGATTCGCTTGGCTATTTGAGCTGGGACGGACTCTATTCCTTCAACGGCGAGAGTCGCGAAGGATTCTGCGACGCCTGCTTCACCGGCAATTATCCGGTCGAGATTCCCCGCAACAACGGTCCCGCGCAGTTGCATCTGTTCCTCGCCAACGAGGATGGCCAAAAGGCCGACCGCCGCTAGGCGAAAATACCCGGAGGCAGCCCGGGTGAATCAGAGCGAGGAGCCGAGGATGTCCTGGATGAAGTACGGCATCGTTTTCCGCGAGACCAGCACGCAGATGAAATCGCCGCGCGGATAGTAACTCAAGCAGACGCTGTAGCCTTTGTACTTGTAGTAGTTGTGGCCGGCGACTATCTGGGTCGCGCCCTCCGGCATCTGCATCCCATGCGCCTTCATGAACGCACAGAGAATCGTACCTTCTTCGCCGCGGTAGAAGGTGAAGGCCGCGAGGCTCCCGTCGTCGAGCCGCTCGAGCCGCCCGCCTACCAATCGATAACCGCTCGGCTGCAGGTTCCACAGCAGGCCGGGCATTTTGTGACCGAGGTAGGCGTCGGAGATATCGGCAGGCGACGCGGACGGAACGTTGGGCACGAAGTGCGCGTTGAAAATTTCGTAGCGTTCGAGGGCTGAATCGAAGGCAGGGACAGCACCGGCAGGCGGAACGTTTCCGCCATGCAGCATCACGAATGCGAACATCGCGGCCGCGGCGAGTGCGACCGGAAGCCATAGCCGCGCGCGTCGAATGACGGAGAATCCAGGGCGGTCAGCGTGGCCGGCGCGATCGCCCGCGCGGGCGCCGGAATCGACCGCATCGAGCGCGGCCAAGATCGAGCCACGAACCTGCACCGGCGTTTCGTAACGTCGCGCGCGTTCCCGCACCATCGCCTTGACCGCACGTTCCTCCGCGTACCGCACGCGGCAATTGGCGCATCCCGCGAGATGCTTCTCGACGGCGCGCGTTTCGTCGCCGCTCAGCTCACCATCGACATGCGCCGACAGATACCTGTCTATGTAAGTGTCGCAGTCCACGTTTAAAGGCGCTCGGCTCTCGTAACCCCCGGAACAGGCGCAGACGCGCTCGCCGCGACCGGCGATGTTGCGCGCGATGCCCCTAACGTCCAGTAGGCTTCATGCTTCGCGTGAGTCAAGAGCGTATTATCCCTCGTTCTTTGGCGTACTCAGTTAATGCTTCCCGCAACATCGCTCGCCCGCGGGAGACCCGGGATTTTACCGTACCGATCGGTATGTTGAGAACCCCCGAAATCTCCTGATAGCTCAGCTCCTCCACATCCACCAGCAACAACGCCTCGCAAAATTCCTCCGGCAATTTTCCGAGCGCTGCCTCGACTTCCTGTTCCATTCCACGGCCCGATAGCAGGGTCTCAGGATTCGACTCGGCGTGATTTCCACGCATGCTTTCGATTTCTATTTTATGCTCAAAATCCTCCGCTGTTGAGGCTGGTTGCTCGCGCGACGTCTTGCGATAGCCGTTGCGAAAATTGTTGAACAGTATGGTCAGGAGCCATGCCCGACAGTTGGTGCCGACTTCGAATTGGTGGAAGAAGCGATAGGCCCGCAGCGCGGTTTCCTGCAGCAGGTCGTGGGCGTCGTCGGGATTGCGCGCCAAGCGCATCGCCATCGTGTACAGCGCGTCGAGATGAGGTAAAGCCTCCTCCTCGAACCGCTTGCGCCGGTCGTCTCCGGTGCCACCCTTGAGCGCCATATGCGAAGTCTAGATACATAGCACCCCCGATCATTAAAATCTTGGGGAGCGGCGATAAGTTCCCGTTAGCTGGAATTATTTTGCGACTTTTGCGTCTAATAGGGCGGCAAATTGCGAATCCGGAATAATCCGGCCGGTTGCCGCATCAGTATTGTAATGCGGCATACAGAAAAAAGCGGTATGTAAGCTCGTTAGAATGCGCTAGGACGGTATAATCGTGGGCTCGAACAGATGTCGTGGGTTCTGAGCCGGCGATAGATCATAACAAGATGCCTAGGACAGGCTTCGGCGAAAAATCGAAGGAGATACGAGAAATGAAGAGCGCGAGACTAACTGGTGCGGTGTTAGCTGCCGCGGTTGCGTTGTCGTTTATGGGCAGTTCGGCGCTGGCGGCGGACGAATCGAGCACGAGCGCGCCGCAGGTCAAATGCGTCGCCGGCAACGCATGCAAAGGGCAGAGCGCATGCAAGAGCGCACAGAGCGATTGCAAAGGTCAGAACGCCTGCAAGGGCAAGGGCTACGTCATGATGAGCAGCACCAAGGAGTGCGTGGCGGCGGGCGGCAAGGCGGACAACGCACCGAAGAAGGACTGAGGTTAAGGCGATCCAATCGACGGGCGCGCAGGGCAGATCGATTTTGCTCATCCGGTCTTGCGCGTCCGCTTCAATTTGTATCGCGGACGCATTCGTCGACGATGAAGCGGGCTGACTTTCCTTTTCTTGGATTTGGCGTGGGCCTAAGAAGGCCGCACTACAGTCATATCGTCGAGCGTCGGCCGAAGGTCGATTGGTTTGAGGTCGTCTCGGAAAATTTCATGGTCGCGGGCGGCCGTGCGATCGAAGTGCTCGAAGATGTCCGCGCGCACTATCCAATCGTGTTGCACGGCGTCTCGATGTCGCTCGGCTCGACCGATCCGCTGAATCGCGATTACCTGAAGAAGCTGCGCGATCTCGCGAAACGATTTGATCCCGCGTGGATTTCGGATCATCTGTGCTGGACCGGAGTTGGCGGGCGCAACCTCCACGATCTGCTGCCGCTGCCATACACCGAAGAAGCGCTCAGCCATGTCGTCACGCGCATCCGGCGGGTGCAGGACACGCTCGAGCGGCCGATGCTGATCGAGAATGTCTCGAGCTACCTGGCGTTTGCGGATTCCACGATGACCGAATGGGAGTTCATCGCCGAAATTGCGGAGCAAGCGGACTGCGGCATCCTGCTCGACATCAACAACATCTTCGTCAGCGCGTTTAATCATCGCTTCGACCCGAACGAATACCTCGACGCGATCCCGGTCGAGCGCGTTGTGCAATACCATCTCGCCGGACACAGCGATCACGGGACGCATCTGCTAGATACGCACGATCATCCGGTGCGCGACGAAGTATGGGCGCTATACGAGCGCGCGATCCGTCGCTTTGGCGCGGTGTCGGCGCTGGTCGAATGGGACGACAATATTCCGGAGTTCGCGGTGCTGATGGAGACCGCCGATCGAGCGCGTCAAATTTACGACGCGGCCGCGCGAACTCCTACAGAGCAGAGCCTCGATGCCAACTCCACTGAAAGAACTGGAAAGCCTGCTCTACCGGCTGATCACCGCGCCTAGCGGCGTTGGCGAAGGGCTGGCGTCGGAGCGCAACCTACCGCGCACTGGTTTGGGTGCGATTGTGCTTGGCGATGAACGGCTGTCGGCCGAGGAGCGCGCCGATATCTACGCCAACATGTATTTCTACCGGCTGCTCGACGCGCTGAAAGAGGATTTCCCCGCGACGCGGAAAGTGCTCGGTGACGACGCCTTTCACAATCTCGTGACTGGCTATTTGATCGAGTATCCGCCAACCCAGCCGTCAGTTGCTGAGTGCGGGCGTTTCTTGAGCCGTTACTTGCGCGATCATCCGCAAAGTGTGGATGCGCCGTATCTCGCGGATATCGCGGCGCTGGAGCGAGCCACCGTCGAGGTATTTCAAGGGCCCGATGCGGACGCGCTCAGTGCCGAAGCGATGCGCGCGATCCCCGCCGACCAGTGGCCCGCTCTGAAGTTGCGGCTGCATCCTTGTGTGCAGGTGCTCGACGTCGAATGGCGGGTCGCCGACTTGTTGCGAGCCGTTGAGGAGGGACGGGATTGGCAACCAGCCGCACGCGGCGCCGCGAAAATTGTCGTATCGCGGCGGAGCGGACGAGTGCGATACCGCGAACTCGAGCAAAGCGAGTATCGCGCGATCGATGCTGCCCGCACGGGCGCTACCTTCGCGAACATTTGCGATCTGGTTGCGGAACATTCGGGTGCGCTGGATCCGGTCGCCGAGCTGAATCGATTGCTCGCTCGATGGCTGAGCGATGCCATTTTCATTGTCTGATTGCGTTGGGGTGATATTTCGACATGGCGGCGCTATAGATCACGACTGTGGGCGGCGACCAAATTCGAGTCGAACAACCTTCGACTCTCGAACACCTGACAGAGTTCGCGCGGCTGCCATACCATGTTTATCGCAATCGTGAGGCGTGGTGGCCGCCCGACATTCAAAATGAGATCGATTTGCTCTCGGGCAAGAGTTTGCTCTCGACCTATCTTGAGATGGCGCCCTTCTGTGCGCGGCGCGACGGTCGAGTCGTCGCGCGCGTTACCGCCGTAATCAATCGCCGCTACATCGAGCACTGGCACGAGCCGCTCGGACAGCTGATTCATTTCGAAGCGCTCGAGGACGAAGACGATGCGGTCTCGGCGATGATCGAGGCCGCGGTTCAATGGTTGAAAGCGCGCGCGATGCTCGCGGTGCGCAGCGGCTTTGCGGCGTTTCTCGACTATCCGTACGCGATCGACAACTACGGATCGTTGCCGTCGTTTCTGCTGCGCGACAATCCCCCTTCGTATCACCGCTATTTCAAACAGGCTGGCTTCATCACCGAGAAGGGCCAGGTTGATTACACCGCGCCGCTTACCCCTGAAATCCAAGCGCGCTATCGCAGTGTGAGCGGCGCAGCGTCTGCGTCCGGCGTGCGAGTCCGCAGCTGGCGCGATTACGGCTTTCTCGCCGCGATCGACTCGTGGACCGATGTCACCACTGCGGCGTTCGACAAGCATTGGGGATGGAATCCGGTGACGCGCGGGGAAGTGCGGCCGATGCTGATGTCGCTCTGGGAAACGCCGGTGGCGGATCTGTCGATGCTCGCGACGATCGGCAACGAGGTAGTCGGCGCGGTTTTTTCGGTGCCCGATTTGAGCCCGATGCTGGTCAAGGTGCGTGCGGGCGCGAAACTTCCACCCGAGCGAGGCGGCGGCACTCGCGGCGCGTTGATCAATATCGGCGTGCTAGAAAGCGCCCGCGGGCGCGGCGTCGCGCTGGCGATGACCGCTCGATCGTTCCTCGCGATGGCCGAACTCAAGATGCGCTTCGCAGGCTATACTCTGGTCCTCGACGATAATTGGGCGTCGCGCCGCACCGCGCTCAGCGCGGGCGCCAACGTGACCGGCAATTTCGTCACGTACCGTCGCGAGCTGTCGACCGTTCATCCGCACTAATGAACCGCTCAGCGCCGGTCCGACGCCAGCGGGCTCATCAATACGAGCTTTCCGCGCGCCAAGTGCTAGCGTCTGATTGGGAGATACCGTCGCGGCACCGTGACAAATTGAAAATGGAAAAATCGATCGGACCGGCGCGTCCGCCCCTGGTGGCAATTCCTGTCCTCGTCCTGCTCTCGCTGTTCACGCTTGCGCCGCATGCCAACGCGCAAGTGAAACCTGGTGACGTGATCGGCGCCAGCAATGCGGCGCAGGTGAAATCGCTCCTTAGCCCGGGCGCCTACCAGGCGGTGACCAAGGGCATGCAGATCAATATCGTCGCCCCGAGCCGCATCGATTGGCCGCCGCCATATCAAAATGCGACGGAGAAATACGCGAGCCAGGTGCGCCTCGCGCCGGACCATCACGACTTGCTCGGTTATGTCGCCGGCCAGCCATTCCCGCTGCTCGATCCGAATGACCCGGACGTCGGCGTCAAGATTATGTGGAACCAGTACTTCCGTCCGATCGCGACCGACGATTTCGATCTGCGCTATTTCGAATGCCAGGTCGCGACGCAGAATCCCGGCGCCCAGCAGCAACTCATGAAGATGACCGAAACCGGGCATTTCGCGGGCTATTACGATCTCGGCCGCACGGAAGTCGAGCCGATTCCGGCGGACCCGGATTTTAAGACGACTGGGATCTGGGCTCGCTTCGCGGCCTATCCGACGCTCGAACCGGCCGAGGATCGCGGCAGCGGAGGAATCCGCTATCGCTACTGGGATGCGAATCGCGCCGACGACGCGTGGGCGTTTCTCGCCGGCAGCCGCCGCATTCGGCGCGTCAACGAAGTAATTCTGAGTTCATCAGCGGGTCTCTCGACCTGGGATGCGGATCACGCGGGCGGGTTTGCTGCGAAACCCCAGGAGTACAATTTCAAATTCCTCGGCGAGAAAAACATGCTTGGCTGCGTGCACGCGAAGAACGCTCCCGCGCATCCGTGTCCGTCGGATGGCGGCGCGACTTCATGCGGCGACGATTGGGAGATGCGCCATCTTTATATGGTGGAAGTGACGCCGCGTCCCGAGCGAATCACCGGTGTGCTGCAGTCGAAAACGATCGTCTATATCGACGGCGAGGGATGGTTCAATCCGTACGTCGATAGCTACGATCGCAAGGGCGAACTGTGGAAGACGCAGATTTACCTGATGACGTATCGCGATCGCCCGGTGCCCGACGCGAAGATCGCCGTGTATCCGTTCAAGCGCGAATTCAATCTCGCCGCCTCGAGCGTCGATGTGCAAACCGGCGTGACGACGACCTGCTACCTGCCGGGGCCGGACACCGCCGAACGCGAGTGCTGGTACATCAATATGGGCGCTGTCGATCGCGATTTCTTCATGACTGATGCGATGGCCAAGGCCGGCCATTAGGCGCGCGGTCGAAAATCTAACCGCAGATTACACAGATTTAGCCGATTCATTTGAGCCAATAGTAAAAAGGGCGGCTCGACGAGTAGCCCTTTTTCTTGATCGGTTGAATCCTCTAAATCATTTGATCGCCAGCGCGTTGGGTGGCGAGCCGACTCCACCGGGGATATTGAGCGGCGCCGACGTGAAGAAGAAATCGTATTGACCGTCCGCCGCGCAGTCCTCAGCCAAGCCTTCGAGATTCCACATCTCGCCAATCGGCATCCCGAAAAAAGCGAGCATGTGGAAATGCAGAAAATCTTCACCGGCGCTCTTGGGCAGCGCCTCGAGCGCGGGGGAGTCCGACGCGACCGCGGCGATATGATTGTCCCATAGCCACTGCGCGGTCCGGGCAGTGCCCTCGATTCCCGGGACGACCGTCTCGCGGGCGAGTTCCTCCTTAACTTCGGCGCTGGCCGACAGATAAAATCTCGTCCATCCGATGCGAATCAAAAGCACGTCTCCGGTCCGCAGGTTGGTACCCTGCGATTCGAGCGTGGCCTGCACGTCTTCGAGCGGGATCGACTGAGGTTTCGTGAACTCGATTTCCTTGCCGTTGTTATCGTAGTAGCGAGCGACGTCGGCGAGCACTCCGCGTCCGGCAATTCCGCGCCGCGCAAGATTGTCGATCCCGAGCCGCGTGCCGCCGCGACCGGTGATCTCGCTGTCGGGGATGCCGTTGTAGGCGCCGAACACCGGATGCTTTACGTGGCAGAGCGCGTCCCACTGCGACGACGCCTGCGGATAAAAATTGTCGAGGTAGTCGTCGAGCACGTAATCGGCGCCGGGAAAAATCTTGATCGTGTGCGTATGCTTGCCGCGGGTGAAGAGCGGCGGATCGGGAATGTTGATCGGGAGATTGAGCGCAAAGACTTTGCCGGAACGAATCGAGGCCGCCGACTCGACGACGCGACGAGGCGTCAGCAGATTGATGGTGCCGACTTCGTCGTTGTCGCCAAACACGCCCCACGACGAACCGTCGGGCGCTCCTTCACGCACCGGCAATTCGCTATAGCTGGGGAGTCGCGGTTCGTGCGAGGGACGCGTCGCGACCGCCGGACGCATCGCAGACTTGGCCCGCTCCGCGATTGGCTTGGCCGCTTTCGGCGGCATCGGGCGCTTGGCAGCTTTGACCGGAGTCGGCCGCTTGGCGGCTTTGATCGCGACGACCTTCTTCGCGGATTTAGCTACGATACGCCTCTTCGCAGCTTTGGGAGCAGCTTTGCGGGCTTTGGGCGCCGCCTTCTTGATCTTACGTTTGGTCTTTGCCACCTGAATCCGACCTCCTCACTGATCTCGGCGTGATCGATCCTCTCTCTTAACAGGTCAGCCGCCAAGCGCAAGTCCCGCGCATGACGCGCACATTATTTCTGATTAAATTTCTTTATTCCGATTAAATATCTTGCGCGCTTGTTACCCATTCTGGCCGATGTTACTGTACGGGATTGCTCCTTGCTCCGACGTGGGGCTTGAATCCAAAAGGAGGACTTATCGCGCGTGAGGCGCTACGAAACTATTTTTATTCTTCGCCCTGATGCGGGCGACCCCCAAATCAAGGAAACCATCAAGCGCTACGAGGGAATCATCGCGGCCGGCAGCGGCGAGATGATCGAAACCGAGGAGTGGGGCTCGCGCGAACTCGCCTACCGAATCAAGGGCGAGCGGCGCGGCTACTACGTGCGGCTCGATTACGTGTCGCCCGGGCCCGTAATGAACGAGGTCGAGCGCAATCTGAAACTGTCCGATGGGGTGCTGCGCTACATGTCGGTGCTGGTCGATGACGACGCCGACGTCGCCAAGGTGCGCGAAGAACTCGAAGCGCGCAACCGCCGAATCGCCGAGGCCAAGGCTGCACAGGAAGCTCGCGCCGTGTCTCTGATGGCCTCGCAGCAGGAAAAGATCGAGGACGCCCCCGAGGAGATCATGGAAGCGGCCGTAGATGAAATCGGCGGGCCCGAAGGTGACGGGCAACCGGATTGAGCTCGACGGCCGGATCGTGAGCTCGCTCGAATATCGCGTCACGCCGGGCGGAACCCCGGTCCTGCGCGTAATCGTCGAGTGCGGCGCGCGGGGCGAGGATTTGCGGCTCGCGGTTGTGATGGCTGGTGAAAAGGCGACTGCAGTGAAATCGCGATTGGCGCCGGGTCAGGCAGTGAAAGTAACCGGGCGATTGCGGGCGCTCAAAGCGGGATTGAAGGCGACTCGTGCCGATGCGGCATTCGAGGTCGTAGCGGAATCGATCGAACCCGCTGATTCTTAAGGTTGAGATACTCGCGAAGCAGCTCGATGTGCTTCGACAGGCTTAAAAAGGATTCGAAATGGCAGACGAAGAAAGATCGGAAAGAGGCGGGGACCGACCCCGCAGTGAGGGCGGCGGCGGCCGCTACGGCGGGCCGCGCCCCGATGATCGCGGTGAAGGCCGCGGTGGCGAGGGCCGAGGCGGCGGCGGGATGCGGCGTCGTCCCAGTGGGCGGCGCAAAGTGTGCCGGTTCTGCGCCGACAAATCGCTCAAGGTCGATTACAAAGACGTTCGCACGCTGGGCAGCTTCATCACCGAAGGCGGCAAGATCGTTCCGAGCCGCACCTCGGGCAACTGCGCCAAGCATCAGCGCCAACTCGCGGTCGCGATCAAGCGCGCGCGCGTGATCGCGCTGCTGCCGTTCTCGACGCTTGGGATCTGAAGAATCATCGTTGTGACGCGCAAAGCTGTCATCGGGATGATTCGGGCGGCCGCGCTGGCGGGAGCGTTTTTCCTCGCCGGCGGCGCGATTCCCGTGCTCGGCGGAATCGCGATGCTATTCGCGCCTGCACCGATCCTGATTTTTGCAGTAGGACGTCCAAGTCCGAATCTGCGCGCGATTATCGCGGTGGTGCTGGCGGGCGCGTTCGTGTCGCTGCTGGCCGGGCCGATTGCCAGCCTCGGTTATCTTGTCTCGTTCGGCCTCGCAACCGCGATCATGTGTTACATGCTCGAGCGCGGCAGTTCGTTCGAACGGATCACGGCAGTCGCGGCGGGCGCGATCGTCGTGGCTAGCGCGGTGACCACCTTGGCGTTTACCGGTGGCCCGGACGCGCTGGTGAAGACGGTCCACGATGAACTTGCGCTCGGGATGGTTCGCGGACAGGAGTTCTACAAATATTTCGGCATTCAACAGGCGGTTCCCGCCGACACGCAAGCGAGCATCATCGCAACCACGATCCGGCTGAGCCCCGCGTTTTTGATTCTGTTGGCGGCGGGCACGGTGATTCTCAATCTGCGAGTATTCTGGCGATGGGTCGGACCGCAGCGGCTCACGTACAGCCTGTTCGGGGATCTCTCGCGGTGGTCGTCGCCGGAATGGATGGTGTGGCTGCTGCTGGCGAGCGGCTTCGGGCTGTTTATTCCGATCGGTGCGGTCAGCGATATCGCACTGAACGGATTCATCGTGATCGGCGCGATCTATTTCTGCCAGGGGCTCGCGATCACCGGCTTCTATTTCCAGTCGCTCGCGGTGCCCGCGATTGTTCGCGGCGTCATTTATTTCGTGGTGTTCGCGCAGCCGGTGGTCGCTGCAATCATATGTGTAGCCGGCGTATTCGATATGTGGATCGATTTCCGGCGGCTCAAGCCCCCCAGCCAGGAGGCGGGAAACCTGGGCGACTTCTTCTAAGAGGACATCGAAACGAGGCGATAGAAAATGAACGTGCAAGTCATACTCAGCGAGGATCTTCCCAACCTGGGCAGAACCGGCGACGTAGTAAAAGTTCGCGCCGGCTACGCGCGCAACTACCTGCTGCCGCGCAAGCTCGCGGTCGAGGCGGATCAGAAAAACCTCCGCGCTTTCGAGCATCAGAAGCGCATCGCATCGCGGCGCCGCGAGGCCAAACGGACCGACGCGATGGCGATCAAGGCCAAGATCGAGGCGCTCTCGATCACGATCAACGCGCGCGCCGGAGAAGAGGGCAAACTGTTCGGCTCCGTGACCAATATCGATATCGAGCGCGCGGTGCGCGAGCAGGGCGTCGATATCGAGCGGCGCAAAATCGTGCTGCCGGAACCAATCAAGCAGCTCGGCGATTTCACCGTTCCGGTCAAGCTGGACTCGGAAGTCGAAGCGAATCTGAAAGTAACCGTCGCGGCGCAAGCCGAGTGAGGACTTGCCCGAAATGATCAAACTCTACGACTACCTCGCTTGCCCCTACGGCCAAAAGGTCCGCATCGTGCTGGCCGAGAAGGCCCTGACTTACGACTTGGTTACCGTCGATCTGCGCCAGAATGAGCATCGCAAGCCCGAATTCCTGCGGCTGAATCCGTTCGGGCGCGTGCCGGTGCTGGTCGATGACGACACGACGATCTACGACTCGACCATCATCAACGAATATCTCGAGGACGAGTATCCCGAGCCGCCGCTCCTGCCGGCAATTGGCATGAGTGCGACGCGCTCGCGGGCTCGGTCGTTC
Source organism: Deltaproteobacteria bacterium (assembly GCA_003135855.1). GTDB lineage: Bacteria > Desulfobacterota > Binatia > Binatales > Binataceae > Binatus. The sequence goes on from PNBD01000009.1 coordinate 14,334, forward strand.
GAAGACTTCGCGGATACTTCATTCACGCCGCAGGTAGGACAGTTGATCGCCGAGGTCTCCAAGCCTGAGGCCGAGCGCGATCAGAATCGCGTTCAGCGCCTTCATCAATCAGTCGAGCGCGTGCTCGACTATTTGAATCACGAGCTGCAAGGCAACAATTTCCTGGCCGGCGAATTCTCGGTGGCGGATGTTGGTTTCGCACCGCGCTTGCTGGTCCTGGGCGATATAGGAATCGACGTGGCCATGAACAATCGCGCGAACATCGATGGATGGCTGAAACGGATGCTCGAGCGAGCGAGTATCAGGAATCTGCAAGGTGTGGCCGCCGAAGCTGTCAGCGGCGGATGATCGAAGCGCCGAGACTCGGAGGCCAGAGTCCGCTCGAAATGTTTCAGAAAATGCACGCGCCGTCCGGAATTTCCGGACGGCGCGTGTCGCAATGATGGTCGGTGGATCTGGTTACGGCTCGCCTAAGTTAAACGATCCGACCTTGAATTAATAGCGGGGCTCGCCCACCGTGTCGTCGTCGTCGCTGCGGCTGGGTCCGACACCGGTCAACCGGTACAGGAGTTTCGCAGCGAACAACTTCTCGCCGATGCGGCCTTGGGACTTGAGAAAGCCGCCGTGGCGCTTGCAATGCGGACACGAGAGCGAGGCGCTCAACAATCCCGCATTGTCAGGGGTGATTCGGAGGTCGAAGCGATACCCGCAGCCCGGATTCTGGCAAACCGTACGGTAAACCACGCCTTGGCCGCTGGTCGTTTTGGATTCATGTTTGTTGCTGACCGCTGTTTGCATTTTTCCCTTCCTCGCTTCCGGAGGCTCCTTAACAAATCGACCGGTATGGCCGATGCTAGCATTTTAGACGTAAATACTTGGCAAATGTTTCAAGCAATTCACGTGCCTTATGTGACGAATTAGTCAAGATTCCCCGAATTAGCTAAAATTAATGGGAAATTGTTGAAACTGCTGGTATCCAGTGAAGTCCTGGCCAAGTCATCGCGGAACGACACCTGCAGTTTTTGCTACAGACTCCGGCGGAATAAGGACGCCTCGTGAACGGTTGTTTCATGGAAAACGGTTTCGACGCTGCGGTCGGCGACTTATACTTGGCGGTCTGAATTTTGGATGATGCGGCGATCTGGCCATACGGAGACTAACCGAGGAAACTTGCTCCGATGAGAACGCTGGCATTGGTAATGGCCGGGGGGCAGGGTACGCGACTGCATCCTCTAACTCGCGATCGCGCCAAACCGGCGGTCCCGTTCGGCGGCAAGTATCGCATCATCGATTTCGTGCTCTCGAACCTGGTCAATTCCGGCATCTACGCGATTTACGTGCTGGTGCAGTGGCGTTCTCAGTCGCTAATCGAACATCTCAAGGACGGATGGCAGTTCGGCGGGATGCTCCCCGATCACTTTGTTGTCCCGGTCCCGGCCCAGATGCGCATGGGTGAGACGTGGTACCAGGGGACGGCCGACGCGATTTTTCAGAACCTCAATCTTGTCGACGATACCAAGCCCGACCTCGTCGCGGTGTTCGGCGCAGATCATATCTACCGGATGGATATTCAGCAGATGGTCGAGTTCCACATGGACCGGAAGGCGGCGGTGACGGTCGCAACGCTGCCGGTTCCGATCGAGGAGGCCAACCAGTTCGGCATCCTCGAAGTAGATTCAGGCCTCCGCGTAGCCGGCTTCCAGGAGAAGCCCGAGAATCCAAACCATATGCCCGGTGCACCTGGCCGATGCCTGGCATCGATGGGAAATTACCTGTTCAGCCCCGATGTGCTGCGCGAGGCGCTAATCGAGGATTCGATCAACGAGAACAGTCATCACGATTTTGGCCGCGACCTTATTCCGACGCTGATCAATCGGGTGCCGGTGTACGCGTACAACTTCATGACCAATCGGATTCGCGGCGACTCGGAAGTCAATCTCAGTTACTGGCGCGACGTCGGAACGCTCGACGCATACTATGAAGCGAACATGGATTTGCGCGACGCGCGGCCGCATCTGAATATGTACAATCCTTATTGGCCGCTGCGTACCGCGTATTACGATCAGCCACCGGCGAAATTCGTGTTCGACGAGAACGGCCGGCGCGGGTTCGCGCTGCATTCGGTGATCGGAGAGGGATGCATCGTGTCGGGTGGCGTGGTTCGCAATTCGGTGCTCGGCCGTTCCGTACGCGTGCATTCGTACAGCCTGGTTGAAGACTCGGTGATCATGGACTATGCGGATATCGGGCGTCATGCGAAAATTCGGCGTGCGATTGTTGATAAGAACGTTTATGTCCCGGAGGGCGAAGAGATTGGCTATGACCTCGAGCGCGATCGCCAACGTTTCTTCGTCACCGACTCGGGCCTGGTCGTGATTCCCAAGGGCCCCAAGCGCGAACGGTCGGTACTGTAGAAAAGCATCGCGATGAAGAGACCGGTACTGTAAAAACGATGCCGTCAGCACCGTCGCCTGCAAATTCCGAACTGCCGCAAGCCGCATTGTCGCCAAGCGCGGCTGCGAACGGGCAAAATCCTCGAGCGTCAGCAGAGACCGCGGCAGAAGGTCCGGCATTTCCGCCTAACACCGGGATCTCAGAGAGCGAGCAGCTCGAACTGAGCTTCAAGGACCGTTCGATCTTCTGGATGTTGGTGGCCGCGATTCACGCCGTCAGCCTGCTGCCGGATTTCATTCTGTATCAGCTGGGAGTCGCGGGCGCGTTGTTGTTTTATCGATTCGATCGGCGCCACGTGAAGATCGGGATGCGCAATCTGGAAATCGCTTTTCCCGAGCGCAGCGAAGAGGAGCGGCGGCGAATTCTGCGCGCCTCGTACATTAATTTAGGCAGGACTGCGGCGGAGTACGTGCGGCTGGGCGGATTTTTTTATCGACGACTGAGAAAGCGCGTCACTTACAATCGACTCGACATCTGGATGAACCTGCGACCGAAGTATCCCGGCATCGGCGCGTTGATCCTGACGGCGCATTTCGGAAATTTCGAATTGCTGCCGGCCGGGCACGCGCTGCACGGATATCAGATCAGCCTGGTGCATCACACGCAGCGATTTCGGGCGGGCGATGCGCTGATGACGTTCATTCGCGAGCGCGTCGGCGTGCAAATCATCCGCAAGCGCAAAGCCGCGCGCGAGATGCTGCGAACGCTCCGGCGCGGTCACCTCATTGGGATTCCATTCGATCAGAACGCGAAACGCTCGGAGGCCATCTGGGTGCCGTTTTTCAACGAGATGGCGGCGACGCCCGGTGCGTTCGATCGCCTCGCGATGATGGCCGGGTCGCCGGTGGTGCCGGCGTTCATCGTTCGACAGCCCGACGGGCGGAGCCACGTAATCGAAGTGCAGGACGAAGTCGTGCAGCAGCGGACCGGCGACAAGGACGCGGACGCGCTGGTGAATACTGCGCGCTATCAGAAGGTGATCGAGGCTGCGGTGCGAAAATATCCGGAGCAATGGCTCTGGATGCATCGGCGATATCGGACTCGTCCCGTGCGCGGCAGCAAACCGATCTACGACGCGTAAGTTTCAGGTCGGCTGCCGCTTCGCTCCGTAAAATTGATGGAGCAGAAGAAAAATCGCTGCGGCGACGAGCCATGCCGCGGCGCCACCGATTAGCGGCACCGGGCCTGCGCCTGCGATCCACCAGGGCATCGCGGCTCTGCCGAGCACGATCTTCGGCCACAATTTCACGCCCAGGACGAAACCGGCGTGGAGTCCGATCGAAAAGTAAACCGTGCCAGTCAATAGAAAGGCTTCGCCGAGCACGATCCCGAGGAGAAAAAGTCCGATCAGCGCCGGGATCGCGACGGCAGGATTGGCGAGTTGATCGACGCTGTGGGCGAGCGTGAGCAAGCCGGCGGCCGGCTCGAATCCGGTGACATAGAAACGCGCCGGTGAGCGCACCAGGTGAGCGATTGCGTAGAACGCGGCACTGACCAGCAGTGCACCGCGCGCGCCGAAATCGCTTTTCATTCCTCCGAGCAAGAAGGCGCGAAAAAATCCTTCCTCAATAATCGCGATTACGATCGCCGACAAGATGTACTTCGGCAGTCGGGAGGCGACGGGACCAATCGCGCCTGTATCGGCGCCGCCGACGAGAATCGCCAAAGCAAACAGCAACACCATGGCGCAGATCGATACTGCCAGGCCGAAAATTGCGTTGCGCCAATTCCGGGCCGGCAACTTGAAGCCATCGCGCAGCAAGGAAACGAAATTCAGATCGCGCGCGGTCCACAGGATTGCGATCAGCAGCGTCGCCATCATCACGCGATCGAAAATGCGCGGGAACGGGAAGCGCCATCCGGCCGAAGCGACCGCCATGGCGACGAACGGCGACACGATAATCGCGGCGCTCAGGCCGGCGAGGAGCGCGAGCGCAAATCTGACGGTGAAGGAAATCCGATTCCGCTTGGCGATTTCCGGTTGCGGGCTTATCGCGAGCGCTCCGGATCGAACTGCGGCTCGAGCGTGATCTCGACCGGGCACGCGTGCGCGGGAGAATTCACGACTTGCATGACGGCGTCCGCGACCTCGGCGGGCGACAGCATCATCGCGCGATCGAGGCGCTTGTTGTGTGGAATCAACGAAGTGTCCACCAGGCCCGGCACAATCGCGGAGAGTTTGATGCCGTTTGGGCGCAATTCCTGAAATGCGGCGCGGGTGAAGGCGATCAGCCCGGCCTTGGCTGCGGCGTAAACGGCTTCGCCAGCCGGCGTTTTCCGGGCGGCGGACGAGGCGATGTTGATGATGGTGCCGCCGCCCTGCTCGGTCATCTTGAGTGCCGCGAGCCGGGCGAGCGCGATTGGTGCGCGCAAGTTCAGCGCAAGTATTCGATCGAGATCTTCGGCGCGCATCTTGATGGTTGAGGTTCGCGGCGGCGCCCATCCGGCGTTGTTGACGAGCACGTCGATGCGCCCGTAGCAGTCGAGCAGCGTTTGCATCACGCAGTCGGGCGCGTCTTCGGTCGCCAGATCGGCCAGCACGATCAACGAACGCTCTTTGGGCAGGCCGGTCAGGGCGCGCGTCTCTTCAAGTTGATCGCGGGTGCGAGCAACCAGGCATAGCGAGAAATCGGAGGCGGCCAACTCGAGCGCGATCGCGCGCCCGATACCGCGACCGGCGCCAGTCACCAGCGCGACGCGTTTCTCTGCCGCGGGCGGGGCGCCGCGTTCGCTCATCGTTCGGCCTCGATTTTTTGCGTTGGCTTGCACTGAAGTAATCGCTGCCACAGACTGTCAATAATATCCGCGCAGCTTCAGAGGGGCCACTGGAGCGGCGCGCGCGGGCATCGCCATCGCCGAGATCAACTGTAAGAGCCCCGTGGGGTTCGGCATGAATGCGCAGGTTTTTCGAGAGTACGACATTCGCGGCATCGTCGAGCACGATTTCGACGACGCGTTCGTAATCGATCTCGGCCGCGCATACGCCACGCTGCTGCATCGCGCGGGCGCGAAGAGAATCACGCTCGGACGCGATTGCCGCCTCTCGTCGGACCGCCTGCGCAATCGGCTACTCGAGGGCCTGCTCGAAGCTGGCATCAACGTGGTGGATATCGGCGTAGTGCCGACGCCGCTGCTTTATTTTTCGGTGCTGAGCTGGAAGATGGATGGCGGCGCGATGATTACCGGCAGCCACAATGCCGCCGAGTACAACGGATTCAAGCTGGGGGTCGGGCCGACCACGATTCACGGCGCGGAAATTCAGAAGCTGCGCGAGATAATCGAGCGGCGCGATTTCGTGACCAGCGGGACGCCGGGAACGGTTTCGGAGCGAGCGGTGATTCCCGACTACAACGCGTTCATTTTGTCGCAATTCAAGCTGAAGCCGGGACTCAAGGTGGTGGTGGACGGCGGCAACGGATGCGGCGGCGTGATTGCCGCGCCGCTGATGAAGCAGTTAGGGCTAGACGTCGTCGAACTCTACATCGAGATGGACGGTCGCTTTCCGAATCATCATCCGGACCCGACGGTCGAAGAGAACATGCGCGATCTAATCGCGGCGGTGAAGAAGAATCACGCGGCGATCGGGATTGCGTATGACGGCGACGCGGACCGCGTCGGCGCAGTCGATGAGAGCGGCAGGATCGTCTGGGGTGACGAGCTGATGGTCGCGTTTTCGCGGGCGATTCTGAAGGAACGGCCCGGCGCGACGATCATCGGCGACGTAAAATGCTCGAAGCGGATGTATGACGATATCGCGAGCCACGGCGGGCGGCCGATCATGTGGAAGACCGGGCATTCGCTGATCAAGAGCAAACTCAAGGAGGAGGGCGCGGCGCTGGCGGGCGAGATGAGCGGCCACATGTTTTTTGCCGATCGATATTTTGGTTTCGACGACGCGATCTACGCATCGTTCCGCCTGCTCGAAATTATCAGTCGTGAAGGGCGCGGGCTCGGCGCAATTCTGAGCGATCTTCCCGCGAGCCATTTCACGCCGGAAATTCGCGTCGATTGTCCCGACGATCGCAAATTCGCAATCGTCAAGGCGGCGGCCGATTATTTTCGCCACCGCTACGACGTCACCGATATCGACGGAGTGCGGGTGAATTTTTCCGACGGATGGGGCCTGGTGCGCGCCTCGAATACACAGCCCGCGCTGGTGACGCGCTTCGAGGCGACCAGTGAGGCGCGCCTGGCGGAAATCCGCGCGCTGTTCGACGCCAAGCTCCGCGACTTCGGCGCAATCTAGCGTGACGCGCGCTCCAGGAGCCACCGGCGCATCGGCGCTGATAATCGCGGGCGGACGCGGAACCCGCTTCTGGCCGGCCAGCCGCGAAGCAAGGCCGAAACCGCTTTTTTCAATCGACGGCAAGACCAGCCTGCTCGCCGACACGATCGCGCGCCTCTCGTTGGCGATCCCGCGCGAGCGAATATTTGTGCTGGCCGCTAAAGTGCATCACGCGCCATTTCGCCGTGCGCTGCGCGGCTGGATTCCTGCGAACAATCTGATCCTTGAGCCGGTGGCGCGCGGCACAGCGGTCGCGATTGTTTACGGCGCGGCGATGATACGGCGGAGGCACGGCGACGGAATTATCGCGGTGATGCCGGCGGATCATTTGATCGCGCCTGCCGAAGGGTTTCGGCGAACGCTGGCCGGCGCAATCCAGTTGGCCAGGCAGCGCGACGCGATCGTTGTGATCGGAATCACTCCAACTCGCGCCGAGTCGGGTTACGGCTATCAGAAGATCGGGCCCAGGGCCGGCATCGGTTTCAAAGTCGAGCAATTCGTCGAGAAGCCGGCGCAGGCGCGCGCGGAGCGGATGGTGCGATCGGGCAAGTATCTGTGGAATGCCGGAATGTTCGTGATGCCGATGCAGGTGCTGGCGCGCGAACTGTCGGAGCATTGTCCATCGTTGGCGAATGCCGCGGAGCGACTCGGAGCAATGCCGGCGCGTAAGATCGGGGCGTTCTACCGACGGCTCAAGTTTAGTTCGTTCGATCGCGAGCTGATCGAGAAGAGCGGCAACATCTTCGGCGTGCGCGCGAGCTTCTCGTGGCACGATGTCGGATCGTGGGATGGGCTGTGGGCCGCCGTGAAAGACAAGTCCGGCAATGTGCTACGCGGCAACGTGATCGCGATGGATTCCGAGCGTGTGCTGGCGTATTCGGACTCGCGGCTGCTGGCGCTGTTCGGCGTGAGCGATCTGGTCGTGGTGGATACCGGCGATGCGATCCTGGTCGCGCGCCGCGAGCGATCGCAGAATATCGGGCGGATCACCGAGGAGCTGCAGCGCCGCGGCTTGAAGCGATATTTATAGCAGGAGGAGAAGGACCCTCTCCTGACGCCTCACTTTCCTGGAGCGATTCGGCCCTTCGGCCCGAAGTCGGCTTCGCGGCGCGTTGTTCGGCGTCGTCCTCTACCAATCGGGAGAGGGGAAGACAGGCGTGCCGCGAGGCAAAACAGGTGATCAGTCCAGCGCTTGGGGATCGCACATCAGCGCGAGTTTGCGCAAGACGCGTTCGTGCTGATCGTCCTCGTCCGCGATCCGGGTCACCGTTTCCGCGATCGCATGATCGACAGCTTCCCATTTGACGCTTGCGAGCCGCAATTCCGCGGCGAGGTTGCCGAGCAGCTCGAGGTCGCCATTCAAGCGCGCCCAGTTGTTCGAACCGTCGTGCAACGGCGCTTCCGGCAATTTCGTCCACACAGAATTGTCGGAAAGAATCGAATTCAGCGTCTTGAAATGCGCGGCTTCGTTCTCGGCAAGCGCCGCGACGCCGTGTTTGAGGTTCGTGAACTTACACATCGCGGCATGCCGCTGCAGGCGCTCGCTCAGGCCGTGATTGCGGCCGGACAATTCTGCAAGTTCCTCGAGCAAATTCGCTTTAGTCGAGTTCGAAGAGCGTAACTTCTGAAAAAATCCCATACCAGTCGCCATTTTCTCCCACCGATGCGCGCAATTGATCGCGGCGCGTTCGGCCCGCCACGTCTGCGGGACCGCATCGCGACAATAGCTATCGGGATCGAAGGCAGCGGTGTCAAGCGGACGGCGAATCGAACAGCGCGCGCACCAGCGAGGATTCGCGCTTGAAAAAACCGCTGTTGTGGAACGAGTTGTCGAGCTTGAGCAGCGCGTAATCGAGATAATGCCCGACCTCATGCATCAGCGTGCGCACGAAAGTTTTGGGCTTGACGACGTCGTGACGCTGCGCCGTGCGCATCCAGAGTTCGATGTACGGCGGTTTGCGTTGGCGCGGATCGTAGAGATGGAACAGGCCGTGCAGTTCGCTGCGGGAGTTGCGCGGACGGACGCCCCGGACCTCGACGCGGACTGGCGGCGCGCCGAGCAGACCGCATACTTCGGCGGCGAGCGCCTGCGCGCACGCGGTGGTGGCGCTCAGATTGTCGGCGTCGAGCGCGCGAATCAGGGCGTCGAGCGCGGTGCGGACTCGCGGAGTCGGAACCAGGTCGAAGCGCTCAATCGAGTCGCCTTGGAGATAGGTGCGCTGCGCGCGCGACGAGAGGCGGTAGAAATATGCGGGCAGCCGCGATTCAGAATTCGTGCGAAGTGTCAGTCCCGTCGCCACCGCACCTCCGTCAGCCGGAGTGAGATTCACTTCCGGCGCCGCATCCTGTTCCATATCATCCATGGTCGAGGGCGAAGGGGCAATAATATGGAACTCAAAACTGTCGAAATATCGAAACCTGTCGACACGAACGTAATCATCGGACAGGCGCATTTTATCAAGACCGTCGAAGATGTGTTCGAGGCGTTGGTGCAAGCCGTGCCGAATATCAAGTTCGGGATGGCGTTCTGCGAGGCGTCGGGACCGTGCCTGATTCGGCATACTGGGACCGACGACGTGCTGGAGCGGGCGGCGGTCGATGCGGCGTCGGCGATCGGCGCGGGCCATGTATTCGTGGTGATTCTCGGCAACGCGTTTCCGGTCAACGTGCTGAATCAGATCAAATCTGTGACCGAGGTCTGCACGGTTTTTTGCGCGACGGCGAATCCTTTACGAATTATCGTCGTAGAAGATGGTGGCGGCCGCGGCGTGGCGGGCGTGATCGATGGCAGCTCGCCCAAGGGCGTCGAAGATGACGGCGCGAAAGCAGACCGGCACGCGATGCTGCGGCGGTTCGGCTACAAGCAATAGCGGAGATGTTTCACGTGAAACATATTTGGTGCGCGAATGTTTCACGTGAAACATTCAGTTCAGGGGAACGAAACACGAAGGCACAAGAGGGTCCGGTAACCGAGTCGGTGCGGAAGGCAAGTTGAAGCTGGTGGCGGAAGTTTTTCGGGGCCGGCCGGTGTCCCACATTTGTCGCGCGTTCGACGGCCTGCTAATTCTGAGATCGGAGTAACGACCAATGGTAAGTCAGAACGACTTGAATCACCTGAAAGGCGAGTTAAAGGGACGGTTCGAGCCTTTCGGAGCGCGCGTCGAGGAGATCGAATTGCAGATGTCGGATCGGATTTACAAATGGAGAAGTTGGGTTCAAATCGCTGAGTCGCAAGATGGTTCGTGGACGAAGTGGGAGAGTTCCGATCCGGCTCCACCGATAGGACTGACCGTGTTCATCGTGGAGGATCCCGTGACGTTGAGGCCTGAAAACGAAGAGCAGCGTCGTCAACTATTCGATCGAGGGGCGGGCGAATGGCGTGTCCCTTCGCCAGTCTTAATGAATGGAATTTGGGATGTCCTTCGGGAGATAGTAGGCGAGCCACTACCTCCGATTACGGTGAGGCGGGAGGCGCGCTGATTCCACGATTTACGTAAGCTGAAAGCTGCGAGGCTAGTATGCCGACGAATGAGGAGGAGCGGGCGTATCAACGCCTTCGCTGGATGAGCCTGTGCTGGATCGCTGCTGGGGTTCTGGTGTTCGCCCTCGGCGGGTTCAATGGCAAGTTCATCGGCGTTGCACTTGTGCTGTATGGTGCACTCAACCACACCATAGACGCGTTCGCGCTTCTCGTGAGCGAAACTCAAGCAGACACACTGGCAAGGCTCGACCGCATAGAGAATGAACTGTCTGGCCGTTCAAACGTTGGTCGACAGCCCGAGCCAGAAGCTTCAGACCGGGTCTTAAGTGGTAATGAACCAAGCAAGGCGTCTGAGTTGGTCGAGGTCTTGACTAGCAAAGCCTTTGCCAACTTCGCCGTGACAATGCCCGACACATTTAGCGTCTATTCGGAGATACTCGCAGCCGGTGCGGAAGACCCTATTACGGAAGCGGCGACTAAAAGATCGGGAAAATTCACGTATGAGCTCTTGTCCAAAATCGCTAAGCGAGCTGGCGTGCCGCCGCCAACGAATCTTGAAGGAGCAATTGCCTTCGCCAGAGCCGTAAGTGTTGGTTACGACAGCCCAGAAGCTACGGAACGCGCGGATCGCGCTCATGCCGATGTTATCAAAGACTTGTTGCGAAGAAGCACCAAGCAGTGGTAAGAATCGCCATTTCCAAGACACCAACTGAGGAAGCTCGGACTGCCAAGTCGATCGTGCGGCAGTCTGCTAACTCAGCGCCATGAAACCCCGGCACGCCGCCGCGCTCGCGCTTGTAGGCTGGTACCTGATGGTTCCCGTGCAGTCCGTTGAACGAGCAGTTACTATTCCGCCGAACGATGCGAGGAGGATCGATTTAGAATGGGGGAAAGGGCGATAGACAGATTTGGCCGTGAGGCGGTGATCGAGCCCCGGACCAGGGAGCAGAATCATGCCGCTCAAAAATACGCATCGCCCGGCGTCGCCACCGATGATCCCCGACTCAAGGGACCGTAAAAGCGTCCCGGCTCAAGGCTAAGTCGCACTACTGTGCCAAACAGCGATCCAAGCAGCCAGCGCGCTAGCTGCCGAAGCTACCGCAGATACGAGAGCAACAATCCATAGCTTGGAGTCGCGCCACTCGCGCATAAAAGTGAGGTGTCTCCTCTGAAGCGCCCAATCAGAAATAGTGGCGTGGTCGCTCAGCGCTTCGCCCGAGAGTGGAATTAAGCTGATACCTATCTCTTCACATTTCCGTCGTAGTTCGTTACCTGTCGGCAATTTCATTTGCGTCCCCTTTGCGCGCGAGCGAAAGCGAGCGCTCCTCAATGCGTACCGGGCGACTTGGCGAGGCAGGGCGGCTCGATCGTAGGATCAATGTCATCCCCTTCCTCGTCTGTCACAATAAAGGTGAAAATGGTGTTGGAATTGTTTCTGACTGTGAGTACAAGAAAGGCGCGATTGCATGCCTTGCAGCGCTGCACCGCGTATAGATCCGTGTCGAGAAAGTTCTCAAACCACTTTTCCTTCTCCTCCGATCCGCGAGCTGAGCGAGCTGTGACCTTCCAGCTATGGGGCGCGATGTGCTCGATCTCGTGACCGTCGTTGGTCAGAGTACGCGCTAGCTCAGCGACATCTCTCCGAAGCTGCTCGTTGGTCAACATACTCACCTCGGCAAGAACCTCTCGCGTTGTTCGTGCAATCTCGCGTGCGGCGCATCGTCGTGCGGCTCGATTCACCGGCATGGTAGCGGTCCTGTGGTTCCTGTCTACCAGGGCAAAGGCCGCCACTACTAGGAGGCCGGGAGGCCGCATCTTCTCCTGATTGCGATTCGGCCCTGCGGCCCGAAGTCGACTTCGCGTCACAACGGGAAGCCCCCGTTCGACCGAAGCTCAGGGTAAACTCCACCTGCGTGAGGTTTCGGAAATTTGGCAGTGTTCAGGGCGGGGGGATGGGGCTGCGGTAGATGGCGGATTGGCCGGGGCCTTCGGCGACTGAGATTTCGATCACGGTGACTTGCGCGAGCGCATCGCGAGTGCGCAACGCGTCGGTNNTGATTCCAGATGTAGCGCGCAAGTTCCTCGGCCGAGCTATGAACGATCGGCAGGAGGCATACGTCGCGCGCCGGGAAAACGAACTCGTCGCTTTCGTAACGGACCCGGAGCTGGCCGTTCGCGGGACCCTCGAAGAAGTCGGTCGACTTTAAGCAAGAGGCGACAAGTCCAACCGCTGCAACATTGTGTTTCAAAGGTTTGCGCGTTTGCAGAGCCAAACGCACGACATGACCAACGCGAGGACTGGCATGGTTTGAGAAGGCCGTGATCGTTACGGTTCCGCGTACGCGCGAACGTCAAAGCCGCGGGCGTTTGGACCGGACGCGGCCGTGAATGTACCCTTGAAGATGCGGGTAACGTCATATTGTTGGAGTTGTGCTTGCTCTGATTCCGGGCAAGGCCATTTCCGAGTCGAGGCGATAAGATGGGTGGCGGACGGCAGGAAGCTCCGAAAAAGAAAACGCCGAAAGCGAAAGAATGGCGGATTCGCGGATGGCGGGTGCGAGACCTCGCGGCGGGCGGGTGCCTGCTCGTGTTGTTCGCCGTCGGATTTTACCTGGCGGTGCTCTACGCGGACATCTCGTCAATGATCGAGCAGCGGCGCGCCGCGCTGTCGTCGGCAATCTACTCGGCGCCGCACATGATTCGCGCTGGCGACGATATCGGGCGCAGCTTGTTGCTCGATCGGCTGGCGTCGCTCAGCTACACGCCGGTGCCGGTCGCGCAAACTCCCGGAGAGTACGCCAAAACGCCGCAGGCGATCGCAATTTATCTGCGCGGGTTTCACGAAGGCCTCAAGCAAAATCCGGCCGAGTGGGTGCTGGTGCGCCTGCGGGGCGAGCGTATCCAGGCGGTCACCGACGCGGCGGGAGCGGTCAAGCAATACGCGCGGCTCGAACCGGAGGCGATCGGGCGGCTGCTGCCGGGTACCCCGGCCGAGCGCGTCGAGATACAACTCGATCAACAGAAGCCGTACCTGGTCAAAGGATTGCTCGCCACCGAGGATCGGTACTTTTACTACCATCCGGGGATCGATCCGATTCGAATTATCGAAGCTGCGTTTACGGATTTGCGATCGCATCGGCTGGCGTCGGGCGCCAGCACTTTGACGCAGCAACTCGCGCGGACGTTCATGGAGCGTCACGAGCGGAGCTTCAAGCGCAAATTTCGCGAGCTCGCGGTCGCGATGGTACTGGAAATTCGCCTGAAGAAATCGCAAATCCTGGAGCGCTACATCAACGACGTTTCGATGGGCGCATACGAGGGCACGCCGATCGAAGGGATGCCGCAAGCGGCGCGATATTTTTTCAACAAGGATTTGGGACAGGTGACGCCGGCCGAGGCGGCGACGCTGATCGGGATGGTGCAAGCGCCGACGATGTACGATCCGCGGCGGCATCCAGAGGCGTGCCGGCGGCGGCGAGACGTGGTGCTCGGCGTGATGAAGCGGGCGGGCGCAATCGACGACGCGACCTACGCGGCAGCGATCGCATCGCCGATCAAGATCAGCAAGCCGCCGGGTCTGCGGCGCGCGCCGTATTTCACCGATTACGTCATTTCGATGGTGAATCGGATTCCGGGTTTCAACGGCAATCTCGCGGGACTCAAAGTGTTCACGACGCTGGATGCGGAAATTCAGGCGGACACGGTCGATGCGATCACGACAAATATCGAGACACTGGAGAAGAATCATCGCGGGCTCAGGCGCGCGGCAAGCGCCGGCAGGCTGCAGACCTCGGCAGTCGTGCTCGACGCGGGAACCGGCGCGATTCGCGCAATGGTCGGCGGCCGCGACTATTCGGAGAGCCAGTTCAATCGCGCGGCGATGGCGCTTAGGCAGCCGGGGTCGGCATTCAAGCCGATCGTTTACCTGGCGGCGCTCGATCCCGAGCGCGCACCGTTCTCACCGCCGCTGACGCTCGCGTCGGTGCTGCCCGACGAGCCGATGAGCTTCAACGGATGGACGCCGGCGAATTACGAGCGCACCTACGAGCCGCAAGTCACGGTGGTGAAGGCGCTGTTCGAGTCGCTCAATGTGCCGACCGCATACGTGGGCAGCAGGCTCGGGCCGGCACTGATCGTTCGCACCGCGCACGAACTTGGAATCCGCGAAGAGCTGCAGCCGGTACTGCCGATTTCGATTGGCGCTGACGAGACCACGCTGCTCGAGCTGACGTCGGCGTATCAAGTGTTCGCGAGCGAGGGCGCGCAATCGCCGTCGTATGCGGTCGAGTCGGTGATCGATGCGAAGGACCATGAGATCTATCATCACGAAGACCAGGAGAATCGCGTTATCAATCCGGCCGTCGCGTATTTGATCACCGGCGCGCTGAAAGCCGTGCTGCGTTATGGAACCGGTGCGAGCGCGGGGCGGCTCGGGCTCGATTTCCCGGCCGCGGGCAAAACCGGCACGACGCAAGACTACAAGGACGCGTATTTTATGGGCTACACGCCGGAGATCGTCTGCGGGGTGTGGGTCGGCTTCGATACGCCGCAGAGTCTGGGGCTGACAGGTGCACAGGCGGCGCTTCCGGCGTGGGTGCAAATCATGCAGGACTCGGCGCCGGCCGAGCCGCAGGATTTTCCCGAGCCGTCGGGAATCACGATGGCGACGATCGATCCGGAGTCGGGCGGCTTGGCGACGCCGTCGTGTCCGAAACCGGTCGAGCTGCCATTTCTGGTCGGCACCGAGCCGACGCAGTATTGCCCGATTCATGGCGGCGGCATGTTTGCGAGCGGGACGCCATCGAATCCGATCTGGGGAGCGTCGGGTCCGCCGGCCGCGATCGCTGGGGCGGCTACGGCCGCGGATCGGGCCGCGTCGGATGTATTCAGCAAGGTCGGCAGCTTTTTTGGGTCGCTGTTCCATCATTGAGGGAGCGAGTAGAATTGAGCGCCGGCTGACGGCTAGTAATTTTGCGGACGCATCTAAAAACAAGGTCAGGAGCGGCATCCGTCGCGATCGCGGCGATTGCCTTTTTTGGACTGATCGCGGCGAGCGGATGCGTCAATGAAGGCATCGCGCCGTCGAGCGATTCCGCCCGCGCGCCGATTCCTCGCGACGAGATAGCGCTGCCGCGCGGCGCTCGCGTCGCGAGGCCCGTCGCGGGCGACGTCCTGATCGCGGGGGGCGCGGGCGCTTCGCTCAGAACTCTCGCCAAGGCGGAATTTTTCGATCAGACGACGCAGAAATTCGTCGTGACCGGCAGCGCGATCTCGAATCGCGCGGGCGGCGCAGCCACGGCAATCTCGGCGACCAGAGTTTTGCTCGAGGGCGGCTTCAGCGGCAACGCGTCGATCAATCACTTCACGCTAAGCCTCAACGGAAATGTGCTGAGCAGCGCCGAAATTTTTGACGAAGGCAGCGGAACGTTCAGCGCGACCAACGCGATGGCGTCGCCGCGGATGGGCTTCACCGCCACGCTACTGAATAGCGGCAAGGTGCTGGTCGCCGGCGGACTCGATAACAACGGGAGCGTGCTCGAGAGCGCCGAGCTTTACGATCCAGCGCAGGGCAAATTCGGCGCGGTGAGCAACGCGATGAGCGATCATCGCGTGTTTCACGCGGCGACGCTGCTCGCGAGCGGCAAGGTGCTGATCACGGGCGGCGCGACCAATCTGTTCGGCGATACTACCAACTCGGCCGACGTTTACGATCCTGCGGCGAATTCGTTCACGCCGACCAGCGTCGCGATGGACCATCAGCGCGCGGCGCATAGCAGCACGTTGCTCAAGGCTGGTCCGTTCGCGGGCAAGGTGCTGATCGCGGGCGGCGGCGGCGGTTCGAGCTTTTTTCTGAAGGATAGCTCGGCCGAGATTTACGATCCGGCGTCGGGGCAATTTGGGTTGCTGACGAGCTTTTTGAACGAAGCGCGATCGATGCATAGCGCGACCGCGCTCGACGACGGCACGGTGCTGTTCGCGGGCGGGTTCAACGGTTCAGTGGCGATTGCCGGCGGGATGCTGTCGGGTGCGTCGGGAGCGATCAGCAACTCGGCGGAAATTTTCGATCCGATTGCGCTGGAGTTCAACTGCGTTGCCGGATTCAACGCCGACACGATGCGCTGCAATCAATCGATGACGTCGGCACGCGCGGGGCATACCGCGACGCTGATACCGGTCGGACCGCTGAAGCATCGCGTGTTGATCACGGGCGGCATCGGTGGCATCCAGCCGCAGGCGAAAGGGACGCCGCTGAACAGCGCGGAGATTTTCAATCCTGCCAGCAGTACGTTCGTCGCGACGGGTCCGATGAGCACTGCGCGCGCATTGCATACCGCGACGGTGCTGCGCTAGGCGCCGCCATGAGGCGGCTCTGGATCTGTGCGTTCGCGATCGCAGGTTTGCTCCTGTCGGGCGGGGCCGCGATAGCACAGCTTACGGCCAATACGCCGTCGGGCAATCCCGGCTGTCCAGGCGTCGGACAACGCGGGACTCTTCAGCTCGATCCGGATTTGCTCAAGTGGCCGCTCACACCGGAGGCTAATCAGCACGAAGTCGAGTACGGCCTGCAGACCGTGATGCAGGCGCGTAAATGCGAGAAGGCCGGCGAACTGAATTTGGCGGCCGGGTACTACGAAGAGGCTGATTCGCTACTCTCCCAATCGATTCCGGAAAGCGTACGCCAGCAGCAACTTCTCATCCATGCGCACAATTTGCGCGAGCAAGTCGCAAGCGCTCCTTTGTTCCCGCCATCCCAGCAAATTCCCGCTGCGCCGTCGCCACCCACGACGTTTCCCGAAATACCGATTGGACCGAATGGAGCCGGTCCCAATCAGCAGCAAGCCACAACGCCGCCATCGCATCCAACTGCATCGTCGACACAGGCAATGAAGCAAGGCATGCAGCTTTTCAAGCAGCAGCAGTATCGGCCGGCGATTCCATACTTCACGCAGGTCATGCAGGCGGACCCTGGGAACGATCAAGCTTTCTTTTATCGGGGAATCGCGCGAAAGCTCGGCGGCGATCCTGACATCGTGTCTTCCGACGTCGATATCGATCGCGCCCGCCAACTGAATCCGGCCAAGCGAAGCTACTACACGAACCTGGCGGCAGAGTATTTGGCGGGACGTTTGGTAAGTCCGGAGGGTATGCAGGCCGATTGGGAGCGCAATCACAAGATGTACGAATGCTCCGGCTACGTTGATAGGGATGCCAATGCCGCGTGCGAGCGTGGAGATATCGGCAAGGCGAATGAACTTCGGCTGGAACATCGTCGCTGATGTTTGGTGAGGCGCGATCGCGCACCAGCGAAGCGATCTGGTGCCGGGCTGGTGCGGCGCGATTAGGCATCTAAGCGGGCGGCGAAGGTGGACGGTCTTACTTCAAATATCTTTGGTGAAGTTTGATCAATAGAGCGTAGTCTTGCGTATCCGCCGCTCTAATCGCGGACAGATACTCCGCCCGAGCAGCGCTTTGTTTTGTTATATCTGCCTCCAACCAAGCGACCGGAACCGAACCGAATCGCTTCATTAAAATGTTAGCTAGAAGGCGCGCCCATCGCCCATTGCCGTTGTTAAAAGGGTGAATATGTACTGCTCGATGATGTAATCGGGCAGCTTGCTCGAGTAGCGGATAGGTGTTGTGTTTCTGCCATTCGGTCAAATCGTCGAAAAGATCTTTTAGACGTGAGTCAATCTCATGAGGCGGCGCACCTATATTCGTCTGGGTTGTTCGTCGTTTGCCCGCCCAAGCCCACACTTCACCGAACATTTCCTTATGGAGCCGATAGGCCCACTCACGCGTAAAGGGCGCCACTCTCTTCGATGGGGCGGTTGCTAAGTACTTCAGCGTTGCTTTGCTGATGTTCCGCGCTTCCGCGATGAAAAGCTGCTCGAGTGTTTCAATATTCGCAAGGATCAGCCCATCGGAATTGAACGGAGTGGCGCCCTCGGGATCCTCATGGCTCAATTTGACCAGAGTTGCCTCCTCGATCCTGTCGCCAATCTGTCGGCGAGCTCTTCCTCAATCTCAAGAAGAGCCTTCCTCGGTACAGCCTGCGCCTCAAGGGCGGACGTTCCCTGAACCGTCGCGGCCAGCACTGTTGCCTTCCGCTCCGCTTGTTCTCGGCGAACCCGATACGCCGATACGATCTCCCGAGGCATGGGCAACTCGACCTTGAGTGCATCCGCGATGGACAACACGGTGTTTAGAGTCACATTCGGCTCATTGCCGGAGAGCGCGCGTTGAACGGTACGCATTCCCAACGCTGAGCGCTGAGATAGGATTTTCATGCTCATTCCGATTTCTTTACGGCGACTATCGAGATAGCTCATAAGAGCCAAAGAAAACTTGTTTTGAATTGCTGTATTCATAGTTTTAACTCCAATCGACAATAGCTTTATGCCATAAATGGCGTTATCTGTCAATGTATTTTACGCCAAATATAGCGTAATTTGAGTGTCTGGATTCGGGCGCTATGCAACCGAATTCACTGGCTCCGAGGATGACGGAGGGGCGGAACTTTGCGCGCTGAATCAGAGGGCGGTGACATTCAGTGGGAGGCGGGGCTGGCCGCTCATCCCGGAGCCGGTTTGAGGATCCTCGAGCGGCTGCACGACGCCCGTGCCGTCGGTGGCGCGCACGCGAAGCATGACGCTCCCTTTCGACGCCGGTGCGAAGCGATATTTCCAGACCGTCCACACGTAGGGCGAGCGATTCTCGACAAGCTCAGCATCGCGCCACGAGACGCCGTCGTCGATCGATACTTCGACGCGTTTGATGCCCGACGGTCCCGCGAGCGCCCATCCATAGATATCGAGCGGGCCGCTGACTTTGACGCTGCGATCGAAGATGGCGCGGAGTCCGCCTTCGAGGCGCGGCGCGAAAAATCCTGAATTGACTTTGCGCCACGCCGTTTTGCTCCATCCGCGAGTTTCCCAATAGCCGGGAATTTCGTGATCGGCGAATTCGAGTTCGGTGATCCATTTCGGCTGTTTCATTCCGTATTTGCCGGGAATGAANNCGGGCAGCGGCTCGCCGTTCATCAGGTAGGGGAGGAAATTTTCCTCGCGCATCAGTTCGTCAACCGGCAATTCGGTGTGATAGCCGTCCGCCCCGCGCATCGCGACCCACTTCGCACCGCGCTTGACCCTGGCGCGTTCGAGCAAGGGCCGGAGCTTCACGCCCGTCCAGTTGGCATTGCTGATCGCGGTGCCGTCGGGCGGATTCGAAATGCACTCGAGGGTGAGCATCTGGTTGATGGTGGGCAGTTTCCGGAGGTCTTCGTACGAGAGGATCAACGGATTCTCGACCAGCCCGCCGATTTTGAAACGCCACGCGGCCGCATCGACGGCCGGCGTGCTGCCGTACGAGGTCAAGTAGAACTCAGAGTTCGGGGTCGGCCCGCCGTATTTGAGCGGCGGCGAGGTGGCGGCGCGCGCGACGCGGGCGGAGAGGGCAATCGGAACGCTGGCTATCGCGAGTGCCGAGCCGGCGGCAGCGAGGAATTTTCTACGGGTGATTCGATTGGGTTCCATCACTGAGATCAACCGACGAAGGGACGGCGGGGTTCCCACTCAGATTAGACTTCGGGTTACGGCTCCGTATTCCCGCCGCCGGCCCTGGCAGGCGTCGTCCTGCACCCTCACTCGCCTCATCGCTGGCGCGCTTCGGCGACCCTTCGACTTCGCTCAGGGCAGGCTCTCTTCAGTTAGAGAGCGGGCGAGGTATTACGAACGCCTGCTACGTCGGTTCGTCTGATTCGATGTCCTGATCTGATTCGAGATCCTCAGCCGAGTCGGAATTGGTGAGCGCGGAGTGATCAATATTCACTGTCGCGTCGGCGACCAGGCGGCGCGACACGATGATGAACGCCGAATGGGCGATCATGCGGAAATGCGGCCGTACGCTCAGGCCTTTGACCTGCCAATGACGGAGCAGCGTTTCGAAGCTTTCGACCTCGCCGAAATCGCTGCGGGATTGGATCGCATCGACAGTGTCCTTCAATTGAATCGCGGTCGGCACGTAGCAGACCAGCACGCCGCCGGGACGCAGCGCGTCCGCTGCCACGGCAAGCGCGCGGCCGGGTTCAGCGAGATCGAGGAACATGCGATCAACGCCGGTTTCGTCGAAGCCGGCGTATAGGTCGCGGACCTTGAGCGTCCAGTTGGGCGCCTCGCCGAAGAACGCCGCGACATTCTTGCGCGCCGCGTCGGCGAAGTCGTTGCGAAGCTCGTACGAGATGACGCGTCCGGCACTGCCGACGGCGCGCAGCAATGCGATCGTCAGAGCGCCCGCGCCGGTGCCGCCTTCGATTACCGTGGCGCCGGGGAATACGTCACCCCAGACGAGCAGCGGGCCGGTATCCTTGGGATAGATCACCTGGGAGCTGCGCGGCAGATGCGGGATCAAATCGGCGTAGGTCGGGCGCAGCACGAGGAAGGCTTCGCCGGTCGAGAATTTGATGCGCGAGCCTTCCTCGAGGCCGATTACTTCTTCGGCGCGGAGCTCGCCGCGGATGAGGATTTTTTTGCCGGGCCGGAGCATCTTCAAGTAGCGGCGGCCCTTGCGATCGATGAAGAGGACGGCGTCGTTTTCCTTGAGATGGGAATCCAAAGTGACACAACGCTTGCACGCATCGCGCGCGCCGCGCAACACGCTCGGCGCTGGGGCTATTGACTAGACGGTATTGCAGCCTTACCTTTGGAGTGCACCCGGCCGGATGATCTCATTGTCAGGCCGGGTCGTTTTGCGTCAAATGTACAAATCGATCGGTTTCAGTTCGATCAACCAACTGTAGAGCATTTGAATCATGGCAGAGAAAAAAGCGAAAACCGCCGAGAAGAATGCCGGCATCATGCAGAAGCACATTTGTCCCGCGTGCGGCGCCGAGAGCAAGGTGACCAAGTTCGCCGGCTTCGGGCGCAAGGGCTTCTACCTGGTTTGCGAAAAGGCGTGCGGCTTCGTTGGGCGCACTCGCTAAGCGAGGCAGCGGAGGCATAGCGATGGGCAGAGCGCGCAAAAGCAAGACATCGAAGCGCGACAAGTACGCGTCGTTCGGCGATATGGCGGACGAGGCGGACGAAGATGCCGATCTTCCCAAGGACGAAGCCGGGCGACGAAAAATCAAGCGCCAGTACGCCGAGCTGCTGGGTATCCGGATCGAGAAGCTGCGCGGGCGGATTCTAAATCGCGAACGAATCAACAAGACGATCGAGGGCATCTATTTTATCTGCGCGGGATGCCTCAAGGTGTGCCATTCGCTCGACGACGGACTGACCGAAGATCCGGCCAATCAAAATAATCTGTGCGGCGCGTGTTCGAAGGAGCGCGCGGCGGCGGCGCAGGCGGCCGCGTCGGCGAAAGATGGCGGCACTGCATCGCACAGGACTCCTCGCAAACGCGCGGCCGCTCGCTAGCAGGGTTGTGCGCATAGCGGCGAAAAGATAAACACAGGGCCGATGTCCTTACAGCTCATCAGTCCCGACATCAATCTCGATTTCGTCGGGAAACGATATTTCTTCGTCCTGCTGTCGACCGCGATCAATATCGCGGCGATCGTTTTGCTGCTGACGCGCGGACTGAACTACGGCGTGGATTTCGCGGGCGGCAGTATCGCGCAGATCGAGTTCAAGACGAAGACCAATAGCGACGCGATTCGCAATGCGCTCGCTCCGCTCGACCTCGGCGAAGTGACGGTGCAGGATTTCGGCAAGGCGGGGCAATCGTTCCTGGCGGGATTTCGCGCGGTGAAGAATATCGGGAGCATCGGCCCGAAGTTGGAAAGTGCGCTGGACAAGACTTACGGCCCCGGCACAGCGAAAGTAGTGCGCGTCGAGAGCGTCAGCGCGAAGGTCGGCAGCGATCTGCGCCGGAGAGGATTTCTGGCCGTCATTATTGCGACGGTGATAATGGGCGTGTACATCGCGATCCAGTTTCGGCGGGTGAGCTGGAGTTTCGGCGCCGGTGCGGTAATCGCATTGATTCACGACGTGCTGGTGGTGATGGGCGCGCTGGTGATCAGCCAATTCCAGTTCGATCTGACGACCCTGGCAGCGGTGCTGACGGTGATCGGCTACTCGGTGCATGATACGATTATCGTGTCGGATCGAATTCGCGAAGACGCGGCCAAGCGCCGGCGCGAGCCGATCGAGGCGATCATGAATCGCGCGATCAACGAGACGCTGTCGCGGACGATCCTGACCTCCGGCACGGCGATCGCGGTGCTGATCTCGCTGCTCGCGTTCGGCGGACCGATCCTGCGGCCGTCGGCGTTCACGCTGCTGATCGGATTCATAACTGGAACCTACTCGTCGATCTATATCGCGGGCCCGGTCGTGCTGTTCTGGGAACGAGGGACGCGAGTGGGAGCGGTTTCTTCGCGCGCGGCCTGAGTGAGCAGCTAGCTGCTCGCGACCGGCGGCGGGCCGGCTTTGCATGTCCATCCAAATCAAGACTGCGCGCGGCATCTACGAGATCGAAAATGCTGCGCCGGTCGAGCGATCGAGCGATTCGATCGTACTGACGCTCCGCCTGGAGCGCGCCGATGGAATCGAGAAGATTGCGCTGAAGTGCAAAATCGCCGCGTCGTTGATAGAGCCGAGTGAGCTTGATGCTCCAGAAAAACTGGCCGAGCGCATCGCGCCGTGGATCGAGCACGAATTCGAGATGACGCGTGAGGCGGCTCTGAAAACGATTCGCAGTGAGCACCGCTTGCTGGAGATCGCGTTCGACTTGGCGAATCGCGGACCGTTTACATAGTAGCAGTCGAGACTGGATGCGGTTTGCGCTATACGGATGGATGATATCCCAATCTAGTTCTTTCAAATTGAAAGAATGATCCTGCGGGGGAGGCATCAATCGATGGCGATTCAGATTCGACGCGCGATCGAGTCCGACATTCCGGAAATTTCGCGGCTGATCGCGGGACTTGCTTCGTACGAGGAAGCGCTGGACTCGCGCGCGCGTTTCGATTGGGACCTCATTCGCGACGCCCCGAAATGGCTCAGGCTGGTGCTGAATCGCGAGCATCATGCGCTGTGGGTCGCGGATCACGGCGACGCGCGGTTGGTCGGCCATCTGTGGATTCGCCTCAAGCGGCAGAAGGACGGGGCACTGCCGGCGACGGTCGGTTATATCAGCCAGGCTTTTCTCGACGAGAACTTCCGGGGACGTGGGCTAATGAAACCGATGCTCGACGAGGCGTTCGAGTGGTTTCGCAATCTGAACATCGAGGTCGTGACGTTGAGCGTGTTGCATCGCAATTGGCTGGGCTCGGCGGCGTGGCATCGATTGGGCTTCAGCGACTGGCGGGAAGAGCGCCGGATGGACCTCAAGCCGCGGCAAAAATAGCGCGCAAGCCGCCCTTTCTGACCCTTCGGTTAAGCCCGGATTCCCCTTGACATACGGGAAGAATCTACTTACTAGACTAATCAGGTCCAGTATTGTGCGGACGAGCAGTTTCGTTTGACTGCCCAAGCAGAGGAGCTATACTATACCTCGCGGGTCCACTATAGGTTCGACGATGGTTAGATTGAGGTTGAGGGGCTGAGCTTCAGAGACAGGGACTTGCAGAGATAAAGATGCTTAAGACACCGGTTTACATGGACAATCACGCGACGACGCGGGTCGATTCGCGCGTGCTCGATGCGATGCTGCCGTATTTCACTGAGAAGTTCGGCAATGCGGCCAGCCGCAATCATAGCTTTGGCTGGGAAGCGGAAGAGGCGGTCGATCGCGGACGCAATCAGATTGCGAGTCTGATCGGCGCGAAGTCCAAGGAAATTATTTTCACGAGCGGCGCCACCGAGTCGGACAATCTTGCGATTAAGGGCGTCGTCGAGTTTTACAAAGAAAAGGGCAATCACATCATCACGTGCGTGACCGAGCATAAGGCGGTGCTCGACAGTTGCCGCGCGCTCGAGCGGGCAGGCAAGGCGACGGTCACGTATCTGCCGGTCGATAAATACGGGATGGTCGATCCCGACGCGGTGCGCAACGCGATCACCGACAAGACCGTGTTGATCACGATCATGTGGGCGAACAACGAGATCGGCACGATTCATCCGATCGCGGAGATAGGCCGGATCGCGAAAGAGAAGGGCGTCATCTTCCACTGCGACGCGGTGCAGGCGATCGGCAAGGTGCCGGTCGATCTGGAAAAAGCGGGAGTCGATCTCGCGTCAATCACGGCGCACAAGATTTATGGGCCGAAGGGAATCGGCGCGATCTACGTCCGATCGAAGGGACCACGCGTGCGGCTGACGCCGACCATGGATGGCGGCGGGCATGAGCGCGGGATGCGATCGGGCACGCTCAACGTTCCTGGAATCGTTGGACTTGGCGCGGCGTGCGAGCTGGCGGGCAAGGAAATGCCGGTGGAATCGGAGCGCTTGCTGCAACTGCGCACCAAGCTGCAGGCCGGAATTTTCGAGCGGCTCGATGAAGTATATGTCAACGGGCATCCGACCGAGCGCTTGCCGGGCAACCTGAACGTGAGCTTTGCGTATGTAGAAGGTGAGTCGCTGCTGATGGGCATCAATGACATCGCGGTGAGTTCGGGTTCGGCGTGCACGTCGGCGACACTCGAGCCGTCGTACGTGATTCGCGCATTGGGCATCAATGAGGAATTGGCGCATAGCTCGATTCGCTTCGGCCTCGGGCGTTTCAATACGGAAGAAGAAGTTGATTACGTGACCGATCGGGTGAGCAAGGAAGTGAAGCGGCTGCGCGATATGTCGCCGCTTTACGAGATGGCGAAGGAAGGAATCGATCTCAAGTCCGTTAACTGGAAGCAATAACGAAAAAGCATCAGCGGCTCGCATGGGGGCCGCCGGACGATTCGCACGGAGACAACAATGGCTTACTCGGAAAAGGTTATTGAGCACTACAACAACCCGCGCAACGTCGGCAGCTTCGCCAAAGACGAGGCCAACGTCGGCACGGGCGTGGTTGGCGCGCCGGAATGCGGCGACGTGATGAAGCTGCAACTGAAGATCAGCGACGCGGGCGTGATCGAGGATGCGCGCTTCAAGACGTTCGGCTGCGGCAGCGCGATCGCAAGCTCGAGCTACGTGACCGAACTGGTCAAGGGCAAGCATATCGACGAAGCGATGACGATTAAGAACACGGTCATCGTGAAAGAGTTGAACTTGCCGCCGGTGAAGATCCATTGTTCGGTGCTGGCCGAGGACGCGATCAAGGCGGCGATCACCGATTGGCGCAAGAAGAAGGGCGAGCCCGTCGCAGCGCCGGACAAGGCTCGCGAGGCGTAATTTTTGTGGCAGTGATTTCTCTCTCAGAAGGTGCGGTGCAGAAGATCAAGCAACTGGTCGCCGACAAGGGCGAAGGCNNCTGATCGTCGATAAGAAAAGTTTTCTCTATCTGAACGGTTCGGAACTCGACTACGGCGAAGAGCTGATGTCGTCGGGCTTCAAAGTCGTCAATCCGAACGCCAAGCGAAGCTGCGGATGTGGAGAATCGTTCGTCGTATGAACGGGTGGAGGCGGGAGCAGCAGCCCAACAATGATCGAATGCCCCTCATGTGGACGGCGGCAAGAGCCGCGATTGATATNNGATATGCGCTGATTGCGGTTCGCCGCTGTCGGCCGAGATCGATTGTTTCGCCGCCCTGGATATTCCGCAAAAACTCGCGCTCGAACTGCCCGCGTTGGAGCGCATCTATCACGAGCTCAGCCGCAAGGTTCATCCCGATCGATTCGCTTCGAGTGCTGTGGCAGTTCGCGATGCGAGCCTGCGCGCGACCGCGCTACTGACGCGAAGTTATCGAACGCTGCGCGACCCGATCGCACGCGGACTTTACTGGCTGGAACTGCACGGCGAGAAGCTGGCGGAAAATAACAAGCACGTACCGCCCGATCTGGCCGAGCTGGTGTTCGATGTGCAGGAGCATCTCGCGGAGCTGCGCGATGTTGTAGGCAACGGCGATTCGTTCAACAAGCTTGCAACGCAGGTGAGCGAAAAACGTACAGAAGTGCAGGCGCTGATGGATGAGGGCCTGGGCGAGCTGGAGCGCAATTTCGCCAGGTGGGACACGAGCAAAGCGGCTCAAGAATCGATGCTTAAATTAGAACTGAAAGCGATTCTCTCGAAGATCGCGTACTTGAGGACGCTGCTTCGCGACGTTGACCGCGCGCTGGAGGGCTCGCAGGCAGCCTGAATGGCCAATATTTTTGGAATAGACCTCGGCACCACCAACAGCCTGATCGCGGCGATGGAGAATGGCGCGCCGAAGGTAATCGCCGAACGCGACAGCGGCGCAACGCTGCTGCCGTCGGTAGTGGCGATCGCACCTGACGGCGCGGTGACAGTTGGGGAGCGCGCAATCGAGCTGGAACCGCATCTGACGGTCGAGCGCGATGGACGCGTGAGCGCGGTCGGATTTCCCGGCGGCGAGTACGGTGCGGTGATTCGATCGGTCAAGCGCTACATGGGGCTTGGCGGCAACGAGGTTGCCGCGGAAGATCGCGCACGCTACACGTTTGCTGATCTGAGCGGTCCGGTGGTTCGCTTCCAGATCGGAAAGCGCTCGTTCACTCCATCGCAAATTTCGGCTGAAATTTTGCGCGCTCTGAAAGAACGCGCTGAAAGCTCGCTCGAGAATGAAAAAGTCGAACGGGTCGTGATTACGGTGCCCGCATACTTCAACGACGGTCAGCGCCAGGCAACCAAAGACGCGGGGCGGCTTGCGGGCCTCGAAGTGATCCGCCTGGTGAACGAGCCGACGGCGGCGTCGCTCGCGTACGGCTTGAACAAGATGGCGACTGGCAACGTCGCGGTCTATGACTTCG
The DNA here is from genome assembly GCA_003135855.1 of Deltaproteobacteria bacterium. Taxonomy (GTDB): domain Bacteria; phylum Desulfobacterota; class Binatia; order Binatales; family Binataceae; genus Binatus. The sequence goes on from PNBD01000009.1 coordinate 41,359, forward strand.
GCGGCGGCACTTTCGACATTTCAATTCTCAGTATCAAGGAAGGAATTTTCGAGGTGCTCGCGACCAATGGCGATACTCATCTCGGCGGCGACGATATCGACAATGCGATCGTCGATTGGCTGCTGAGCGAACTGCCGGAAACGGTGAAGCGCGATCGCCATGTTTGGAACAGCGCGCGCATGGCTGCCGAAGATGCGAAGAAACGGCTGACCGAAGCGTCGGAGACCAGGATTGTTGTCGAGTTGCCTGGACATACGGTGAAGAAGAATCTGACGCGCGCGGCGCTCGACGAGATCGCAGGCCCGTTCGTTGCGCGCACGCTAAATCGATGCGAACTCGCTCTAAAGGACGCGAAACTGAGCGCGCGCGAGATCGATGCAATCGTGCTGGTCGGCGGCTCGACGCGGATGCCGATAGTGCGTAAACGGGTCGCAACAATGTTCCAAAGGGAACCCCTATGTTCGATTGATCCCGATCAGGTGGTTGCGCTCGGCGCCGCAGTGCAAGCTTCCGTGCTAATGGGAACGCAGGGCGACATGTTGCTGCTGGACGTGGTTCCGCTGTCGCTCGGGATTGAGACCATGGGGGGAATCATGGAGCGCTTGATTCATCGCAACACGACTATCCCGACCAGTATTACCGAAGGATTCACCACGGCTGTGGATAATCAGACGCACGTGGACGTACATGTTTTGCAAGGAGAGCGCGAGCTTGCTAAGGATTGCCGGAGTCTGGCGCGCTTCAAGCTGGGGCCGATTCAGCCGCAGCCGGCAGGGGTACCCCGGATCGATGTCGCTTTCCTCATCGATGCAAACGGGATACTAAATGTCAATGCGCGAGACCAGCGCACCGGCCGCGAGCATTCGATCGACGTCAAGCCGAGTTATGGACTGACTGACGACGAAATCGAGCGGATGCTCGAAGAGGCGATCGACTTGGGCGAGCAGGATTTGGAGGAGCGCCTTCTGATCTCTGCCCGCAACGACGCCGAGCAAATCCTGGGTGCCCTTCAGAAGCAGCTCGGTGAGTTCGGCAACTTGGTCGAAGCCGGCGAGCGTGCGCAGATTGTGGAGACGGCGGGGCGGCTGGAGGCGGCCCGGAAGGGAACCGATCGCGAGTTCATCGCAAAATTGGTCGAAGAGCTAAACGAGATTACCACTCCGTTCGCGGAGCGGATTATGGACGCGGCGATCAAGCTGGCATTGGAAAAGAAGTCAGTCGAGGAACTGGCGTAAGCGGGCTCGACCGGCAGGGGATTAAAGGGAAGCATGGGCTTTAAGTGGGATCAAGCGGAGGAAATCGCCGAAGTGCTCGCGGAAAACCATCCGGGGCTGAATCCACTCGATGCAAGATTTACCGATTTGCGCCAGTGGGTGATCGATCTCGACGAGTTCGACGATAATCGCGAGGGTTCGACCGAAGGCAAGCTGGAGGCAATCCAGATGGCGTGGCATGAGATCTATAAAGAACAAAATGAGGACGATTCTGAATAGGTTGGAAGACGTTTACGTCATATAGCGAGGAGCCAGGAGGTGGGGTGGTGGAAGCGACAGCAGCAAATTTGAAGACCGGACAGGGTGAGAAAATGGAAGGAAAGGAGACTCTTGACGAAAGATTGCCGGCGCTGTTCGAGCCCGACACTCTTTTGCCAATTCAATATTTCGAGGCGATGCGCAAGAAGCATCTGCTCGAGGGCGAGAAGCGCCTGATCTTGAGCGTGCTCGAGGACGCGGTCGAATGCTTCATGAAGTGCATCGATGCGTCGACCAGCAAGGGCCAGCGTTTGTTCCGCGAGGCGGACGAGTGGATCGCCCACGAAGACAAGCGCTGGGTGTTCTCGTTCGACAACGTCTGCGACATGCTCGATATCAATCCCGAGTACATGCGGATGGGGCTGCGCAAGTGGAAGGACAAGCGGCTCGAACTGATTGCGCGCCGGCGCGCAGCGGCGATCGAAGAAGCTGAGCGGGCGGCGTCGCAGCCGGAGACAGCGCAGGTGGCGATGGCGATCGAGGCGCCGCGCATCGCGGTTGCCGCGGAGAAGCCGGCAAAGATTGCGGCGAAGCCGGTTCACACCAAGCGTCGTGAAGAGCGCGTCCAGATCAAGCGGGGACGGAAGCTGCGCAAGGCGCACGCATAGTCGAGTAGCGAAAAAGAATAATGCGATAAAAGGCGACTCGTCTGAGTCGCCTTTTTCGTTTTTCACCTTCAGCGCTTGACGCCAACGGGCTTGTGCCGCGAGCGTCTTGTTCGTAGCGTCTTGGTCGTAAAATTATCGGGTCGAAGGTGATCAGGCGCGATGCCGCTCAGGACGAAAATCGAATGCCCGAAGTGCGAGGCAGAGCTGGTCGTCAAGCGCGGCGGTGTATGCCCGAACTGCGGCGAGCCGATAACCGAGCACGTGGCGCGAGTGCGTGCGCGCGAAAAACGAATCGAGCAGGTAGTCGCGATAATCGGTACTGCGCTGCTGCTGGGATTGCTGCTGGTGACGAGCGGCGTCACGCTGCTCGAGGGGATCGCGGCGTACGCGATCGTCGGCGCGGTGATGTACTATCTCGCGCGCCGCACGTTTGTCTAGTTGTTTTCTAAACGTTCGTTTACGTTTCTGCTCGCCGTCCAAATCCTGAACATACGTTAAGCCCTTCTCTCCGTTGACGTTTTGCGTCGCGTGGATCTGCAATGGTGTATCCGAATTGGATAAGTAGCGTATTCGGCTTTGTGAAGAGGTTGCTGATGCAGGGAGTTTGGCAGGCCGCATAGTGGCATCGTTAATGCTCTCAATGATTGCAGAGGTGTACGAAAATGAAATCGAAGCAACGTTTGATGACAGCCCTGGTGGGAATCGCGATGATGGCGATGCCGATCACCGCGCTGGCTGGTGATCACGGTCGCGATTTCAACGGCCGCGCCGCGCTTGAATCGCGCGGGAGCGGTCGCATGATTGTTTCGGCGCCTGCGCCGCGCGCATCCGGCTTCGGCGGCGGAGTTGCCACTAGAGTTCGGCCGGTGCCGGCACCTGTGACGACGCGCTACATGGGACCTCCAGTCGTCGGGGGACAAGTCGTACCACCCTCAACGCGATACATGGGACCGCCAGTCGCGGTCGGGACTTTCGTGCCGGTCGGGCATCACTACGGTTGGAACCATGAGCGCGATTACGATCACGACGGCGATCGAGGTTACGATAACGATGGCGATCGCGGTTACTATGCAGCCCCTAGTTACTCTGCAGTGACTCCTTACTACGGGACGCAAGGTTATGGATATGCCGGCGGGAATTGCGCGCGCGCGCAGCGAATCATGAGGGTGTATAACCGGGACCGGATGAAGGGCCATCCCGCCGCTGCTGCTGATTTGCTCCGACAGAATCAGTGGGCGTTAAACAGCGGCTGTGTAGGTGCGTCACCCTCCGGCAGCGGACTGTTCAATGGATTGCTCGGCGGATCGGCGTATCAAAACAACGGCGGCTACAATAGCGGCTACAATAACTACAACAACGGCGGCTACAACCAAGGTTACGGTTACAACCAGCCTTATGGCAACGGCGCCTCCTCGATGCTTGCGCCGCTGCTTCAGCAGTTCGTTCACTAACTCCGCGATAGATCCTGGTCTCTGACGACCGATGCGCCCCGTCCCCTCCCGGCGGGGCGCGTCATTTTGCGCTCACCAAACCTGCGACAGACGCTCGATCGCGCGCAGCACTCGCGCACGGCGCTCATCGGGCGTCGGCGCGAACGAGGAGAATTGCAGAGCTGTGGTCGTGATTCCGGCGCGAGCGTAATCGTCGAGCCGGCGACGGCATTGCTCAGCGGTGCCGAAGACAAAGATTTTCTCGACCATGTCATTGGGGATCGATTCGAGCGCCTTCTTGCGATCGCCGGCATTCCACGCGTTCATCGCGATCGCCGCTTCCTTGTCGTAACCGATCTCGCGGAAGAACTGGTTGTACTGGGGGACGGTGACGTATGCCGTGAGCGCGCGACGGAAGAGCGTGCGCGCAACTTCCGGGTCCTCGTCGGCGGCCACCAGGATTCTGCACACGACGTCGAGCTTGGCGGGATCCTTGCCGGCCGCGCGCATCCCGTCGCGAGTGTGCTCGAGCATCGGCGCGACAGTCTCGGGCGTGATGAAATTAATGATCACGCCGTCGCCGAGCTCACCGGCGATGCGCAGCATTTTCGCACCCTGCGCGCCGATGTAGATCTGCTGCGGATGATCGATCGGCGTGTCGAGACGGAAGCCGTTGATCTTGACCATCTTGCCGGCCATCGTGACTTTCTCGCCGCGGAATATTCCGCGCAGCGCCTCGACGGTCTCGCGCATCTGGGTGACCGGTTTGCGAAACGGCACGCCCATCCAATTCTCCACGATATTTGGCGTCGAGATGCCGAGGCCCAGGGTGAAGCGGCCGCCGGAGAGATTGTTGGTGGTGACCGCGGACATCGCGATCAGCGGCGCCGGCCGGGTGAAGACCGGGATGATCGCGCAGCCGAAACGCATCCGCTCAGTGAGCATCGAGGCGGCGGCAATCGGCGCGAACGCGTCACTCGAAAACGATTCGTACGACCAGCCGTCGGTGTAGCCGCATCGATCGGCGGTGCGGACCAGGTCGGCGAAATATTTGCCGTGAAAAGGTTCGGACGGGATTGTGATTCCAAGACGCATGGTTGGTAACTCCTCAGACGGATGAATTTAGCGCAGCGCGAATGCGATCGCCTACCGCTCGATCACGCGTGCGCCGCGCGGGCCGAATCGCGAGTTGCGAGTTCGAGGACTTGCGCGAAGTGCAGCGGACGGCGCGTCGGTGCGAAATGACGGATCTGCGCGCGGCATGAGAATCCGTCGGCGACGATGAACGTGTCGGGCGGCGACTTCTCGATCGCCGGAATCAGCACGCGTGAAGCGAGCGTGCTCGACAAATCGAAATGATCGCGCGCATAGCCGAAAGCGCCGGCCATCCCGCAGCATCCCGCGTCGAGCACTTCGACTTCGAGACCCGCGATCCGGCGAAGAATCCCGTTTTCGTTGCCAGCCGCGGCAAGCGCCTTCTGATGACAGTGGCCCTGCACGATCGCGCGGCCATGAAGTTGGCCGGCGACAAAATCGGGCGCCTCACGCGCGAGGAATTCGTCGAGCATCAGCGATTGGGACGCGAGATTGCGCGCGGTCGTGTCGTTCGGGAACAGCATCGGCAATTCGTCGCGGAAAGTGAGAATACAGCTCGGTTCGAGGCCGACGATCGCGATACCGGCGGCCGCAAACGGGCCGAGCACGTTCATCGTGTCGAGGAGACGCCACTTTGCGCGATCGAGCATCCCCTGGTCATAGAGTGGCCGGCCGCAGCAAATGTCGCGCGGCGGGAGCGTCACGCGGAAGCCCGCGCGCTCGAGCACTTCGACTGCGGCGATCGCGACTTTGGGCTCGAAGAAATTGTTGAACGTGTCGGGGAACAGCACGACCTGACGCTCCAGCACGGTGGAGATTGGCCGGCGCTCGAACCATGCGCGGAACGTTTGCGGAGCGAAGCGAGGCAGCTCGCGTGCGGGATGAATCCCGAGCGCCCGCCGNNNCGGGCATTCGCTCTTGCACGCCTTGCAGGACAGGCAAAGGTCGAGCGCTTCCTTGACGTCGGGATGGTCGAAGCCGCCGGCGAGCAAATCGGTGGTCATCGCTTCGAACAGGATGCGTGCGCGGCCGCGCGTCGAATGCTTTTCCTCGCGCGTCGCCATGTAGGACGGACACATCGTGCCTGCGTCGGTCTTGCGGCATTTGCCGATGCCCACGCATTTCAGAGTGGCGCCGGCGAGCCCGCCTTCCGCGCTGAAATCGAAGTGCGTCGGGACGGGATCGGGACGATAGTTTGCGCCGAGCTTAAGATGTGAATCGAGCGGGTGGGCATCGACGATGATGCCGGGGTTCATCATCGAGCCGGGATCGAAGATTTTTTTGAAGTCGCGGAATGCGTCGATTAGCTCGGGCCGAAAAATCATCGGCAACAATTCCGAACGAGCAATGCCGTCGCCATGCTCGCCGGAAATCGAGCCGCCAAGTTCGGCAACGAGAGCGCCAAGTTCGGTCACCGTGCGGCGGAAGGTCGCGATACCCGGCTGGCTGGCCAAATCGAAATTGACGCGCGCGTGAACGCATCCTTCGCCGAAATGGCCGTAGTAAGTCGCGACGCGAAGGCCGTGGTAGTTGAGAATTCGATCGAAGCCGCGCAGAAATGCGCCGAGGTTCGCGGGCGGCACGGCGGAGTCCTCGGCACCTGGCCAAGTGCGTGGACGTCCTGGAATAAAGGCGCTCGAGCCGAGTCCGGATTCGCGGATTTGCCAGACGAGGGATTGTTCGCGTGAATCCGCGAGGTACGCGGTTCCAATGCATTGGCCGACGCGTCGCGCCTGGTCGATCACGCGTTCGGCGCGACTGCGCGCTTCATCGGCGGTCGCAGCGCCCAATTCGACGAGCAGGAAAGCGCGACCGTCGGGCAGGAATCGCACGCCGGGCATCGACTTGGTGCGCGCGAATTCCGGCAGGTTATGATCGAAGCCTTCGACTGCCTCTGGCCGATGCTCCAAAATCCATGGGATCTGATCGGCGGCGATGAATACATCGCCGAAGCCGAGCACCGCGAGCGCGACTTTCTGCGGGCGGGGGACGGTTCGCACCGTGGCGCGCAGGATCACGGCGAGCGTGCCTTCGGAGCCGAC
>PNBD01000100.1:0-60300 GCA_003135855.1 Deltaproteobacteria bacterium
GCGCCGCGACTACGCGCACGTAGTAGTCGATGCATGACCACACGCTCACCAGCATCGAGATCCACAAGATGAACATCCCGGCCGCGAAAAAATCGATGTGAAAATATGTGTAGTGCAGCAGCAGGCCGTGAATCGCGATCGACTGCAACGCCATCTTGTATTTGCCGAGTTCCTCGGCGCCGACAATGAGGCCTTCCGCCGCGGCGACGGCGCGGAGTCCGGTCACCAGGATTTCGCGCGAGACCAGGACTACGACCATCCATGACGGGACGTGCGGCGTACGCGCCATCCCGACCAGCATGATTAGCGCGGTGATGACGATCAGCTTGTCAGCCATCGGATCGAGAAATTTGCCGAGCGTGGTGACGGAATCATAGCTGCGGGCGAGATAGCCGTCGAAGTAATCGCTGACGCAGGCGATGAAGAAAACGCCGGCGGCAATGGCCGATGCGGCCGGCCCGGTGTCCATCAGGAGCCAGATGAGGATAGGCGCCATCGCCATCCGGAATAAGGTGACCAGGTTAGGCGTTGAAAACATCACTGGTTGCTCGCTCGCGGCGCGAGATGGCGGACTGAATGCATACGGTGCGCAGTTTGAGGATAAGGCAATCAGGGATCGGTGGCAAATGAGGGGGAGATAGGAGGATAGGACGGAAAGGCATTCGGGAGAAAATTTCCGAAACCTCACGCNNCGCAGGTTTCGGGCTTCCCGTTGTAAAAGATGCGCGCTACGCGCTTTCCAAAAAAATAAGTTTAGAAAAGATGCCGACATTATGCGTTCGGTTCAGGTCCAGAACTCTTCGCGTTGGCTCAGGATGAGAATATGAGCGGAGGGAAGACAGGGGGCGGTTGACTGGCAACCTTCAACGCGAGTAGCGTCATTTTGACGCAACCAATTTGAGGGATCGTGGCATAGGCAGGCGATCAAGTCTCGTTTGATGGTGAAACACAATCCGCAATTGTTCAGCGACTTCATCGTGATCGGCGGCGGAATCGCAGGCCTGACGTTCGCAATCAAGGCGGCGGAATTCGGCACCGTCACGGTGCTGACCAAGGCGGGCAGCGCGGAAGCCAACACCGCCTACGCGCAGGGCGGGATCGCGAGCGTGTGGAGCGTCGATGATTCGTTCGAGTCGCACGTCGAGGACACGCTGCGCGCGGGCGCGGGGCTCTGCGATCGCGCGGCGGTCGAGACGATCGTGCGCGAAGGGCCGGAGACGATTCGCGAGCTGATTCGGCTCGGCACGCGCTTCAGCAAGGTCGAGACCAGCGCGCTCGACGACACCGAAGTCGAATACGATCTCGGGCAGGAAGGCGGGCATAGTCATCGCCGGGTGCTGCATGCGCAGGACCTGACCGGGCGCGAGATCATGCGCGCGCTGACCGAGGCGGCGGCGCGCATGCCGAATATCCGCACGCTGGAGAATCACGTCGCGATCAATCTGCTGGTCGAGACGCCGACCGCGGGACGGCCGGGAGCGTGCTGGGGCGTGTACGCGCTAGATCGCACGACGCATGAGATTCGCAAAGTGATCGCGCGGGCGACGATGCTCGCGACCGGCGGTGCGGGCAAGGTCTATCTGTACACGACCAACCCTGATATCGCGTCGGGCGACGGCGTCGCGATGGCATACCGGTCGGGCGCGGCGGTCGCGAACCTGGAGTTCTATCAATTTCATCCGACCTGCCTGTTCCAACCCGCGGCCAAGTCGTTCCTGATTTCGGAGGCGCTGCGCGGTGAAGGCGCGATCCTGAAACTGCCGGACGGGAGCGCGTTCATGAAGCGGTATCATCCCGATGCCGAGCTGGCGCCGCGCGACGTGGTGGCGCGGGCGATCGACGCGGAGATGAAGCGGCACGGACTGGATTTCGTGCTTCTGGATTTGAGTCATCGCGAGGCGGATTTTATCAAGCGACGGTTTCCGAATATCTTCAAGCGATGCTTGAGCTTTGGCTACGACCTGACCAAGGGGCCGATTCCGGTAGTACCGGCGGCGCATTATATGTGCGGCGGGGTCGAGACCGATCTCGACGGGCGCACCTCGATTCCGCGGCTCTACGCGGCCGGCGAAGTCGCGATGACCGGACTGCACGGCGCGAATCGGCTGGCGTCGAACTCGCTGCTGGAGGCGGCAGTGATGGGGCGTCGCGGGTTCGCGTCGGCGCGCGAGCTGGTCGCATCGGGCGGTGGCGCGCCGCCGGAATTTCCGGAGTGGGATCCCGGGCGCGCGATTCGGAGCGAAGAGCGCGTAATGATCACGCAGAGTTGGGACGAGATTCGGCGGCTGATGTGGAACTACGTTGGAATCGTGCGCAGCGATCGGCGGCTTGAGCGGGCGCTTCGAAGAATCGAGCTGGTGAAGGAGGAAATTCACAGCTACTACTGGGACCATCTGCTGGATGCGGACACGATCGAGTTGCGGAACCTTGCGAAGGTGGCGGAGCTGATCGTGCGATCGGCGATGAGCCGGCATGAGTCGCGCGGGCTGCACTACAATATCGATCATCCGGCGACGGGTGGCGCCGAATGGGTGCATCCGACGGTGCTGCAGAAGGCGGTGTAGGAGAGAGAGCTAACCGCAGATTCCGCAGATTCCGCCGATTAAATAAAAAGGGGCGGCTCGCAGAGTCGCCCTTTTTTAGCATTCGTAGATCTCAATCGGTGGAATCCGCGGAATCTGCGGTTTCCCTCCTAGGTGACGGGGGCGGGCTGGCGCGACGGATTGGGCTCGTAGGCAAAGCTCAATTTGTCGCCGTCGAGATCGACGTTGGCCTTGCCACCCTTGGTCAGCTTGCCGAACAGAACTTCATCGGCGAGCACGCGCGAAATTTCGTTCTCGATCAAGCGGCCGAGCGGACGCGCGCCGAAACGAGGATCGTGACCATGCTCGGCGAGCCATTTCTTCGCGGCGGCGGTGACGCTCAGCGTGACCTTCTGCTTGTCGAGGCGCTCCTGCAATTCGGCGAGGAACTTGTCGACGACGCGCTCCATGACGGGCGGGCTGAGCGGCGCGAATTCGATCGTCGCTGACAGGCGGTTGCGGAACTCGGGCGCAAACATCCGCTCGAGCACGCCCTTGGGATTACCTTGCCCTACGCCGCCGTGGAAACCGATCATCGCGCGCGACAACTCCTGCGCGCCGGCATTGGTGGTCATCACGAGAATCACGTTGCGAAAATCCGCCTTGCGCCCGTTGTTGTCGGTGAGGGTCGCGTGATCCATCACCTGCAGCAGGATGTTGAACAGGTCCGGATGCGCCTTTTCGATTTCGTCGAGCAGCAGTACGCAATGCGGCGTCTTGTTGATGGCGTCGGTGAGCAGGCCGCCCTGATCGAAGCCGACGTAGCCCGGCGGCGCGCCAATCAGGCGCGACACCGTGTGACGCTCCATGTACTCGCTCATGTCGAAGCGCAGAAACTCCACGCCCATCACTTTGGCGAGTTGGCGCGCGACTTCGGTCTTGCCCACGCCGGTTGGACCGGCGAACAGGAAGGCGCCGACCGGCTTGTCGGGATGCGACAGGCCCGAACGCGCAAGCTTGATCGCGCGAGCGACGGAATTGATCGCCTCATCCTGGCCGAAGACGGCGAGCTTCATGTCTTCATCGAGCTGCTGCAGCCGTCCGCGATCGGTGGCCGAGACGGTGCGCTCCGGAATTTTCGCCATCCGCGCGACGGTGCGTTCCATGTCGCGGGTGCCGACGGTCACCGGCTCAGTGGTGCCCGCGCTGCGGAGATGTCCGGCGACGCCGGCCTCGTCCATCACGTCGATTGCCTTGTCGGGCAGAAAGCGATCGTTGACGTAGCGCGCGGAAAGTTCGACCGCGGCCTTGAGCGATGAACTGGTGTAGCGGACGTTGTGATGCTTCTCGTAGTACGACTTGATGCCGTTCAGAATCTGCACGGCCTCATCCTGGGTTGGCTCGACCACGTCGATGCGCTGGAAGCGGCGCGCGAGTGCCTTGTCCTTGTCGAACGAGCGCTTGTACTCCTGATAGGTCGTCGAACCGATGCATCGGAGATCGCCCGAGGCGAGCGCCGGCTTCAGCAGGTTGGAGGCGTCCATGGTGCCGCCCGAGGCAGCGCCGGCGCCGACGATAGTGTGAATCTCGTCGATGAAGAGAATCCGCTTCGAGTTGCCGACCACCGCCTTGATGACAGCCTTCAGGCGTTGCTCGAAATCGCCACGGAAGCGGGTGCCAGCCAGTAGCGCGCCCATGTCGAGCGCGTAGATCTCGACGCCCTTCAACGCGTCGGGCACGTCATTGTTGTGAATCGCGAGGGCCAGGCCTTCGGCGAGCGCGGTCTTGCCGACGCCGGCCTCGCCGACAAAGATGGGATTGTTCTTGCGGCGGCGCAGCAGCACGTGCTCGGCGCGTTCGAGTTCTTTTTTGCGGCCGACCAGCGGATCGATTTTTCCTTCGGCGGCGCGCTTGGCGAGATTGATCGCGTAGGTGTTGAGCGCCTTGGACGGCGAGACCTTGCGCTCGCCATCGTCGTCGCCGTCTTCGTGATCGTGGCCACTTTCGTGCTCGTCGCGTTCGCTCGAATCCTCGTCCTTGTCTTCAGGTGTTTCGGCGGCGAGCTTGGAGACTCCGTGCGAGATGTAATTGATCACGTCGAAACGCGTGATGCCTTGTTCCTGCAAAAAGAAGATCGCGGGCGACTCGGTCTCGTGGAACATCGCAACCAGCACGTTGCCGCCGGTGATTTCCTGGCGGCCCGCCGACTGCACGTGGAGCGCGGCGCGCTGGAGAGCGCGCTGGACGCCGATCGCATAGCGGGGCGCGATTTCCTCGCCCTTGGGCATCCGCTCGACCTGATCGTCGAGATAATGACTGAGCTTGCGGCGGAGCGCGTCGAGATCGGCGCCGCAATTTTTCAGAATCGTGGTGGTGGTCACGTCGTGGAGCATCGCGAACAGCAGATGCTCGAGGCAGACGAACTCGTGACGACGGTTGACGGCCTCGGTCATCGCGAGTTGCAAGGTGACCTGCAATTCGCGGCTGATCATGATGTTGTTGTTATTCGATGGAGGCATCTAAGATCGGCCGGCTGGCCTTTACTCCTTTTCCATCACGCACTTGAGCGGATACTGAGCCTCGCGGGCAAGCTCCTCCACCGTGTGCAGCCTGGTTTCGGCGACTTCGAACGGATACACGCCGGCGACGCCCATCCCGTTCTGATGCACGTGCAGCATGATGCGCGTGGCTTCGGCGTGTGGCTTGTGAAATACGGCTTTCAAAACTTCGACGACGAATTCCATCGGGGTGTAATCGTCGTTGAGCAGAATGACCTTGAATAGGGGAGGCTTGGCGGTTTTGGCCTTGGTGCGGGTCTTGCGTTGGGTGACAACATCGCCGTTGCCCGAACCAGCATCGTTATCGCCGGAACCGGCATCGTCGTCATCGCCATCGGAGATGCGCGCAGTGACGATACTGTTGATTAGATAATCGATCATCACACCCTGGAAAGCACTCTCCTCCTGGAAACAGGATAGCAAATCCGCGCGCGTGAGGTGAGCATTTCAGGAAAAGTTTGTGGCGCGGCGCGAGAGCGCGTTTCTACAGCGGTTGGAGATTGTTAGTCTGAACTTTTGTGTATGATGCGCGTGAATGATGCGAGAGTCGCGACCAAACCGCAGGACGAAAAAAAAGAATGAATGATTCCGCGCCGCGCGTCGAAGCCGGCATCGTCGAGGGTATCGAAAAAATTCCGCGCGAGGTGTGGGACGGCCTGCTCGCGCCCGACGATTCACCGTTCGTCGAGTGGGACTGGCTGTATGCGATGGAGCAGTCGGGTTCGGCGACGCGCAAGACCGGCTGGGCGCCGTATCATCTGGTGGTTCGCGAGGGTCCGAAGAAGCGAATCGTCGCGGCCTGCCCGCTCTATTTGAAGACGCACAGCATGGGCGAGTTCGTGTTCGATCACGGATGGGCCGACGCGGCGGACCGATCGGGAATCAAGTACTTTCCGAAACTGATGGTGGGCGTGCCGTTCACACCGCATAGCGGGCGGCGATTTTTGACCGCGCCGGGGAGCGATCGGGCGGGACTGCTGAAGTTGCTGGGGCTCGCGCTTGCGTCGATCTGCGAGGACAACAAGCTCTCGTCGGTGCATATCAACTTTTGCGAAGCGGACGAATCGGCGGCGCTGGAACCGATCGGATTTATGGAACGGGTCGGCTACCAGTATCACTGGCATAACCGGGATTTCGCGACCTTCGACGATTATCTGAACCGGCTGAAGCACAAACGCCGGACCGCGGTGCGTCACGAACGCAATGCGATGATTGAGCAGGGCGTCGAGATCCGGGTGCTCGCCGGCGAGGAAATCCCCGATCGGACGTTCGCGCAGATGTATCAGATCTACTGCTCGACGATCGAGAAACTGTACTGGGGGCGGCAATATCTCTCGGAGGAATTTTTCGAGATCATTCGCGAGCAGTTCAAACGCAACATGGTGTTCATCGGCGCCTACGATGGGCGCGAACTGATCGCGGGCGCGGTGAATCTCGCCAAGGCGCAGGTGATGTACGGGCGCTACTGGGGATGTTTCCGCGACGTGAGATTCCTGCACTTCAACGTGTGCTATTACGCGGGAATCGAGCACGCGATCCTGAACGGGATACATCGCTACGAGCCGGGCGCGGGCGGCGAATACAAGTGGCTGCGCGGGTTCGATCCGGCGCTGACGCGAAGCACGCATTACATCGTGCATCCGGGGCTGCGGAAAGCGATCGCGACGTTTCTGAAACACGAGCGCGCAGAAGTCGAGCGATGGATCGTCGCGGGCAACGAACGGAGTCAGCTGAAGCCGCCGCCTCCGTCAGATCAGGAAACCGAGTAGGGCTCGGCATCAGCGCGCAAAAATCTGCTAGGCGATTTCGCGGACGTTGGTCGGCGGGACCGGGAAATCGAGCTCGGGAATCGGCTCGCCGGTCAGACCCGTCACGCGATTGCGATAGCGATTCAAATGCCCCTTGGCGACTTCAAAGGCGTTCTGCGCCTTCACCAATGATTTGCCGAGATCGTCGAAGCGATTCTCGAAATGGCCGAACGCGTTCTGCGCTTTCTTGAGTTCCTCAGTCGCGCGCTCGTGGCCCTTGGCGTACTCGTACATTTTGAAAACCATCTGAATCGACTGCAGCGTCACGATCAGCGTGTTGGGCGAGACGGGATAGACGCGCAGCTTGTTGAGCCATTCGCTGAGCTCGCCGTTCAGCACCGCTTCCATGTAGAGCGTCTCGCTCGGCAGATACATCAGGGCAATATCGGTGGTGCCGTTTTCGGGATGGATGTAGGCTGCGATGCGCCGGGCCTGTTCCTTCATCACGCGCTGAAACTGAACGCGGGCCTCGTCGAGCGCATTCGGATCGTTGGTCTCGAATAGCGCGAGCACCTGTTCGCGCGGAAATTTCGCGTCGATCGGCAGCCTGCGATCGGGAAAAATGATAACGGCGTCGGCGCGGTTAAGACTGGTGCCATCGGGCGGCGCTTGCAGATCGTACATATGGCGCGGCAGGAAATCCGCGAGCAGGCGCTCGAGACTTTGCTCGCCGAAGCGCCCGCGCAGATGGGGCATCTTGAGCAGATTGTTGAGGTCGTTGATCGAGGCGCCGATCACGCCGAGGTTCTTTAGCTGCTCCTGGGCGGAACTCAGATGCTGCTGAACTTTTTCGAACTGCGCAAAACCGTCCTTGATATTCTGATCGAGCTTTTCCTGCACGCGGTCGGTGATCGCGATCAGCTTCTGATCGATCTCAGTCCTGATGCCGGTCAGGCTCTCGCGAATCTGCAGCGTCAAGGAATCGAGTTGGCCCTTCAGCGTGAGGCCCTGCTCCTGGCGGCCATTCGAAAGCTGCCGCTCGACTTCATCCTTGACCTCGCGGAAGCCGGCGCCGAGGCGATCGGCGGTTTGCTGACGCAGATCGCCTTTGACCTGCTCGAGGCGGCCGGCCAGATCGGTGCGCGCCTGAGTGAGCTTTTCGTCGAGGATCGAGGCGACCGAATTCAGGCGTTCCGTGACGAGTGCGAGCGCGTCATTGGGCGACTGCGAGCGCAGCCGAATTAATACCATCGCGATTCCCGCGACCGCGAGGACGGCGAGCAAGACCACCACAGCCATCAGCGCTTCCAACATCATCGACCACCTCCACGACCCTTCCGCTCGAGATTCTATGCTCTCGGCGAAGGGTCGTCTAATCGATGCTCAACTTGTATCAACGGCCGGTGACAACCGTTGGCAGGCGACATCGGCGCGCACTGCCTGCTATCTTGACGAGGGTTCGGAGCCGCGTTTGAAAGATCTGCTCAGCAAGGGATCGATCCCGATATTGCTCGGCACCGGTGGCGTCGGTAAGACGACGGTGGCGGCGGCGCTGGGCGTGGCGGGCGCATCGGCGCATCTGAACACCGCGCTGATAACGGTCGATCCGTCGCGGCGGCTGCGCGATGCGCTCGGGCTCGCGCGTCTCGGCGGGCATCCAACCCGAATCGGCGAGAAGCAACTGCGCGCCGCGGGCCTCAGCAATACGCTCAAGCTGTCGGCGATGATGCTGGACGTGAAGGGCGCGTGGGACGCGATCGTCGAGCGCTTCGTGGCCGACCCGGTGAGGCGCGGCAAGATTCTCGAAAATCCATTCTACAAGAGTCTCACGGCGGAGTTTGCGGGATCGGAGGCGTTCGCGGCGCTGCAGCAACTCTACGATTTGCATCAGACGGCGAGCTTCGATCTGGAGATTGTCGATACTCCACCGGCCTCGCACGCGTTCGAGTTCCTGCAAGCGCCGGCGCGGATGATCCGCCTGCTCGATTCGCGCACGGCGCGCTGGCTGTTCACGCCGTCGCTCTCGGCGGGACGAATCGCGATGAAGCTCGCGAGCGAAGCGGCGCGCTTCGTGGTGCGCGAACTCGAGCGCTTTGCCGGCAGCAATGTGCTCTCGACGATTTCGGATTTTTTCGCGGCGATCGCCGAGGGCATGGATGGAATAGTCGATCGATTGCAGAAGACCGAAGCGCTGCTGCATTCGCCGGTCGTGCGATTCGTGCTGGTGACGACCGCGGAAGCGGATCGCTTGCGGCAGGCGCGCGAACTGATCGCGGAAATGGAGAGCGAGAAGCTCAAGCTGTCGGCGATTGTGATCAATCGCTTCCTCGATGAACGGACGTGGACGGCGGTCGCGAATTCGAGCACAGATCCGCTGGGGCATCTGGCGGAGATTGCGGAATTGCGGGCGGGGCTTGGCGATGGAGTCGTGAAGCGCGATGGCGTTGCGCATCTGGTCGATTATTTCGAAAATTATCGGCGTCGCACGCTCGACGAGATCGAGCGGGTGGCGAGCTTCGCGCGCGAGCTGCCGGCCGATGTGAAATTGGCGATCGCGCCGGAAATCGAGGCGGGCGTGGGCGATTTGGCGGCGCTATCGCGAATCGCGGGATTCATGACGTCGAGCACGGCGATTCTGAAACCGCTCGAAAATGCGGCGGCGAAGTTGCGCGGGCGATCACGCGGGCATCGGGAGAGTCGCGCGTCGCGTAATTGAGGTTGCGGCGAATACAACTCTAATTGCGACCTCGCCGAAGGATGCCGCGCGATCTCGAACCGCGAACAGCCACTGAAAAGGAACCGGAGTGAGTCTGTAAGCCGGGTTCTGTACCCTTGCGGGTGGCGATCATTCCTCTAGGCGCGCGATTGCTCGCGCGCTCGTGCGACCATACCCGAGGGCTTAAGAGCGGGCCGCTCACCCTCCTATTTGGTCTTGCTCCGGGTGGGGTTTGGCGTGCGCGCACGATCACTCGCGCGCCGGTGGGCTCTTACCCCACCATTTCACCCTTACCCTCGCGGGCGGTGTATTTTCTGTGCCACTTTCCGCGGATCGCTCCGCGCCGCCGTTAACGGCCACCCTGCCCTATGGAGCCCGGACTTTCCTCTTCCAATTAAGGAAGCGATCGCCCGACTCACTCCGGCGAGTGGAGTGTAGCACGGAGATGTGCGCTTACCCGACATGCGAAGAGAGAAAGGAATCAGCCCTCGTAATACAGGACGCGCTGGCAGTTCGGGCAAAAGTGAATCGCAAGATGCTTCTGGATCTCGTTGTATAGCTGAGGCGGCAGCCGCATGCGGCATCCCTGGCAGGTACCGCCCTTGGCCAACGCGACTGCAACGCCGGCGCGACGGCTGAAGATCATCTGATAGCGCGAGAGCAGATTCGCCTCGACATTGCCTGCGACTTGCTCGCGCGATCGACGGCGCTCGCGGATCGATGCCTTGAGCGCGTCGACTTCGGCCGCGATTTCCTTCTCGGCCTCGGCTAGCTCGGCGCGTCCCTTGGTAATCGCTTCGGTGAGTTCCTTGACTCTTGCGGTGCGCTCGTCGGCGCCTTCGAGGGTGGCCATCAGCTCGGATTCGACGCGCAGATTGGTGTCCTTCAGCGTTTCGATTTCATGGGACAGCGCTTGTAATTCTTTTTCGTTGCGAATCAGAGTCAATCGCATCCGCTTGTTGCGGATTCTGACCTCGCCCTCGGCCAGCTCGCGCTCGGCTTTTTTTCTGGTGGCGACGATCTCGGCGTCTTGTTCGGTCAGGCGGTCGAGTTCTTTCTGGTTGGTCTGGGTCTGTTCGCGAAGCAGGTCAACCCGCCCCGCAATCGACGACAGCGATAGCTCCAGCTCCATAAGTTGCCGGTCGATGGTCTGCAGCTCCATCAGCCGGTTTATCTCTTCACGCAATTCGACCTCCAGTGTTTGTGCGCATCGCGTTCAATATTTTTATTTTCATGATTGCGGTGGTTCGGAATTAAGATGGGCCCACCAGGATTTGAACCTGGGACCAGCCGGTTATGAGCCGGCAGCTCTAAACCTGGCTGAGCTATGGGCCCTTCGAAGTGCATCAGGCTTTGTCGATGGTAGCAATTTCGGCTGTTGGAATTAAGAGCTTCAATTCTGAACATCCGTTCAAGTTGGGTGCGTTCATTGAGATCTTGCGCCACGGCGCTGGCGTCGGAGCGTGATTACGGCCTGCGCGGCCGCGGCTGCTTCGTCCGGATCCGATTGATGTTGGCCCTTCTCGACCGCACTCTGGCGGAGCGATTCGACATCGCGCGAGTTGCGACGACGTTCGATCGCCGCGATGTAATCTTTCGACAACGCGCGCGCCTTGGGCAAATCGTTGGGGTCGTCGTCGAGGTCGTCGGTCATCGGACCGACGGCGAGCGCGCTCAACCTGCTCTGATCGTCAGGCGTCAGTCGATCGGCGATCCATTGTTCGAGCGCGGTATACGTTTCATCGGTTTGGCACAAATCGGCGAGCACAACGCTGAGCCGCGTGTTCTCGAAAACCGCCTGCACGTTGGACGCGGCAATTTCCTCGCGCAGTTCAGGGCGCAGCAACGCCAGCGCGACGAGACCAATCTCGGCCTTCGCGCCGGCATCACCGGTGCCCGTCGCGAGCGGCTGATTGGGCAGGCGAGTGGGCCGCGATGATCCCGCGCGCGACGACGGCTCACGCGCCTGCTTGCGCAATACTTCTTCGCCGATGCCGACCAGGTCCGCCGCTTTCCGTGCCAGCAGATCGAATTGAAATGGATCGTGGACCAACTTGAGCATCTCGGCGATTCGCGCTGCCGCACGCGCACGCGCATCGATCGAGCCGCGCGCCTCACCCGCTTGCTCGCTAAGAAAGTAATCGACCAGAAATTCCGCATTGTCGGCGAGTTCGGCAAACGCGGGCGCGCCGCGCTCGCGCACGAAGGTATCGGGATCGAAGCCGGGCGGAATGAAAATGCCGCGACCCAGCAATCCGGCTTGCAGAAAGATCTCAAGCGCGCGCATCGAGGCTTTGCGCCCAGCGGTATCGCCGTCGAAACATGCGATCACGTTTTTGGTGTAGCGGCTCAGTACGCGGAGTTGCTCGACCGTAAGCGCGGTGCCGCAGCCCGCAACGGCTTCCTTGAAACCCGCCTGCCAAAGCGCGATCACGTCGAAGTATCCTTCGACCAGAATCGCGCGGTCTTTACCGCCGGACGTCGATATTAGTGTGCTCGACGAGATGGCTTGGCGCGCTTCGAAAATTCCGTAGAGCGTGCGCGTCTTCGAGTAGAGCGGCGACTCGGGCGAGTTGATGTACTTGGGCAGGCGCGCGTCGAGCACGCGTCCGCCGAAGGCGATGGTTTGCCCCTGCGCGTCGCGAATCGGAAACATCACACGCGCGCGAAACATGTCGTACACGCCGGACGAATCCTGCTTGAGGAGGCCGGTCTTCAGGCCGGCGTCGCGAAGACTGCGGCGTTCGAGCGCCTTGGTCAGTTCCGCGGGGCGGCTCGGCGCAAAACCGATCATGAATGCGCGCGCAGTTTCGGGAGTGATCGCGCGTGCTTTCAGATAATCGCGCGCGAGCGCGCCGTGCGTGGTATTCCACAGCACGTGCGCGTAAAAGTCGGCGGCGACCTGATTCGCCTGGCGCATCGTCTCGCGCTCGCCGGAGGCCGGGCCGGATTCGTCGCGCTCGGGCAGCGTCACGCCGTACTTTTTCGCGAGCGATCGCACAGCTTCGGGAAAGTTGAGACCCTCGACGCGCATGATGAAATTGAAAACGCTGCCGCCGGCGCCACATCCGAAGCAGTGAAAGAATCCGCGCTCGGCGTTGACCGAAAACGACGGCGTCTTTTCATTGTGGAACGGGCAGAGGCCGACAAAGTTGCGGCCCGCGCGACGGAGGCGCACGTGCGCGCCGACAATGTCCACGATGTCGGCGCGGGTGCGAACTTCCTCGATTTTGTCGTCGCCGAAACGCCCCATCAGCCGCCCAACACTTTCTTAAGCCGCTCCGGATAGTTGGTCATGATGCCGTCAACGCCGCACTCGATGAGCGCGCGCATCCGCGCGTCGGAATCGACGGTCCAGGTGTACACCTTGAGGCCGCGCGCGTGAGCTTGCTCGCAGAGATCGGCGTTGACCATGTCCCAGCGCGGATTGATCGCGAACGCACGCATCGCGACCGCCGACGTCATCAGCTCGAGCGGCTGCTCTTCGGCCAGCAATCCGATGCGAATTTTGAAATTGAGCTCCTGAATGTTTTTCAGAAAATCCCATTCGAAGCTCGAGACGATGCTGTCTGCGAAGGCGTCGCGCGCCGTCATGATTTGCGCCACCTGCGCTTCGAGACCGGCGGCCTTCAGCTCGATATTGAGACCGCAGCGGCCGCTGGTGAGGTCGAAGACTTCGTCGAGCGTCGGGATGTGCTCGCCACGATGCGCACCCTGCTGGAATCGCGCGCCCGCATCGAGGCGCCGCAATTCCTCGAGCGTGAGCGCCGCAACCGCGCCCTGCCCTTCGGTGGTCCGCTCGACGGTCTCGTCGTGAATCACCACCACTTTGCCATCGCGCGTGAGTTGAACGTCCAGCTCGCACATGTCGGCGCCGGCGTCGATCGCGGCGCGAAACGCGCTCAAGGTATTTTCGGGATAGGTGCCGCTCGCCCCGCGATGGGCGATGTTAAGCACAGGCCGCCTCACCACCATGAAAAAATCGCCCGTCGATAATGTCGCGAGTTTACGCGGTCGGCGGGAGCAGGCGCAAACCGGTCGCGCTCGACTCTCAACAGCAGCAGCGGGGAATGCATCAGCGTCGCGGGGCGGAATTGATCATGTCGGGCGTCGGGGCTCGAAAGGCGGCGGCGCGGATGGCAGAGTCGAGACTGCGATCAACAATGTCGGCAGTAGCGAAATCAACATACTCGAAGGCGACGTTCCAGACGCCGGCTCATCTTGCGGATGAAGCGGCCGGGATGCTGGTCGCAGTGGGCGCGATCGGATGCAGCGTCGCGGGCATGGCGAAGCCGCGGGCGCGGGTCGCGAGGACCGTCACGCTGGAAGCCTACTTCAATCGGATCACGCCGACGACACTATCGGACATCCGAAAGATGCTGGCCGCGGCGGGGATGCTCGCGGCGAACTCGCGGAGCGAGGGGGTGCGGCGAATCGTGGACCCGGGCTGGTCAACGATGTGGATGAAACGCTTTGGACCATTTCGGGTCGGGCGTCGATTCCTGATCGCACCTCCGTGGCATCGCGCGATCGAGCGCTCGCGCGTGACGATCATGATCGAGCCGGCGCAGGCCTTCGGCACGGGGCATCATCCGACTACGGCGGGTGCGCTGCGTGCAATCGAGAGCACGATGGCGGCGCGCCGCCCGCGCGCGGTGCTCGATGTGGGCACGGGCTCGGGGGTGCTGGCGATCGCGATGGCGCTGATGGGCGCGCGGAATATCGTCGCGATCGATATAGATCCGGTCGCACTAGAAAACGCGGCGACGAACGCGCTCCTCAGCAAGGTGGAGAAATCGATCCGCTTTACATCGATACCCGTCACCTCAATTCGGCGCCGTTTCGATCTGATCACCGCGAACATCCTGAGTCACACGCTGATCGAACTCGCGCCTCATCTTAAGCGAATCCTCGCGCCGAGCGGCCGTCTGATTCTCGGCGGCTTTCTCGCGGATGAGGCGGACGACGTGCTACGCCAATACCGCCCGACGCTCCGATGCCTCAGCCGCAAGACTCATCGCGGATGGACGACGATTGTCATGACGCCGGCGGCCAAGCGATGAAAGCGTCGATGCCACGTTTCGGAATTGAAGCGCCGCCAGACGCAGAAGGATTCGCGATCGTTGAGGGTGCGGAGTTGCATCATATGCGTGACGTGATGCGGCTTCGTGTTGGCGATGGAGTCGCGCTGCTCGATCGCGATGGTAGCGAGCATGCGGGTGTGATCGATCGTTACGATCGCGATCGCGCACTGATCAAAGTGTCGTCGTCGAGCGCCGCGCGGAGCGACCCGCGCCTGATTCTCGCGGCTGCGATCATCAAGGGCCCGCGCATGGACCTGATAGTCGAGAAAGCCGCCGAGCTGGGTGCGACCGAGCTGTGGCCTGTCGTCTGCGCCCGTGGCCTGGTGAAATCGCCCGGCAGTGAGCGGCTGCTCAGATGGCGCCGGCTCGCAATCGCGGCCGCCAAGCAGAGTCTCTCGCCGCGTTCGATGGAAGTGCGCGCGCCGATCGCATTCGCCGACTTGATTCGCAACGCACCAAAAGACACGCTCGCATTGATTTGCCAGATAGGTGGCGAACCGCTCGGCGAAGTGATTCGACGCGTCGCGCCGCTTGCGATACTGATAGCGTGCGGGCCGGAAGGCGATTTCGATCGCGAGGAACGGGCGTCGGCAGAGGCGGCGGGATTCGTCGCGGCGGGACTCGGGCCGAACCGGCTGCGCAGTGAGACAGCCGCAATCGCGGCGCTTAGTATCGCAGTCGCGAGCCGTCACGCGGCGCGCTGAAACAAACGGGAGGCATCGGCCAAAGTGGCTTACAAGTTCGCTTTCATCATGGACCCGTTGGAGAAAGTCCTGGTCGATAAGGACACCACCTTCGTCTTCATGCTGGAGGCGCTCGGCCGCGGGCATGAGATTTATTTCCTGGGGCTGCGCGATTTGTACGCGCGCGGACCGCAGGCGTTCGCGCATGCGTATCGATGCGAAGTGATGCGCGCGAATCCGCATTTTCGCTTGCTCGACGCGGGCGCCGATTATCCGCTCGAAAATTTCGACGCGGTGTTCATGCGCAAGGATCCGCCGGCCGATGCGCCGTACCTGTACGCCACCATGCTGCTGAGCCTGGCCGATACCCGGCGCACGTTCGTACTGAATAAGCCGTCGGGACTGCGCGAAGCGAACGAGAAACTTTACGCGCTTAATTTTCCCGACGCGATTCCGCCGACGCTGGTGACGTACGAAGTGCCCCTGCTGAAGAAGTTCCTGCATGAGCAAGGCGGCGAGATGATCGTCAAGCCGCTCGACGGGCACGGTGGCGCGGGCGTGTTCCTGGTCGGGGAGAAGGATCGCAATCTCGGTGCGATTCTCGAATCGGTGACGCACTTCGAAACGCAACCGATCATGGCGCAGCGCTACCTCGCGGAGATTCGAGGCGGCGACAAGCGCCTGATCGTGCTGGGCGGCGAGCCGCTGGGAGGCACGCTCAGGGTGCCGCGCGACGATGAGCATCGCGGCAATATCCACGTCGGCGGCACCTGCGTGCAGGCGCCGATCACGGCGCGCGATCGCGCAATCTGCCGGATGCTGAAGCCGCGGCTCGAGCGCGACGGGCTTTATTTCGTCGGCCTCGACATCATTGGCGACTATCTGACCGAGGTGAACGTGACGAGTCCGACCGGCGTGCAGGAAATCGATCGGCTGGACAACACAAAGCTCGAGGCGAAGGTGATCGATTTCGTAGAATCGCGGGTGGCGAGCCTGATGCGTTGACGCGCGCAGTTGCGGGCACCGTTGCAAGGTGCGGCGATGATCGGTACGAATGATGGATCGCTCGCGTGCGATCAATCAGATCGGATTCGCACCCGATGCGAAACGCACATCCGATTCGGAACGATCGGGCGATGTCAGTAGTTTAGCGCGGTGGGCAGGTAGCTCAGTCGGTAGAGCAAAGGACTGAAAATCCTTGTGTCGACAGTTCGATTCTGTCCCTGCCCACCAATATAAACCCGACTAAGTAACTGGATTTGAGGCGCCGCGATCGCGACCGCGCCGGATGCGCGGCGCCCCGGAAAATCTCTTACGGTCCGCAGTTGCCGCCGGAGCTGCGAACTTTCGCGAAACCGCCGTTTGGGGTGCAGATTGGCGGCGCATCGTCGAAGCCCTTCGCAATCCCCCCTCCAGTCGCCTTTGCGCGCGCGAAAGTGCCGTCGTGTTCACATCGCACGACGGCCAACGAGCCTGCTCCAGCGGCCTTTGCCGAGGCATTGCACTTCCCGAATGCTGACGCATCGGCCTCGCTCGATCCGGTCGCGGTGCCTTTCGCCACGCCATGCTCGTCAGAAGAGGCGGTCACACTACTGCTGCTCGATGCGTTGCTGATTGCATGGCCTCCAGTGTCCGCTACCGCCTCCGAAAAGCTGCCACCCGTCGCGGTCGCGGTGGTCTTGCCGCCGGTCTGCAGCTCGGAATCAGCAAAGCTGTGGTCTCCGGTTGCGCTTGCCTTCGCCTTGCCTGATCCATCTGATCCGGCGAAGCATTCGCTCCCGTCGGTGCCGTGCCGGTCGACGGTGTTGGCCGTTTTCTCAATGCACACCACACTCGCTGCAGCGTGGGCCGGCGCCGCTGCGAATGCTAAAAGCATCGCGACTGCGAAGCCCATCGTTACGTTGCGTAGTTCCACAGATTTTCTTCCTCCCTGGATAATCTACCTCGCCCCCAATTTGAGTCGCGCGATTATAGATAGGGAGGCGCGAGAAAAGCCAACCGAACCTCGAATTTCAGCGGCGCCGGCTAACGAAGCCGCGATCATCGGTAGGAATGATGGTTCGCATCTGGATCGATCCCCTGCGAATTGATCGGAGCGATGTCAGTAAGGCCGCGCGGCGGGCGGTTAGCTCAGTCGGTAGAATCTGCTGATTAAGTTGAATTCGGCACTTCTAAACCGAGCTAGTGAGGGTCGTATCCTTGAGCTTTTGGATTGAAGAGGTTATTGGAGGGCGGATCGGAGTCGAGCGCATTCGTTTCCTCGTCCATGTTCAGAGAAAGGAAGAACAGGGGCCGATCGCTCGGGACGTAGAAGTCATCGGCCAGAACCATCTGAGTTTCTTCCGTGCCTGAAGTCTGCCGGTTCCACATAGGAACCAACGCGTCGGGCGTCGCTTCACGATAGAACTGTGCTCCAAGGAAGAGATAGGTCTCCTTGTCCAGGAACACCTTGGCGGCGAGGATTTTCTCCGGAGCGTCGCGGGGTGTCATTTCGAGAACATAGGCTGAGCGGACCTCGCAATCGACATGGCCAAACCGCGCACCCTCCTGCCGCTGGATACCAGCGCGTATCCCCTTTGCGTCCAGGCATGCCAGCAGCGGTTGTTCGCCAAGCAGCTTAAAGGTGTAAGCCTCCGTCTTGGGCGGCACGTACTCCCACCAGAACTGGGCGCATGCGTAAGTGCAGGACTGATGCGGGTACCCGCCCCTCCATTTCATCCGCCGCCATCGCCGTATGGCAGACGGGAAAAACCAGGCATCGCTGCTCCGGTCCGGGTCGAGATATTGAATCATGATGTAGGCATTGGGTTCGGGTCCGCAGTAATCACCGCGTTGCTTGAACTCGACCGGAGAATCACGATGATGCGCATCGGTTAACTCCCGTAGAGTGTGCATGTAACGTACGATGACGATTTGCTCGCAGCTACCCTCATTGCGGACGTCGCGATGAGCGTCATCTTCGAGCAACTGCCCCGGATGGGATGGGTCAATAGTCCAGGCTTTCGTCTTCTGCGTCGCGAGCAGCGTGACTTGGGGCGGGATGAAAGGACCCCAATGCCAGTTGTACGCGATCTTGACCATGGCCTTTGAGTCTGCCGCGTCAATGAGCGGAAACGGCAGGCCGGCGACGTAGTTCTGCATCGCATCCTGGGAATCCAAGCGCACCTGCGCAGAATAGTGCTCCGTCGCTGCCTGATATGCTCGCGGCCACTGAATGCGCCGTGTTGGCACTACATGCACGGTCAAGCCATGCTCGATCAAAAAGGCCATTGCTGACGGGACGAGCGAAGCAAAACTGCTCAGGTTGCCACTGTCGATCGTCGTTCCGGATGGCACAGATGGAGCTACCGGCGCGCCCATCACGGGCACGGGTGCGGATGCGGCGTGCGCGATACCGACCACAGGGTTCAGAAGGCACACGACTAAGACAAGAATTCCGGTGCGGTGTGCAGCGCGTGCGCCCCCGTCCTCGATTCCGCGCATCATCCAATTGACGCCGACTCTATTCGAAATTTCCATTTTGGGCCGCGATTCGAACCAACGTCTACGCTAGGCGGACAACCTGGGCAAGTCTGAGTCCACTCTCCGGGCTTGGAGGTCGATGCAAATTCAGAGGCTCGCTGGGGCATTGGTCTTCAACCGCAATTTCCGACTCGGAGTTTGTATTTATTACCAAGGAAGCTTTTGCGCATCGGAGAAATGGCGCGAGAAGGTTGCCGCAGACCGCTGGCATCGATGATGCTGTCTGAATCGGCGTGAGGTGTACGCGGATGCGTTCGAGAATCGCAGGAACTCTCAGAACCGTGATGCTGCTGGTTGGAGCAGTCGTGCTACAGGCGTGTTCGCAGCCGGCCAATCCGTATGTGGTGGGGCCGTATCCGCAAAGCCACACCGAGCGGCAGTTGGATCTCAGACCGATGCATGCGGTGTGCGACGCTCACGGCGATAACTGCATGGCGTGCGATCCCGGCAATCTCAGCTGCCGGCGATACATGACCGGTGGCGTGATCGCGTCGGACGCTTCCGGCAATCGACGATAAACTTCGCGAAGAGAACTACCGCAAAGACAGGCCTGGGGCGGGGAATTGCCGACACATCTCGGTGACTTCGCTCGCGATCCGCGTAAGCATCGCTTCGTCGCCCGCATTCGCGATTGCCCGGTCCATCCAGTTCGCGATCTGGCGCATCTCGGCGTCACCCATCCCGCGTGAAGTCACGGCCGGCGTGCCGAGGCGGAGACCGCTCGGGCTGAAGGGCTTTCGCGGATCGTAAGGGACGGTGTTGTAGTTGCAGACGATGCCGGCGGTTTCGAGCGCCTTCGATCCTTTTTTGCCGATCACTTTCTTGTTGGTCAGATCGACCAGGATGAGATGATTGTCGGTACCGCCCGAGACGAGACTGAAACCGCGCGCGAGCAATTCATCGGCGAGCGTTTTGGCATTGCTCACGATCTTTCGCGCGTACGTTTTGAAGTCAGGCGTGGCGGCCTCCTTCAGCGCGACTGCGATCGCCGCGGTCGTGTGATTATGCGGTCCGCCTTGCAGGCCGGGAAACACCGCCTTGTCGATGGCGTCGGCGAATTGCTGGCGGCACATGATCATCGCGCCGCGCGGGCCGCGAAGAGTTTTATGCGTGGTGGTCATGATGACGTCGGCATACGGCGCGGGATCGGGATGCACTCCACCGACGATCAATCCGGCGATGTGCGAGATGTCAGCGAGCAGGAGCGCGTCGACTTCCTTTGCGATCTCGCTGAATGCCTTGAAATCCCAGAGTCGCGGATATGCGGTGCCGCCGGTGACGATGATTTTCGGACGCTCCTTGTGCGCCAGCTTGCGCACCGCGTCGAGATCGATCAGGTGGCTCTCGCGATCGACAACGTACTGCGCCGCGCGCCAGAAGGTTCCGGTGACGCTGACGGGCCATCCGTGGGAAAGATGACCGCCATGAGGCAGCGAGAGACCCATGATCGTGTCGCCGGGCTTGAGCAACGCAACATACACGGCGACGTTGGCGGGCGAGCCGGAATAGGGCTGGACGTTTGCGTGATCGACTTTGAAGAGCGCCTTGGCGCGCTCGATCGCGAGCGACTCGATTTGATCGACGTAGCGTTGGCCCTCATAGTAGCGGCGGCCGGCGTAGCCTTCCGAATATTTGTTGGTGAGCACCGAGCCAGTCGCTTCGAGCACCGCTTTCGAGACGTAATTTTCGGATGGAATCAGACGGATCGAATCGATCTCGTAGCGCTCTTCACTTTTGATGAGGTCGAAAATTTCGGGGTCGGTTCGTTGCAGTTCGTCCACGCCGCACCTCCTGTCGCTTCGATGAAGCGTATAGGCATGGGGGCGCCGAGGCAAAACTCACGGACGCGGCGGTTCCGACGGCAGGTCTAGTCTAGTGAAGATCGGAGGGCGTGACTTTGGCGATCCAGTTGCGATAGCTGCCTTCGTAACCAACTGCGCGTTGGCGTTCGCGCACTCGTTGCAGCAGGCTCTCGACATTTTGCGGCGAGAGTTTCGGCCGCGCTGCCATCGCATCGGCAATCTTGTTGCCCTCGATCGCGGCCTCGCGGCGTGCGCTGTCGGCGATCTTCGGCTCTTCATCGGAAAGCCCGAGGTATGCCTCGGCGACGCGCGTGCCTATCTCGGTGCCACTTTCGAGCGAGTCCTTGATGTTGCCCTTGCCAGTCAGCACGTTGCCCGCGGCAAACACCGCCGTGGGTCCATCGAGCAGGAGACCGATCTTTTGATCGACGTAGGTATAGACCTCGCCCTTCTGCGGGATTCCCGGGATCGGCTCGGGGATGCTGCCGATCGAGCTGATCGTGAGCGCGGCGCGGGCCGATTCGCCGCCGTCGGCACTGATGCGCACGTGGCCGTCGATCACTTCGGTGCGGCTGAAATTGACGCCGATCATTTTGCCGTCCGCGGCGATCACACCGGTCGGCGCGCGCAATTCCTGGAACTCGAACAGATACTTGCGCTGCGCCTTGTCGAGAATCTTGGCGCGCGCCGACCGGAGCGCGTCGGCACGCTTTGCCGGTGCGTCGGGCGGAATATCCGAGAGCGGCATGTCGAGCACGCGGCGGCGATAGAACAGTTTGCACGGGGCGACGCCGAGGTCCGAGTATTTGAGATTGATCGCAGCCAGCACCGGCTCGATTCCCTCGCGCTCGAGCTTCAGCATATCGCTATCGACGCCGCGCGCCTTCAACGCAGCGAGCGTGGTCTCGATCTGGAGAACCTTGACCACGTCGATCGACGCGAGGCCTCCTCCGACGACGATCGCGCCGGCGCTAAGCTCGTAGCGCGGACCTTCGTACTTCGCCTCGAGATAGTGATTGAACCAATAGATAAGCTTGTTCTGGTAGATGAGGCCGCGATCGATAAACTCGTCGGCGCCTTCGACCGGGAAGGGCCGGTCACGCCACGCGCCATGGGAGAGCACGATCCCGCTAAGGCCCCATCGCGTGCGCAGGTCTTCGAAATCGACGTCGGCGCCCATCCGGGTCGAGGGCACATACTCGATGTTGGGATGATCGAGGCGCTTGTTAATCTCTTCGTATTCATCCTTGCGCTGTTTGACGTGCCATCGCGGCAGCCCGTCTTCGATTTTTCCGTACGGACGTGGATTCTGCTCGAAGACGAGAACCAGTGCGCCGCGATCGGCCAGGATGCGGGCAATTTCGGAACCCGCGGTCGCGGCGCCCACGACTGCCATGACGTGACGCGGAGATGCCTTGTCGCTATCAGCCATAAGGGTCTAATTGATTACCGCCTGCGAGAAAATCGCGCAATCATCCGGGCCGAGTAAAGTCGTATCGTTTCGTTTCGAACGGCAGATGCCATCGGTGACGTATGGAGGCGCGATGGCTTGCGCGCGCGATCCTCACATGGTTTTCTTACGTGGCCCGGTTCCTCGGCGTGCGACTAATCATGTTTCGGCGATTTCAGCAACTCGTAGTCTGCGCCCTGCTGACGCTGATCGCGGGATGCTACGCGGGATATGTTGCCAATCACGCCGCAGGCGGTGGCAGCGATGCGGCGGTAGGCGAGGAGCATGACGTCCCGTACGACACACATGACGCTTTCGTTCTGACGCAGGATGCGCTGCGGGAAGGGGGAGTGCTGTTCGAGGTCAAGCCCGACAACAAACTCGTGACGCTGTGGCGCGATGCCGACGAGCAGGCAGGAGTGTTTGGGAGCTTGGTGGGGCTGCATCGGCAGTACCGCTATGAAATCGAGGTCGTCCCGGAGGGCGACCGGCGCGCGCGAATCATCGTGAACGTCCGCACCCAGGATATGAGCGACGAGAGCCTGGCGAAATACAAGGCGAGTGCGCGGCTGAATCTGTTCGGCAAGATCGATCAGCTCGCGGCGCAGTTCCCGCCTGCTGGAGGCACTCCCAAGGAAGGCGGCGTGAATTACGCGTTGCTGCCGAACGAGGACCTGAAGGGCCTCGCCAAGCGCGCGACTGGCGGCGAAAATAACTGGCGGCAAATCGCGCAGGACAATGGAATCAAGTCGCCGGGCGAGGCGGCCGGTTTGCCGAGCATCTGGGTGCGGAACAGTCTCTTACTCTCGCAAAAGGGTGCTAATTCGCCATGAGTTGCGAGCGTGGCGAATCAAAGACAAATAAATGCCCGCTCAGGCGCATCCTGGGCGGGCATCGAGGAGAAACAGTGTCGTGCCGACTATTAATTGTCCGTGGTTCGGATATTATGCCTCGCTGGGATCGTATTCGGGGCTCAATCCGGCCGGGCTGACAGCAGCCACAACCGCGAGAAACTGCTCGAAGGTCATTTGAAGGTTCAGGAAGCCGCCTTGGCAAAAGACCCAGCCATAGTAGTCAAGAATCTCATCCGGGATCATCGTGGGCAGCCGCGGGAGCGTTGAGACGACCGGAAATGGCTGTGGGTCGCCAGGATGGATGTCGTCCCAAATGGCGGATTGGTCGGGGGCTCCGTCCTCACCAACCACGGCGCCCTCCCGTAACGGGATGACCTTGCCTTTGGTACTCCGAGTCATACGAAATTTGACCTCCCTTTCAACGCCTCAATCACAATCGCCAGCCAAGATAGATTCTAGACCAAGGCGCTCGCCGGTCAAGGGCAAAGGTGCAACGATATTTTCGATTCCGAACGGATTTGAGGGGTCGCAGCGGCCTGACCCGGCGGCCAGGCACTCGCCCGGAAGGCGCATAACTACCTGAAAATACTATGCTTTCAATCTTCCAGTCGATAATTCTAGGTGCCGTTCAGGGCCTTACAGAGTTCCTGCCGGTCTCCAGCTCCGCCCATCTGATTTTGGTCCCGTGGCTCCTGAAATGGCAGGATCCGGGCCTTGCGTTCGATGTCGCGTTGCATCTTGGGACACTGCTGGCGCTGCTGGTCTACTACTGGCGGCAGTGGCTGGACATGGGTTTATCGCTCGCGAATGGCCAGAACCTGCCGCGACGCTTGCTATTTCGCTTGATAGTTGCGTCGGTGCCTGGCGCGGTGATCGGGGTGCTACTCGAGAAGCAGGCCGAGACGATCTTCCGCTCGCCGCTATTGATCGCGATCGACCTGGCCGCGATGGGTATCGCGCTCTGGGTGGTGGACCGGGTGGGCGCGCAGAGACGGCGGATCGAGGACATCACGTACTTCGACGCGCTGATCATCGGGCTCAGCCAGGCGCTCGCGATCATCCCGGGCGTTTCGCGATCGGGCGCGACGATTACGGCGGCCCGGCTGCTCGGGATCGATCGTGAAGATGCCGCTAATTTCTCATTCCTGATGGCGACACCGATCATCGCGGGCGCGGGCATGATGGAAATTCATAAGGCTCTGCACAACGGGCTGACCGCGCAGATAGGGTGGGGATTTGTGACGTCGGCAGTATTCGGACTGATCGCGATCGCCGGGCTGCTGCGGTTCGTGCGGATGCGCAGCTATGCGGCTTTCTCGATTTACCGAATCGTGCTGGCGGCGCTCGTCGTGGCGGTCGTGATCGCGCGCGGCTGAAGATGAAAAGCGAACACTCCGAAGCGACGACGACGCCGGAGTCCCCGAACGCTCCTAATCTGGAACGCGCCTTTAGAGTCGGGCTGACGCTCGCGATCATCAGCACGATCCTGGGCGCGGGTCAGCCGGTGGTCACGCGCTGGGGCGCAGTCCATCTGGATCCATTGCTGTTCTGCACCGGCGCGGTGGTGTTCGCGACGCTGTGCATCATCCCGATGCTCTATTTTCGCGGCGAACTGCCGATGCTCGTGGATCGGCGTTTCCGCGGACGCCTGGCACTGATGTCGATTTCAGGAACCGTCGCGACCAGCCTGACGCTGACGTACGGGCTGACGCGAATCGGCGCGGTCGCGGGCGTTCTGCTGATGCAAAGCGAGCCCATCTATTCGATAGTGCTGGCGGCGATTTTCGTCGCTGAACGTCCATCGATGCGCCAACTCGCCGCGACCGCGACGATTCTGGTGGGCATCGGATCGGTGTTCCAAGCGGGCGGCGCATTTTCTCCGCTGTGGGCCGCGGCGCTGGTGTTCGTGACGCCGCTGTTGTGGCAAATCTCGCACGTGTTCGGTCTCACGCTGATGCCGCCACTGTCTCCGCCATGCGTCGTGGGCGGCCGATTTTTCTATGCGTCGATCATTTTGACCGCGCTGCTTTTGATCTTTCGCCCGAGCTCGCTGGTGCAATTGTCCGATAGCACCGCGCTTGGCGTGATCGCTGCGACCGGGTTCTTCATCTATTTTCTGAGCGCGCTCAGCTGGTATGGCGCGATCAACCGGCTCTCGCTCGCGTGGACGACGGCGCTGGTGGTTCCCGGGATTCCACTGCTCTCGATCGTGTTCGCGGTGCTTTTTCTTGGCGAGCGCGCAACGATGCGGGAGGCGATCGGAATCCTGATCGCGGTGAGCGGCGTGCTGGGGCTGGTCCTCGGCGCCGACCCGCATCGCAAGCTGCCTGATTCCGAAGTGATCGAAGCGGTTCACGAACCGCTCATTTGATTGATTGACTATATTCGCGGCGTGGATTTAAGTGGCCCTAGCTAACGGCGCGTCAGCATGGGCGCCGCACAACAACGCGAGGAATCACCAATGGCCCGAATCGTTAAGCTCGACAAATGCGCTCCTTATGAAATTGCGGAAGGCACCGAACTACCGGTGTACATCTGCGCGTGCGGACTCTCCAAGAACAAACCGTTCTGCGATGGAAGCCACAAGAAAACGCGCGACGAGGGTCCGACCGACACGTATCAATACGACGATAACGGCCGCTCGCTGGTAAAGAACTGAAGAGCGGCCGCGTCCTCGTTCGCGAGCGCGATCGAAGATGAAAAATCGGAGCGCGGGGATTCTGATCGTCTGCGCCTTGGCCTTAATGGCGATGCCCGTGGAAGCTGGCGAGATCAGCTTTCGCGGGCATTTTCGCAAAGCCGCCTAATGCACTTCGACGCCACCGCAAATGTTCAGCGCCTGTCCTGTCATATAACCGCCGTCGGCCGAGGCGAGGAACGCGACCACATTCGCGACGTCGTCGCCGTTCTCCATGCGGCCCATCGGGACTTGCGCGACGAAGGTCTGCAACACCTGCTCGCGATTCATGTTGCGCGTCGAGCCGACCATGTTGATCAGGCCCTCGAACAATTGCGTCTCGACGAAGCCGGGGCATACCGCGTTGACGGTGATGTTGAATGCGCCGAGTTCGAGCGCGAGGCTGCGCGTGAGTCCGATCACGCCGTGCTTGGCCGCGCAGTAAGCCGCCATCATGGGGCCGCCGCGCTTGCCGGCAATCGACGCGGTGTTGATGATGCGGCCGCCGCGTTTGCCTTCGATGATTTTCGGCGCGACGTGCTTGGCGCATAGGAACGTGCCGGTCAGATTGATCGCGACGGTACGATTCCACGAATCGAGCGTCTGCTGAACGACCGGCCCGCCACCGACCCCACCGCCGGCATTGTTACACAGGATATCGACGCGGCCGAATTCCTTCATCGCGGCCGCAGCCATCGCGGCAACTTCAGCCTCGTCGGTCACGTCGACCTTGACCGCGATACTGCGGCGGCCGAGTTTGCGAATCTCGGTGGCGACGCCCTCGAGTTCTTCCATCTGGCCAAACTTGGCGTCGGGATATTCGGGCATCGAGCGGCAGTAATCCGCCGCCACGACGTCGGCGCCTTCACGCGCCAGCCGAACTGCGATTGCGCGTCCGATGCCTCGCTCGCGGCCGCATCCGGTTACGATTGCCACTTTGCCTTCGAGTCTCATATTTCTGCGGGGACCCCCTGCTTATTTCGATTTGGTGCCGGTATGTTAGTCCGAGACCAGCGCGATACAAAGCGCGGGCCGCGAATTTTTGCCGATGCCAGAGCGCGACGAAATCACACACACCGCCGAGGAACCGCCGCACGAATTGGCGATCGAAGCGTCGAGCAGGAGCGCGATCGCGACCGAGGGTGAGCGTCCGAGCGAGGTGCCGCGATGGCTCAAATCGATCGCGGACCCGCGGCAGGCAATTTCGATCCTGCTGATTGTCGGCGTCGCGCTCTACCTGGTGAATCTCGGCGGCTACCCGCTCTACACCAAGGGCGAGCCGCGCGAGGCGGTGACCGTGTTCGACATCGTGCACGGCGGCGGTGTGATTTTGCCGCAGCGCGCGGGCGTCGAGGTGCCATCGAAGCCGCTGCTGATGCATTGGCTGGCGGCGCTCGCCTCGTTCGTCACGGGCGGCGTCAATGAATTCGCGGTTCGCCTGCCGTCAGCCGCGCTCGCGATCGCCGGCGTGATCGTTTGCTACCTATACGTGCGCCTGCTGTTCGACGATATCGTCGCGATACTGGCGGCGCTGATGATGGCGACCACGTTTCAATATTTGCAGGCCGCCACCGGCGCGCGGGTCGATATGACTTTGACATTCTTCATGGAGGTCGCGTTCTTCGAGTTCATCCTGTTCGCGGAAGGACTCAGCAGTCGAAGGATGCTGCTTTACGTCGCGCTCGCGCTCGCGGTGCTAACCAAGGGGCCGATCGGGCTGGTGCTTCCGGCAGTGGTCGCGTTGATCTGGATCGCGCTGGAGCGTCGGTGGAATCTGATCGGTCAGATGAATCTGGTGCGTGGCGCGATCATCGTGCTGGTGGTGGCTGGAGGATGGTACGTCGCGGCGCTGATCGAAGGGGGTCCGGCATTTTTCCGCAAGCAGATACTTTCCGAAAATCTGCTGCGTCTCGCGGGTGGCCAGGATTTCCACGAAGGTCATGTCCATCGTTTCTATTATATGGAGCTGGCGCTGCTGGCCGGTTTCATGCCGTGGACGATACTGTTGCCGATCGTCGCGATGCATGCGGCGTGGCGGCCGCGCGCGATCGATTCGCGCTTCAAATATATTCTGGTCTGGTTCACGACGGTTCTGGTTTTCTACAACGTGCCGCAGAGCAAGCGCGGCGTTTACCTGCTCTGCATGTACCCGGCGTTCGCGACGATGATCGCTCTTTACGTGCGCGATGCGATCGTTGAGCCAGAATTGTCGCGGCGATGGGTGCGATGGCTGATGCGCGCATCGGCGGTCGCGCTGCTGCTGATCGGAACCGCGAACGTGGTGGCGCTCGCGACGCTGTTCTTAAGGCCGCATGTTTTTGGCGAGCTCATTTATCGACTCGGCATTCGCGCCGAGGGATTCAATCGCGCGCTGCTTGCGGCGATCGGTGAGCATTGGCTCGCGGCGGTGACGCTGCCGTTACTGGTCTTATTCACCGGCGTTTTCATGCTGCGCACGCGCGCGCGGATCGAGCGGCTCGTGATCGCGGGCGCCGCCGGCATGGTGTTCGTCGTGCTGACGGTCAATATCATCGCGATGCCCGCGATCGCGAACACGCTGTCGCTCAGAGACTTTACCGATCACGCGATGAAGGCGATCGACGACAGGCGAGTCGGCTATCTGAACGCAATCAACTACGATGTGGCCTTTTACAGCCGTCGCACAATTCCGATCGTCTCGGCGAGGGATCCCGACGTTCCTGAGTATTTGATCGCGTTCCAAGGCCTGTTCGAAGGGCTGTCGCCGACGCAGCGGAACCGCTTCAACGTGGTGATGGTCAGCAATCCGACGTCGCTCGACGGCACCGATAAAATGTTGCTGCTGCATCTGCGAGATCCGGGCGCGCCAAAGCGCCCGATTTCAGATTACATCGAGGCGAAGTTTTCGACGGACACTTTGCTACGACAGTGATGCCTTGCGGAGTGCTCCCACCGCTGTCACCAATCGGGGCAGCACTTCGGCGGAGCCGCCGCGCAGACTCAAATCGCAGATTCGCGTGATTTCTGAATCGTAGAGATTGATCTCGATCAAAACGCCGCCGCGCTGCTTCACTTCGAGCGCAAAGCCGGCCGCCGGATAAACAGTCGCGGAAGTGCCCGCAACGATCACCAAATCGGCACGCGCGGAATGCTCAGCGCATTGGTTCAACATGTCGGTCGGAATCGGCTCGCCAAATGAAACGGTGTCTGACTTGAGCATCCCACCGCATCGCGGACAGACCGGCGGCAGCACTTCGAGACTGATCGAATCGCCGTGAAAACGCTTGGTGCAATCGAGGCATCGAATGAGCGTCCAGTTGCCGTGAATCTCGGCCAGCGCCTGCTGCCCGGCCTGCCGATGCAAGTCGTCGACGTTTTGCGTGATGACGAAACGCAACACGCCGAGCTGCTCGAGTTCGACGAGCGCGTGATGCCCGGGGTTCGGGCGCGCCACACTGAGTGGTTTGAAGAGTTCGTCGTTGCGCTTGCTGAGCCGCTCTTCCCAGGCCTTTTTCGGATCGGCCATGAAGCGCTGGAATCCGTTCATCGGCGGCTCGCCATACTTGGTCCAGAGGCCGCCCGGGCCGCGAAACGGCGGGATGCCGCTTTCGACCGACATCCCGGCGCCGGTCAGCGCGATCGGATAGCGCGCTTCGAGGATCAATTCAGCGCCGGCGCGAATTTCCTCGTCGGTCGCCCGCTGCACTTGCTCCGCCATCGTGAGAACCTTCCTTCGCGCCGCGCTGCTTCAAGTTACGGCGCAGGAAATGAACGTGAATGCATAGGCCGAGAGGCCGGCCTGCTCCGCGCGCAGCACCAGCGACCCCGATACCACCGACTCGTTGGCGACGAGGCTGTACATTCGCGGCCGATCGACGGTGATGAATCCGCGGTCGCCGTCGAACTTCACGTCGTCACCGGGCTTCTGCGAACCTTCAATTTTGATCTCGACGCGAACGGTGGCGTCGGCCGGCGGCGCCATCACCAGGTTCACATCCCGAGCGGTGTATCTGAGCGAGATCGCGGCGCCCGGCACTTCGGAAATCGCGCTCTCACTTTCGACGCGCCATCGCCCGGCGAGATAGGTCATGCCCTCGACGTGCGGGCCGAGATCACGATAGTCATGCGGCCGATCGCGCATCACGCCTTCGGGATTGCCGAATTGCCCGCGCGCGTGGCCGAGATAAAGTTCGGGCGTGACGCGATAACAAACGGCGCCGGGGCGATCCATGTCGCGCATCGGTTCGATTGGCGGAGGCAGGCTGGCCGAGGGATTCAATTCGCGGAGCGCGCCCTGAATCGCGAGTTCGGTCTCCTGATACGAGCCCTCGCCGAAATGGTAGTAGCGAATGCGTCCTTTCGAATCGACCAGGTACTTGGCCGGCCAGAAGCGATTCGAATAGGCGCGCCAGATCGCATACTCGTTGTCGAGCACGATTGGGTATTCGAGACCGAAGCGCGCTGCGGCTTCGGCGACCTGCGATCCCTCGCGCGCAAAACTAAACTCGGGTGCGTGCACGCCAACCACAACAAGTCCGCTGTCGGCATAGCGACGATGCCATCCCGCGACGTACGGTAGCGTCCGGATGCAATTGACGCAGGTGTAATCCCAGAAATCGACGAGCACGACCGCCTTGCCGCGGAGCGCCTTCATGCCGACGGGTCCGTGCTGGATCCATTGGCCGCCGTCCAACTCAGGCGCGTAGATGGTTTCCGAAATCTGCGGCATCGTTTTCTCCCGGCACTCGGTCGGAGCCTACCACACGCTCGCGATTTGGTGACAAGCCGAATTGACGATCGGCTATTCGCGCGATACTCAACTTTACGTGGCGGAAACTTCGCGCATAAAAGTGATCGCGATCGAGTCGCCGGCAGATTTGCAACGGGCGTTCACGATTCGACGCCGGGTATTTATCGAAGAGCAGCAGGTGCCGGAGGAAATCGAGCTGGACGCGGACGATGCGCTTGCGTTCCACGCGCTGGCGTTGATCGATGGCGAAGCGGTCGGAACCGGGCGGATGCTCGAGCACGGTGACGATGAAGTCAAGATTGGCCGGATGGCGGTGCTCAGGAATCTGCGCGAGCACGGGATCGGCCGATGCATCCTGCGCTTCCTGATGGAGCATGCGCGATCATCAGGGCGTAAGAAGGCCGTGCTGAACGCGCAGATTTCGGCCGAGGGCTTCTACCTAAAGGAAGGCTACGTTCCGATTGGCGGAGTTTTCGACGAGGCAGGCATCCCGCATCGCAAGATGGAGCGGGCGCTTTAGCAGGCTGTTGAAAAAGTAATTTTCAACGCCTGCTCCCTCTCTCTTGTCTCCCCCAAAGGGGGAGATGATGTAGGTAAGAAGCCAGTTTTTACGCAGGGTGTTGAAGCATAGGAGATCAAAACAGGCAGTCAGCCTTCGTTTTTCAACACCCTGCTAGCAGATCAAACGGTCGCGGCGAAAGTTTCTAGCACTCGCGCTACCGCGGTCGGATCCTCGAGCAGCACGTGATGATGCGCGCCGGGAATCGTCACCAACTGCGCCAAGGGATTCGCGGCTTGCGCATTGCGGGCCGCCTCCTCGGTCATGATTCGGCTCCGTTCCGCGCGTACCAATAATGTGGGAACCCGAATTTCCTTGAGCGTATCCATCACCGCGAGGCCGTCGCTGCCGAAGAAACTCTCGCGATCGAATTTCAGCGTCCAGCGGCCATCTTCAGTTCGCGCGATACTCTTACCGGCAATCTCGTGAAGAATTTCGATCGGAATTCCACCTTCGTCGGGCATCAGGCGAAAGCGCGCCTTGGCCGTGTCGAGATCGGGATAGGTGACGACCGGCAGCGACTTCAGGCGGCGCAGATAACGGTCGCGGACGCGACTCGACGCTATTGCGATATCGATCGCGACGATCGCCCGCGCGCGCCCGCGATGCTTCTCGGCAAAGGCGAGCACGCTCAGCCCGCCCATGCTGTGGCCCGCGACAATCGGCGTCTCGGTGCCGTGAATAGCGTGATCGAGAAAGCGCGCGATGTCATCGCCGTAGTCGGCGGGCGTGTAGGCCGGCGGACGCACCCATTCACTGTCGCCGTGACCACGTTGATCGAGCGCGAGCAGGCGAAATTGCGGCGAGATCGCGCGCGCGACCGGCTCCCACCACCACGCATTGGCGGAGTTACCGTGCAGCAGAACGATGGTCTTGGTCGCCTCGGGATTCCACTCGAGGTAGTGCAGGCGCGGAGATCCTTCCAGTAGATGGCTGTGCGCGAGCAGATGGCTGTGCGGCTGCGTCATCGGAAGTCTTTGACGAAATCCTTGAGCGCGGCGATCAGCCCGGCAGGATTGTCGAGCATCACGTGATGATACGAGTCGTCGATCTCGACCAGGCGAGCGTCGGGAATCTTCTTGGTCATCTTCTTCGCGGCTTCGCGATCCAGCACCGGACTCTTCGTTATCTTGACGATCAACGTCGGGCATTTGATGTTTGAGAGCGAGCGCCACACCCGGGATGGCCGCCGAATCATGGTTCGCCGATCGACCTTGTGAATCCACGCACCGTCGTCGCGGCGCTTGTAGCTGAGGCGCGCGATGTGATCGAGGATTTCTTTTTTCGCCATCGTCTCGCGCGGCATCACCTTGAAATTCTCGACCGCTTCCTCGAGCGAGCCAAACACGCGCGGCGGCTTTTCAGCATAGGTGCGCATGAAATCCACCGCCTCATCGGTATAGTCAGCGGGACTGTCGACCGCGACCATCGCGCGCAGCCGGTCGCTATGCTCGACCGCATACGCCAGCACGTTGTGCGCACCCATCGAATGACCAATCAATATGGGCGCGCCGAAACCCCACTGGTCGAGAATTTGGTCGATGTCGGAAACGTAGTGGCTCGAGCTGAATGCCCAATCCTCGGGCCATTCGCTTTCACCATGGCCGCGTTGATCGAGCGCNNAGCACGTGAAAATCCGCGGTGAAGGCGGGTGCGATAAAATCCCACCAATGCGCATGCGCGGAGCCGCCGTGAATGAACAGAATCGGCTGCTTGCCCGCGCCGCCGTAGTCGACGCAGTTGAGCGTGAGGCCGTTGGCTTTGTAGTGATGCTCTTTCATCGCTGATCGATAATTTTCAAAGATGGTGGCATGAAAAGCTTGCGCTGCAAAGTACGGGCGTCAGCCGGACCGCATCGCGAGAAAGTGCAATGCGATCGCGCCCGAGACGATGACGAACGCAAGTGGGAACAGTCCGCGGGAAAACCGATGCAGTCTCTCGGCCGCACCGTCGCGGCCCTGGCGGCGCAAAGAATACGCGACGGTCATTTCGACGATCGCACCGAAGACGAACACGTAGCAGGTAATGAAGAACGCATCGATCATGGTGAGATAACCGAGTTTGGGCAGGCTCTGAGAAATCGCAAATCCAAAAGCTATCACCGAAAGCAAGGTGGTGACGGCGATTGTGACCTGGTTGTAAAAATCGGCGGTGGAGATCCAGAAGATCGTCCATGAAGTCAGCACGATTATCATGAGCGGCACGAAGACCTTCCAGACGTAAAAGCGGGGCCGGCGCTGGATCACGAGCGTGAAGATCATCTCGGGTGAGAGTCCGAACCCGCCGAACGCAGGCGCCGCCGAACGGCGGGAAACTTTGAAATCCATGATTCGCCATGAGGCGAGCTCGGTGTATGGCTCATTGACCACGCGGCTTGGCCGATCGGGATCTCCAAACGCGATGTTTTCATCGGCGCCAAGGAAAGGCTGGATGTAGACCTGGAGTCGCTCCGAATCGAACGGAAACGGAGCCAGATATAAGGCCGATGAGAGCGTTGCGCTGAAGAATTCGATGTAATGCATAGCGCCGTCGGGTTCCGCCAATATTGCGTAGCCGTGGCTCTCGCGAGGCCGGGTCGCGTTGACCATCTGCAGGTTCGGGTGCCAGACCTCGTCCGGTGTGTAGTGACGGAGCCGAGGAGCTCCCGGCTGAGGTTGGAAAGCCAGTCGCGAATCTTTCCAGTCCACAATGAGCGCGCCGTCGATTCTGAAGCGCTCGGAAACCTCATCCATCTCCTCGAAGTTGAGCAGGTTCATCGCGACATGAACTGCGATAGGGGCTTTATCAGACGGGGGATCGAGCCGAGCGCTGCGAGCATCCAAGGTTTCTGCCGATGCGACGCTTACGACAGCGGCAAGAAAAGCACCGGCAACAATCGAGAGAGTTACAGAGGCACGAAGCAACTTAGTAGGCTTCTTCATTGGCCGCGAACGCCGTCTAGTTGTCGCTTAGCTGTAGCGCGGCGTAACCGCTTATAGGGTCTTCGCACGGTCGCCGTCAATTTGAGACGGGTCCATCGCGCCCTTTACGGCAAGTCTGACTTCCCATAACAATGTGGTAGTGCTGACGCTGACCGCCTTGAGCTTCGTCACGCTGCCGATTGTCCACGGCTTTCTGTAACCGTCGCGGAGGGGTCGGAGACCTCTGACGCACGTCGCTTTGCAGGGCAAGCCTTTCATGCCACCATCTTGGTACTCTTAGTTGTGTCCAGCCTGAAGCCATGCGCGACCGAATTTCTCTGAAACTTCTGCCGATCGGCCTGGTGCTCGCGCTGTTCTCTCTGCAGATTTTGATGAGTCCGGCGAGCGCGCGCGCGCAGGACTCGAACTCCGCCAAGGCGCGGGCGCTGGTCGATGCCGCGATCAAGATGACCGATGGCAAAGCGGCGGTGAAACTGCTCTGGCAGGCGACCGAGATCGATCCGACGCTGGACGACGCCTACGTTTATCTCGGGCTTTATTACAACTCGCGCTCGGACTTCGGCAACGTGATCAAGGTTTATCAAAAGCTGGTGAAATACGAGCCGAAGCAAGTGAGCGCGTACCTGAATATCGGCGAGGCGTACATGTCGTTTTCGCCGCCGCAGACGCAGGACGCGCTGGTGTATTATCGCAAGGCGTACGAGATTGATTCCGGGAATTCGTTTGCAGCGCTGCGAATCGGACAATTGCTCGCCGAAAAAGGCAGCCGGGACGAAGCGATGAAATACCTGAAGATCGCGCTCGCCGACACCAAGAATCCCACCGCGGCGTCGGAGGCGGAGAAAGTGCTGCGCCAGATGGGCGCGCTGTAGCCCCTACTTCTGCGCCGGCGCGGATGGCTCGACTGGCTCGTGCCCAAGGCCGTGGTGATGCTCGAAATCGTCGTCATCGCCGTGATCTGCCCACGGCCGCGCGAACTCGCGATCGAATTTCTGCTGCTGCTCCGGCGTCAGCACGCCCCGAACCGCGGATAGCGCCTGCCAGAAAAGCTGGTGACGCTGATGCTGGTAATCGCGGCGCGCCTGCATCACTTTGAAGCGCGCGTCGCGCATGATGTCACCGATGCGATCGCGCTGCGCCGGGGTCAGACTCAGATCGCGATCCATCCGTTCGAGAATCGAGCCGCCGGGCGGCCGCAGGTAATGGGAGCGATAGGCCATGTTGGTCGCGGCGAAGCCGATCAGCAGGCACGAGATACCGACCAGTGCGTAAAGCCAGATATTCGACTTAACTGGCAAGATCGCTCTCAGTGGTTGGCAGTTCAGGCGCGAGCGGATCGGCGGTCGCTTCGTAATTTGCGCTCGCATCGGGCCGCGACAACGCGTCATGCAAGGTATCGCTCGGCGCCCGCTCGGAGAAATAAGCGGCACTGCTGGCGATCAGAAAGACCGCTGCCGCGGCAGAGACCGCGAGGGATCGGCGCGGCCCCGCCTCGACGCGCGCCACCGAAGCAAATCGCCGTGGACGATCGT
Organism: Deltaproteobacteria bacterium; assembly: GCA_003135855.1. Taxonomy (GTDB): domain Bacteria; phylum Desulfobacterota; class Binatia; order Binatales; family Binataceae; genus Binatus. The sequence goes on from PNBD01000100.1 coordinate 35,358, forward strand.
ACGGCGAGAATTCACGGTGATTGGTGGCGGGCATCGCGACTCCCGATGGCTCGGACTCTGAATGCAGCACCGGCGCAGACAGCGCGAACACTCGAAAAGCGTGATCGCATTTCGCGCAGCTCGCCAGATGCGCCGACAATTGCGCGCGGTGCTCGACCGTCGCAGTTTTGCGCCAGAACGAAGGAAACTCTTGCCTTGCTTCAAAACAGTTCATCATTGTTCTTTACTACGTCCCGTCACGAGCATCCGTTCCGCCTGCTTGCGTAGCGACTGGCGAGCGCGGAATGCACGAATTTTGACTTTTGCTTCACTCCATCCGAGCGTCTGGGCGATCTCGCTGATGCTCATTTCCTCGCTCTCTTTCATCACCATGACCATCCGATCCTCAGGCTTCAAAGTATCGAGCAGGCGATGGGCCAGGTCGTAAGCCTCGCGGCGATCTTCGCTGTCGCCGACAATTTCCTCGGGCGTCGCGTGATTGACCAGATGCATCCATTGCACTTCCGGGGCGCTGAAGTCGCCGACTAATTCCTCGGGACGACGCCGGCGCCGGCGGAGTTCGTCGTAACACAGGTTCACCACGATGGCTCGCAGCCATCCGCTAAATGGCATCTCGGCGCGATAAGTGGCCAGCGCCGTGTATGCCCGAATCAAGCTCTCCTGCGCGATGTCGCGCGCCATCTCCGCATCGAAGAAGAATCGCTTGCATAACCGCTCGACGCGAGGACGGTGACGCGCGGCCAGCTCGCCGAACGCCTCGGTCTGCCCACTGAGAACCTCGGCGACTAGATCCTGGTCGGGTTTGTCGTCCAAGCTCCACCAGGTTCTACGCCGCGACAAACCGAACATAACTGAATATTAATACGCATCAGGTCAGCCAAGGTTACAGCCCGTTTCACCGAGGTTGTCGCCGCGTGGATGCTCAACAGTTCCATCATCTCGAAGCGGGTGGCGGTGGCAGTCCAGCGCGCTGGAGGTCCGCCGGAGTGTCGAGATCGAGATTAATCCCGGGGTCGTCGAGGTCAACGTACAGCACGCGCGCGGGATCGCGATTGACGACGTAGCGGGCGCCCTCGTGCTCGGGCGCGTCGAGAAGCTCGGGAAAAAGCGCGCGGCTAAAGGCGAGGGGATGGCCGCGGCGACCGTCGCATCGTGCGATGACAATCGGCTGGCTCCAGCCGCGGTACGCCTCGAGCAGCCGTCGGAACGACTCGACGCGAACCAGGGGATGATCGCCAAGATGAACCAGGGCGCCGCCAGCCCCGGGATCGACCGCGGCGAGTCCCACCTTGAGCGACGACAGTTGACCGTTCGAATAATTCGGATTCTCGACGACAGCGATCCGATCGTCGCGGGGAATCGCGGGGCGTATCCGGTCGGCGTGAGCGCCCAGCACGATCACGAGCCGCGGCACGGCCGCGAGCATGCTGGTCGCGATTCGCTCGATAAAGCTGACTCCGTCGATCTTCAGCAGCGGCTTGGGGTAGCCCATCCGGCGCGACTCGCCGGCCGCGAGCAGGATCCCGTCGAGATGAATCACAGCGGGCTTTTGCGTTTGAGCTGGCCGAAGCGCGCGCCGAGCGTGAAATCGTCGCGGATGCCGGTGCGGCGCTCGCGAATGATCTCGGCGATGATCGAGACCGCGATCTCCTCGGGCGTCTCGGCGCCAAGCGCAACGCCCAGCGGAGCGTGCACGTCGTCGAGCCGCTCAGCGGGAACGCCCACTTCACCGATTCGTTCGAGGGTCGCCTTCACTCGCCGGCGCGAACCGATCATGCCGACAAATCCGCACGGCTGGAGCAGCGCCGCGGTGACGGCCTCTTCGTCGAAGGAGTGCCCGCGCGTGACCGAAATGAGATAGCAGTGGCCGTCGAGCGCGAGCGACTCGATCGCGGCTTTGAAGGGCTTGACGATTATCTCGTCGGCTTGCGGGAATCGCTCGCGATTGGCGAACGACGCGCGATCGTCGATGACCGTGACGTGAAAACCGAGCATCGCACCCAGCGCGCATAGCGGAATCGCGATGTGCCCGGCGCCGACGATGATCAGGCGCTGCGCACCGACGATCGGATCGACGAACAGACGCGGTGCGCCGGAAAGATCGAGATGGGTTATCGTTTTCAGCACGCCGTCGCGGTCGAATTCGAACAGGGCGGGGATAGCATCGGCGGTTCGAGCCGCGATTTGCGCGAGCGCCGTTTTCGGAAGATCGATCGACATCGCAGCTCCGCCATCGCGATCGCCGGGCTCGATAAATGAGCGGGCGCCTGGCGGCAGTTCGGCGTGCGAGCCAGGATCGACCACCGTGAGCAATGCGGCAGGAGCGCTCCGGCTCGCGGCGTCGGCAAGCTGACGCGCGATTGGCAAACCGCGGGCCGGCGACCACAGATCGACGAATACGTCCATGATGCCGCCGCAGGTGCCGATTTCGCGCTGATCGAAATCGCCGGTCAGGTCGACCTCGGCGATCCGGGCGCCGCCACCTTCTTCAAGTAACACTCGAGCTTTTCGGAACACCTCGGCTTCGCCGCATCCGCCGCCGATCGTGCCGAACTGGCCGTCGTCGCGGACAATCATCTTGGCGCCGACTTCGCGCGGGGTTGAGCCGCGCACATTGACCACCGTCGCGAGCGCGAACGGTTTGCCGCGCTCGAGCGTGCGGACCGCTTCGGACCAGATTTGATCAGGGCCGTTCATCAGCTTGGTCCCTAGAACTTACCAGAACGCGGCGGCGCAAAAAATCCGGTTCGCGCGGCGACAGGTTAATCGCAAGTCTCGAGCGTGCACGCTATTCTGAGAATTGTGCCGATTTGTCGCGCGGCGCCAAAGTTTCCGGGGTGACGAGATTGATGAAAGTGAAAGGCCTCGTTTTGATCGTAACCGCGTCGATCTTCGCCGCGTGCAAGGCCGCACCGCCCTGCCCGCCCGGCACCAAACTGATGGGAGAAGGACCGCCCGAAGGATCGGAAACCTGGTGCGCCAAGACCGTCAACGGGAAGGATGTCAAAGAAGGACCGTTCGTGATCTATCGGCCGGACGAATCGCTAATGATGAGCGGCGAATATCACGACGGCAAGCAGAACGGCGAATGGACGCTGTGGCACGACAACGGGCAGAAGGCGTCGATCGATCACTACAAGGATGGCGTGCAGGACGGGGAACATATCGGCTGGTACACGAACGGCAAAATCGCGGCGACCGGGCAATATAAGAACGGCAAGCGTGAAGGCGTCTGGAAGCGATGGGACCCGCAGGGTTTCAAGAATTGGGAGGAGACTTACAAAAACGATCAGAAGGTCTCCTGAACGGCGCGGCGAATTATAAAGGGGAATAGGCCATGGACAGCATCCGAATCGTCAAGGCCGAACTGGATCGCGTCGAGCATCAGCAGGCGTTTCTAACGCTGATGGATCTCTACGCGCGCGACCCGATGCAAGGCGGGGAGCCGCTCCCAGAGAGCGTGCGCGAGGAATTGATTCCCGAGTTGCGCAAACATCCGGCGAGCATGGTCTGGCTGGCGTATCGAGGTTCGGAAGCGGTCGGCTTCACAGTCTGCCTGCTCGGATTTTCGACCTTCGCGGCGCGTCCACTGATCAATATTCACGACATCAGCGTACGCGCTGATTGCCGCGGCCTGGGCGTCGGCAAGCTGCTGATGAATACGATCGAAGCGAAAGCGCGCGAACTGCGATGCTGCAAGATCACGCTCGAGGTGCGCGAGGACAATGAGGTCGCGCGCGGACTGTATCGCAAATTGGGCTTCGATCGCTCGATTGTCGGCGCGCAAAAAATCCCGATGGAGTTTTGGCAGAAGAAATTGTGACGTTCGCTCAGGATGTGGCAGCGACTTCGGCGAGATCGATATCATCCGCGGCGATCGCGGGGACGTAGTACGCCTCGGGCGATCCCCAGACCGTCGCAGGATGAGGTCGCGCTCCAACTGCGATCGGCTTTTCGAATACCTGCGCGATATTCGCGTTGATGCGGAGACAGTTTGGCGCGAGCGGCACCGCAATCTCGCCACCCCGAATGACATACGAATCGCCAGTCACGGTACAGGTGAAATCGCCGGCACGCTGTCCGTTGATCGGATAGGTGTACCAGATGCGCCCAATGTAGATTCCGTCACCGACCGCGCGCACCAGCTCGCGATCGGACACGCCGCGCCGCGCGCGCATAACGACGTTGGTTCCCGCCGAGCCGGGATGCGCATCGAAGCGGCGTCCCCCGCCCTCGCCTAATCGGTAGCCGCTGAGCGGAGGAAAATTTGGACTGGCGCCGGCGGCGGGTCCCAGTTTTTCAGCGCGATGCTCATCCGTCAGCAGACGATGGGTATCGTAAAAATTCGAGAGTAATCCGATCAGCTTGCCATCGCGAATCAATTCGACACGCCGGGCGGGAATTCCTTCGCAGGTGATTCGCCGACGCATCGCACCGGCGGCATGCATCGGGTCGTCTGCCAGGCTGAGCCTCGCGTCCATCACTTGTTCGCCAAACCGCGCGTGGTACGCAGAACTCGCGGCATGGAACGCGCCGCTCGTGAGCGAGCCCATCACCATGTAGTTGAGAATCTCGGCGATCGGCTGCGGTCCAAGCACGATCCGAAATTTTCCCGACGCCGGACGCACGCCGTGAGCGAGCGCGAGTGCCCGCCTGACCGCGTCGCGGCCAAGCACACTCGACGCATCGCGCATCGAAGCCGCTGCGGCACCGATCGCAACGGCAGTCCCCTTGGCATCGAGCGATTCTATGATCGAGGTAGCCGAGGCATTGAAATAAGCGCTCTGATCGGTGCGGATGTCGCTGAAATTTGAGTTGAAGACCGCGATTCGATCGCGAATCACGGACACGTCGCCACCGATTATCAAGCCGGGTTGATCGTTGCGGAAGACGTCGGAACGGCGAAACGCGGCGAGCGCTCCATTGAGGACCGCCCACGCGGCGCTCGCGATCACGCGATCGCTGACGCGCGCAAGATCGCTCCGGTCAGAGGAGGCGCGCGCGAGTTTTTTCGGATCCTCGGGAAAGCCGGGAAAATGCGGATCGACGATTGCGGCACTGCGCGCGCGCTCAATCGCATCGCGCAGCGACTCGCGGCTCAAATCGCGCGCCTCGAACGCGGTGCCGACTTCGTGCGGATCGCGGCTCATCGCGATCCGCACCTGGAAGCCATCGGCGTGAATCGACTTAAATTCCTCGAGGCCGCGGCACGGGATGTCCGAGGTGTAATTGATCCGCGCGATGCGGTTCTCAGAAGTCGCGGCGTAAATCTCGAAGCTCGCGACATCCTTGTCGCGCGCGATTTCCCGCGCTGCATCGCGAACGAATTTCTTGAGCTCGTCAGACTTGAGCATCAGCCGCCGGCGAGCCTCGCGCGCGAGCGCAACGTCGGGCCGCCATTAGACATCCGCTTCACTTGCATCGGCTGGCCCTTGCCGCAGTTTGGAATCGCGATCAGGCGGAGATCGTCGCCGACCGCGTCGACGTTCGTGAAGAAACTCTTTGAATCAGCAATCACGCTGCCGGAGCGGAATAGCCGGCCAATTTGCCCGTGCTCGATTTCAAAAACGCGACGCGCCGAAATCCGAAAATTCTCGCGCGACTCAGCGATCGAAGGCGTCTGATGCCCGCAGACGTAGTAGCCGTGCTCGACCTCGGCGATGATCTGCGCGGGCGGCGTCTCACCCGGCATGAAGAACGTGTTCGACATCCTGATCAGCGGCACGTGCCATCCTTCGCTCGCGCGCGCCGATCCGTTGGGCTCGGCTCCCAGAGCGGCCGCGGTCGCACGCGAGTTGAGGAATCCGCTGAACACGCCCCGATCGATGTGCATCACGCGCCGGCCGCGCGTGCCTTCGTGGTCATAGCGATACTGGCCGTAACCATCGAGCGTCGGATCGGAGCACGCGGACAGGATCGGAGCGCCGACGGCTTTGCCGATTTGATTGTCGGCGATCGAGCGCAGGAACCAGCTTCGGCCTGCGTATGCGGCTTCCATCTTGAGTGCGCGATCGGCCTCGCATGGATGCCCGATAACTTCGTGCGCGACCAGCGCGTTGAAATGAGGATCGGTGACGACTACTACTTCGTTGTCCGGTGGTTTGAGGACGGGCGCCGCCGCAAGATCGCTCGCCTCGCTCGCGAGGCCGACGCAAAATGTCGAGAGATTCGGATTCGGCATCAACTCGCTGCGCGATCCATCGCTCAGACACTCGAAGCCGCGTTGCTGACCGATTGTGTCGTAACTTTCCTGATGGCCGTCGCCATCTTGCGCCACGACGTAACAGTCGCCTTGCGAAAACGCGAACGCCTGTGAGATGACGCTGCCCGCTGTGTCGATGAACAGTTCGTGGCGCAACTCGGCCATCGCGGCGACGACCTGGTAGGCAATCGAAGCGCCGAGCGTTGCGACATCGCGCGACGCGTCCAGCGAAAGTTTTTTCAGATCGTTGGTCGAGAGCGAGCGCGGATCGCGCTGGAAAATCGCCTCGACATCATCGCGCACCGGCTCGCGAGGCACCATCGGCGGCATCGCGAGTCCCCTGGCAGCGCTACCAAGATGGTTGATGAGATCGGCTTTTTCGCGAGCACTGAAACGAGCGCGATCGTATGCCTCAGTGAGTCCGCGTTTCAGTTCGGCGACCAGGTTCGATGGACGCCGCGCGAGCGCGCCGATCTCCGCGCCGGTCTGCCCGTGCCCGAGTGCGCCGCCTTTCCCGGCCACGTGCACCGAGGTCGTGTAAGCGGCGCTCTCGCTCTCAGAGCTGTCGCGTGGCTCGCCGTTTACCGCGGCGGCTGAGCGATTGAAAACTACTTCAAAGCGGAGATCGGCGTAAACGACATCGCGATTGGTGCGCGCGAAACGCGCGAGGAGGCTCTCCCCCTCGCGCTTCAAGTACTCGATTGTTTCGAACAGGTCGCCGCGCGCCATCAAAGGATCATCAGCGCCGGCTAGATGATTCCCTCGCGCTTGAGATCGTCGAGCTGCCCGGCGCCCAAGCCGAGCATCTCACTGTAAACTTCGCCGTTATGTTGTCCGAGCAACGGCGCGGACTTGACTTCGACGGGAGAGTGTTCGAGCCGCACCGGGCATCCGGGCATCGTGAATTCGCCGCGCACCGGATGATTGATCGTCACGATCATTCCGCGCTCTTTCATGTGCGGATCGTTCAGCAGCTCGACGCTGTCGAGGACCGCGCCGCATGGAACTCCCGCCTCGCCGAGCATGCGCATCACTTCGTGCTTGGTATGTTGCCCGGTCCATTGGGTGATGATCGCGGTCAGTTCGTCGACGTGCTTGGCGCGCTCCTTCGGTTCCTTGAAGCGCTCGTCCTGCGCGATTTCCGGCTGGCCCATCGTCTTGCACAAGCTTTCGAACATCTCGAAATTCGTGCACAGCACGTAACAGTAATCGTTGTCGCCGCCCGGCGCGCATTTGTAGATGTCGCCCGGACCGCCGCCGCCGAGGCGATTTCCCGTGCGCGGCGTCGGCTTGTGCGTGATGTAGGTTCCCATCATCGGGACGCGCACGAAATTCAGCACCGCTTCCTGCATCGCGAGCTCGACCTTCTGCCCCTTGCCGGTTCGCTCGCGCTGGATATAGGCCGCGAGCACGCCGACCGCCGCATGCATCCCGGTGCCAGTGTCGCCGATCGTCGGACCGGGCTTGAGCGGCGGCGAACCGGGAAAGCCCGTCAGCGACATCGCGCCGCCCGAGGCCTGCGCGATCATGTCAAAGCTCTTGTACTTGCTGTACGGCCCGTGCGTGCCGAAGCCCTTGATGGTCAGGTAGATGAGCCGCGGATTTATTTCGCGCAGCTTGTCGTAACCGAGGCCGAGGCCCTCGAGCGTGCCGAGCGAATAGTTTTCGGAGAGGATATCGACCTTCTTCACCAGGTCGCGGAAGATCGCTTTGCCCTTCTCGCTCTTGAGGTTCAGCGTGATCGATCTTTTGTTCGCGTTGAGCAGGATGAAGTAGTGCGAATCGACGCCCTGTTTTTCGGTGAGTATCCAGCGGCCCTGCTCGCCCATCTTCGGCGATTCGACTTTGATCACATCGGCGCCCAGCCACGCGAGCATCTCGGTGCAAGAAGTGCCCGCCTCGAACTGGGTCATGTCGAGAACTTTGACGCCGGACAACGCCTTTTCCATCGCCACCTCCATGTGCCGCGCGACCGGTCTGAACTGATTCGGCGGCGCGCTTTGAATTGATCTAGCGCCCGCAATGGCGCGGGGGCAAGCGTCGATGGAGCCGCGATGCTCTAATTAATCGCGACCCTGCTTAAGTCTTGGGGTGCGGTCTGGTAGAGATCATGACGACAAGCCGCGTGGCGCGGCCATTTTCACCATCGATGCCAGACTCAGCCATCACCAAGCTCGCGCGAATCCGCGAGGAACTGAACCGGATGTTCCTCGAGCGCGCCGATCTGATCGACGGCGCAATCGTGGCGATGCTGTCGGCGAATCACGTGCTGATCATCGGACCGCCGGGCACCGCGAAATCGATGCTGGCAGACGAACTGTGCGGACGTATCGAAGGCGCGAATTATTTTCAGTGGTTGCTGACGAAGTTCAGCACGCCCGAGGAAATCTTTGGCGCAGTGAGTCTGAAGGGACTCGAAGAAGACGATTATCGGCGCGTTACGTCGCTCAAACTGCCCGAGGCGCACATCGCTTTTCTCGACGAAATCTTCAAGGCAAACTCATCGATCCTCAACGCGCTGTTGACGATCATCAATGAACGGATTTTTCATAATGGGCGGCGGCGAATCGCGGTGCCGCTGATCACGATGTTCGGCGCGTCCAACGAACTGCCCGACGAAGACGAGCTGACCGCGCTCTTCGATCGCTTCATGCTGCGCTTCATCGCCGACTACATTACCGAGGAGCATGGCTTCCTGCGGATGCTCGCGGGTGGCGCAGAACGGTCGCGCACGACGATCACGTTCGACGAACTCCACGAACTGCGCGTGGCTGCGGATGCGGTGAGCGTCCCGGGCGCGATCTTGCAGTCGATCGTGCAGATTCGGCGCGAACTCGCGCGCGAACAAATCGTGGTCTCGGATCGGCGCTGGAAAAACTCGCTCGCGATCATGCGTGCGCACGCGCTGCTGCTCGGCCGCAGTGCGGTGGTCGAAGACGATCTGATGTTCCTCGCGCACGTGCTGTGGAAGGATCCCGAAGAGCGGCCCAAAGTCGTCGAAGCGCTTCGAAGGATCGTGCGCGGCTACCAGGACAAGCTGCAGGAGCTGGTGTTCGAAAGCCGCGAGCTGCGCGAATATGCCGAGGGCGAGTGGGAAAGCGAAGAGCTGCGGCGGCGCGCGATGACCGAGGCGAATGCGAAGCTCGCCAACATCGTCACGCGGTTCGACACTTTGCTGAAAGAGGCGTCCGAGAGCGGCCGCGCAGTCGCCGACGCCGACGTGATGCGCAGCGAGGTCAAAAACATTCAGCAGGCCGTGTTCCGCCGGAGCGTCGGCGAATAGAAAATGCCCGCGGAAGAATCCACGCCGGCAATCGTGCTCCGCGCGCGCGACTACGCCGAGTCCGATCGAATCGTGACACTGCTCACGCTCGAGTGCGGCAAGCTCAGCGGAATCGCGAAGGGCGCGAAGGCCTCGCGGCATCGCTTCGAGCGCAAACTCGAGCCGTTCTCGCACGTCAATCTGCACTTCCGGAGGCGTCCGCACGGGCAACTGGTATTCATCACGCGCGCTGAAGCGGCGGACCTCGCGCAACACGTGGTCGATGACGACCTCGCGAAGATCGCGCTCGGCAGTTACATGCTCGAACTTACCGACGCGCTGACCGCCGAAGAAGGCGAAGCCAGTGGCGCCTATCAGATATTGCTCGCGGGACTCGGCGCGCTCGGCGTCGGATTCGCCGACTCGGCGCTCCGCCAGGCGTTCGAGATGCGATTGATGCGATGGGCCGGATTTGGGCTGGAGTTCGGACAATGCCGCGCGTGCGCGAGCATCAGTCTTGACGGCGGCGCGGCGGTCTATTTCGTCCTGTCGCGCGGCGGAATCGTATGCTCGCGATGCCGCAATGCGGTGCCAGAGGGAGCAATCAAACTCAGCGGAAGAAGCGCCGCGACACTCGCGCGATTGAGCGATCTGCCGATCGAGGATTCGCCCGGCGCCGAACCGGCCGGCCCCGACGGCGCACTCGCGCTCGCGCGTTTCATCTCATCGACGCTGGATCGGCGGCTGCGCTCGCAGGAATTTCTCGATTCGATCATGCCGCTGAAATCCTGACGCTTCGCGAGGTCTGCCGGCTGAATCAACCGCCGGTGTCGCGCGCGGCAGTTTCGCCGTGGACGATTTTCGGATGCAAGTATTTGCCGCCGTCATGCTCGATCAGAACGATTCCGCAATTCGGCGGGATGTGCGTGTCCTCCCATCGCCCGGTCACATGCGCCCACGTGCATCGCATCACGCCGCCGTGACTGACGATCACGATCTCCTCGTCGGGGTATTTCCGCGCGACGCGAGCGAGCACCGGCGCGATTCGCGCACGCACGTCGATGTGGCTCTCGCCGCCCGGTGGACGCCATAGCCAGGACTGCTTGGGATCGAATGTCGGATCCTGCTGCACCGATTCGTAGGGCAGGCCCGCGAGTTGGCCAAGGCTCTGTTCGCGGAACTCATGTTCGAGCTCGAGCGGTATTCCCAATTCCTCGGCGATGATTCTGCCGGTCTCACGCGCGCGCAGAAAGGTGCTCGCGATCACCAGCGTCGGTTCGAACATCAGCTTGATTTTCGCCGCGGCTTCATTCGCCTGGCGACGTCCGAGGTCGGTGATTTGCGCCTCGCCCGAGGTAGTGAAGCGGCGAATCGCGTTGCCCTCGCTTTCGCCGTGACGAACCATAATTAACTTGCCCATTGATAGCTGCTCATGACTTCAGAATTCTCTCTCTCACACATAATCGTAGCGCGACAATGTTGCGACATCATTACATTGCCGCTTGCTCTCGGCGTTAGCCCTTGGGCTTTTCATCGAGCGCGGCAGCGGCCTTGGCGAAGGCGCGGAACGGTTCGAACAAATCGATCGGCAATGGAAAAACCGTGGTCGAATTGTGATCGGTCGCGATCTCCTTGAGCGTTTGCAGATAGCGCAACTGGAGCGTGATCGGGCTCTTGCCCATGATTTCCGCCGCATCCGACAACCGTTGCGCCGCCTGGAACTCGCCTTCCGCCGCGATCACCTTCGCGCGCCGCTCGCGCTCGGCTTCAGCCTGCGCCGCGATCGCACGCTGCATGTCTTGTGGCAGATCGATGTTCTTCAACTCGACCAGCGTCACCTTGATCCCCCACGGTTCGGTTTGCGCGTCGACGATTTCCTGGATGCGCGCGTTCAGCTTGTCGCGCTGGCTGAGCAATTCGTCGAGCTCGGTCTGGCCGCCGACCGAGCGCAAGGTAGTTTGCGCGAGCTGCATCGTGGCGAACAGATAGTTCGCGACTTCGGTCACCGCGCGCGACGGATCGACGACGCGAAAATACAGCACCGCGCTGACCTTGACGGTCACGTTGTCCTTGGTGATCACGTCCTGCGGCGGGATATCGAGCGTGACCGTGCGCAGATCGATTCGGACCAGCCGCTCGATCATCGGGATGATGAACACCACGCCGGGGCCGCGATACGGTGTGAGGCGCCCGAGGCGAAACACCACGCCGCGTTCGTATTCGTTGAGTATCTTGATGCTGCCGATAAGAAAGACAACGAAGATGAAAAGAATTACGCCGATTCCGGACGCCATCGCTATTCTCCTTTTGCGCTCGCGCGAGTCTCGTGCCCTGCAGGTGCGCGCCGACGTTAGACTATTCTCTGCACCTCCAGTTCCAAACCCTTGATCGCCTTGACGCGGGCGGGAGCGCCGGTATCGAGCGGCTCACTGCTTATGGCCCGCCAGATCTCCCCGTGCACGAAAACCTTGCCGGGAGCGCCCGGTGCGATCGCCTCGCGCACCTCGCCGACTTCGCCGACCAAGCCTTCGAGTCCGGTCTTGGCCGGCCGCCGGCGCTCGCGGGTCACGATGTATCCGACGCTCAGAATGATCAGCGTCAACGCAGCGGCCGCGCCGTAAATGATGTCGTGACTCACCGCCAAGTCAGTCTTCGAAGTATCGATCAGAAACAGCGATCCGATCACCAGCGCGAGCACGCCGCCCACGCCGAGAATTCCGTAGCTGGTGACGAATGCCTCCCCGATCAACAGCCCGACGCCGAGAAAAATCAGCAGCAGTCCGGTGAGATTGACCGGCAGCACCTGGAAAGATGCGAGCGCCAGCAGCAGACAAATCGCGCCGGCGACGCCGGGAAAGATCACGCCCGGATGCGCGAATTCGAAGTAGAGGCCGATCAAGCCGCCCATCAGCAGCAGGTAAACGATGTTGGGATCGGAGAGCGTGTTGAGAATCTGCTGGCCGAACGTCATCCGCACGCGACGCACCGCAGCGTTGGCCAGGGCGAGGGTCCGCGTCTGGCCCGCGACCTGGACTTTTCGGCCGGAAGCTTGCGTGAGCAGACTCCGGATATCCGGCGCGACGATATCGACGACATTCTTGGCCAGCGCCTCGCGCTCACCGATCGCGATACTGTGACGCACGGCCTGCTCGATCCAATCCTGATTGCGGCCGCGCTGCTGGGCGATCGATCGCGCGAAGCTCGCGGTGAAGTTCTCGATCTTCTGCCCCATCACGCCCTTGATGTCCGCGCCGCCCTCCTCGACCGGATGCGCCGCGCCGATGGTCGTGCCCGGCGCCATCGCCGCGATGTTGGCTGCCTCCGCGATGAACGTTCCTGCCGACGCGGCGCCCGCCCCCGACGGCGCGACGTAAACAATCACCGGCAACGGGGCGGCCAGCAGATGCTTCACGATTGTCTCAGCCGAAGTGAGCAGACCGCCCGGAGTATCAAGCTCGATGATCAAAGCAGCGGCGCCGCCAGCGTCCGCGGACGCGATCGCGTCGTCGATGTAGGAAGCCGTGGCCGGATTGATCGATCCGTCGATCGTGATCAGCTCGACCCACGGGTGCTCAGGCGCTGCAGTTGCGGCAGAAGTCGCGGCGCTAAGATACATCGAGGCAAACAGCGCGATCGCGAGCGCGACGATGCTCGCGGCAACTCGGCCGGCACGCGCGTTCACGTCGCAGAACCGCCGCGCCGTGGAATCGGCATCCCGAGGAACTTCATCACTTCCTGAATATCAGCCCACACCAGCCGCTTATCGCCCGGATTGCGGAGCAGGTACGCGGGATGAAACGTGGGCATCATGCGGATGCCGCGCAGTTCGTGCCAGTGACCGCGCAGCTTGCTGATGGGCGTTTTGATTTTCAGGATCGCATGCACCGCAAAAGTGCCAAGACCGACGATCGCGCGCGGCTGGACGAGATCGATCTGGCGCATCAGAAACGGCTCGCATGCGGCGACTTCGTCGGGTTCGGGATTGCGATTGTCCGGCGGCCGGCATTTGATCACGTTGCAAATGTAGACGTCGCTGCGGCTGAGACCCATGCCGCGCTCGATTATGTCAGTCAGCAGTTGTCCTGCGCGCCCGACGAATGGCTCACCGCGCGCATCTTCGTCGGCGCCCGGCGCCTCACCGACGAACATCAGTTGCGCGTTCGGATTGCCGACGCCAAACACCAGATTGGTCCGGCACGGCGCAAGTTTGCAGCGCGTACATTCGCCGATGAAATCGCGGAGTTCCTCGAGGGTCGAGGTTTTTTCGAGCCCCGGATATTTCGAGATCAGTTCGATCGAAGGACCGGGCGTCACCTCAAGCTTGGGCGAGTCCGCGATCGGTACTCGCGGCGCGCGCTCAGGCGCGGTCGATTTCGCGATGGCTCCTGGAGCAGGCGTCGTCGAAGCAGGCAGGCCTTCGAGTCCTTCCTCACGCAACTGTTCGACGTAATCGCGCAGCGACTCGAGTAACGTGGCGCGATCTGGCGGCGAGGAAGGGCTGCTCATAGAATGCACACGTGCGCGGATGCGGAGAGTACGTCGCGCGCCCGCACGATGCGCGAGACGTTGTTCAGCAGAGTTCGCGACGCGATGGTTTGCTGAATCTTAGCGTACCGCGCGCAGCCGCGTGGATCTGGATTTCGATGAACGCAGCGCCGCGATTCGATCGAGGATCAAATCAGCGACTGCGTCCTTCGACAGTTGGGGATGACTCTCGGCGCTGCCGTCGGCAGCGATCAACGTCACGATATTGGTATCGACACCGAAGCCGGCGCCCTCCTGGGTCACGTCGTTGGCGACGATCAGGTCGAGGCGCTTGCGCTTGAGCTTATCGCGCGCGTTGGATTCCAGATCGTTGGTCTCGGCCGCGAAGCCGATCAGCAAGCGCGAGCCTTTCTTGGCCGCGAGTTGCGGCATCGCATCCGCAATCGGCTCCATCGCGATTTGAAGTCCGCGCGCATCCTTTTTGATCTTGCGATGGGCCGGATTCGCGGGCCGAAAATCTGCGACTGCCGCCGCCATCACCAGCGTCGTGCACCACGGAAAATTTCGCGAGGTCTCGTTCAGCATCTCCGCGGCGCTAATCGATTCGATTCGCTCGATACCGTACGGCGTGTCGAGCGACGACGGCCCAGCGACGATCTTCACTTCCGCGCCGCGCCGACGCGCCGCGCGCGCGATCGCGAAACCCATCTTGCCCGACGATCGATTCGACACAAAGCGCACCGGATCGATCGGCTCTTGCGTGGGACCCGCCGTCACCAGGATTTTCTCGTCGGCCAAATCCTGCGCCGACAGCATTCGCTCGATTTCCGCGACCACAATCGCCGGGTCCGGCAGACGGCCTTTCCCTTCGTAGCCGCAGGCAAGTGCACCTTCCGCGGGATCGATTATCACCGCGCCCCGTGCCTTCAGCTTGGCGAGATTTTCGACGACCGTCGGATGCTCGTACATGTGCACGTTCATCGCCGGCGCGAATGCGACTTTGGCGCGCGTCGCTATCAGCACCGTCGTCAAAATGTCATCGGCGATGCCGACCGCGGCTTTGGCGATCACATCGGCAGTAGCGGGCGCGATCACGATCGCGTCAGCGCTGTCGGCGAGACGTATGTGACCGATCTCGGATTCCTGCGTGAGCGAAAACGTATCGGTCGCAACCGGATTCTGGCTGAGCGTTTGCAGCGTGAGCGGTGTGATGAACTCGGTCGCGTTGCGCGTCATCATCACGCGGACGTTGGCGCCGTCAGTCACGAGCAAGCGCACGATCTCCGCCGCCTTGTAGGCAGCAATCCCGCCGCTTACGCCAAGAACGATCGTCTTGCCAGTCAGCACGCTCATCGCGAGCTAATTCTAGAGCGCAACGAGTGGCGGATGAAAGACGGGGCCGGGATCAGTCGTAATATTCGAGACCGAGATGCGTGATGAGATCCTCGCCGCGCATCCAGCGCAGCGTGTTCTTGAGCTTCATCAACTGAATGAAAATGTCGTGCTCAGGATACACGTTCGGCGCGTGCAACGGCGCTTTGAAATAGAACGAGAGCCATTCCTGGATCCCGCGCATGCCCGCGCGCTGCGCCAAGTCCATGAACAGCACCAGGTCGAGCACCAGCGGCGCAGCCAGGATCGAATCGCGGCAGAGAAAGTTTATTTTGATCTGCATCGGATAGCCGAGCCATCCGAAAATATCGATGTTGTCCCAGCCCTCTTTGGCATCGCCGCGCGGCGGGTAGTAGTTGATTTTCACCGAATGGAACAAATTGCCGTAAAGCTGCGGATACAGTTTCGGCTGAAGAATCTCGTCGAGCACCGATAGCTTGGTCTCTTCCTTCGATTTGAATGAGCCGGGATCGTCGAGCACCTCGCCGTCGCGATTGCCCAAAATGTTGGTCGAGAACCATCCTGACATTCCGAGCATCCGCGCTTTGAGTCCGGGCGCGATCAACGTTTTCATGAAAGTCTGTCCGGTCTTGAAATCCTTGCCGCAGATGGGGACGTTGCGCTCGCGAGCCATCGCGAGCAGCGCCGGCGTATCGGTGGTGAGGTTCGGCGCGCCGTTCGCATACGGGATATTCATCTTGAGCGCCGCGTACGCGTAAATCTGGCTGGGCGCGATCTCGGGATCGTTGTTGGCGAGCCCCGCTTCGAACGCCTTCAACGTCTGATGAACTTCCGACGGCTGGTGAAACACCTCGGTCGAGCCGCACCAGACCATCACTGTGCGCGCCACGCCGGTGCGCTCGCGGAACTGCCTGATGTCGTCCATCAACATCTCGGCCTTGTCCATCTTGGTGCGAGCTTCCTTGGTGTTGGGACCGTGAATCCGCCGGACGTATTCCTGATCGAACACCGCTTCCATCGGATGAAGCTTGGCGAGCGGTTCGCGCACCTTCTCCAAAAGCGCGGGATCGAGCACCGCCGCGTTCCGAGCGGCTTCGTAGGCAGTGTCTTCGTAGATGTCCCAGCCGCCGAACTCGAGATCGTTCAAGCTGGCGAGCGGAACGAAATCCTTGATCATCGGCGTGCGTCCTTCGGTGCGTTTGCCGAGACGAACGGTGGCAAGCTGCGTGAGCGATCCAATCGGCTCGCCGATACCGCGCTTGACCGCCTCGACGCCGGCGATGAAGGTTGTGCTGACCGCGCCCATACCGGGTAGGAGAACGCCAAGTTTGCCGTCTGCGGGGGCGATTCGGACCGGCTCTTTTATCGCCAACTGAGACTCCTTATCCAGAATGCCTGCTCGCGCACGCCGCTAGCGCGCCATGGTTTGATGTAAGCGAAAAAAACGCCGCGCCAGGACGTTGTGTCAGGACTTGCGGAACCGCGACGGGTAATCGGCGCCGAACGTCTGCTCAGGATGAAGTTTGCGCGCGCGCTCGATAAGAACTTCCTCGGTCTCGGGAATGTTGGGATCCGGGATGCAGCAATCGACCGGACATACCGCGGCGCACTGTTCCTGATCGAAAAAGCCGACGCACTCGGTGCACTTGTCGGGAACAATATAATAGATGTCTTCCTTGATAGCGGGATTGGTCGCGCCGTCGTGTTCCCATCGCGCGCCGCCTTCGTAAATCGCGGTGTTCGGGCATTCCGGCTCGCAAGCACCGCAATTGATGCATTCTTCAGTAATCAACGTGGACATGTTCGAACTCCGGGACCAGGTTCCCGTAAATGATTCGCCGCGCACAGGCGGCCGTAATCCGCTTCAATTGAACCGCAACACTAACGATGCGCGAAAGGGGGGGCAAGTATCGCGAACTTCGCTCAGTCAGCCACTCCTTCGACCACCCGGCGCGCCAGTTCGATGAACGCCACGCTCGCGGGATGCTTAGGGTTGGCGATCACGATTGGCTTGCCCGCATCGCCGGCCTCGCGCACCTCGGGATAAATCGGCAAGCGGCCGAGCACGCGCGTACCCTCTTCCTTCGCCATGCGCTCGCCACCGCCGTGGCCGAACAATTCGTCGCGCTCGCCGCAATCGGGGCAGACGAAATAGGTCATGTTCTCGACCACGCCGAGAATCGGACAATGCACTTGCCGGAACATTTTCACCGCGCGAGTCGCGTCGAGCAGCGCGACATCCTGCGGCGTGGTGACGATCACGACGCCGTCGATCGAGACCTGCTGCGCCAGCGTCAACTGCGCATCGCCAGTTCCCGGCGGCAAATCGACGATCAGGAAATCCTGCGAGCCCCAGAGCGTGTCCTTGAGAAATTGACGAACCGCGCCCATCACCATCGGACCGCGCCAGATGACCGGCGCCTTCTCGCCCAGAAAAAATCCAATCGAGATCATCTTCACGCCATACTTCTCGATCGGATAAAAATTTTGACCGCCGGCGGACTTCGGCCGCTCTTCGCCCACGCCAAACATCATCGGCACCGACGGCCCATAGATATCGGCGTCGAGCAGCCCTACGCTAAGGCCGAGGCTCACCAGCGCAAGCGCCAGATTTGCGGCGACGGTCGATTTGCCGACACCACCCTTGCCGCTGCCGACCGCGACGATATGCTTGGTTCCCTCGAGTCGGACGCGGCCGGTCTTCTCGCCCAGCTCGGCCTCGACGCGATGCACTCGCAGCTCGACTTTCGCAATTCCGAGGTCGTGGGTGAGCGCCTGATGAACCTTTTCGGCAAGCTCACGAATCACTTCCTCGCGCTCGGTCGCTTGCCGCAGCGTGATCGCGTAGCCGCCGGTCGGAATCGGTTCGGCAGCTTCGACAATCCCAAGCGTGACGATGTCCGAGGGATAGCCGGGATACTTTACCTGCCCTAACGCCTCGAAAACCGCCTCCGCTGGAACCTGTCGCGCCACAAATGTGAGTATCGCAGATGCATTAGCTATCCGAAAGCAGCATCAGACTCAGCGCATACTTTTGGCGAGTTAGCGCGCGAGAGGAGTCAGGCGCGACACGATCACGTCGCGAGCTTCGGTGGCGATTCGCCGCACGATCTCGCCAGCAGGCGCGATCTCGTGCACATAGCTCACCGATTGGCCCGCATAGAATGCGAGGCCGCTGATATCGCCCTCCACATAATCCGAAGGCGTCATCACCGAATACTTCACCAGCGGGATGTCCAGGTCAGTGCGCTTCATCCGCGCGTTTGATTCGCCCTCTCCAGGACGCTTGCCGGATTCGGGACGGCCGGCGCGCTCCCATGCGTCGAACAGCGGTGTGCGAATCACGCGATGAGCGGCGTCGGGCCATCCGATATCGAACAGCTTGGTATGCACGGTGTCGGACGCGTGCGCCGCGATCAGCGCCTGCTTGAATGCGGGATGCGCCGCCGATTCGCGCGAGGCAAGAAAGCGCGTGCCGAATACGGCGCCATCGGCACCGAGCGCGATCGCGGCTGCCAGCCCGCGGCCGTCCGCGATACCGCCCGCCGCAAGCATCGGCAGATCGCCAATCGCGTCGCGAACCTCGGGGATCAGCGCAAAGGTCGTCACCACGCCGCGAACATGGCCGCCAGCCTCGAACCCTTGCGCGATGATCGCATCGGCACCGGCGCGCTTGGCCGCGATCGCCTCAGCGGCAGACCCGCATTGCCAAATCACCTTCAGTGCGAGCCGTTTGCACGACGGGATGTGTTCCGCCGGATCGCCCCAGAAAAGCGTTACGCCGGCGATCGGCTCTTCAGCGAGCGCCTCGAAGATGCCCGGTCGCAAAAACGGAATCAGGAGATTCACGACGATCGGCTTGTTGGTGAGCTTGCGCGCCGCTGAAATCTCGTCGTGGATCCCTTCGGGCGAGATTCCCGCCAGCGCGATAGTCCCGAGGCCACCCGCTTCTGAAACTGCCGCCGCAAGATTGGCGAGCGCAACACCGCCCATTCCGGCCGACACGATTGGCAACTCGATTCCGAATAGATCGCAGAACTTCGTTTTCAGCATGGATGCGTTTCAACCACAGAGATCGCAGAGTTAGCGAATTTCAAAATCATTTCGTGTGACGACCAGCGCCCTTGCCGCGCTTGCGCCCGGCGACCTTCGACTTTACCGCGACACTCTTCCGTTGGCTGCGGGTCTTAGTGACCGGCGAGACTTTTCGCGATCGCGTTTGCGATTGTGCGGTTACGTAGGCCCGCAGGACCGCATGCATCCGCGACAGGTAGCCGCGTCCGGCGTGCTTGAACCAATCGAGCACTTCGCGATCGATTCGCATCGAGACCGGCACCTTGCGCTCGGGCATCACCAGTTTTGCAGTGCGGAACCACTCTTCATCGAGCAGCGGCGCCGCATCGGGGTCGGACGCAATCGCCTCTTCGATCTCGCGATCCGTGAGCGCGTGGATCCGCTTCCAATCAGTCTTGTCTTTTTCAGGATGATAGCGGGTACGCCGCACGATACGCTCTGCGTTCATTGGGATGTGCCCTTCTTGCCGAAATCACTCTTCGACTATTGCCACGCCAAGTATAGACCACGGTGAGTTCTTCGCCAGCGACCACGCCTATAGCGACGATTCGATCTTCTCCGTATGCACGACGATCGTCGAGGCGCTCGAGCGTGGACCCTTCGAATAATCTCACGATAGCTTCAAAGTCGACGGCGTGCTTGGCAAGATTACTTCGCCTCTTCTCTTCGTCCCATTCGATCTCAATTCTGAGTGTATATACGGCCTGTATCTACATCAAGAGCCGCTATCACGGACTCTCCTTCCCGTAGTCCCACGACACCGTATGCTCTGGCTTGAAGCTCACGACGATCACTTTCTGCCCCTTGAGTCCTTTCGCGTAGGCCTTGCCCCGCTTCTTGCCGAGATACGCGTGCGCCATCCGCTCGAGCCGCTGGTCGTCGGTCTTTTCTTCGAGCGTCGCGCTACCCTTCAGGATGACCGATTTATAAGGCGCCTTCCTGGTATCGACCACCAGCGTGACGCGCGGATCGTTCTGCAGGCATTTGGTCTTGAACGCTTCGGCGCCGGTGTGAAAAACGATCTGCCCCTTGTCGTATTCGTACCACGTGGGCACCGCGTGCGGCGCGCCGCCGGGCGCAGTCACGGCGACCACCGCGACGTTGGGTTTCTTGAGCAGCTTCTCGATGTCCTTCTTCTTCATCGGCATGCGGATGAGGCCTCCATGTGGTGCGAGTCTGCTGGAATTAGCGGCCTTTGAAAGCGGGCTTGCGTTTTTCGCGAAAGGCGCGAGTGCCTTCTCTCACGTCCTCTGACGGATTGGTGATCATCACGTTGAGCGCGGCGTCTTCGAGAGCGTTCTCCAGCGTCATCTCGCGCTGTTTGTACATCATGCGCTTGGCGAGCCTTATTGCCAGCGGCGGACCGTCGGCCAGGCGGCGTGCGAAATCGCTCACACGCGCCTCGAGTTCGGCGTGCGGCACCACTTCGGTCACGAGTCCGAGTTCGAGCGCGGTCTTGGCGTCATACACTTCCGACAGCAGCGTCATCTTGAGCGCTCGATCGAGCCCCATGAAGCGCGGGAACAGGTACGCGCCGCCTTCATCGCAGAGCAGCGCGAACTTGAGCGCGGTATCGCCGAGACGCGCCTGATCCGACGCGATTCTGAAATCGCACGAGAGCGCGAGCGTGAGGCCGCCCGCGACCGCCGCGCCGTTGATCGCCGCGATCACCGGCTTGTCGAAGCGATGCAACGACAGCACGATTTGATGAAATCCCTCGCGCATCTCGAGCATGTGGCCCATCGGATGCCCGTGGAAGCGCGAGCGGCTGTCCGGCGCGCCGCTGATATCGCCGCCGGCGCAGAAGGCGCGGCCGCTGCCAGTGATGATCAGGACGCGGACGTCATCGGATTGCCGCGCCAGATCGATCGCCGAGACCATCTCCTTGGTCATCGTCTCGTTGTAGCCGTTCATCCGCTCGGGACGATTGATCGTAATCTTCGCGACGCCATCGCGCGCCCCGTAGAGAATTGTGCTGAAATCCATAGTGCCGCCTCCTGATTATTTTCCAAAAGAGTCAGTTACCACCAAGACATAAAGGCACCAAGAACTTGTCTTCGAAATGGATGCATACTCGCGAAGTACTGCTTGGTGTCTTAGTGACTTCGTGGTTTCCTCTCTTATTGCCCCTTGAAAACTGGCTGACGCTTTTCGAGGAACGCCTTGACCGCTTCGCGATGGTCCTCGGTGCGGCCGGTCATGGTCTGTCCCCACGCTTCGCGATCGAGCAATTCCTTGAACTCGTGCGTAACCGCCGCGTTGAGATTTGCCTTCATATACGAGTAGGCAACCGTCGGTCCGTTCGCGATTCGAGACGCGAGCGCATGCACTTCGTCGCGGAACGACGCCGCGGGAAATACTCGATTCGCGAGTCCAATCTTGTGCGCTTCCTCGGCGCTGATCATGTCCGCGAGGAAATACAGTTCGCGCGCCTTGGCCGATCCGACCAATCGCGTGAGCGACCAGGTGCCGCCGTAATCGCCCGAGAAACCGACCTTGGCGAACGCAGTGCCGAAGCGCGCCGCATCCGACGCGATCCTTATATCGCAAGCCATCGCGACACTCAGTCCCGCCCCGGCCGCGGGCCCGTTGACGGCGGCGATCGTCACCTTGGACATTTCATGCAGCATCAGCGACGCCTCTTCACCGCGGCGCAGCGATGCGACCCGGTCCTCAATCGTCGGCGCCGGACCGCCCCCGCCCTCGTTGCGATCGCGCATCGCGGTGATATCGCCACCGGCGCAGAACCCGCGCCCGGCGCCCGTCACCACCACTGCCCCGACGTCGGGATTGGTTGCCGCGCGGGTCAAGTTATCGACCAATCCGCCCATCATCTCGGCGCTCATCGCGTTGAGCTTGTCGGGGCGGTTGAGCGTCAGGTAAAGGACGCGATCTTTCAGTTCGGTAAGTAAATCTGGCATTTCGGCGACCTCCAATTCGATCCGGTTCGACTCTCGTACTACTTCACATCCAACAATCTGTCGAGCACGGAGGCCACTGCCTGCGTTCCGTCGAGATCGTGGCCGAGCGCCGCGGCGCTGTTGAACATCGAGGACATCATCGCGAGCCCCGGCAGCGCTGCTTTCGACTCGCGCGCGGCCTCGGTGACCAGGCGCAGATCCTTGCGAATCAGCTTGATGAAAAACCCAGGGCGGTAATCGCCCGCGATTATTTTGGGACCGAGGTTCGCCAGTTGCCACGAGCCTGCGGCGCCGGCGCCGATTGCCTCGATCACGCGCGACGGATCGAGGCCGCCCGCCTTGGCGAACTTGATTGCCTCCGACGCGGCTTCGAGCGTGACTGCAACCGCGATCTGATTGGCGAGCTTCGTCATCTGGCCGGCGCCCGACGGACCCATGTAAGTCGCGCGGCGCCCGAGATGCTCGAACAATGGGCGCGCACGCTCGAACGCAGCCTCGTCGCCGCCGGCCATGATCGTCAGCGTGCCCTCTTTCGCACCGACGTCGCCGCCCGATACCGGCGCGTCGAGATAGTCGACGCCGACTTGCTTGAGCCGCGCTGCAATCGTCTGCTCGGCGCGCGGCGAGATGGTGCTCATATCAATCACGAGCTGACCCGCCTTTAGCGCCGGCTCGATCTTCGCGACCGTGGCTTCGACGTCGGGCGTATCGGGCACCATGATGAATACGACTTCGGCGCCCAAGACCGCGGCTGGCGCATCGGCGGCCACTACCAGATCGTGCGCGCCGTCGGTGGCGAGCGCGCGCGCTTTTTCAGGAGTGCGATTGAAGACGCGTACTCGATTTCCGGCGCGGAGCAAGCGGAGCGCCATCGGCGCGCCCATGATACCGGTGCCAATCCATCCGATTTCCATAATGGTGTCCTCTCTGCGGCCTGCTGGTGAATCGTCGCTCCGCAGACTCCGTTCAGATTGATTGGTGCGCTAGCGCTGGCCGACCCAATCGGCGCGTGCGCTGGAATGCCATCGCGCGCGGATCGCCTCGTACTCCGCCGGCGGCAGCGGACCCGCGGCGGCATAGCCGACATTCTGCGCGATCCGCTCGGGCTTGGTCGTGCCGACGATCGCCGTGCTGACGCCGGGCGAGCCGAGCGTGAATCTGAGCGCGGTCGCGATCGACGCTTCGACATCGGCGCGAAGAAAATCGTAGCCCAGCACCCGCAGGCGCTCCCAATACGGCCGTGAGTATGGATCGACTGGCGCCTTGCCGGTGCGCCACGCCGCGTTGGCGATCGGACGCTTCACGATCACGCCCATCCCGCGCGCCGCCGCTTTGGGCAACACGCTATCGAGCGCTTCCTGATCCGCGATGTTCATTGAAATCTGCAGAGTGTCGAAAATCCCCATCTCGACCGCAAACAGCGCCTCGTCGGAGTCGCCGCTATAGCCGATGAAGCGAGTCTTGCCCGCGTCGCGCGCGCGGGTCAGCACCTCGACGACCTTGTGATTGCGCAGCGTCTCGACACCGCAACTGTGAAATTGCATCACGTCGACGTGATCGGTCTGTAGATGTTTCAGGCTGCGATCGATGCTCTTTTTGAGCATCGCAGGATCCCAATCCTTTTTGACGAAGCCGAGCGCATGTCCGCACTTGGTCATCAGGACGACTTCGGCGCGCCGCCGCGCGATCGCCTTGCCGATCAGTTGTTCGCTGTTCGCATAACACTCCGCGCTATCGATCACATTGATTCCCGCGTCGAGCGCGGTGTTGAGAATTTTATCGACGGTTTTCTGGGCGACGCCCTTGTAGCCGATTTCCGATCCACCGAAGCCGAGCGTGCTGACGCGAAGTCCGGTCTTGCCAAGCGGGCGATATTCAATCGTCATGCAGATGACTTACGCAAATCCAGCCGAGCAGGCAAAGGAAATTTGCGCTACCTCCGGACTTTTCCGAAAAGAAAAGGCCGAACGTCGCGAGACGCCCGGCCCATAACAGGATCAATTTGATCGATACGCTTACGCCGCTTGCTTGGTCTCGATCGCAAGACTCTCTTCCGCGATCGAACCGCGCTTCGAGAAGATCACTGCGACCGCCAGTGCCACGATCGAAATCACCACGATCGCTACGCGCAGCGGCGTGATTCCGCCAAGTTCGACCGTCGTAAACGGCGCCGCCAGAATCGCGACCAGGTTCATCACCTTGATNNGTGTCCTTGAACGGATCGCCTACCGTGTCGCCGACGACCGACGCCTTGTGCACATCGGTACCCTTGCCGCCGAGGAATCCGTCTTCGACTTTCTTCTTCGCGTTGTCCCAGTTGGCGCCCGCATTCGACATGAAGACTGCCATCAACTGGCCGGTAAGAATCGTGCCGCCGAGGAATCCGCCGAGCGCGCCCGCGCCGAGNNGCCGCCGTGACGATATCGACGCACGCGCCGTAGTCGGGCAGTTCTTTACCTTCCATGATCCCCGGATGCAGGCGGAGTTGGCGCCGCACCTCGAATACGATCTGATAGGCCGCACGGCTGACCGCCTTAATCGCGAAGGAGCTGAACAGGAACGGCACTGCGCCGCCGATCATCAAGCCGACGAACACCGTGGGCATGTTGATCTGAACGCCAATCGCGCCGAGATGCGCCTCGTCGA
>PNBD01000100.1:60388-60979 GCA_003135855.1 Deltaproteobacteria bacterium
GCGAGGATGAAGCCGGTGGTGGTCAGCAGTCCCAGGCCAGTCAGCGCGATTCCGTAGAACTGCAATGCCAGCGATTCGTGGAAAATCGCCATCGCGCCAATAATCGCGGCCGCAATCACCAGCAGCGCCCATACTGACGACTCGAGGCCTTCCGCCATGCCCGACAGAATCAGGGTGGCCGCGCCGGTGCGCGCAGCCATCGCAGTTTCGGTGACGGGGCCTTTGTCCGGATGCGTAAAATAATTGGTGAGCCAGAGCGTCACGACCGCCAGGATGATTCCGAGCGAGGCGCAGCAGGCGAAGCGCCAATCGGTCGCGCCGGTGCGCGGATCCTGCAGATAGAAATAATTTACGATGAAGAACCCAATCACGGAGGCGATTGCCGAGGTCATGTAACCGATGTTAATCGGACGCATCGGATCGAGCATTTTGCCGGCCGGAACGCGCACCGCCATGATTCCGAGGATCGACGAGAACACGCCGACGCCGCGCAGTATCAGCGCGAACATGATCAGCTTGACCGCGAATGCGCCCGCATACTGGCCGTACGCCGCGATGAAATCCTGCTCCTGCAGCGCGTAGGCCGCCAGG
>PNBD01000100.1:61117-61242 GCA_003135855.1 Deltaproteobacteria bacterium
ACCTTCATCGCGTTTTCGCGGAACACCAGGAAGATGATCGTCGCACCGAGCAGTCCGAGTCCGACCGTGAACATGCCGGACACGCCGCCCGCCTTGAACGCCAGTTCCATCGCGTCCTTGAAGCT
>PNBD01000141.1:0-618 GCA_003135855.1 Deltaproteobacteria bacterium
TCTCACTAGTTCTTCGGCGGGGTGCGCGCTCGATCCTTTGCTTGGCCACCTCGAGAAAGCGAGTCGGCGGATGTGCTCAATACCAGCCCGTAGAACGAACTCTGGCAAAGAACGATAGCGCGCGAAAGAGAAGGAGCGGGATGAGCATGTGCGGCTGCCCTCGCTCCAGAATGACGCCGCATTAGTCGAGCACTTCGAAGTACTGATTCATCATCGCGGCCGGATGAGGCGTCGGCGTCGGGGTGCCGGTCGGCGTGGGAGTTGCGGTTCGGGTCGGGGTTGCGGTCCTTGTAGGAGTCCTTGTCGGTGATGCGGTGCGGGTCGCCGTCCGGGTCGGTATCGCGGTGCGTGTCGGAGTCTTAGTTGCGCTCCGGGTCGGAGTCGCGGTCGGAGTCTTAGTCCGCGTCGGAGTCTTGGTCGCGGTTCTGGTCGGAGTCGCAGTCGGGGTCTTGGTCCGCGTCGCNNGTCCGCGTCGCGGTTCTAGTTGGCGTCCGGGTCGGCGTCAAGCTCGCGGCAAAGGCTAACGACGGACTCGTCAGAAATGCGAAGGCGAGCGCGGCGGCTACAAACACTGCGCGTGCTTCGACGGCACCCGGCGCGATGCGCGAGGCTCTGCGA
>PNBD01000141.1:661-18533 GCA_003135855.1 Deltaproteobacteria bacterium
CCCGGACTGAAGGACGTAAAGTCTATCGTTCCCGTCCGTCCATCGGCATTCACCGAATAGGTGCCGTTAGTAATGTTGAAGTTTTGGACCGTTCCGCGTTGATTGATGGTGACGTTCGCGGTCGCCTTGCCGGCGCCGTTGAGGCTTGCTCTCGTCACCGTTGAGGGTCAACTGCATACTAAATGATGCGGGTCACCAAAACAATCTCAGCCTGCTAGTTGCTGAGTTGGTCGAGCAATGACAAGGACGTCTTCAATGGCGATATCGGCTTTGTTCGGGACGTGGACCTAGACGCACAGGAAGTCGCAGTAGATTTCGACGGCCGGCCGGTTACCTACGATTTCAGCGAACTCGACGAGCTCTTACCCGCCTTTGCAACCACGATCCATAAGGCGCAGGGGTCGGAATATCCGGCAGTCGTTATTCCGCTTTCAACGCAGCATTACCTGATGCTGCGGCGCAACCTGGTTTACACCGGTATCACGCGCGCCAGGAAGCTGGTCGTGTTGGTGGGACAGCGCAAGGCGCTGGCGATCGCAGTAAAGGATTCGCGCGCCGAAGCGCGATGGTCGAAGCTGAATCAGTGGTTGTGTAACCCCTGAGGGCTCAGCCCTCAGCGGCGGGTGAGTTTCTGCTGCGTCGCATGGTGATCGAAAGGAAAGCTGTTTTGACTCTTCCCTGAACTGCTCCGTTAACTGGTGATACGTACGAGGACATAGAAATTCAGAGAACCGAGGCTACCTCGCCGCAACATCGCGCCCCTGAGCTCCGCTGGTTTCTCCTGGAGAAGGGAAAGTCAAAAAAATCGGCCATTTTCACGCCGAACAATCGGTACCGAGAGTTCGAATCCACTTCCCTCCGCCACCCAGTCAGCGCTGTTCAGCATTCTCCGCAGATGTGCGCGAAATCCGCTCGTAGCTACTGGGTTCAGGACGATGCGGTTCCTCGCGGTTCCGCGCAGGCGCGATAACTACTAGTTAATATCGTGGCGCAGTGCTAAGAATCCAGATGATGAAACGGCACCCGGTCTCGATAGCAATCTTGGCGGTGGCCGTATTGGTGCTGGCGTTCGGCAGCAGGGGAAGCGCCGAGACCCTGAACAAACTGAGTAGCACCGGCACGTCCCCATCTGTGTCGGACTTCGATCTCGATAGCACCTGGATTGACGCGATCGGTCGCGGCGCGGTCGCCGATGGCGCGACCGACAATTACAACGCCCTCAGCGCCGCGTTAGCACAGTGCGGAGCGTCGCCATATGGAGGCCATCTGGTGTTGCCAGTGGCAGGCACCAACGTTTACGCTGTTGGTACGACCTTAAGTGTCCCGTCACACTGCACCTTCGAGGGTGGCGCGCCTGCGGGTGAAGATGCGGCCGGACACAATAACGCCGGACCGACGCTGAAATGGATCGGCACGGGGGCTGGACCGGTTGTGCAATTCTACGGTGTGAATCATTCCGCCCTCCGCAATATCACCGTGGACTGCAATGGCGTTTCTAACTGCACCGGCATCTACTACGACTCGAACAGCTCAGGCGGCGGCAATACCAGTCAATACAATATCTTCGATCATTTCTCCGTCTTGAACTATCACGTTGCGTTTGCTTGGGGCGCTAATCAGAGCACCTACGCAGCGAGCTCGAACCAGTCCGACAGTACCACGGTAACGCACTTCCATTTTCGCGGTTGCAGCGCTTCGGGATCGCCGTGCAGCGGAGGCGGGCCTGACACCACCGCGGAAGGTTTCCGGCTGAACAGCAGCAACGCCGGCGACTTGTCCACGATCGACACCGGGACGATCCAGAACACAAATCTATTTGTCAACAACATCAATTTTGGCTCGCAGTGCACGATCTCGCACATCAGCATCGGCAGCCCGGTCGGAACGAGCCCAGCGTTCTTTAACCTTCAGACGCACGCCGGACCTTGCGCGCTCTATCAGAATGAAGATGAAAACCCCACCACGCTGACCTATTCGATTCATGACTCCAGCAATGACGCTGGCGTGAGTGAGATCTGGTCTGGTAACTTGTTCAGCTCGCCGGTCTTGGTGGACGGTCAGGCGACGATCATCTCGCTCTTTAACCAGACGTTAGTGCCTCAGCCTGCGTGGACCGTAAACAACGTAGGGGCGTCGATTGACAGCTACGGCCCGACTCCGATCTGGACGATAATGAGCGCGTCGCATCTATCTCAGTCGCCTTATGCCCCGGTCGTCGAGGGGCCGTTCACGGTCAAACAGGCGGCATATCCCTCGTTCGTCGTCGCTGCCACCTGCCCCGATGGCTGCACGACTACCTATTCATACAAGACAGCCTGCGTTGATTATGCCGGCAACACTACGAATGCGAGCGGCAATCACACGATATCTAACAATGTCACGCTCGACCTGACTCACTTTAACCTCATCACGGCCAGCGTCGGATTGACCAACGGCACTTGCGCAAAGATCGCTTTCTACGGGCGTACAACGGGTGGTGGTGGCGAGCAGTTGCTCGGGACTTGTCCAGGTAGCGCGAAGTGCGTCACCAACCTTCAATATAACGATAATGACAGCACCATCATGCCGATGGGCGCGCTGCCGACGATCAACACCACCAGCCCGGCGTCGATCGGCGGCTCGCTCAGCGTGGTCAACGGCAGCGTGCTGGCATCGACCGGCGGCACGGTTCCTACTGTGAGCGCGTGCGGCACCAGCCCGCCGGTGGTGACTGCCGGCGGCACGAACAACGCGTTTATTTTCACCACCGGCACCGGCAGTCCGACGGCGTGCACGACGACCTTCTGGCCCGGCGCGCCGTTCGCCAACATCCCGATTTGCGAGGCTCAGGACACCAGCAGTTCACCGGTCGCGATCAACCCGAGCGCGAGGAGCACCGCATCTTATACTTGGAGCTTCCCCGTCGCGAGTTCCCACGTTTTTGAGGTGATTTGCCTCGGTAAGTAACGGCGGACGACAGCTAAATAGCAGAGAATCGCCCGCTACTCGGATATTCGTCAGAAGACGATGAACTGATTAGGGAATTTGTGGACTGGATGATCGGTTTCGAACCGGCTACGGTTGAAAATTTTGCAGGAGAAGCAGTTATGAAAAACACGGCGACTAATTTTCTCTTATCGATCGCGGCGGCTTTGCTGATCGTGCTTTCGAGCGGGAGCATCGCAGCGGCCTTCTCAAGCAACACCAAACTCGGCGATGGCGCGCTGGCGAGCGTCACCACGGGCACTAGCGATACCGCGCTCGGCGCCAACGCGCTCAACGCCGACACCACGGGCGTGCGAGATACCGCGACCGGAAATGCCGCCCTCGTCAGGAACACCATTAGCAACGACAATACTGCGAATGGATTCGGATCGCTGTTCAGCAACACTGGGGGCAACGAAAATACCGCGACCGGATCGCGAGCCCTTTACAGCAACTCCACGGGTTCCGACAATACCGCTACAGGAGTGATCGCGCTCTACCACAATACGACCGGTATCGATAATACCGCCACCGGGGTTCTCGCACTGCTGGACAACACTACGGGTTCCAACAATACCGCGACCGGATTCTCCGCGCTCAACGACAACACGACGGGCTCCTATAATACCGCCAGCGGAGTGCAAGCGCTCTTCGGCAACGGCACCGGCAATCTCAATACCGCCAGCGGATATCAGTCGCTCTTCAGTAACGCCGAGGGCAGCAACAATACCGCCAGCGGATATCAGTCGCTCTTCAGCAACAGCGGCGGCAGCGATAATACCGCGACCGGATCCGGCGCTCTGGCGCGTAACACTACGGGGCTACAGAATACCGCCATCGGGAGGAGCGCTCTCTTCAACAACACCAGCGGCCAAGCCAACCTCGGCGTCGGCTATCAAGCTGGATTGAATCTAACCACCGGCAACAACAACATCGATATCGGCAACGTAGGGATGGCGGCCGAAGCCAGCACGATCCGGCTCGGCACGCAGGGGACGCAGACTGCGACCTATATCGCGGGCATCACCGGCAGCGCACTGACGGGTAGTGACGTGGTGATCAGCAGTGCTGGACGCCTTGGCGTCGTAGCGTCCTCGGCGCGCTATAAGAAAGACATCTCCACGATGGGCGCCTCGACTGATGGGCTGATGAAGCTGCGGCCGGTGACGTTCCGCTACAAAGACGACCCCCAGGCAATCAAGCAGTATGGGCTAGTGGCCGAGGAGGTCGAGAAGGTCTATCCAGAGCTGGTTGTGCACGACGACGCGGGGAAGGTCCAGTCCGTGCGCTACTCGATGCTCACCTCGATGCTGCTCAATGTAGTAAAGAAGCAGCAAGCGGAACTCCTCGAGCAGAAGGCGTCCATGCAGAAGCAGATGGCGGAGTTGGCCAAAGAAAGGGTCGCCAATCAGCGCCAGGCCACGCAAATAGCGGAAGTGAAGGCACAGTTGAAGGCCAGCCGCGAATTGCAGCTCGCGACGCGCACCGCGTTCGAGGAGCGTCTCTCGAAAATCGAGCTGGTGATGGCGGCCAAGGACGGAAGCCGCAACCTCGCGGCAGCATTCAATCGGTAGAAGTGGACGAGGGGCCGGCGTCCCACTCCGGCTATGGATGATTTCAGGCGGCTGCGCGCTCTTTTCGGTGAACCGCAATGAAAAAGGGCTGACGCGCGAGCGGCACGCCAGCCCACACCGACTGCCGATGGGGGTCAAACAGTCAGCCTCTACCTTCTAACACGACTCCGCAGTTGTGCCTATCGATTAGGCCTCGCCGGCCTCGCTCCAGGTCTTCCCGGTCCCTCGCTTCGGCGAGTTCCCTATCGAGTGCGGAAACTCGATACGCCAACGGTGTGCTTGTCCTCTCGCACGGGAATTTTAGCGCTAGCGGCATCGACGCGCCCGGCCCGGCGCGGCATATTCGCGGCGATAAGACATGGACGCTTACCGGCGCGGTTGCGCGGCGGCGGATACGTGCGTCATCATCGCCTCACAGAATTGCCGCATAGTGCCAAATTGACCGCCCGACCGCCACCGGCACCCGCGCACGAGTACAAAGGGGCAAGTAACGGAACTAGTGCGAGAATCCAGAGCCTCGCGCGTCGGATTGGTGATCGGATACTGCCTCCTCTTGCGCATGCCTAAGCCGCTGAATCCGCTATCACGCCTTCCGTCGTACGAAGCGTTATTCCCCGAACTATCTGCTCGCGCGCTCGCGCGACGTACAAGCCAAGGGGGCGGCAATCGCGATTGCATAGATCAAAAGTTTACGCCGATGCAGCATCGCTCGCACTATTCGCACTATCATAGACAAATCTCGGGCAGGAAAGGGCACCAGCTCAGTGGATGGCGGAGAGAAATCGGAGAAGATCCGAGACGATACCGCCTATCGGCGATTCTCCAGTCCCCTTTGATTGCCGTGAAGCCGCGCACACGCGCGGATTTCGCGCACTCCTGCGGAGAATCCTCAACCTCGAGGACTGGATGGCGGAGAAAAGAGAGATTCGAATCCTCGAGACCCTTTCAGGATTCGAGGGGCGGAATTCAACGCGACTTTGGCGAACTATTCAGCCCGAATAAAAGCATCCGTGCTGGAGAGAATTTGTTCGCCTTGGATTCGGCTCTGCTTTTCGTATCTCCGGTTCCCTTCGTTCGCTGCGCTGACGCGCGGAATTTGGTGACGTCGAACATCAGACGAAGGTTTGGAGTTCGAATCTCCCCTGCTGGGCTGGCAGTCAGCCAGTCAACTCTGTCTCACTGCGATTGCATCGCTCTGCTTTGGCGCCAGCGGGACTTTCAGGCCTTTCAGAGTTTTTGGCAGGCACAACCGGCTATGAGCCGTGAGGCGCTCACCACGGAAATCGTGGGCCTGTCGAGGCTTTGTATTGACGAAATCCGGGCGCTGGAAAACCATGTACGGAACCGCGCCGTCACAACATATCGGCCGATCCTTTCTGACTCGCACGGTCGGAGCATGCCGCTCGTACCAGAGCTGGATTAACGCTTTCGGGCTGGGGCTGCAGCCTTTCTGATGAGGGCGATCGCCTTCGCCGCATCGGAATCGTTCTCGAATGCGAACACGGCAGAATACTTCCGGCCGACCACCTGAGCCAGCACAAAGCTCAGGTTGATACCGGCGTCGCCCAGCGCCTTGGCGATTGCATGGCCTAGAGCGGGCCTGTTGTCGCCCTGCACGAGCAGGGTCGAGATAGATGAAGCAGCCAATCCCGCTGCTCGGGCAGCCTCGATGGCCTTCTTGCCCGAGACCGGATGCAGCTCGATGGTCGCTTTACCCTGGTCCCCCGGATACCTGTAGCCCATCACTGCCTGCAGGTCAGTGCGGGCCTGTGCAAGTAGCGCCAGGGTCTCGGCAAGCGCTCCTGGCTTGTTGTCCGCCTCTTTGCGCCAAAGCGTGATCTTTTTCAGCGTGATCGCCATTGCAGTGCGCTCCTTTCAGGAACAGAAATGTGACCTTACGCGATCAGCTTTAACACGGCCGGTCGAAAAATCCATCAACCCGCGATTCTTTGGCTCATAGACGAGAGAGCCTGCCGGGGCCGACCCAACAATCGATAAAGTTGTGCCTACCTAAAACTCTATCGGGTGTGACCAGCTGGGGCCGATCGGGTACTGTTCGGATAGAGATTCCTGAAGATGGTGTTGCGCGCTCTTGAGTCCCGGTTCAAGTCGCGATCGAGAGTCGAAGCAGGGAACTTGGTTCTCGTCCAACGCGTGGCTCGAGTCAGCGACCGAGATCGGGCAGCCGTTCCTCGACTCCGCCAGCAGCTTATTCAGGCGCCGGTTCTCATCCAGCAGGAACGAGCTGGTAGCCACGTCCGTAAGCGGTAGCAGGTGGTACGACATCGATTTGATTCCAGGTTCGAAACAAACTACTCCTCGAGATCAGACTAGACTTTTCATTGTCTGCCTCAGGGTAAAGGGCTTAACACCGACCTAATTTGTCAACCCTGATGCCTGTGATCTGACCAGCGGCGATCCAACTGATCACCGCGCCGCGCGCTGAACTTTTACTCGCGTAGTGATGTTTGATCCCCTGGATTACTTCGGGAACGTAGGTTCCCGGGTGACTTGCCACGTACTCGGTGACTGCATCACAGAAGGCGCGAAACGGCGACCACGTGCGGTCCGTCGGTGAACCTGCGGGCGCGTACGTTTTCTGTCTGGGGGTGCACCTGGTTCAGCAGCGCCTTTAGTCTTCGAGATTCGCGTGCTGGCCTGGATGCCGAACTGAGAGCTGCGACCCGAGGCGGCTGGCAACGGGCTTGGAAACCAGAACTCAGTCGCAGTCAAACGAAGCGGCGATCGTACTCATCAATTGATCGATGTTGACGGGCTTGCGAAGTACTGCCTGAGCGTCGGTGGGCGAGGACGACACGCCGGCGGACATAACAACGACTGGCGGCCTCGGACACGTTTCAGTTTGCAGTCGCTGTAAAAATTCCCATCCATCCATTACCGGCATGGACAGGTCGAGAAGGATGAGGCCGGTTCGCGATTCCTGTCGCGAGTAGTCGAGGCGCAGGTGATCCAGACCCTCTTGCCCATTGCTGACGCTCGCTACGAGGTAGCCTTCCAACTCAAGCAGGTCGCAAATGGCTTCGCGTGACGCTTGATCGTCTTCGATTACGAGAATTTCTTTAGTTTGATTAACCGCCGACATGGCATCGCCGAGTCTTCGAGGCGCAAACGGCGAGACACCGGGCATGTGTTGCAGGCGGTGCGTTCGGCAAGCGTCCCTTCCCAAAGTTGCACTGATCGGAAAGCAACGTTCGTTCCATCGTTGGATTGACCCGGAAAGACGAAACTTAGCAAGGATTGACTCGGAAAGATGAGACCTATCAATATGTGCGGCGTAAAAATGACGGTACTCGCGGTGCGCCGTACCGCAATTCTGGCGCATACAGGGATCGAGCAGCCAAGGCTGGCGAATCGCCGACGCGTCCGCTACTAGAGAATCGGCGGTGTTCCTTCCAGGGACTGATAATGTTGTCCGCAGATTTCCAGCGCACGGACGGCAAGAGATACCCGCGTTACAGAGTTGAGCTACGTGCTGGAGACAGGGGACGGCGGAGCGGAAGTGAAGGGACCGACGTCGGTTTTACAATCGGCGCTGTATCGATATTCGAGGCCGTGCTCATTACCATCGCGGCGGTAGGATTGCGTTTGGCGCTGAATCCGCTGCTCGGGGATGACGTTCCGTACATGTGCTCAACCAGTTCATTTGCGACGCAAGCGACCAAAGCAGCTTCCTCTCCTGCTCCGAGGAGTCGGTAGCTCAGGTTCTCACTGATACCGAGGATTAGATATTCGCTGTTTGATGAGAACGAACGTGCACTTGGACTGGAACGAAATCTCCTTGCTCCTCGGGGCAATGCGCGCCGGCGTGGGGCCGGAAGTCACAATCAATAGGGGCGAGTCTCAGGCCATCAGGCCGGCAGCGCGCCGTTTCGGCGCATCCTTCGCATCTATTACATCGATCTCACTCAGGAACATGACGAGCACCGCTAACATCTTTCGCTAGATGCATACGCGATGCGGATTGTTCTCGCCATCTCGAGCGCTTCAGGCGGCAGACCAAGATTCCGGTATATGCCCTGATGTACCAATTGCCAAATGATGATCGAGGTCGAGTGCGGCCCATAGCGCCGCGGAATCGAGCGCTGGAGCTTTCCGGTCAGCGGCCAGTCCATTGGTATTGACGCGCCAAACCGAGATGCCGCGCTTCCTCGGCGATGTGAACTTGGCGTCGCGACAAATCAAAGAGCAGTCAGCAGTTCATCGAGCGCCTTTTCCAATCGTTCCAGATATTGGTTGGTCTTCTCGGCCAATTTGACCGCGTCTTCGAACATCGGTCCGAGCGTAGTCTCATCAGACTCAGGCACGCAGGCAGCAGCAGCGAGATTTGTAATTCGGCGTATCAGCCATAGATAAGTTCTCTGGATCGCTGCTGATCGAATTTCCAGTTTTTTTAAGGCCTTTACGTTGGCGCGTCCTCGTCGCCACAAGGTGATGAATTTCGCTTGCGTGCGATCCCGCGATGCGCCAATCGCTAGTTGGACGTCGCCGAAATGCTGGAATTTGAGGACCAGGATGTCGTTCGATTGCACTCCGACATGATAAACCACTTTTTCGATTGCGTTACATCCCGCCCTTCGTCAGAGCCTGTACAGGATTGAGGAAAGATCGTCTCCTAAGGAACCATCGCGTCTGCGAGTCGTGGTGAAGCCATCGCAATCTACGATTTAGTTTCGCGCGCGGGAGTATGCTTAGCGCATTGCCCGAACGGTGCGAATTTGAATGCGAACAACAATCACCGCGACGCCGACCTCGAGCGGCTGAGCGCACTCAAGTCTTTAGCGTGGCTTTCCCGATCAGAGCTGGCACGACTGGCAAGCGCGCTCGCGCTGCGCACCTTCAAGCGGCGCGAAGTAATCCTTGACGAGACGGAACTGGCGTCGTCCGACGTCCATATCTTGTTAACCGGCATCGCACGGATCACATGCGTGAATGCGCGCGGCCGGCGCGTGACGGTCGCGTTGTTGCCGCCGGGTCCGATTCCGGAGTTCCCGTCGCAACCGATTAGCCGGTCCGAGTTCCAATGCGAAGCCTACAACGGCTGCCGAGTCGGCACTCTGACCCGAATTGCGTTCGAGGGTATCCGCGGCAAATCCACACAATCGGCATCCGAGATTCTCCGGCAGAATAATTTGCGACTGTGGTACCGGCTGCTACTGCGAAGTTCCAGTTTTTTGAACCTCGGCCTGCGTGAACGCATCGCGATTACCTTGCTCGAACTATGCGCAGACTTCGGCATCGAAGAGTCGCGCGGGACACTGCTCTTGGAATCTTTCAGCCAAAACGAGATCGCCAGTCTGGTTGGCGCCTCGCGGCCCAGAGTTACCGAATACCTAAGCCAGTTGGAACGTGAAGAGCTGGTAGTCCTTCAGGGACGACGCTTCGTTGTATGTGTCACCAAGCTGGCGAATTCCATGAACCTGCACGCGAGACAAAGGTTGGCTATCGAACATGTGGATCGATCGCCTCCATCCTGACGGTGCGCATCCTGACGTTGATCGATATCAGAGCTGGCAATCGTGGAGATGGAAATCATGAACCTCGGGACGGAATCGAAACTCAGTAGATCAAAGCAACGCCTCGTTCTGCAAACACATGCAAAGGCCGCGTGTGCGGGCGGCGCCGCGTGAAGCCGCAAGTCGAGCGCTTCGAGCTTAATGACGCTTGCGATAAGCGCCTCGCGCTGCAGATCGATGACCTGCTAGCCTTCTACCAGACCGGGATCGGCGAGCCATCTGAAATCGTCACCGAAATGCGGTCTGTGATCGAGACCTACTGCACCGTCACATATGCAGATTTCTTCGACTCAAAGGACACTTTGCGGAGTATCGTCGAGAAAATCCGCAACGGCGGCGACCAGCATCCCGCCTGCGCACTGCTCGACGAGCTGGACCAGATCCATGAATACTCGCAGGATCACCTGGACCGCGATGATCTCGAAGGCGTTTCTCATCCGATCGACACCGCCGAGCTAACAAGATTTGTTTCGCGCACACTAAAGATCGTCAGGACGATACCGAATCTAACGTCAACTTCGCTGAACGGAAATTGACCCCCAGATAGTTCTGCAGTCGCCGCGCATGCGGAGCAAATCCGGAGCGGCGCGGCGCCACGAGCTCCGCGTCCTCCTCAGCGCGCCCAAGTCCGCGACGTGGCGCGGTAGAGGCGGGGCGAGACTGGGGGCCACTGTAACCGGCGAGTTGGTTGTTGCACGCGCAGCAGACTCGAAACTTGGCGTTTGCGAACCGCCTGGAGTTAGTTCGAGTCTGAGTCAGGAACATGGGAATTTCGTTTGATTTTATGAGAGGTTACACGATGAAGAGGAAAAGTGTCTCGCTCTCGACACTAGTTCTGGCGATTGCGTTGTCTATTCTCTGTAATCCAGCGCATGCATCCCAAAATGGCGAAGAGACGGTCCGGAAAGCAGCAGCCGGATTCTATTCGGCCCTGAACGTTCTTTTTGCGGGAAACCCGGATCCCATGAACGAGGTCTGGTCGCACGCAGACGATGTTACATACATGGGCCCTGGCGGTGGGTTTCAGATTGGATGGCCTCAGGTATTTGAGAATTGGAAGAAGCAAGCTGCGATGAAATTGGGCGGAAACGTGGAACCGGCTGAAATGCACATTGCCGTAGGCCGAGAAATTGCGGTCGTTCAAAATTACGAAAAGGGAACGAATATCAACGCGCAGGGCAAGCAAGAGAAGGTTTCAATCCGAGCGACAAGCATTTTTCGTAAAGAGGAGGGAAACTGGAAAATGATCGGGCATCACACCGATCTGCTATCTTATTTGAAAGAATGAGTGTTCGGTGCGTCTGCTCTTGTGTTCGGTCACAGACTCCGCAACTGCGGTGTCTGTTAGCTCACTTCGTGAGCTTCTCAGTCTTGCGGCCGAGCGGACCGGTGAAAGAGCCTTAATCCTGCTGGCGCCGAGCGCCTTGAGTTGGAAGTAGCCTTCGACGAATTTCTGATCACAATCGAGCCCGGTGCCGCGAGTGTTTGCAGGCACGAGGCCAGGCTGATCGAGTGCCCGATGGGGGTGTATTCGGTATGCGCGTCGCCGGTTTGGATGGGTCGGACCGCCACTCCTCCGCTGTCGACTCCCACCCGAACCGATAACGGCGGCTGCCCCCGCTCGCGCAACTTGTCGGCGTAACGAGTTTTTGGTAGGGACACCCGCCCAGGGTGCGCAAACACCCGCGATCTGTTACAGTTTGTGATGAACCCTGTTCCGGAGGTGAGCAGCTATGGCAACATTCATGGTTCTGGCCCGCTACACGCATCAGGGTGTCGAGCACGTGAAGGCCTCGCCCGAACGACTCGAGGCGGTCAAGAAGGCTTTCCACACCAAGGGCGCGGAGGTGAAGGCCTTCTATAACTTGATGGGTGAGTACGATTCCCTCCTGATTGTGGAGGCCCCGTCGGACGAGATCATGGCGCAGCTTGCGCTCGGAGTGGAAAGCAAAGGCAACGTGCGCACCGAGACCCATCGCGCCTTCAGCGAAGCCGAGTTCCGCAAGATCGTAGCGGGAATGTCTTAGGCCCTGCCACACAGACGATGGCGCGATCGGGCACCTGTTCACAGCGAGTCCACTGCGGCGACCGCCGGTGCGTGAGCGCGATTTTCGCTCTCGCCGCGCTGGTTCTCATTCTGCCAAGGTCCGCCGCGGCCACGCGCGCCGAAGACTTCTCTGGATACACCTCGGCGGTTCTCGAACGCGAGTTCAAGGCGAGGGCGGCGACCGTTAGGCTGAAGGACGGCGTCGTCACTCTCGTCGAACCTACGTCCCTATTCGTCCGTAGCCACAGTGTTGTTTATTATCAGTTGCAACACGCAAGGGAGAAACAATGAAACCGAGAACTTTAGCAACTGTTCTGATTCTGATTTGTTGGTTTGTTCTAGCGCCCAGCTTGCTCAGAGCCGAAGAAAACGAGTGGTATCAAGGGCAGCAAGGACAGTGGCAACGGCAGGGCAATAGCTGGCGGTGGGGAAGCACCCACGGCGATGAGTGGAATCAGGGGCGGCAAGGACACTGGTACCAAGAGCGAAACGGCTGGCAATGGTACGGCAACGACGGCGATGAGTATCGGCAGGGATCCAATGGCTGGCAATGGTACGGCAAGGGGCGAAAGCACGATCCGGATCGTAACTGACCGCCGAGACCCAAGGCCATCCTATGGCATTGGCTGCAGGTCTCGCGAATGCAAGACCTAAGCGCCAATTCGCTTTCAATATCGGCTCGACGCCCGATTGCCGACATCGATTCAGCTAAAGAGGCTCGGCGGTTCGAATCTCATGTGGTCGATCGAGTAGTTTCCCGCAGCAGCGGATGGTGCAAGAGCGTGAGCTCAATGCTCTCCAACAGCTGGACCTCGCGGCCCTTTTGAGGGTCCTGGATCAGAAACTGGTACGAGTTGAGTGATAAATTGCGTCTTCTTCGTGAAGCACGAAAAATGGGTGAAGGAGCTGCAGACCGTGCGGAACAAGTGGGCGCATCTGTCGGCGGAGACAGCGCCCGCGCTGCGGAAGGCGCGTTCGGGTAACAGAGAAGACCTTCAGCACTTACTTGGAGCTGCTGCGAAACATTCTGTTCGAGGCGCCTAATGCAATCGGCGACGTTTTTGAGTGTCTGATCTGGCAATATCCGACAATTTTATGCATAGCGGGAGAGCCGCGCCGCCCGCCTTTGCCGCCTCGGCGAGCACCTCAAAGATCGCGATTGCGCGACGTTTGACAGAATCGGCTAGCGCGGAACTTGGAGGTGGTTGTGGTTTCATGAGACGGCGCCGGGCACCCCCTGTTGCGCCTCAACTCTGAGCGCGAGGACGAGCCCTGCCGCCACACCGCAAAGCGCAGTCGTTATCAATTTTTTGTGTCTCATGATTGGTGCATGGGTGCACGAGGAATCGATTTCCTCGTGCACCCCGAATCTCTAGTCGTTGCTCTCTCTATAGGTCTTCTTTTCGTAGGTCTGACTCTCCGTCGGCGCCCTCGGAGCAGGCGCCACGGCCATCGGAGCCGGCGTTACCGTAGTCGACTCGCTGTGGTAAGCATTGGTGCTTTCTTGGGTCGAGTTGTTGCCCATGTCAGTCGAGTGCGAAGCGCTCTTTTCCTCGGTTGTGTTAATCGTCGAGGGCGGAGGCGACACTACGGTGATCGGCGCCGGGGCTGGCGCTGGCTGCGTATAGGAAGTGGTCGTACTCGTCTCCTTGACATGTTCAGCCGATTCGCCACATCCGCTCACAAATGGGATGACGACAACGCTCAATGCCGAGAGCGCAATCCAACGCGATAACTTATTCATTTCTCATAGCCTCCTTGGCTCTGTTGACTGGCGGTCGGGCCCTGATGCCCTTGGGTTCCGCCACGTTGAAGTGAGCAAAACCGGGCCACAAAATGCGAGATGATTTACTAACGTGTAATCCGGAATTTCCATTTTGAATCCTGATTTAGATTCGCTCCGACACTAGGCGGTTTGCAAACGTGAAGTTCGAGCCCGGTTTTGACTCCAAAGGGTCGGCGGCGTTCATCTGCCGAATCAGATCACGAGTCTAGCGATCCACTGACGGCCGCCTCGTCTCGAACGCCAACGCGAATAGAGCCGGAAGCCTTCGCGGTGCCATCGGATTACGGTCGCAGGCTTGACCAGGACCATCGCCTCCAGGCATTGCGGCCATACCCGGTAGCTACACCCACAGCAGGCGATCGATCGCGGACAGCCGGGAACGACCTGGACGCTGGCGCCGGAGAACGTTTAGCTGATGGCGGAGAGCCACGATTTCCAGTTCCAACTCTACCCTGCTGCGGAACCGGCAAACGAGCACGGAAAGGGACGCGTATATGTGCGTGAGCATGCCGGCGACAGTACGGCGGCCGATGCCAAAACTCTACCGTTTCCCACGCTTTCGAAGTTTTGAGAAGGCACAGAAGCACATCCTTTAGGATTCCTGTGGTTATAAAGCGCAGATTACGATACAGGCGAAACGAGAGAGGTCAGTGTGGCGTATGTGATCATGTGTGACGCGCGTTATCGAGGCGAAAAGGGACGCTCGACCGATCTTTCACAATTAATCTTTGGAAGGGATTAATGGAACTCGACGCTAGTGCATGGGGCACACACGATTGGCTGCATCGTCGCCTCGAACTCGAAGGCAAACCGCTTCTGCATCATAGGTGCGTTCGGTGTCGCCGAGATTTCGTTGATGATCTATCGACCAACGAACGCTACGCCGTTCACGTCTCGGCATTACGATTTGTGCGTTTACCAGACGAGGTCAGCGTTCGATGGCTTACAAATCCTTGCCCGACTTCGGCACCGGCGACCGACGATGCAGATCGAAGCCATTTTCACAACATACGGTCGCGCAGGGTAGAAGCGAAGAAAGCGAACAGAGCCGGTTGGAGTAACGGAAATCGTTAAGTCGCTTAGTGTCCCTATCGGGCCTCCGTCAGATGCCTGCAGTTAAATCCTATTTCAGCATTGACTTGAAGTGTTCTTGCGGAGACTAGATGTTCGAACGCTGCTTTTCATATCGGCCCGAGCTTCCTTCGCTCAACGCCTGTGCCTCCTCAAAACCTGATCCGCGCGGATTGATTGGTGGTTTCGATCGCCTGCGGATAGCCTGCCTTCATTGCGATGCCCAGCGGGTCCCGGGCCAACCATCCGATTAGGATGATCAAGCCGCTGGGCTGAGGTGGCGCTCAAAGAACTCTCGCCGTTGTTCGAGCAGATGCATGGTGGCGGAGAAGCCCGAGAAGGGCGGCGGCGGTATGCCGGGTGGGATGCCTCCAGACGGCATGATGTAATTGCGCAGGCGAATACGCGATTGCGCGTCCGATCGGGCGCGCCTCAGCGGTGCGGGTTAGGTGGTGGCTTCTCAAAACTTAATCCGCGGGGACTCATTGGAGGTTTCGATCGTCCGGAGATAACCTGCCGTGATGGCGACGCCGAGCAGAGGAGCATTCCCCGTCGCCGGAAGTGAACTCCGACCCCGCGTCGCGTGGGGGTTGGAGATGATCGCACTGCGCCATCAAATTGCTGTGCTGAAGCGCGGTCGAAGTCGTCGCCCATGCTTCCGTCGTTCGGATCGGCTGCTTTAGATCTTGTTGTCGCGCTGGTGGCCGGGCTAGCGCGAAAGCCTCATGACCGTCAAGGCCGAGACGGTCTTGCGCTGGCGCGAAAGCATTGCGCAGCCCTTCGCAATGCCATACGAGAAGGAGACAAGCGGATTGTTTGGTGGGAGGGACCTCATGAACCAGCTTCTACTGTCGCTCGCTTGCTGCTCGGTCTAGTGTTCCTGGTTTTCGGGCTGAACGGGTTCTTGCATTTCATTCCCAACATGGCGATGCCCGAACCAGTGGTTACTTTCTTTGCGGCTCTTGCCGCTACTGCCTACATGCTCCCGCTGCTGTTCACAGCCCAAATAGTTGGCGGGATCCTGTTGCTGGCGGGTATATACGTATCACTCGGTCTCGCGTTGCTCGCGCCAGTAATCGTCAATATCTTTTTTTTCCACCTGTTTCTCGCCGCGAGCGGTCTCCTTATCGCGATCGTCGTAGTCGCGCTCGAAATGTTCCTCGTGTGGCGATACCGCGACGCCTTCGGTACCATGCTTCGCTCAAGATAGCGGTCGTCCCAACTGTAAGCGCTGATGCTATTCCTCGGAGTTTTCCTTCTCGGATAGGCGAGGGCCGACTTAGTTGCTGCCGGTTCAGTGACTGCGGTTTTTACTATCGGAGTTCCAACGGTCGCCGAATGGAATGCTGTCATTCGAGATGGTGCCTTGTTCGAAGGAGGTTGCTCCATGCAGCCTGACTCCCCTGACGATCGCAGAGTCTCGGTTGTCCCAAAGAGCGCTTAGCTCGGATCCCTGGGTGGCC
This sequence comes from Deltaproteobacteria bacterium, assembly GCA_003135855.1. GTDB lineage: Bacteria > Desulfobacterota > Binatia > Binatales > Binataceae > Binatus. Next base: position 17,101 of record PNBD01000141.1, read on the forward strand.
CTTCCGACGGGTCTGGGCCGAAAGTGTCTGCGCCTCAGACGACCGCAAGTGCCGAAGCCCCGGCAGCGCCTGCTAATTCGATCCAGTCCTTCTCAACCACGCTCTTCCTATCTCACCCCTGCCGAATAAAAACGCCAAACGGGATTCGTCGTGCCGTCTGCTCGTATCGAACCCGCACTGTTTGGAGCGAATGTCTATATGCGGGGATCACCGCGCAGGTGTTCAATCTCCGAGAGCTCAGGCTTCCATTTCGCTTGGCGCCCGCGCTCCCATTCGATGATCCACTCTCGGACGTCGCTTCGCAGCGTCGCTGAATCGCCGCAGATTTGCTGCTGTATTTCTGCCACCGACTTCCCTTCGGCCCAGAGTCGGAATGACAATTCCTTGGTACGTTCTCTAGTCGGCATAGTACCATCTCCTTCGTGAATCGGCGTCACAGGGGCCAGGAGGATTGGGTCCAGGCCATTTCCCAAAACAGATATTCGTAGCGACTGCTGGTAAGAAAAAGCGTCTCCAGGTAGGCCAGTTCGCGCGCGGGCCATCCGGCGGTGAGATCGTCCACGAGGGAGCTGAGCTTTTCCGCGCCGGCGACAAACTCCTGCGACGAGTAGGTCCTGATCCACTCGGCGTATTTCGGGTTCGCGCCGCCGCGGTCTTCGCCCGCTAGCGCCATCCCGATTTCCGCGTAACCGAGTTGACAGGGAAGCACCGCTGCCACGATGTCTGCGATCGAGCCGCTGTACGCGACGGTCAGCAGATGGCGCGTATAACCGTGTATGATTGGCGCTGGTACCGTCCCCTCCAGATCGCTTTGCGCAATTCCAAGGCGCTGACAGTAGTCGCGATGCAACTGCATCTCGCTGTTGAGCGTCTCGTCGAGCAAGCGAGTAAAAAGTCCGATCGTCTGGCGGTCGCGAGCTTTGGCTGCAGCAAGTGCGAAGACTCGGCAGTATTCGATAAGAAACAGATAGTCCTGCGCGAGATAGAAGCGGAAGCGATCGATCGAGAGCGTCCCGTCAGCGAGGCCGCGCACGAAGGGATGCTTCAGCTCGCGGTCCCAAATCGGTTGCGCCCACCCTGGCTCAACAATGCTAGAGTCCGCGATGTCCGGAAGCGGCGGCTGGTGATACAAGATCGCGTTGTTCTGCGAGGTTGCGGGGATCGATGCGCTGCACGAAGTGCGAATTTGAGAATCCAGCCGGCATGAAGTTCTGCGGTCAGTGCACCTCACCGCTCGCGCAGATCTGTCCAAAATGCAGCTTTGAGAATCCGCCGGGATTCAAGTTCTGTGGCCAATGCACCGCGCCGCTCCAAGCCGACACGGGAACCGCAAAAGCCAAATCGATCCAACAAAAGCCTGCGGCGGCAGTCCGCGTCGTAACGGAAGAAGCCTCTCCCACGCTGGAAGGGGAGCGCAAGACGGTCACGGCGTT
>PNBD01000025.1 GCA_003135855.1 Deltaproteobacteria bacterium
GTGGCGCGAGTTATACCGCACCGAAACGCCGTCAAAGATCGGCCGCGACCTGCTGATTCGCGCGATCGCGTATCGCCTGCAAGAGAACATCTACGGTGGTCTCAAGCCGGCCACGCGCCGAGTCTTGGCCAGGGTCGCCGAGGATGCTTCCGCTCGACGACCCGTTCATATCGCGCGGGAGCGCACGCTCAAGCCGGGAACCGTGCTGCTGCGCGAGTGGCACGGCGTTCAGCATCAGGTGACGGTGCTCGAATCGGCCATCATGTTTCAGAAGCAGCAGTACAAGTCTCTGTCCGAAGTCGCACGCAAGATAACCGGCACGCGCTGGTCGGGACCACTGTTCTTTGGCTTGAAGAGCACCCAAGAGGAGGCTACCGATGGAGCCCGCTAAGTCTCGCAAGCGATGCGCAATATACACCCGCAAAAGCTCGGAAGAGGGTCTGGAGCAGGATTTCAACTCGCTCCATGCCCAGCGCGAGGCGTGTGAGGCATACGTGAAAAGCCAGGCCGGAGAGGGATGGCAGGTCATCAAAACAGCTTATGACGACGGCGGTTATTCGGGCGGCAGCATGGAGCGACCGGTGCTGCAGCATCTTCTGGAAGATATTCGCCAGAAGCTGATCGACGTGGTGGTCGTTTACAAGGTCGACCGGCTGACCCGGTCGCTGGCCGACTTCGCCAAGATGGTCGAGGTGTTCGACGCCCAGGGCGTCTCCTTCGTATCTGTCACCCAGCAGTTCAACACGACCACGTCGATGGGACGGCTGACGCTGAACGTGCTGCTCTCGTTCGCGCAGTTCGAGCGGGAAGTGACGGGCGAGCGAATACGGGACAAGATCGCAGCCTCCAAGCGCAAGGGCATCTGGATGGGAGGCACCACGCCGCTCGGTTATGACGTTCGCGATCGCCACCTCGTGATCAATCGACCGGAAGCGGCGACCGTGAAGCAGATCTACGAGCGCTATCTGGATCTCGGCAGCGTGCGTCTCCTCAAGCAGGATCTGGATCGTCGCGGCACCAGCTCCAAGATTCGAGTCTCAGTGAAGGGCAATAAATCCGGCGGACGATCATTTTTGCGCGGCGCCCTTTACGAGTTGCTCGCCAACCCGATCTACATCGGCGAGATCCGCCACAAGCGGGAACGCCATCTGGGACTGCACGACGCGATCCTCGAACGCGATCTGTGGGAACGAGTTCAGCGACGGTTGAAGGAGCAAGCAGCCCACCGCGGCAAGCGTCCGACCAAGGCCGGTTCGAGCCCACTAGCAGGACTCCTCTTCGATCAGAGCGTTGAACCGCTCTACGCGCAATGCACCGCGAAGGGCACGCGGAGATACCGTTACTACGTGTCGAAGGGCTTGGTCACTGGCTCTGCGAAGGATCCGCAACGCGGTTGGCGACTCTCAGCGACTGAGATCGAGCGGGCGGTGGCCATTGTCGCGCGATCCATTCTGGACGACAGACCCGACTTGCTCGAGGCCTTGGAGAAGTCTGAAATCGAGTCTCCGGACGTGCGCGCGACGCTTGAGGCAGCAGCGGACTACGGCCGCCGACTAGTGGCCGAGATCGACGTCGAAGCTTGTCTGACGGATCTGGTCGAGCGGGTGGAACTCCTGGAGCAGGGCATCCAGGTTTCAATCAAACTCCCGGTTCCCTCCATCGGCCAAGCCGAAGTGCCGATCGCGAACGTCCTTCATCTCTCTCGCCTCCTGCCGCTCAGAATGAAGCGGCGTGGCGTCGAGACACGGATCATTCTGGAGGGATGCGAAGACACCCCGAGGAACGTAGACCCGGCGCTGCTCAAAGCCATCGCTCGCGCCACGCAATGGTTCGAGGAATTGGCCTCAGGCAAGGTTCGCTCGCTGGCCGAGGTTGCCCGACGCGAGGGTCTCCCCAAGCGCTACGTCGACCGGCTTACCAAGTTGGCCTTCCTCGCACCCCGAATCGTCGAAGATGTACCAGAAGCCCGGGCCAGCCGGCCTCGCCCGGCAGTTTCTGCGCCAACCGCTCGAGAAAGACGATCAGGACCGGGTGGCCCCAGGCGCGGTTGCGTGACGGGCGCATGACCTGCCAGTTCGGCCCGTCGGCAGGCAGTGCGACGGCGCCGCTTAGACACCCGCGTTCATAGGACCCGATCGCCTGCGGCGGCCCGGCCGCCGGCGTGCTCTCACGTCCGAACAAAACTTTCGCCGCATCCGGCGGCAACTGCGCTATCGCCATAGCGCGGTGCCGAGCTTCTTCTGCGGCAGTGTTCTGCGCCGAAGCCTCTCCGCGGCCAAGACAGGCCAAGAGCGTCAACACGCCGCACAGGCAGAGGCTTCTCATAACGGCGGCTCTCCAACGAGTTCGTCCAAAGTTCCGTCCAGGCGGGCAAGATCGGATTCACTCGACGGCCGGTGATCGCCGTACTTCAGCAGAATTACCACAACATTGCGGCTCTCGAGCCGCTCGCCGAGCGCGAGAGGCTCGTTTGCCATGGCACGGCATCGTCGCAGATGCCGTGCACCGGCCGCGCTGGGCAGCGGAGCACAATAGGTTGGCGCATCACGAGGTGGCGTTCGCCGTCTTCCAAAAGCCCGAGCCGGTAGGAAGCTGGCGCAGCGATCGCATTATTCAAAGCTGGGATACCGCGTTAACCGACGGCAAATCGAGCGACTATTCCGCCTGTATCACGTTCCTGGTGAGGGGCAATACCTACTACATACTCGACGTATTGCGAAAGAAGCTGAACTATCCTGATCTCAGACGCGCGATTTACCACAACTGGATGGCTTGGGGCGCTCAAGACATCATCATCGAAGAGAAGGCTTCCGGTATCTCGCTGATACGGGATCTGCGGGGCGATAAGTTCGCCGGAATGCCGCGCCCAATAGCGTTCAAACCCGAAGGCTGCTGATCCCGGGAGATTTAGGTGCGAATGGAGGCCTTGTTAACATGTAGCAAGCAGCCAAACCGGTCGTTATACCTATTGACGAGACCATGCGGTGGCGGTGACCGGCCCATCGGAAACCGAGCCAATGGAAATGCTAGTGAAGAAAATTAGCGAGAGACGGCGAGTTGCTCGCGCCGAACGATGAAAGCGCCCACTCTCGCGGAGCGGAGCATACGAAGCCTCCACAACGATCTCCTCGCGCGAAGGTTTGCGGTTCCTAAGCTGCAGCGGAACTTCGTTTGGGACGCCGGGCGTGCTGCGAAGCTTATAGATAGCATCTATCGAAAAATGCCGATCGGGTCGTTGTTCCTTTGGGAAATGGACAGGAGGTCGGCAAACCTGATCCGGCAGTCAGCCGAAGTATTGCCTTTATTCAATGGTGCAAACCCTCACATCTGGTTCGTCATCGATGGGCAGCAGCGCTTGTCCGTCATTTATCAGGCGTTCGAGGCTCAGGTCCGAAAGAACGATGCAGGCCGCGATATCGATTTCGGTCGTCTCTGCTTCGTGCCCTACCCAGATAAAAATCAAGAGGATCCTTCGCGAGTTGTTTACCGAAAGCCAGTCGAACGGAAATTTGTCCCGCTCCACGACATACTCGCACCGAATTGGAAGAGGAGAATGCCGAGTCAAGCTCAGGGGTTCCTGAAGAGAATCACTGACTGCCGGCAGCGGCTGCTGAATTATCCAGTCCCTGTCGTAACCGTTCGCTCGGCGAGTTTGGGCGAAATTGGTGAAATATTCATACGTATCAATTCCCAAGGAATGCGTATCACTTCGGCTGATCGAGCTATCGCCCTCATGGGGAAACTCGATGTGCGCGCTATGGCACAGGAGCTCCGCCAGCGGGTGCGTGATGAAGTGTTCGCGCTTGGGGGGATCGACCCCATCCTCATGGGATTCAATCTAGTCACCGAGCGCCAATCGATTGAAGGCGATCCTCCAAAACTGGAGACAATGGCGCGACGATGGTCGAAGCTTATCGAGCGCGACGACAGTGAAAAAGAGATCTTTCGCAAACAGTGGCACAAATATCAAAATGCTTTCCTTTCCGCTGTCGACTATCTGTACAACCGCTTTCCGGTTTATGATGAGTCATATTTACCGTCGGCTAACATGTTAGCGACGCTCTCGGTCTTTTTCTTCCACCACCCCGGCCAGCCAAACAGGTACCAAATCCGCGAAATCCGAAAATTCTTTTGGGCGACCGGCGTAGCGCAGCGCTACAGCGGTAGAGGATATCACCGCAACATCGTCAGCGACGCGATCTTCTTTGCCTCGCTCGCTAGAGGTGCAAAAGTGCGCTTTTCTTTCCGAGACCGCCTCGATCCAGTTCTGGATATTCAAGGCGCAGAATACGGTTCGCACTCGGCACGCACGCGAGCTTTCTTTTGCTTACTGGCATGCCGGACTCCTAAATATCTTGAAAATGGCGAGTCGATCCCGCTAAACGGCGCGATCAGTTTTGCAAATCGCAAGGACCGGCATCATATATTCCCGCGTGCTCAGCTCAAGAAGCACTTCCCACCTCGAGTTTACAACGGACTCTGTAACATCTGCTTTCTGGTATCGCGCGACAACCAAAGGATCGGTATGCGCCTACCTCGCACCTATCTAGAAGAGTATAGCGACAACGGACGAGGACGTTTCCGTCTGGTGATGAGGAGTCACCTTATTCCCGTTGGAAATGATAGCGGTGTGTGGGAGCGCGGGATTATAAGCGCGTTCAAGCACTTTCGTCGGCAGAGACTCTCATTGATCTGTGCAGAATTCGAAAAAGAGGCGGGGATCAAACTCTTCAGGAAGATTGAGTAATAGAGAAGGGCATTGCTTCGCGATTACTGGAGACCGGTAGGGTCACCGCGCTTTGCCTCCTTCGATAAAGCATAGAGGTCCGGACCGTTTCCTTCACAAACACTTTCTCTTATCACGCTAACCGATTTGCTCGGGGGCGAGGGAGGATCTGCACTGTGCACCGAAGGGAGATAAAAATCCTCGACACGCTGGCGCATTGCACCTGCGCATGTAGTCCAGGGTCGCTTCCCTGAGCAAGCTCGCACGACGCGCCGGGCGGCGCAATCCGTTTTGACTAGACTTGTTTCTGTTTCAAGCTCGTTTGGCACCGTCGAGACGCTTAGCCAGCATGCTCAAAAATGCGATGTAGTCGAGTGCCATCTCCGGCGAGTCGTCAAAAACCGCATGCGCCCTCGGGTTGCGGAGCGCCAGAACGGCGCCCATGAACAAATGCATGAAGCCCTCTTGTTCGTCTCTTTCGCTTTGACTGGAAAGATCGTTTAAGGCCACGACCGGGTTATGAGGCGAAAACACTGTCGACATCAGACCTGACCCGTCGAGGTCATGCCTTCGCGACTTTTCTCGGACGTAGTTTACCAGCGCAATTGACGCGTCCAATACGGCTTGCCTGTAATGCCCGTCTCGGTAAAGGTCCGAGCAGACACCCGCGATGCGGAGGTGAAGATCAATCTGTTCGAAAGCGTCTCTGGATTTTGCGGTAGGGTCCTGACCTAGTTCGGAACCCCTTTCTTCCAGAACATCGATGAGGCTCTTCAGCATCACCCCTGTATGCGAGAAACCAAGTCGAAAGCCGGTCTGAATCTCGTGTTCAGGCATATTCACGAATTCTGGTCCGTGCCAGATTCTGTGATAGCGATGCCTGCCGAATTCCGGTGAATTCGGTCCGAATATTTCGAGTACGTTTGTTCGAATCTTGTGTTCCAGGATGCGGGTACGTGGATCGTCGTAAGCGGCTTGACCGTCCCATAATTCGTCGAGCAGATCCTTACAGCGCTTGAGCTTTTCGATCGCACGATCGATTTCAGCCGCCGAATCGAAGTGCTTGATTTCGGTGAACGTTTGTAGCGGTACCTTCGTGGTTTTGCGTGCCATCGCCGACTGATCTCATCCTAGAGTGCGCAGAGGAAAACCGAGCCTGCGGTACAATGCATCGGGAGATCGTGTGCCCTTTTCAAATCGTGACATGCAGACTGGAGCGTGGTGACGAAGGGGGCCGTAGACTCGGTGTCGGCGCTCGGCACGTTTTCCGACCTGCTCAATACGCCCAGTCTGCATGGGCTAGTGGCGCATTGTTAAGGCCCTGTCGCAACAGCTTCCAGTTTGGCAAACATTTGTCCATCAAACTCCCGAATCGATCATTGTGATGACGCACGACCAGGTGCGCCATTTCATGCACGACGATATATTCAAGATATTCTGGAGGCTTCTTGGCCAGATCGGTATTGAGGCGAATGCTGCGTGTGCCGGGGTTGCAGCTCCCCCATTTTGTTTTCATCCGCTGCACATAGAACCGCTCCACTTTCACGCCCATCACGGACTCCCACTTGCCGATCAATGACGGTACAGCGTCCTTGATCAGCTCGCGATACCATTCCTCGACGAGGGCCCCCTTCTCGCTATCAGGAGTCCCTGGGCGCACACGCAGCAACATCTGGCTGTGTTTCAATTCGATTGACGACGGTACGTCGAGTTCGATCACCTTAAGCAGGTAGCGCTTTCCCCAGACGTAGTGGCTCTCGCGATCCAGATACTTGCGCGGCGTCTCTCGTTCCTGCCCCTGGAGCCTAGTCTGTTGCCTCTTAATCCAGCCCAGCTTGGAAATGGCGAACACGCGGATCGTATCGAGCTTCATACGCGACGGAGCCGAGATCCTCACTTTGCCAGTCGGCGGGTGCACGCTGAGGTGGATGTTCTTGATATCCTTGAACACCACGTCCGCTGCTATGTCGCCTAACTTGAGTTGCGAGACCATCAGTATTCGTTTTGTTTTTTGATGATGAGGAAGATGCGCTCGACCTCGGCAACATTCCCTAGAAGCGGTAACAACGCGGCCTTAATCGTGTTCTCCTTCGTTTGAACTCCGCGCCAGCCATCAGGGCGCGTTGTTTTCACTGCCCCATCAACCATCAGTGCAAGGTCTTCATTGTGGTTCAGATTATTGTAAAGGGCGCGTCTACCGGGCGTGTTCAGCTTTTCCGGCATATCCTCCGGATGCCCGGCCTCTACCTTCTTCGCTAGTTCAGCAATGCGTTTCAAATACTCTTCATACTCAATCGCCCTGGCTTTTCTTGCCGCGATGATCTCATCGAGAAGTGCAGACATCTTCTCGTAGTATGCTGGGTCATTCAGATGTTCCTTAACGATTATTCTGCGGACGTTATTCTCGATCGTCTCTGCAATCGCGTTCTTGTTTCCCTTCAAGCCACCGAGCTGGCTCGCAATTGCCTCTGCAATACCGGTCTTCACGATCAGGTCTATCAGACTCAAATTGTCGAAGGGTGAAATCTTCCGCGGCTCATCGGCTTCGATGTACGTGTCGATGAGATGCCGCATGTCCGCCTCGTAGGCTTTCACGTCAAGGCTCTCGCCGCTGGCTTTGCGGACGATCTCGCGCACGTTCAGGTAGTGATTGAGCCGCTCTCTGATGCGGGCGATGTCCGCACTGCTGTATCCGGCGGGTTCCAGCTCGTCGGCAATATTCGCGTAGGCGCGCACTAGGGCGACCGCCGCCTTGTAAAGCGCCACGCGCTGCGGCTCGCGGTCCTGCAAGTCTGATGCGATCTCCGTATTGCCACAGAAGTAATGAATGTGTTCAAGCTCGCCTTTCGGCGGCTCGACTGGCTCGCAAAGCAGGTCGAGCGATTCCAGCGCACTGTCGAGACGCTCCCGGCCTTTCTTAAGCCGGTCCTGGATCATGACCTCGGGTTCCACGCCGCCAGCGCTGTGATCCAGTTCGGAGGTGTAAACGGCGACTGCGTTCTCGACCTTTTTGAATAGGTCCTTGTAGTCCACGATGTAGCCGAAGTCCTTGTCTTCGCCATCCAGACGGTTCGTGCGACAGATGGCCTGGAACAGTCCGTGGTCCTGCATGGACTTGTCGATGTAAAGGTATGTGCAGGGTGGCGCGTCGAATCCGGTGAGAAGCTTGTCCACCACGACCAGCAGCTTCATGTTTGCCGGCTCTTTGATAAAAAGCGTCTTCGCTCTCTCCTCGTAGGTTTCGGTCTTGGTCATACCGGGCTTGGCTTCGACGTCTTTGAGCCGCTCGATATAAGTGTTGTAGATGAACTGCTTATCGGTCTCGCTATTCGCGCCGATTTCCTCTTTGCTGACGTCTTGAGCCTGTGGGTTGTAGGACGTGATCACCGCGCACCTGTCCTTCAGCGGTGTCTTTTGGAACAATGAGAAATACTTGCACGCCTCGTAGATGCTTGATGCCACCAGTATGGCGTTGCCGCGCTCGCTGGAAAGGCGCGGCTTCACGCTGAAATCGAAGATGATATCGTTCACTACCCGCTCCATCCGCGAGCGGGAGCTGAGCACCTTTTGCATCGTACTCCACCGGTTTTTCAGCTCAAGCTTCTGCCAATCGTTAAGAGCCTTGGTTTTGGCCTCGAACCATGCGTCGATCTTGTCTTCGGAGCCCAAGTGCTGATCGATGTCTCGAGCCTCGTACACAAGATCCAACACCACGCCGTCTTCGACACCTTCGCTGAACTTGTAGGTATGAATGTAGCCGCCGAAAACCTCGAGGCTCGTCTGTCGGTCTGTCTTCAGGAGCGGGGTGCCGGTGAAGCCGATGAAGACCGCATTCGGCATCATTGCTTTCATCACGCGATGCAGCTTGCCGCTCTGGGTGCGATGGCACTCATCTACGAAAACGAAAACGTCGCCGATCGTTTGGCTGGGTTGCGACTCAACCTCCTTGATGAACGCATCGAGATCGTCCACGTCCCTGCGGCCGAACTTGTGCACCAGCGAGCACAGAAGGCGCGGCGTGGCTTGACTGAGCTGATTCATCAAATCGCGCCCGCTGCTGGTGCGCTTGATGGCCTCGCCCGTGCCCGCGAAGACTCCTTCGATCTGTTTGTCCAGATCGTCGCGGTCGGTGATGATGGCGACGCGCGCGTTGGGATTGTTCTCCAGAATCCACTTCGCCAGCAGCACCATCACGATGCTTTTGCCGCTGCCCTGCGTGTGCCANNCCGCCGTCGAAGAGCACGAAGTCGTGCATCAACTCTAGCAACCGTTCCTTGGCGCAGATCTTGAGCAAGTACTTGTCCAGCTTGAAGCGGCTGTTGTCCTGCTCGTCCTCCTTCCACTTCAGGAAGAACGTCTCCGGAGTGCGGATCGCGCCGTATTGCAGGCCCTCGGAGTCATTGCCTGCGAAAATCAGTTGCACGGTGCTGAAGAACCACTCGTTGAACTCGGGCTGCTGATTGGAGAGGTTCTGGCGGATGCCTTCCCCAATCGAGATGCTGCTCCGCTTCAGCTCCAGCACACAGACGGCGATTCCATTGACGTAAATAACCAGGTCGGGGCGCCGCTCGTGATTGCCGTAAAGCGTAACCTCTTCAGCGATTGCGAAATCGTTCTTTCCCGGATTCTGCCAATTTACCAGATGGACGGTCTCAGTAACTTTGCCCGCTTCAATCTTCACCGGCACGCCATAGCGCAGCAGGCTGTAGATGGCTTGATTGTTGTCGTAGAGCGTACGGCTGTGGTTGTTAGCTTCGGTGTTCAGTTTGTAGAGAGCCGTTGCGATCTGCGCCGGATTGTAGCCGCTTTTGATCAGGTAGGCAGTGAGCAGGTCTTCCTCGATGTTGCTGTTGCCGTCGCGATAAGTCCAATCTCCGAGGTACCTGTAGCCAAGCTCATCGCGGAACAGAGCGATGAGGCGGTCCTGGGTGACGCGCTCGGCCTTGCCAACGTCACTCATATCAGTCGCGTCTTCCCGGTAAGGAGTTCCTGCATCATGCCCTCCTTGATCTGGCGGGCCTTCGCCAGCTTGCCTTCGATTGCGCCAATCTCTGCGTCAATGTCGCCCAGAATCGCCGAGATGGCGTTTTGCTCGTCTAGAGATGGAAGAGCAATCTCATATTTCGCAAGCGTTGAGGAATAGATGTGCCGAATAGTGCTGCCTTGGGAAAGAGCTACTGTTTTCCTTCTTTGATGTCGCGTACTCATCAAGTACGAGAGAAAACGCACACTTGCGACCGTTTTGTACAATATAATGTCGCCTCCTATTGCGACATCGGAGCCGCCGACGAAAGCCGTAACCTTCCCTACATTTTCGACCATGTTTGAAGAACTCGCGAATAATAGGTGAGGTCCATCAATGACCATTGTGGCGCGAGGAGAATTTGTGAACTGGGCGATTCTCGCATGGTCTATTACCTCGTTAAAGTCCGTGTAGATGGCGGTATAAGGAATTGCGGGCAGAGTGCCTTCGCCGCTCAGCTTGTCTTTAGGGAGTCCTCGCCCTTTCGAAAAATCTCCGAACTCTTCGAACCGACTCAATTGCCACTCGCGGGTGGCACCTGGGAGGCGCGTCTTGCCTGTGAGCAGTTCCTGCATCGCGCCTTCTTTGATTTGCTGTTTCTTGCCGATGAGTTGCTCGAGAGATTCGATCAGGGCGTCCGCATCACTCAACGCCTCGGCGATGGCTTCTTGTTCGGCTTTGGTCGGTGGAACTGCGACGGGAATGGGAGCGATAAAATTGCGGTTTAGCGACTGCTGAGCACCACCCGAATTGTAGCGACTGAAATCAATCGACCTGAGAAAATAGAAGACGAACCACGGATTGTTGCCGTGGAAATCGGTAACGAAGAGGGCGGTGTTGTGCGGCCAAAAGTCCACCGCGCAAAGGTGCGCCTGCCCAAACGATGCACCGCTTCGGCCAAGGACAACTCCTGGGGCTTTGGCAAGAGCTGTATCGTGAAAGCCATTTTGTCCGGCGGAGCCCATGACTGGGACTTCGCCGAGTTTGCGGTCTCGCTCCGTAAGATCGTGGCCACGTCGAAGGGAAATGAATTCGCCCAAGGTCTTCACCTCCCAGTCTTCAGGAATCAAGCCCAACTCGGTCTGCGTGTAGCCGGGGTTTAGTTCCAAGAGAAACCCATCCCTTCGAGATGGCGATTTACTTTGGCTTCCAGCTCGGCAACGGCGCGGACCTGCTGCGGCATCGGGGTTTCGTAGCGTTCGGCCAATTCCTTCACGCGCCTGGTCAGGGCCTGGCTAATATGGTCCATCTCGCCATGGATGGCGGCGTCCAGGGCGGCGAGCCATTTGTCATCGACCACCAGCGTCTTGATCTCNNCGCATCGAGCGCCGCGTCGGCGATCTTGAGCCTCATCTTTAGATCAGCTTCCTGGCCGGCGAGCTCCAGCCATCCGTTGAGCACGGCCGCGTCCTCTTTGGACTCGGAATCGCTTCTAATCTCCTTCAACTTCGCGGCCACGCTGACCTTGTTCACTCTAACAAGTTCGGAGAAAACGCCTTCCTCGCCACCATGCTCCTCCTCCAGCTCGATCTCTCGGGCGGTAACGCTATCCAGTTCAGCCGCGAGCGTATCAATTGCCCGTTGCTCCCCAGGGGAAGTAGTGGGCGACAATCAGGTTCTTCGGAACCAGATCGCAGGCCCAGCCGNNTTCTCAATGATGCGGTAGGTCTCAGCCTTCCAGTCGTCGGCCGCGATGAGATAGCAGTCGTCCTGCATCGTCTCCGCCCAGTAGTCGAGAAGATGCTGATAGATGTCGTATTTGTCTAGCAGGGGCTTGCTCGTATAGTGTGCGAGCAAATCCTCGGACAGGTCAGCGATTACGTTCTTGGGATGGCATCCGGGCTGCAACTGGCGCAGCGTCGCGGCGCTCTTCTGCCTCCATTCGGCAAACAGCGCATTCATGCGTGCGATGAAAGTGACAAACTCGGGATGCTGGTAGATCGTGGACTTGATTGCGCTCTTGTCCACTGCCAGGTCGAAATAGCCAGGACGATTCGCCTTGAACAACGTCTGCCGGAGTTGCGGGCAGACGTCGATCTCTCCATCTTTATCCGACGTGTGGTCGAGACCGTCGCGCCAGGGGAAGACTACCAACACAACTGGCACATCGACGCGATGGCCTGGCGTCTGCAACAGTGCGTCAAGGGCGACGTCAGGCGATTGATTATCACGGTGCCGCCGCGCCATCTCAAATCGACCTGCGCCACAATCGCGCTAGTAGCATGGATTCTCGGGCACGATCCATCGGCGCGCATCATATGTATTAGCTATTCGGCCGATCTCGCTGCTCGACACGCGAGAGATTATCGTACGGTGATGGAATCGGAGTGGTATCGCCGACTATTCCCCGGAACGCGAATCAGTCGCGAAAAAAATACCGAGGTGGAAATCATGACCACCGCGCGAGGCTACCGCTACGCCACTTCTTTTGGCGGCACGCTCACCGGACGGGGTGGAACTTATATCATCATCGACGATTCACTGAAGGCCGATGAAGCGATGTCCGAGACCAGCAGAACGCGTGTCAACGAGTCCTTCGATCGTACGATTTATTCGCGCCTCGATGACAAGCGCAACGACCGCATCATTATAGTCCAGCAGCGTCTGCACGTTGATGACTTGGTCGGACACGTGTTGGAAAAACAGCAATGGACCCACCTCAATCTGCCCGCCATCGCGGAGGTCGAGCAGCTGATTCCGATCGGTCCGGGAAAATTCCATCTGCGTCAAGTCGAGGACGTCTTGCATCCGGAGCGCGAATCACGAGAGACCCTCGAAGAAATCAAACTCACTCTCGGCAGCTACGACTTTTCTGCTCAGTATCAGCAGAATCCGGTTCCCTCTGAAGGTAACATCGTGCAGCGGGACTGGTTTCAAATCTACGAGGAGATTCCCGCTCGCTGGCGGGGCGACCGCATCATTCAGAGTTGGGACACCGCATTGACGGACGGCAAATCGAGCGACTATTCCGTATGTATCACGTTCCTGGTCAGGGGCGTCGATTACTTCATACTCGATATTCTGCGCGAAAAATTGAACTACCCCGATCTCCGACGCCGTATCTATCGGAACTGGCTCGACTGGGGCGCCGAGCCACCAATAATCGAAGACAAGGGCTCTGGGACATCGCTGATTCAGGAACTGCGCGGCGATGAGTTTGCCGGTTTCCCGAAGGCAATCGCTTTCAAACCGGAGGGCGACAAGCTGAGCCGGATGCACGCTCAGTCCGCCAAGATTGAAGCGGGCCACGTGCATGTGCCCAGACATGCCGAATGGCTAGACGATTTCTTTATCGAAATTACTCAATTCCCGCGCAGTCGGCACGATGACCAGGTCGACGCATTGTCGCAGTTCTTGTGCTGGATCTCGAGACCGCGGCATCAGACGATCATAAGGTCGCTCTTCTAGCGTACGATGTTCCTCAACGGGTGCTCGGCGACGACCACGCGACGTGGACGCGCCGAGTGCCCGTTGCGCTAAATCTGAATACTCAAATGAGCGTCCAGCGGGCACCTCGAGTGGATGATGCTCCACTGCTTCCTTGTCTCTTATCGCGCTCTCACCAGGCGGAGAATCGTTCCCTATTCATGGATCAAGAGGGCCAGTTGGATCGTGTAAGGTCAGCTTGAGAGGTAGAATCGAAGTGCATGAATCGGAGCAAGATCGATTTTCATTAGCTATACTTCGACGGACGAAGCACGGGCCGAATGGATCCGGTGGACTCTGGAGGAGGGATTTCGGTAAGACTCCAAGCATGAGAGCCATTGCCCGCGCCACGCAATGGTTCGAAGAATTGGCCTCATGCCAGGCCGGCTCGCTGGCCGAGGTTGCCCGACGCGAGCGTCTCCCCAAGCGCTACGTCGAA
>PNBD01000068.1:0-5568 GCA_003135855.1 Deltaproteobacteria bacterium
GCGAAATATCTGGCCGACCATATCGCCGACGTGCCGGTGATGATTTTCGCGTGCGTGAAAAAGTACACCGATCGCGCGCGAGCGGGACAACCGATGGTCGGTGCGATTTACCCGGCAATCCAGAACCTGTGCCTCGCGGCGCGCGGCTACGGTCTCGGCACTTCGATCACCGGCTTGCACTCGATGTACGGCAAGGAAATCGACGCGATGCTCGGCGTGCCGCCCGAGTACGCGAACCTAATCTTGATTCCGATGGGTTATCCCAAGGGCCGATGGGCGCGGCCGGATCGCAAACCCGCGCTGCAAATCACCTTCTGGGAAAAATGGGGCAATCGCAGCGACGCGATGCCCGAATGAATCGCCAGCGCCAATTCGATATCAGGATTCGATCACGGCGAGCACCGAGTGGCGCTGAATCTGATCGCCAATCTTGAATTTGAATTCCTTTACCCGCCCGGCCGCCGGCGACTTGATCGGTATCTCGACTTTCATCGACTCGATCACCATCACTTCGTCGCCCCGCCCGACTTGTGCGCCCGCTTCGACGGTCAACCTCAAAACTTTCCCCACCGCGGGGCTCTTAATATCCATCCCGATCTTTTCTTGATCCTCCTGGTGCCTTCGCGCCTTGGTGGTAAGCGCCTGGACTTTCTCACGGGCGCATCGTGCGCGATCGAATCCCCAACTGCGTCGGCACGATCTCGTACGCTTGATGCACCCACTCGACCAGCAGCGGCCGCGTGTCNNGCGCGGATCGATAATCTCCTCGATTCCGAATGCCTCCGCCGTGCGGATTGGCGAGCGCACCGCGTTGAATTTGTCTTCCAGCTCGCGCCGCAATTTTTCCGGATCCGACGACGCCGCGAGATCGCGCTTGTAGGCCGCTTCGATTCCGCCTTCGATCGGCAACGATCCCCAATCCGCCGACGGCCACGCATAGCGAAGATTCAGCCCGGTCGTGATTCCATGCCCCGCACCCGCGACGCCGAATGCCTTCCGCACCATGATCGCGACCCACGGTGTCGTTGCCTGGAAGAGCGCATACAGCGCGCGCACGCCGCGCTTGATCGTCCCCGACATCTCCGCCTCGCGCCCGATCAGGAAGCCCGGCTGATCGACGAAATTCACCACCGGCAGATGGAACGTGTCGCAAAGATCGACGAACTTGACCATCTTGTCCGACGCCGGACCGTCGAGCGATCCGCCAATGTTATAAGGGTCATTCGCCATCACGCCGATTGGATATCCGTCGAGGCGCGCGAAACCGGTAATCAACGACGGCCCGAAATACGGCGTCATCTCGAAGAACGAATCGCGATCCATCACTAGCTCGACGATTCGCCGCGCGTCGTAACCGTGGCGTCGATTGTGCGGCACGATACTAATCAGCTCCTCCTCGCGCCGGCCCGGATCATCGTCGGGCGTCGCACGCGGCGGCGCTTGCCACACACTCTGCGGCAGATACGACAGGAATTTTCGAATCTGCTGAAACGCGTCCTCCTCGGTCTCCGCTTCGTTATCGACCGCGCCGCTCTCATGCGCATGAATTTCTGAGCCGCCCAATTCCTCCTTGGTCAGATCTTCCCCGACGCCCCACTTCACCACCGGCGGACCCGCGACGAACAGTTGACTCGATCCGCGCACCATCACCGAAAAATGCGACGCCGCAACGCGCGCCGCGCCGAGCCCCGCCACCGATCCCATGCATCCTGCGACCACCGGCACTTCGGCCATCAGCTTCACCAGCACGTCGAACGCGGGATTGGCCGGCACGTATGTTCGTCGCGTCGTCTCGAAGGTCCGCACGCTGCCGCCGCCGCCAGTGCCATCGACCAGCCGAACTATTGGCATACGCAGCTCATGCGCGATCAATTCCGCATAGCCCTGCTTGTTGCCGATCGACGCATCGGCAGCGCCGCCGCGCACCGTGAAATCGTCGCCGCCGACCACCACGCGCCGCCCGTTTATCCGGCCGGTACCGCCGACAAAGTTCGCCGGCATGATCGAAGCCAGCGTCTGACCTTCGTATTTCGGCGCGCCCGCCAGCGCCCCGTATTCGTGAAAAGTTCCGGGGTCGAGCAGCTTCGCGACTCGCTCGCGGACCGTCAACTTTCCCCCGTCGTGCTGCCGCTTGATATTATCGGGGCCGCCCATCCCCTTCGCGATTTCCTCGCGCCGGCGGATTTCTTCGACTTCTTTTTCCCACGACATGCTGGTGAAACCTCCAACGGTCCCTCTTCCTATAGACCACGCAAATCATTTCCACAAAACCCGCGCGCCTTGTGCCGTTCCTCGCTCCTGCTCTTCCTGTTACTTTCAATTGTTAATTGCGCCGCGCGCCGCATTTGTAGATTCAATGACTGCAACCCCAACTCGAATTGATTCCTTCGCCGCAGCCAAGCCTCGTCATGCGGTTCTCAGCGGATGGGGCCGTTTTCCACTCTCCGAGAGCGACATTTATCGGCCCGAGAAAATCGCGGAACTCCAAGCGCTGGTTTCGAGCAACGGCGCTTCGCTGATCGCGCGCGGCGCCGGACGCGCCTACGGCGATGCCGCCCTCAACGATCAAAATCGCGTTGCCGACATCCAGCGGTTGAATCGGATGCTCTCGTTCGACCCGGAAACCGCGCTGCTTCGATGCGAAGCCGGCGTCACCATCGCCGAGATCATCGACGTCTTCCTGCCGCGCGGTTTTTTTCCGCCTGTGACTCCCGGCACCCGCTTCGTCACGCTCGGCGGCTCGATCGCGGCCGACGTTCACGGCAAAAATCATCATCGCGATTCCTCACTCGCGTCGCACGTCACGAATTTCGACCTGATGCTCGCGTCGGGCGAAATCTGGCGCTGCTCGCGCGAGGAAAATCCCGATCTATTCTGGGCAACGGTCGGCGGGATGGGTCTGACCGGCGTGATCGTCGAAGTCGAAATTCGCCTGCGCCCGGTCGAAAGCGCGTATTTCAACGGCGAACTGATTCGCGCGCCTAACATCGACGCCGCAATCGAAGCATTCGAGCGCACCGATTCCGAGTTTGGCTATTCCGTCGCATGGATCGATTGCGCGAGTAGCAAGAGTTCGCTTGGCCGCTCGGTGTTGAACGTCGGCAATTTCGCGACGCTCGATACCCTGCCGCAAAATCTCGCGCAGGACCCGCTGAGCGTAACGCCCCCGATCATCCCGACTGTGCCATTCGATCTGCCCGGCGGGACGCTGAACGCGCTGACCGTCAAGGCATTCAACGCAGTTATTTACGCATTGTATCGTGATACTCGCGCTCGCACGATTTTCGATTGGGAGAGTTTTTTCTATCCGCTCGACTGGATTCGCAGTTGGAATCGCATTTACGGCAAACGTGGCTTCGTGCAGTACCAATGCGTGTGGCCGCTCGCCGAGAGCCGCGCCGGACTGATCGAAGTGCTCGAGGCGATCAGTGCCAGCGGTCGCGCCTCGTTTCTCGCGGTGCTGAAAAAATTTGGCGCGCAGGACGGGATGCTCTCCTTTCCGATGCCCGGTTACACGCTCGCGCTCGATTTCCCGGTGAACGACACCCTGCTCGAATTTCTCGAAACGCTCGACGCGATGGTTCTGAAGCGCGGCGGACGCGTGTATCTGGCCAAAGACGCGCGCATGCGCCCCGAAACGTTCCGCGCGATGTATCCGAATCTGCCTCAATGGCAGGCCGCCAAGGCGCTCGCCGATCCCAACAATCGTTTTTCATCGAGCCTCTCGCGCCGGTTGAACATGGATCCCGCCTGACTCCGCCGACTGATTTGCGATGTCGAAAATCCTGATTCTTGGCGCCACCAGCCCAATCGCGCGGGCGCTCGCACTTCGCTTCGCTGTGGATGGTGCGCAGCTTTTCCTCGCCGCTCGCGACCCCAATGAAGTCGGTCGAGTCGCCAGCGACTTGAGCGTCCGCTCGGGCGTTCCCGCGCTCTCAGGCACCTTCGACGCCGCTGATTTTGCCGCACACGACGCCTTCATCCGTGATGCGGCAACTAAACTCGGCGGACTCGACGGCGTCGTCGTGTGCTTCGGCACCCTTGGCGATGAAGACGCGGCGCAAATCGATCCCGCGGCCGCCCTCGCGACGGTGCATCAAAATTTCACTGGCGCCGTCTCATTGCTGACGATCGCCGCGCGTCATCTCGAACAGCAGCGCAGCGGTTTCATCATCGTGATCGGCTCGGTGGCGGGCGATCGCGGCCGCGCTCGCAACTATGTGTACGGCAGTGCCAAGGGCGCGCTCGCGCTCTTCACGCAAGGTCTGCGCGGGCGGCTCGCGAAGGCCGGCGTGCACGTGATGACCGTCAAACTCGGCACCGTGGACACCCGGATGACGTGGGGCCGCGAGGGCACTATGCTCACCGTTGCGCCCGTGCAGGCCGCCGATTCGATTTACGAAGCGTGGCGAAGCCGCGCCGAAGTCGTGTACGTGCCGTGGTTCTGGCGCGTGATCATGGGCGTCGTGCAATTAATCCCCGAGCGCCGCTTCAAACGCCTCACGCTCTGATCGCGCTCTCCACTTCCCGCGCTCATAACGCTGAACTATAACTGCCCTACGGACACCGACGCGGAGAATCGACGATGGCGACCAATCACGACGACATTCAGCAATTGAAATTCACCGGCGCCGTCGATGCCGACGGTCATATTCTCGAGGATGCCGGCCTTTGGGATCGTTACATCGAACCAAAATACAAAAGCCGCGCCATCAGGGTTCGCCTCGACGACAAGGGCCTTGAGTACCTGGAAATCGCGGGCCGCCCATCAAAAATTTTCAGCGGCGGCCGGCTCGGTGGTCTCTCCGCCATGGGCACGACGCGCAACGATGAATGGGAAAATCGTCCCACCTACGGCGGCATGGCGCCGTTCGGCGCGATGGATGCGAAAGAGCGGCTCACGCGCATCGAGGCCGAGGGTCTCGCCGCCGCGTTCCTCTATCCAACCCTCAGCCTCGTTTACGAAACCGAAACCGAAGACATCGAACTCGCGCAGGCCTACACGCGCGCCTACAACCGCTACATCGTGGACTTCTGCTCGGATAGCGGTGGCAAGCTGATTCCGATTGCGCATCTGTCGCTCGGCGATCCGGTCGCGGCGGCAAAGGAACTCGAGCGCGCGGTGAAAGCGGGATGCAAAGGCGGATGGGTCGCGCAATTCACGATGACGCGCAAACCGCATGCGCATCCCGATCACGACGTGCTGTTCGCCAAGGCCGAGGAACTCGGCGTGCCGCTCGGGATTCATCCGTCGCTCGAGCCCAACTGGGCGCTCCCCGGCCGCTACGATCGTCAGTACACGCGCGGCCAGTTCTACTTCTTGAACGTGACCGCGGCCGACGCGATTCGGCACGCCTTTACCAGCTTTTTTCAGTACGGCACGTTCGACAAATTCCCGAAGCTCAAGCTCGTTCTGCTGGAGGCGGGCGCCGGCTGGATTGCCTATTGGCTCGATCGGCTCGACGCCGTGTACTCGAGCTTCATGGGCCGCACCGTGCCGCTCAAGGAGAAGCCGAGCTTCTACTTCCAGCGCAACTGCTGGATTTCGTTCGAGCCGGTCGAGAGCAG
>PNBD01000068.1:5579-6213 GCA_003135855.1 Deltaproteobacteria bacterium
CAATTACATCGAAGAGGTCGAGGAACTCGCGCATAAGCTCGCGCCCGAGGCGCGCGCGAAAGTGCTGGGCACCAACGTGATGCAGGTGTACGGCTGCGAGCTCCCTTGAGCTCCGCTCACCGCCCGCTTTCGCTGCGGTGATTCAAGCGAGTTCCAGCCTGAGTCGCTTGCCCAATACCTTCGCCGCCTTCGCCACTGTTCGAAGCGTTACCGACTCATTTTCGGGATCGAGCAATCGATCGAGCGCGGCGCGGCTGGTGCACATCGCTCGCGCCATGTCGGACTTCGATAAGCGCTTGCGGCCCATGCCGCGTTGGATCTGCCACGCTAGCACCCGCTTCAGAGCGGTTGCCTCGGCTTGGGCGAGAGTGCCGTCTTCGACGAGCAGATCATCGAGCGAGGAGCCGATGTGCCGATTTCGTTTCATCGTTCGCCATGTATCAAAAAAGATACAGTGTGTCGATGTTAAAATAAGAAAGGCCTGCGAGATGCTCGCAGGCCCTTCGCTTGATCGATATGTCTTATCCGCCTAGTTCACAGTCCAGGTGTCGCCCTTGTTGAGCAGCGCCTTCAAATCGCCGGCACCCTGCTTCAATTTCGCGTCTTCGAGCTGCTTGTTCACCGCGCCGTCGTA
>PNBD01000050.1 GCA_003135855.1 Deltaproteobacteria bacterium
GCGCCGTCGTTGAAGATATTGCAGTTCTGCAGAATCTCGAGGAACGACGCGCCGCGATGCGCGTGCGCCCGCTTCAGCATCTCGCCGAGATGCTTCTGCTCGACGTCAATCGTGCGCGCGACGAAAGTCGCGTGCGTGCCGAGCGCCACGGTGATCGGATTGAATGGGAAATCGACCGAGCCGGCCGGCGTCGATTTCGTCACCTTGCCCACTTCGGAAGTCGGCGAGTATTGCCCCTTGGTGAGTCCGTAGATGCGGTTGTTGAAGAGCAGGATTTTCAGATCGACGTTGCGCCGCAGCACGTGAATCAGATGATTGCCGCCGATCGAGAGACCGTCGCCGTCACCGGTAACGACCCACACGTCGAGGTCCGGCCGCGAAATCTTGAGCCCGGTGGCGAAGGCCGGCGCGCGTCCGTGAATCGTGTGGAAGCCGTAAGTGTTCATGTAATAGGGAAAGCGGCTCGAGCATCCGATTCCCGAAATGAAGACGGTATTTTCAGGCGCGATGCCGAACTCCGGCATCGTCTTCTGCACCGCGGCCAGGATCGCGTAGTCGCCGCATCCGGGGCACCAGCGAACTTCCTGATCGGTAACGAAATCCTTGCGATTCAAAGCGGTAGCCATTCGATCAGCCCTCCAGGGCGCGGTTGATGCGTGTCACGAGCTCACTGACCTTGAACGGACGGCCCTGGATCTTGTTGAATCCAAAAGCGTCGATCAGATACTCGGCGCGGATCATCTTGAGCAGTTGTCCCATGTTCATTTCCGCAATCATTACCTGCTTGAAACGCTTCAGCGTCTCGCCCAGGTCGCGCGGCATCGGGTTCAGATAACGAATTTGCACGTGCGAAACTTTCTTGCCCTTGGCGCGGATTTGCTTGACCGCTTCGCGAATCGGGCCGTACGTCGAACCCCATCCGAGCACGACCAAGTCGCCGCCTTCGGTATCGCCGAACACTTCGGTCGGCGGGATCTCGCGCGCGATTCCCGCAATCTTGCGGGCGCGCATGCGGACCATCAATTCGTTGTTGGCCGGCGAGTAGCTGATATTGCCGGTCAGATGCTCGCCTGCGATTCCGCCGACGCGATGCTCGAGTCCCTTCGTCCCCGGAATCGCCCACGGCCGCGCAAGCGTTTCTTCTTCGCGCAGATACGGCATGAAGCCTTCCGGATCGGTGCGGAACTCGACCGGAATCGGCGGCAGCTTGTCCGTGTCGGGCAGCAGCCACGGCTCGGAACCGTTCGCAAGCTGTCCGTCGGTAAGCAGAATCACCGGCGTCATGTACTTGATCGCAATTCGCACCGCCTCGTAGGCGCAATCGAAGCAATCAGCCGGCGTCGAGGCCGCGATGATCGGGATCGGCGATTCGCCGTGGCGTCCGTACATCGATTGCAACAAATCCGCTTGCTCGGGCTTGGTCGGCATCCCGGTCGAAGGACCGGCGCGCTGGATGTCGGTGATCACCAGCGGCAACTCGACTTTGACCGCGAGTCCCACTGCTTCGGCCTTAAGATTCATGCCGGGGCCCGACGTCGTCGTGATTCCGATCGCTCCGCCAAAGGCCGCGCCGATCGCCGAGCACACCCCCGCGATTTCGTCTTCGGCCTGGAACGTATAAACTGGGAAATTCTTGAAGCCCGCCAGTTCGTGCAGCACGTCGCTCGCGGGCGTGATCGGATACGATCCGAGAAACAGCGGCCGTCCCGATTTCACCGCCGCCGCGACGAAGCCGAGCGCGGTCGCGGTGTTGCCCGTGATATTGCGATACAGCCCCGGAGCGATTCGCGCCGCCGCAACTTCGTACGAGCTCGCAAACATCTCGGTCGTCTCGCCGTAATTGAAGCCTGCCTTTAGCACTCGAATATTTGCTTCGAGGATGTCGGGCGTCTTCTTAAAGCGCGATTCCAGATATTTGAGCGTGCTCTCGATCGGACGCTGATACAGCCACGAGAGCATCCCGAGCACGAACATGTTGCGGCATCGGAACACCGCGCGATTGTTGAGCCCGAGCCCATGCAGCGCGAGCGCCGTCAGCTTGGTGACGTCGACCTGGATAACCTGGAACTTGTCCAGTGAGTGATCGTTCAGAGGATTGGCCTTGTAGCCAACCTTCTTCAGATTGGCGTCGTTAAACGCTTCGCGATCGACGATGATCACGGCGTTCGGTGGCACGTCTTCGAGATTGGCCTGCAGCGCCGCGGGATTCATCGCGACCAGCACGTTGGGCTCGTCGCCGGCGGTGAAAATCTCGCTGCTCGAGAAATTCAGTTGAAAGCCGCTGACTCCCGCCAGCGTCCCTGCAGGAGCGCGAATCTCGGCGGGAAAATCGGGCAGCGTTGCGATGTCGTTACCGGCCAATGCGGATTCGGCGGTAAACTGCATTCCCGTCAACTGCATGCCATCGCCCGAGTCGCCGGCAAAGCGGATTACAACTTGGTCACGCTTCAGATGTGGCTTCGGCGCGGGAGCGCTCCCGGCGGAACCATGCGATTCCGCAGCTTGTCCAGCCGCCTCAGGTGGTACAGCCATCTCAGTCCATTCTCCTTCTGGTTAGAGCCTGATTGGTAATTACTCCGATTTGACGAAGCCCTGCAAATACTCCAACACGCGTAATTGAAGTATAGCTAATGTTACCCGGGCATAAAAGCGGCACTTGCTCATCGAATATTGAAGCCGTTAAATTCACCAGTAAATTCAAGCCATTCTTGAGTGACTTTATCTATTTTGGCATACGCCGGTCCACGATGCGCCCAAGCAGCCAGAATCTGCAAGTTTTCGCGCTTCCCTTCCGCCACGATTTCGACATTTCCGTTCGCCAGATTGCGCGCCCATCCGGTAAGCCCAAGCTCCTTCGCTCTATCGTATGCAGCAAAGCGAAATCCCACGCCTTGCACCCGTCCGGCGACTATTAGACGAATTCGCGCCCACTCAGTTTCCATCGTGACAGCCGACGATGTGTCGGTTGTGATTTTCTCTGCGCCTCGCCGCTAGCGCGACGGCGGAACGATCCGCTCGCCCGTCCTCTGATTCACGTACACCTTCCACGGATAATGATCGCCCTCCCCGAGCGATCCGATCTTCCGCATATGCGTCGTCACCGCGCGCCGCCACGAGTCGCTCGTATTCGCCGGCGTCATGTGCGGCGTTTTGCCATGATGAAACGTCACGCTGCCCGCGCGAATCGGACACGAAACCATGCGCGCGACATCCGGCTCGCAAAGCAGCAGATCGCTCTGAATATGCTCGGGCTGGCGATGCTCCAAAACTCCGTCGCGATGCCCGCGATCGATGAAGTGCATGCATCCGTTGCGCTCATCGACATCGTGCAGCGGCATCCAGCAAGTGATCCCGCGATCGATAAGGTTGCGTCCCCAGTAGCCCTCATCCTGATGCCAATAGGTCGGCGCGCCGTCGCGCGGCGGCTTCGCGAGGAACTGGTCGTACCAGAATTCCACCTCGGTGTTCATGAGCGCCGAGCCGAACGAGATCATCCAGCGCCGAAAACGCGTCTCCGCGATCGCGGGCCACACGAACGTCGGGCTGCCTTGCACGATCTTGAACGCGCGCTCCTCGCGACTCGCGCCCTTCTCCCACGCCCAGTCGTACGCGAGCTTGTGCTTCTTCTGCAGGATGACTTCTAGGTTGGCGCTGACCAGCTTCAGATCTTCAAGCTCGATCGCATCTTCGACCACGAGCCAGCCATGCTGCTCGAAAAACGCGACGTCCTCGGCGATGGGTTCTCTGTACGGCATGCATCTAGTATGAGTGTTGCTCGAATCTATCGAACGTTCTACCC
Organism: Deltaproteobacteria bacterium; assembly: GCA_003135855.1. Classification (GTDB taxonomy): domain Bacteria; phylum Desulfobacterota; class Binatia; order Binatales; family Binataceae; genus Binatus. The sequence continues at coordinate 3,800 of PNBD01000050.1, forward strand.
CGCGAGCAGCGCGTTCAGCCCCTTCTCGTCGAGCACGCGCACGCCTAGATCACTCGCCTTCTTCAATTTTGAACCGGGCTCGGCGCCCGCGACGACAAAATCAGTCTTGCGGCTGACCGACGACGTCACGCGGCCGCCTGCAGCCATGATTTTGCGCTCTGCGTCTTCTCGCGTCATCGATTCAAGCGTGCCCGTCAGTACGAAAGTCTTATCGCGCAGCGCACCGCGTCCCGGCGCTTCGGTTACCGGTTCGATCTCGAGAACTTTGATGAGCCGTTTCACCGCCTTCAGGTTGCGCGGCTCATCGAAATACTCCCGGATGCTGTGCGCGACCTCCGCGCCGATATCGCGCACCGAAAGCAGATCGTCCTCGCTCGCCTCCGCGAGTGCATCCAGCGTGTGGAATCGCAGCGCCAACTGCCGCGCGGTATGCTCCCCGACGTGCCGGATTCCAAGACCATTGATCACGCGATCGAGCGACGTTTTGCGCGCGCCTTGAATCGCATCAAGGATGTTCTGCGCGCTCTTGTCGGCCATTCGCTCGAGACCCGTGAGCTGACTCTTCGTCAGTGAAAAAAGATCGTCGAGCTCCTTGACCAGGCCCGCTTCGACCAACTGCGCGACCAGCTTGTCGCCCAGCCCCTCGATATCGAGCGCGGTCTTCGACGCAAAGTGGCGAATCGATTCGCGCATCCGCGCCGGACAGTTGGCGTTGACGCAAAAATAACCGACCTCGCCTTCCTCGTGCACGATCGTCGCGCCGCATTCCGGACAATGCGCCGGCATCTCGAACGGCTTCGATCGCGGACGCCCTTCCTTGGTGACCCGCAGCACGTAGGGAATCACGTCACCGGCGCGCTCGATCAGCACGGTATCGTGCTCGCGGATGTCCTTGCGGCGGATCTCGTCGAGGTTGTGCAGCGATGCGTTCGAGATCGTGACGCCCGCCAGTTGCACCGGACGCAACTTCGCGACCGGCGTCAGCGAACCAATTCTGCCGACTTGCACTTCGATCCGTTCGACTACGGTCTCGGCCTGCTGGGCTTTGAACTTGTACGCAATCGCCCATCGCGGGGACCGCGACACTTCGCCGAGCTGCTCCTGGAGCCCGAATGAATTGACTTTGGCGACGACTCCATCAGCGTCGTAATCCAGGCTGTGGCGCTTCTCGGTAATCTCGTTCCAATATTCGAGCACCGCCTCGACCCCCTGGCACACGCGCGACAGCGGATTGACCCGCAGGCCCAGCGACTTGATGCCTTGCAAAAACTCCCACTGCGACTTGAACGTGATGCCGTCGATCGCGCCGGGCGAATAGAGAAATACGTCGAGCGGCCGCGACGCCGTCACCTTCGGATTGAGCTGGCGCAGCGATCCCGCCGCCGCATTGCGCGGATTGGCAAACACCGGCTCGCCCGCTTCCTCGCGCGCGCGATTCAACTTCTCGAACGCCTTCAGCGTCAACACCGCTTCGCCGCGTACCTCGAGCAGATGCGGGATCTTGCCGTGCGCGGGCTTCACCAGCTTCAGCGGCACGCTTCTGATCGTGCGGATATTCGGCGTGACATCCTCGCCATTGATGCCGTCGCCGCGGGTCGAGCCAACCGTCAGCAGCCCGTCTTCGTACACCAGCTCGATACCCAACCCGTCGAGCTTGACCTCCGCGACGTACTCGATATCCGCGTCCGATTTCAGCAGCCGCTTGATGCGTTTGTCGAACTCGCGCATCTCGTCCGCGTTCATCGCGTTGCCGAGCGACATCATCATCTTGCGATGGACTACGACTCTGAACTTGTCGCTCGGCGCGGCGCCCACGCGCTGCGTCGGAGAATCGGGCGTCGCCAACTCGGGATACTCGCGTTCGAGCGCCTCGAGTCGCCGCATCAACTGGTCGTACTCGGCGTCGGAAGTCTCGGGATCGTCGAGCACGTAGTAGCGGTAGTTATGATGATTGATCGCCTCGCGCAGCTTTTCTGCAACGGCGGCGAGCTTGCGGGAATCCTGGCGCGTCACGCGATCGTTTTACCCAACGCCGGACTTGCGGGCTAGTTGTTAGCGGCGCGCGTAGCCCATCGCGTCGAGGAAATCGTCGAGCGTCGGGAATCGCATGTACATGTTGTGGCGCTTCTGATTGCCGATCGTAGTGCGCGATTCCGACGAGTACGCATGCCCCGGATACACCACCGTCGCGTCGTCGAGTTTGCGCAGCGTGTCATTCAGGCTGTGATACATCTGTTCGGGATCGCTGCCCGGCAGATCGACCCGTCCGCATGAATTCACGAACAGCGTGTCGCCGGAAATCAGATTGCCCTCGATCAGGAAGCATTGCGATCCCGGCGTATGCCCGGGGGTGTGCAGAAATTTCAGTTCGAGGTCGCCAATCTTAACCACGTCGCCCGCATCGACATTGACCAGGTCCGAGTCCGACAGGCCCGCGACTTTCTTCACACCCTCAGTTTCATGCTTGTTCACATAGACCTTGGCCTTCACGTGCTCGAGCAACTTCGCCGCGCCTTCGACATTCTGCCCCATCATGTGCCCGCCAAGATGGTCGGGGTGATAATGCGTGATCAGTATCTTGTCGATTTCGTAGCCTTCCCGCTCAGCGTATGTGCGAATCGCATCGATGTCCCACGCCGGATCGACCACCGCGAGCTTGCGCGTCACCGGATCGCCGACGAGGTAAACGTAGTTCGCCATCGGGCCGATTTGAGCCTGGCGCAGGAAAATGTTCTCGGTTTCAGGCATCGCTCAATTCTCCGAAGTTCGAAACAGTTCAGGATTTCGCGCCGCCCCGCCGCGATTTCGACGCTCGCGCGATTTTTTCTTCCTCTTCGATGCGCAGTGCGCGGTCCCACAAAAATTCCGGCTCGTGCAGGCGCTTCGCGACCCATCGCGATTGCACAAACAGGTGATCGCTCAGCCGATTGACGTAGATGATCAGCTGGTCGCTGATGCCTTCCTCGCGCTTGAGCGCCCACAAAACTCGCTCCGCGCGACGGCATACGGTGCGCGCCTGATGCAGAAACGCGTTCAACACTCCGCCGCCCGGCAGCGTGAAGGATTTGAGCGGCTCGAGCTCGCGTTCCATGCGATCCATTTCCTCTTCGAGTTTTTTCACCTCGCCCGGACCCATCTTATGCATCTGCGGATACGTGAAATCCGGCGGCGTCGCGAGTTCGCTGCCCACGTCGAACAGCTCGTTCTGGATGCGGCGCAGCGATTCCGAGTACGGCTCGAAATCAGCCCCGAAGCCGTCGCGATATTGCGGCAGATACGTGCGGACGATCCCGATGATCGAGTTCAGCTCATCGATCGTGCCGTAGGCCTCCAGCCGGCCGCTCTCTTTCGGCACTCGCTTCCCACCCACCAGCGCGGTCAGGCCTTTGTCGCCGGTGCGCGTGTAAATCTTGCTGAGACGAATCGCCATCAGAGCGAGGCCTTCTTGCGCTGCGCTTCGTAAGTGGCGTCGCCAAGATCGTTCGTCACCGGCAAGCCTGCGTCCCTCCATCCGGGAACGACGACCTGCCCCGATCCGTCGCGCTGACCGCCGAACCCGCCCACCACGTTGGTGAGGTCGGCGTATCCCGCCTCCTCCAGCATCTCGCACGCGCGCTGCGATCGTCCGCCAGACATGCATCCCACGACCAGCTTCTTGTCGCGCGGCAGCACTTTTTCCGCGACGTCGACGAACTCCAGGTTGAGTTGCATCTGCCCGCTCTTGCTGAACATCACGGGAATATTGATCGCCCCTGCGGGATGCCCCGCGGCAAATTCCGCTTCCGTCCTCACGTCGAGGTAGAGCGCATCGGGATTTTTCTTGAGCGTTTCATACGCTTCGGGTGGCATCTGCTGCTTGATTGGCATGGCGAAATTTCCTTCTCGAGTATGGTTCGCAATTCTACCAGATCGAGGCTTCGCGGCGACCAGCTTCAGTTCGGTTTCGGATTCCCGTACATCTCGTAATGAACCATTTCGCGGCGGGATTTCAGCGGCTTGCCCTGCGGCGGCTTGGCCGGGTCGGGATATCCGAACGGCAGGATCGTAAAGATCGACCATTCCACGGGTACGCCGAGTAACTCGCCGAGCTTCTGCGCCTCAAAATTTCCGACCCAGCACGTGCCCAGGCCGAGCGCCCACCCCGCGTTCGCCATGTTCTGCACCGCCTGCGCGCAATCGACCGCCGCCCATCGCGTATTGCTGTTGTCCTTCAGCACGACGATCGCCGCCGGACACTCCGCCACGAATCGCCCGGTGATACAGAGCCCGCCCATCTCGTTCAGGCGTTCGCGATTCTGTACCACGATGAATTGCCAGGGCTGCAGATTGCGCGCGCTCATCGCATGCCGTCCCGCTTCGACAATTTGCAAGAGCTTTTCCGATTCGACCGGCGTGGGCGCGAATGCCCGCTGCACGCGGCGCGAGAGAATCGCTTCGATCGCATCCATTGAATTGCGCCTCCTCGATCGCGCCAGCGCAGTACGCACACTGACACCGGCGATCAAACTAACGGGTGTTAAGTAGCTACCAGAACTTGTAGTATCTAGTCGCTGCCGAATCCAGATCAGGCGTCCCCGATGGTTTCTCAATCACGCGTCCACACGTCTGCGCGAATCTTTGCCCCGCTTCTTTTTTTCTGCTTGATTGGTCCCGCTCTCGCCTCCGCCGCCGACTCGCCATTCAACGTTTACTATTCCGGCGCTGAAGATCTCACGCTCTCGCGCTTGCAACTCGATCCGACGACGCATCTCGTCGCCGATCTCAATGACGCGGCGACCGCCGTCTATCAGGACAATCTGCCGGCGCCCGGTCCGGAACTCGAAGCGCTCAATGCCCGCGTCAAATCGGGCATGGGCCTGCTGCTGATTCTTGGCCGTCACACCGATCCCGCGGCGCTCGAATCGCTCACCGGCGGCACCGTGAAACAGACCGGCATCGTCGACGTCGCCAGCGGCCCGACTCACGATCACGAACTCGAACGGCTCGCGACTGTCATCACCTACGTCGGCCCGCCGGCCGATCCCCTGAAAACGAATGTCAGTTGGCTTTCCGCCGTGCGGATTCACGAGCGCTCGCTGCTCGACGTCCACGACGCGGAAGTGATGGTGCGCTCGAACCAGCGCGATCCGATTCGGCCGGGCACGCCGATTCTGATTCGACTGAAATCCGGCGCCGGCACTATCTACCTGCTCAACGTATGGCTCCGGCAAGGTGATCAGCGCCAGCGCGTCGCAAGCCTCCTCGCGATGCTCAAGGGGATCGAAGGCGCTGAGAATTACGACTTCCAGCGTTGGCCGTATTTCAACTGGCTGCTCTATGGCATGACGCGCACCGCCGCGGGCGTCGTGCCGATTGCCTATGGCGATTGGATCGCTGCTCCGGTGCCCGATCGTCCGCAAGCGCGGATTCTGGCGTGGATTTTTCTCACGATGTTCGTGATCTTCCTCGCCGCCTTCGTGATCGTGCGGCGCTACAGCATGCGTCACCCTGAGCTACTCGATCGATTTTACCGAGTGTCGGCATCGACGAATCCGCGTCCCGCGTCGCTCGGCGCCGCCGCCGCACCCGCCGCTCTTGAAGCCGAACCAGTCGGCAATCGTGGTGATCCGCGATGGGAAATCGTTGGCTTCCATCGCCCACTCAGCGGCTTCTTTTACAACTACCTGCTCTCGCTCTTCATCATGATCCCGCTGAATTTCGCGGTGACCTTTTACATCGAGCGCAACTTCGTCAATCCCTTTCTCGAAGCGCGCGGTGCCTGGGCCGCCGTCACGCAGTTCATGCTGATCTTTTTCACGCTGCTCGATCTCGGCACCAGCCAGGCGATGGTGAAATATTTCGCCGAGTACCGTCTGACCGACCCGCAGCGCGCGATTACCTTCGCCCAATTCTTCATCTGGTTCCACGCACTGGCCGGGATGTTTCAAATCGCCGCGCTGGGATTGGTCGCCGCAGTGTGGATGCCGCACACTCTGATGGCCTATCTCGCGTGGTTCGTCGTACTGCACACGCTGATCCAGTTCCCCGGCTTCATCTCGATCTTCTTCAGTCTGTTCCGCGCACTGCAACGCTTCGACTACGCCCAGCTGCTGATCGTCCTGACCTACGTGCTCAACCCCGTCATCCAGATGATCTGCGGCATCTACATGCGCCACTGGGGCTTGATGCATCCGGTGTTCGGCGAAGGGATGGGCGTGGTCTTCGGTTTCGCGATTGGCGGCGTGATCGCCAACCTACTGATGGGTCTGTTCTGTTCGATCTTCTACGAAAAGATGGGCTTCAACCTCGTCACCATTTTCCTCGCCCATTTCGATCGCGAGACGGTCAAAAAAGCGATCGCGTATGGCGCCAAGCTCACCGGCGGTCAGGCCGCCGTCGCGACCAGTTGGGGCCTCGTTCCCATTTTCATGCTGATCCTGCTCCCCGATTTTCTCGAGCTCAACGAAATTTTCCTGCTCACCTTCGTCTTCACGTTCGCCTATCTCGAGACCGGCGCTTACATCTTCACCACCTTGATGCCGTCGATCTCCGAAAGTTATTCGCAGGCCAGGATGGCGCTGACGCGCCGCTATCTCGATCAGGGACTGCGCTGGGCGATCATGGTGTGCTCGATGCTCGGCGGCACCTTCATCGCGTTCTCCGACGTTTTCATCAAAGGCCTGCTGCCTCCGCAGTTCGTTCGCGCCGCGACCGTGATGTGGCTGATGCATCTGTGGCGGCTCACCGATTTCACCACTCGCCTGCCCGACCAGGTCTTTCAGGGCGTCGGACGCACCGGCACCTTCACCTGGACTTCCCTGCTCGAACACATCAGCCGCGTCGTCCTGACGTGGTACATGCTCAAGTGGTACGGATTCCAAGGCGTCTTTTACGCTTTTCTGATTTCATCGGTGCTGCGCGGAATCGTCGCGTGGCCCCTGATGGGCTATCTCGTCGCGTGGCCGGCGATTAGCTGGTGGCAAACGATATTCAATCCAGTACTCGCCGCGATCGGCAATTACTTGATCATGCGATCCTTCGCGCTCGCAGTCTGGGGCGGTCCCGGCCATGTCGCCAGCGCGTGGCTGGTCGTGCTCGTTAGCCTGATCGGTTCGTTGCCGATCTATATGTTGCTCAGCGGTTTGCTCGGATGGGATCGCGCGAGCCTTGCCGAATTCCGCGATGCCGCTGAATTGGTGCCCGCGCCCTTCGGCGGGATTGCACGGATGGCTCACGCGCTCGTCGAATGGGGCTCCAAGCTAAGCCCGCTCAACGATCGGTTCCCCGGTAATCTGGTCGAAGAGGCCGCCGCGGAATCAGCGGAACTGACGGCTCTGAAAGCGGAACTGCACTAAACGGACTGACCGCGCTTATCTGCGCCGATAGATCGCGAACCCTTTCTCCATTTTCGCGACGCGCTCCTGAATCGACGACGTCCGCTGCGTGTCGAGAAAAAATTGCACCAATTCTTCGTGCCCGGCCTGACCGCCCGGGCTCATGACCTCGACCAGTTCCTCGATCAGACTCGGGAACTTCTCGCTCGGGATGTAATAATTCGCCCAGCCGAAGTTGCAGTGACGATGCAGGATTTTCGCGATGGTCTTTTCGAGAAGATCGCGCCGGCCGGATGCGTGCTCTTTTTCGTCGTTCAATGAATGCTCTCCTGCTACGCGCGCCCTCAGGCTCCTTTCTTCGCTTGCTGCGAGGGCGCTTCGTCGTCGGCCCATAAAATCTTGTGATAGTCGAAACGCATGTTCTCGATGATATTAAACTTGATGATCTCGAAATAGGGCGACAAGTCAAAGTCCCGTGGCGTTATCAATGTCGGCGACACAACCCGCAGTATAC
>PNBD01000080.1:0-170 GCA_003135855.1 Deltaproteobacteria bacterium
GAGCGTGCCTTCGGAGCCGACGATTGCGCGGCTGAGATTGAAGCCACGCGTGGACATCAGTTCGTCGAGGTTGTAACCGGAGACGCGGCGCGGAAGTTTCGGGAAGTGATCGCGGATGGAAGCGGCGTTGCGATCGCGCAGGTCGCGCAGCTGCGAGTAGATTTCACCTT
>PNBD01000080.1:253-28497 GCA_003135855.1 Deltaproteobacteria bacterium
TTGTTGCCGATCATGCCGCCGATGGTGCATCGATCCTTGGTCGAGGGATCGGGTGCGAAGAAAAGCCCATGCGGTGCGAGCGCTGTGTTCAAGTGACTCTGCACCACGCCGGGCTCGACGGTTGCGACGCGGGAATCGGGATCGATCGACAAGATGCGATTCATGTACTTCGAGAAATCGAGCACAAGCGCGACGTTGCAGGCCTGTCCGGCAAGGCTGGTGCCGCCGCCGCGCGCAAGGATCGGAATGGAGTTGTCGCGCGCGATCGCGAGCGCGGCCAGCACGTCGCCCTCGTGGCGCGGAATCACGACTGCGATCGGAACCTGGCGATAGTTCGAGGCGTCGGTGGCGTAGATTGCGCGAGTGCCGGCATCGAAGCGGACTTCGCCTTCGATTGCGCGGCGCAGTGCTGATTCGAGTGCGGTCGCCATGATTGATTGCGATTGTAGTTGATCCTGTATGGCGACGCAGAACCCTCACCTACCCGCCGCCGAGCGGCGGGCCGCCTCTCCCGTNNGCGATTTCAAAACCGGAACCGGCGGCGCTTACGCGCCGCTGTCCGGAGGTCCCTCCACTGCGCTCGCGTTGCTCGCTTCGGTCGGGATGGAGAAAGACCGATCTTAGATTATAAGGGGAGGTCCTTCAGGCCGGGTTTTGGGGCGCCGACCAGGGCGACCATCTTGCCTTCGGGCGCGCGATTTTCATGCATCGCCTGATGGCATTCCGGGATTTCTTCGAAGCTGTAAGTTTTCGCGAGGCATGGATCGATCTTGCCGTCGAGCACGAGCTGATTGAACGCATAGGCCTGTTCGTCGTTGGCGAAGTGCGATCCCTGCAGTCGCTTTTGCCGCATCCAGAGGTAGCGCAAATCCGCGACTGCGTTGTAGCCGGTGGTGCCCGCGCAAATCACGACCATGCCGCCGGTATCGCAGACGAACACCGAAGTGCCGATGGTGTCTTCGCCGGGATGCTCGAACACGATGCGCGGGCTTTTGCGCTCGCCGACGATGTCCCAAATGGCCTTGCCGAAATTTCGGCATTCGGCCGCCCACTTGTTGTAGGCCGCCGTGTCCTTCCAGTGCGGCATCATGCCCCAGTGCAAATATTTCTTCCGATTGATGACGCCCTTGGCGCCGATCTTCATGCAGAAATCGGCTTTGCGATCGTCGCCGATCACGCCGACCGGGATGCCGCCTTCAGCCTTCACGATCTGAATCGCCATGCATCCGAGTCCGCCCGAAGCTCCCCAAATCAGCACGACGTCGCCACGCCGCACGATGTTGGGCGACCATCCCATCAGCATCCGGTACGCAGTTGCGCCGACCAGCGTGGGTCCGGCGGCTTCTTCCCAGGTGAGATGCCGCGCCTTGGGCATGCATTGATGCCCCTGGACTTTGGTGAACTGCGCGAAGCTGCCCCAGTTGGTTTCGTAGCCCCAAATTTTGAATGACGGATCGTACATCGGGTCGTCGCCATTGCGCACCGCAGGACCATCCTTGTCCCAGATGCCGCAGTGCATGACGACTTCGTCGCCGACCTTGACGTTGCGGACCTCGGCGCCGGTGGCATAGACGATTCCCGACGCATCGCTGCCGCCGATGTGAAAATCAGAATGATCGTACTTGGCTTTCTGGCGCGCGCCGATCACGTCCACCGGTGAGCCGAGCGCGGCCCAGACATTGTTGAAATTGACGCCGGCCGCCATGACGTAGACAAGCGCTTCGTCGGGCTTGATCGAGGGGACGTGAATTTTTTCGACTTTGAACGCGTGGCGCGGCTCGCCGAACCGGTCCGCCCGAATCATCTGGGCGTACATGTGTTTCGGCACGTGCCCAAGCGGAGGCACTTCGCCAATCGCGTAAATCTCCTTACCGCCCATACTGATAGGTTATCACCTCGCGATGCATCGAGCTGAAATTGCGACCCCCATTTGGTTCCGCTGGTGGCTGTCAAAAACGTGCATTGAAACGCGAATCTAAGTACCTGTTTGGCGCGGCTTTGACAATAGTCAGCCTTTCAGGTGTTAGGGAGATGGAGGTCGTGGCGCGGTCGGTTGACGCGCGTGGTCGAATTCCATAAAAACGGACTCGGCCCCGAAATCCGTGGTCAATCCGCGAACCAAGGTCATAGACAGAGGCAGCCAGATTCACATGGCGGTGCGCAAAATCGAGCGTGGCCACTACTTCGAGGACTTCGAAGTTGGTCATCTTTTCAAGCATCACTGGGGCCGGACGATTACTGAAGGCGACAACAGTTTCTTCAGCAGCGTGACGATGAACTTCAACCCGATCTACTTTAATCGCGAGTATGCGCAGAGCCTCGGCTACAAAAATGTGGTCGTCAATCACATGCTGGTGATGAACGTAGTGTTCGGGCTGTCGGTCGAGGATTTGAGCGAGCGCGCGATCGCGCATCTCGGCTACGAGAAAATGAAATTCGGCGAGACGGTGTATCCGGGCGATACGGTGACGTCGCAATCGCTGGTGCTGGAGAAGCGCGATACCTCGAAGCCGGATCGCGGGGTCGTAAAATTCCGCACTACCGGTCACAACCAGCGCGGCGAAAAGGTGCTCGAATACGAGCGTCCGGTGCTGATTCGCAAACGCACGCCCGCGTAGGAGTTGATCGCTATGCCGCTGGTTACGCCTGAGCATGAGCTTATTCGGCGCTCGGTCCGCGAGTTCGTCGAGGCCGAGGTCAAGCCGATCGCGAACGATCTGGATCGCAACAACCAGGAAATTCCGGAAAGCATCCTGAAGCAGATGGCCGAGCTCGGCTACTTCGGCGTGATCTTTCCCGCCGAAGAAGGCGGCATGGGTCTCGATTACATCGCGATGGCGATCGTCACGGAGGAGCTATCGCGCGGATGGCTCAGCGTCGGCTCGGTGATGACGCGAAATATCATCACCGGCACGCTGATCAGCGCCAATGGCACGCCCGAGCAGAAACGCCGCCTGCTGCCGAAGATCGCTCGCGGCGAGATGCTAACGGCGGCGGCGTTCACCGAGCCGGATTCGGGCAGCGATACCGCGTCGTTCAAGACGCGGGCGGTGAAGCAGGGCGACGGCTATCTAATCAAAGGATCGAAAATGTGGTGCACCTTCGCCAATCGCGCGAACGTGCTCACGGTGATGACGCGGACCGATCCCGACATGTCGAAACGGCACAAAGGGCTCTCGCTGATCCTGCTGGAGAAAGAGCCGGGCGACGGATTCATGCCGCCGCAGCTTACCGGCTCGGCGATCCCGACCGTCGGCTATCACGGGATGCGCAGTTACGCGCTGCAATTCGACGATGCGTTCGCGCCGGCCGAGAATCTGATCGGTGGGCAGGAAGGCCGGGGCTTTTACCAACTGATGGCGAGCTACGAGGCGGCGCGAATCCAGACTGCGGCGCGCGGCGTGGGCGTGGCGCAGGCGGCGTTCGAATGCGCGACGAAATACGCGAAGCAGCGGACGCAGTTCGGCCAGCCGATCGGCGATTTCCAAGTGATCCGTCATAAGCTCGCGCACATGGCAGTCGAGATCGAAGCGGCGCGGCAACTTTGCTATTACGCCGCGGCCGAGAAAGACACCGGACGCCGATGCGACTACGAAGCGGGCCTGGCCAAGGCGTTCGCAGCCGAGATGGCGGAGCGCGTGACGCGCGAAGCGATGCAGGTGCACGGCGGCTATGGCTACTCGATGGAATTCGAGGCGCAGCGCTTCTGGCGCGACGCGCGCGTGCTGTCGATCTTCGAAGGCACCAGCGAGATCCAGTACGAAGTCATCGGGCGGCGAATCATGGAGCAGGATTAGCGCGATGAGCATTACCCAGGACGGCAGCTACTTTGAGGATTTCAAGGTCGGCGACACGCTGCAGCATCAGCGCGGCCGCACGATCACGGAGTCGGACAATCACATTTTCACTTCGCTGGTGATGAATACGGCGGAGTTGCACTTCAACCAGGATCTGATCGATCGGAATCCGGGCGCGTACGTGGGCGGCAAGCTGCTGGTGTACGGCGGCGTGGTGCTGGCGTTTACGGTAGGATTGGCGTCCGAGGACACCAGCGAGAACGCGATCGCGGAAATCGAGATGGACAACGGGCGGCATACCAATCCGGTTTTTCACGGCGATACGATTTACGCGGAATCAACCGTGCTCGAGAAACGCGATTCCGATCGCCCCGACGCAGGCCTGGTCAAGTTCAGGTTGATCGGCAAGAAGCCCGACGGCACGGTCGTGGTTGAAATCGATCGCACCGTCCTGGTCAAACGAAAATCACATTACCTGGCGCCCTGAAATCAAGCCGCAGCAGGTAAGCAGGAGATCGAGCAATGTACGTCCTGGATAAAGGCACGCGCTTCGTAATTCCACGCACCGAGATGACCTACCCCGGTCACAGCATGAAGCTGCATCTTACGGCGGCCGACGCGGTGAAGGCGCCGGTCGATCACGTGATGGCGGACTTCGAGGATGCGTGCCCGTACGAGTTCAAGGGCGAGAAGAGCCGCAAGGTGATGGTCGAGGCGCTGAACACGCTCGACTATGGCAAGAAGGTCGTCACGGTGCGGCCCAACAATATCCATTCGAAGTTTTTCAAGGGCGACATGGAAGCGATCATGCTTGGTGCGCCGAATCGCTTCCACGGAATCATGCTGCCGAAGACGCGCGGGCCGGAAGAGATTCGCGAAGTCTCCAAGCTGCTCGACGATCTCGAAAAGCGCGGCGGCTGGACGTATCGCATGCAGATCGAGTCGCTGATCGAAACGCCGCATGCGCTGGTGCATGCCTACGAAATCGCGACGGCGTCGGATCGCATGTGCGGGCTGGTTTTCGGAATCGCGGACTACGCGGCGAACCTGGGAATCCGCGAGATCGTCGAGAATCAGAACCAGAATTTTCATTACTCCAAGCAGGCGGTCGTGGTCGCGGCGAAAGCGGCCGGGCTGCATGCGATCGACAACGTCTATCTGCGTTTGTGGCGCAACACAGATTCGCCCGAGCGCGTCAAGCAACTGCAGGAAGGGCTGCGCGAAAAGAACGTCGGCGCGGCGAACCTCGGGATGGACGGGACGTGGGTGATTCATCCGCAGCAGGCGGAGATCGCGAATGCGTGCTACACGCCGAGCGTCGATCAGGTCGAGGAAGCGCGGCGCGTGATCAAGCTGTACCACGAGAAGGGCGGTGGTTCGATGGCGGATCCGAAAACGGGCGAGATGATCGACGAAGCGACGATCAAGATCGGACTAATGGATCTCGCGAAGGGCGCGCAGGCAGGGCTGGTGTCGGAGACGGAGTTGAAAGATTGGTCGGCGAAGAGCCGCGACATCACCGGCTACGACATCCTGGAGCTGATGCGCCGCACCGGGTGATCACGGGACCGGGGCGACGTTGAGCAGGCCGGCCGCCTCGTCATAACCGAGCATCAGATTCATGTTCTGCACGGCCTGGCCGGCAGCGCCTTTGCCGAGATTATCAATCGCGGTCAGCACCAGCAGGGTGTCGCTGCGGCGATCGAGCACGAACGAAAGCTCGCAGAAATTCGTCGCGCGCACGTTGCGCAACTCGGGCAATTCTCCCGGCTTCAGGATGCGAACGAATTGCGACTTCGCAAAGCTCGCCTCGAACGCAGCATGAACGTCGGCCTCGGAAGTTCCCCGGCGCGGCCGCATGAAAATCGACGTCAGGATGCCGCGCGTGATCGGCAGCAGGTGGGGCACGAACAGCAGCGCGATTTCGCGGCCGAGCGCCGCGCCGATTTCCTGCTCCATCTCCGGGACGTGGCGATGATTGCCGACTTTGTAAGCGCGGAAATTCTCGTTCACTTCGGCGAACAGATACTCGACCGAGGCCGCGCGCCGCGCTCCAGTCGTACCGGATTTCGCATCGATGATGATCGACGACGGCTCGATGAGATCGCGGCGAATCAGCGGAAGGAGCGCGAGCAGGGCGCCGGTGGGGAAGCATCCGGGGGTGGCAACCAGGCGCGCCTCGCGAAGTTCATGACGATGAAACTCACTAAGGCCGTACACCGCTTCCTGAAGCAGTTGCGGCGCGGGATGATCGATTCCGTAAGTTGTTCGGAACTGCGCTGGATCTTTCAGCCGGAAATCGGCCGACAGATCAACCACCTTCATTCCCGCCTTGATCAGTTCCACCGTATGCGCGAGGCCGACTTTTTCCGGCAGACACGACAGCACGATTTCCGCGCGGCCCTGTAGCAAATCGGGGCGGAGTTCCTCGAACGGCGGCAGATCGACACCCGCCATGTGACGATAGACGTCGGCCACTTCGCGGCCGGCATAATGCTCGGAGGTGAGGACGCTCAGTTCGACGAACGGATGCGCGGCGAGAATGCGCACCGCCTCGATCCCGGAGTATCCGGAGGCGCCCACCACGGCCACCCTGACCCTATCGCGCGTAGCCATTGCGGGAAATTCAACGCTCCTGTGCCAGTCGATGATATTGAAAGTCAAGTATCACGATTGCGAACGTCGAGCCAGTTACTTGCTGTCGAACTCGAAAATCATGTCAACAGGGGGATGCTCGCGATTTTCGTTCAGCCGATCGAGAAAGATGTGCACCGGAGTGTCGTTCGGGCGCTCGGCGCTGAGCTCTTCGAGTTCCCTGAGCGCGCTCGGGGCGCTGCCTTCGCGAATCATCTTGAGCGCATCGGCAAAGCGGCGATAGAAGACGGGATCGACGCTGTCATTCTCGCGGCCAGCGATCTCGACGATTGGCACATATTGTTCCTTGCCTTTGACCTTCACCTGGCCGAGCTCGCGCACGATGAAGTCTTTGCCGGCTTCGTTATAAGTGTGCAAGCTGACCAGCAAGCGCACCTTGAACTGGCGCGTGAGACCCTCGAGGCGCGAGGCCAGGTTCACCGTATCGCCGATAACCGAGTAGTCGAAGCGCCGCTCGCCGCCAAAGTTGCCGACAATTCCGTCGCCGGTTGCGATTCCAACCCCGATCTCGAGATCAACGAAACGCGGGTCGCGTGCGCGCATCGCGTCGAGCTCGGCCAGCATCGCGAGGCCGGTTTCCACGGCGGCGCGCGCATGATTCGGGAAATCGAGCGGCGCTCCCCAAAATGCCATGATGCCGTCGCCACGAATCTTATCCACGACTCCGCCGCTCTCGAGGATGCGATCCGTCATCTTGGTCATGTAGTCGTTCAACAGCGCCACCAGCGCAGCAGGATCGGTGCGCTCCGTGAGGCCGGTATAGTTCACGATATCGGCGAACAGGATCGTCAGGTGACGGCGCTCACCGCTCAACTTGAGCGCGCCGGGATTTTCGACCAGCGCGGCAACCACGTGCGGATGCAGATAGTGCTCGAAGGCAACGCGCAGATAGCGCTTCTCGAGGCCCTCAGTCACGTAACGATAGCCAGCCAGCACCATGTAGATGGCGATCGCGGTGACCAGCGGGAACGCGATGCCGATCACCAGACCGTGATTGTAAAGCTGATACTGCGCGTAAATGTAATATCCACCGATGATGATGACACCGGCAGCCGCCGAGCCCGTCGCCGAGAGCCACGCGACCGCGAGCGCCATCGCGAGACCGATAACCAGCGTGGCGTAGAGCGTTATCTCGCGCGACTCGAAGGGATTGCGGATGAAATCGCCGGCGAGGACGTTGTCGATGGCGTGGGCGTGAATCTCGACGCGGGGAAGATCGGCGCCGATCGGGGTGACAGCGCGATCGCCGAGTGCGTGAGCGGTCGCGCCGACCAGGACAATTTTGCCGGCCAATTTTTCAGGCGGGACAGTGTGATTGATGATGTCGGAAATCGAGTAGTACGGGAACGGATGCTTGCCGCGGCGGTAATTCACCAGCATCTGGCCGTAGTCGTCGACCGGAATCTTTACGGGTCCGATCGCGACATTGGTTACGCCGCTCGCGTCGAGGCTGAGCGACATGGTCTGGCTTCCGGCGAAAGCACTCGCGGTCGCCAGGAACAGCGGCACGCAGTAACGGCCGTCGAATTTGACCACGGTAAGCATGTGGCGAAGTTCACCGTCGGCATCAGCATCGACGTCGACGAATCCAATCCCGCGAGCCGCATCGTTGAGCACCTTGACCGGCGGCAGATATGCCTCGGCATGGATCAAGTCGTGGGTCGCGCCCGCGGCGGATCGCACGATTCCGTATGTCATCGGTCCGGGCTCGCGAATCTTGGTGAGGAATCCGCGGTTCGCGGCCTCGTCGCGCACCTTGAAATAGTGGCTCTGGAACGAATAGCCGAGAATGGTGGTGCCCTGCGCTTTCATGGCGTCGGCGAACGCGTCGTCATTGCTGGAGCCGAGCGCGTCGCCAATACTCTGCTGCTTGATGCCCAAGCCCGCGAGACGCTTGGCGATGTTCGATCGCATCAGGTCGCCGTTGTCGGTCTCAGTGACCATCACGTCGAAGCTGATCACTGACGCTTTGTAATCCTTGAGCGCGGTGACGAGCCGCGCGAGTACGCTGCGCGGCCAAGGCCACTGCCCGAGCTCGGAGATGCTCTTGTCGTCGATCGCGGCGATCGCGACGACGCCAGTAGGCGCAGTCGGAGTGAGACGATTTATTCTGAGATCGTAGGCAACCAGGTCGGCGCGCTCGAATCCGCCGGCGTAACGCGAATGAATCACGAACAAACCGACGAGCAACACGATTCCAATCGCGAACGTGCGCCAGGAGAATTTGAGCGAGGAACGTCTGGGGCGTGCGGGAGGCATCGTGAACAAATCGAGCTTAGCTTGGCGCCGCGCGCGCCGCTAACCGGACGGCGCAGGCAAAAGACAGCCTAATGTCCGCGTCAAATGCCGACTGCGCGCGGGGACGGCTCGATTATTCGAAGAAGTTGAGCTGCTTGTACATGCTGATCTGGCCGTACTGATGCGCACTGCCATAGCCAGCCTGCGCGCTGATGCCCATCTGCCACGGCCGATAGTAGAAGCCTAAATCCGGGCCGCCTTGTCCCTCTGCATCGGTGAGGAAGCCGCCGTTGTACATCGCGCCGCCGCCGCCAGCGAGGATCATATATTTTTCAGTCGAGAACAGGATTGCCTGCAAGTCGAACTCGGTGCTGGTCACGCCGTTCTGAAAATTATGCATCGAGCTGAACGACGCGTTGATCGGATGATGGCTGTGGAGCAGTATCCAGCTCGAAAAATCGCCCTCGACGACATCCGCGTGACTGTCGCCCGCGTCCTTGCCGCCCGACACCCAAAGATGCATGCCCGGCATCAGCGTGAAATCCACGCCGCCCTGGAAGCGGCCGAAGTTCAGCCGCGCCGAATGTCCCGAGCCGGGCGCGAGCGGACTGTCAAAGCCTTCGCCAAGCCAGAGTTGGTATCCGGTCGCGCGTCCGAAGATGCCAATGTACGGCGTGACGGTTTGCTCGACCTGGACGCCTTCCTGCACGTCGCCGTATTTGTCGCTGACGTAGCCACCGCCAAACAGGGTCACATCGAGGCGCCCGGGCTTCTGGATGGTGGCGAAGGCGGGATAGTAGTCATTGAAAGATTGAGCGCGAGCCGTCGGGACGATCGCGATGCTGCCGACCGTCAACATCGATGCTACTGCCAAGCACAGGCGCAGAATTCGTGGTTTCCTCATACTCAGCACCTCCACCATCACGGCCGAGAAGGATTGACCGGACTGCAAACCGGACATGACGGAGGCGGAGCGCCGCCCGCGCCCGGCATCGTTCCGCCGAATCCGGAAGTCTCGCCGAGTGCGCCGCTGAGAGAAGTCGCGCCGGTCATGGCGAGCGGACCGGCCTGAACGGGAGCAGATTNNAGGGCACCGTGGCCTCATAGCCCGCGCCGATATCTTCGCCGGCGCCGGGATTGGCCGTCGATGCGAGGTTTACGGTTCCTTCATAGACGGACACGTCGGTGTATCGCGAACATCCGTCGTAGAACGGCCGCACTGCACCCTCGCTGTATGCGGTGTCGAATCTCGTCCCGCGCACCGCCGCGACCGCGTTCGGCGTATGCACCTCGTAATTTGCGCCGCCGCCCGCGGCGTTTACCACCGATCTCAGAACGCCTGAAAACAGGCTCACGTGCGTCACCGGAGCGCCCGCGCCGGTCAGTTGATCTAGATTAATCGCGCTCGCGGGCCCGAGTTCAAGCCGGCTCTGATCATTGAGCACAATCACAGCGTGTCCGTTGAGACCGGTGAGAACCCGATCGCCCACATTAACCGGAGTGCCGGCTCCTGCAGGAAGAGTGGTGGCGCCGCGCTGAACCTGGACTTGTCCGGACGCGATGGTGATCGAGCCGGCCGCCGCCTGCGCAAATGCCTGACCGGGAGCCGCGAACGTCAGTGCAAGTGCGCTCATCCACACCACTACGGCGCCGAACATAGAGAGCAAATAATTTCGACTGCTTCGCGTCATCAAATTGGCGCTCCTTCGCAACTAGCGCAATCTCTAATTGCGGGCATCGTACATTGTCAAACAATAAAACGTAAGTACTGGTCGAAAAAGAAAGGCGTGAGTGGTGGCACTCACGCCCGCGGGAATCGAATCGAATTTGGCCCGCGTCGCGGCGGGCTGCGCGCTTAGCGCTTGGAGTATTGCGGCCGTTTGCGCGCCTTGTGATGCCCGTACTTTTTGCGCTCGACCTCGCGTGGATCGCGCGTCAGCATCCCGCCCTTGCGCAGCGCCGGGCGCAGCGTCTCGGTCGCTGTCACCAATGCTCTCGAGATTCCATGACGCACCGCGTCGGCCTGCGCCGCGATGCCGCCACCCTCGACGCTGACAAGCGCGTCGTACTGGCCAGTGGTCTCGGTGACTTCGAACGGCTCGAGAATCCGCATCCGCGAAGTAGGGCGGGGGAAGTAATCCTCGAGCGTGCGCTGATTGATAACGATGGTGCCGGTGCCGGGAATCAGCCGCACGCGCGCGACCGCAGTCTTGCGCCGGCCGGTAGTCCAGATGGTGTTCTTTTTTTCTGCCATGTGACCTTTGAGAAGCGTCGATCAGACGGTGACGAGACTGGGCTTTTGCGCGAGATGCGGATGCTCCGCGCCGCGATAGACTTTCAGCTTGTTGAACATCTGATGGCCGAGGCGGTTTTTCGGAAGCATCCCGCGCACCGCCATTTCGAGCAGCTTCTCGGGCTTGTTATCGAGCAGCTTGCCTGCCGACGTGGTGCGAATACCGCCGGGCCAGCCAGTGTGACGATAGTAGATCTTGCCCACGGTCTTGCCGCCGGTCAGCTTCACTTTCGCCGCATTGATGATGACGACGAAATCGCCGGTGTCCTGATGGGGCGTGAAATCCGGGCGGGTCTTGCCGCGCAGCAGGCTTGCCGCGCGCGAGGCGACGCGGCCGAGCGCGCGCTCGCTGGCATCGATCACTACCCAATTACGATCGCGCAGGCCATTCTCGCGGGAGATGCTGCGGGTTTGTTCGGTCAGCTTCAACTTGGTTCACCCAATATACAAAATTTTGGCGGGGCCGATGGGATTTGAACCCACGACTTCCGACGTGACAGGCCGGCGTTCTAACCGGGCTGAACTACGACCCCGCCTGAACCATCCTTTGTCGCATTTTTGGAGCGCCGGAGCAACCGAGGGGCTTTCGGGTAGTGTCCTAATTTGAATTTCCGAACCACAAGGGAAGGTTCATTCTCACGAATTCCTTTCGTGAGACAGCGCCCGTCTTAACCTGATCTGGTGAAAAATCGACAGTGTGACGCCCGGAGCTAATACTGCGGCGGTGATGATCGCGAAGACTTTGATCGAGACAATTGGCCCCACCCATAGGTATCCGCCCACAAGAAGAACAACAGCCATCAAAGCTATCCTGAGAATCATGCCGAGAACGGTGGCTGGTTTTTTTGATGGCGCAAACCAGTCTCTCATCATGGGAGGAGCACCGCTTCAATCAGTTCCTGGTACTGGCGCGCGGAGAAAAACTCGGCGCCGGAATCCGCAGCTCGAATCGATTCAACCTGCGCGGCGCGCTTTTGATTTGCGGACGGGCGGTTTCTTTTTGGAGTGCGTGACGCGCGCTTCCTTTCTCAGGTCGGCAATCGTCCCATTCGCCAGCTTGAGGTGCTCCCGCAATAGTGTCGCGCTCTCGAGCACTTGCGGACCGGCAGAAATAAGTTGAGCTTCCTCGAGCACCCGGAATATCACGTCCAGGTCGTCCTGGATTCTCTTGGCGTACAGTTTGGCCCACGTCAATTCTGAGATGACTTCTTTAGGTGTAGGTGCTTTCGGCATGACTCAGCATAATACCGATCAATCGATGCGCGTACAGTAGGCTAAATTGCCTTTCAAGGAATTTTCGATTTACCGTGAAGAGCGCTCATACGAAGAGCGCTCAATGCGAAGTTGGATCCACCGGATTGCGTAACTTGAATCGAGCCATCGTGTAACCTATTTTGAAAACCGATTTGATAATCGTCGGGAAACCTTGTCGCCTGGGTCCGCGACAGCGAACCTAGACGCGGCTTTCGGCATCACCTATGTGGATCGTCCGCCTGGCGCTTCGCCGGCCACTCTCGGTCGCCGTGATGGCGCTTCTGATGCTCGTCCTCGGAGTGCTCAGCTTCGGGTTGATGAACGCCGATATCTTCCCGTCGATCGATTTGCCGGTGGTGATGGTGGTGTGGAATTACCCAGGGCTGTCGGCGTTCGACGTCGAGCGGCGGATGGTGTTCATCAGCGAGCGCGCGTTTTCGACGACGGTCAACGGCATCGAGCATATCGAATCGAATTCAATCAACGGCATCGGGTTATTGAAAGTTTATTTTCACCCCGGCACCGACGTAGGCGGCGCGATGGCGCAGATGAATGCTGTCTCGGAATCGATTCTGAACATCCTGCCGCGCGGAATTCAGCCGCCGCAAATAATTTCCTACAACGCGACCAACGTGCCGGTCGCGCAACTCAACGTCTATAGCGACGTGCTCTCGACCAGCAAGCTGTTCGACTACGGCTTGAACTTCATACGAATCCAGTTGTTCACGATTCCGGGATTTTCGTCGCCCGCACCGCTGGGCGGCGTCAATCGATCGGTGATGGTCAATCTGAATCCGACCGCGCTGTATGCCAATGGGCTTTCGGCGTTTGATGTCGGCAATGCGCTCGCTTCGACCAACGTCGTCATTCCGTCGGGCACCGCCAAGATGGGCAATTACGAATACGACGTCGATCTGAATATGTCGGTGCCGAAGGTCTCCGACTTCAATCAGTTGCCGATCAAGTACCAGCAGGGATCGCCAGTTTTTCTGGGCGACGTTGCGCCGGTGACCGACTCGCATCAGCCGCCGACCAACGTCGTGCGGTTCAACGGCCAGCAGGCGACCTACCTGATGGTGATCAAGCATGCGGACGCGTCGACGCTATCGGTCGTCGATGCGGTCAAGCAGAAGCTGCCGGAGATTCGCGCGGTCGCGCCCAAGGGATTGAACGTCGCACTCACGTTCGATCAGTCGGAATTCGTGCGCGCCGCGTTGCGCGACGTTGTGCAGGAGGCGATCACGGCGGCGCTGCTGGTGGCCTTGATGGTGATGCTGTTCCTGGGCTCGCCGCGCAGCATGCTGATCGTCATCACGTCGATTCCGCTGTCGATTCTCACCGCGATCGTCGGCCTCAAGCTGACCGGACAGACTATCAATACGATGACGCTCGGCGGGATCGCGCTCGCGGTCGGGATGCTGGTCGATGACGCGACGGTCGAAGTCGAAAACATCCATCGCAATCAGGCGATGCACAAGCCGTTGCTGGTCGCGATTCTCGACGGCGCATCGCAAATCGCCGGGCCGACTTTTATTGGCACCATTTCGATTTGCATCGTTTTTTTTCCGGTTGTGCTGCTGACCGGAGTTGCGCGCTTCCTGTTCACGCCGCTGGCGCTGGCGGTGGTGTTCGCGATGCTGACTTCGTACCTGCTGTCGCGGACGCTGGTGCCGTCGATGGCGCGGTTTCTGCTGCCTGAAAATCACGACGAACATATCGGCAACGGCCGCTGGGCCAGTTTCGTGCGCGGCTTCGATGCGCGCTTCGAGCGAGTGAAAGAAGCCTATCGCTTCGGGCTGGCGAAGTTCGTCGCGAAGCGCACCTTTGGATTGATCTGCGTCGCGATCGTGATTGCTTCATCGACCGGGCTGCTGTTCGTGGTCGGCGAAGATTTTTTTCCCAAGGTCGATGCCGGCATGATGAAACTTCACGTGCGGATGCCGACGGGCACGCGGGTCGAGACCACCGAGTACATCGTGGACAATATCGAGCGCACGATTCGTACCGTGATTCCCGAGGGCGAGATGGCGGGCATCAGCGATACGATCGGATTGCCGCTTTCGTTCGTGCTTGCGTACTACCAGACCGACAGTATCGGCCCGCAGGATGCGGACATCCTGATTCAGCTCAAGCCGAAGCATCAGGCGACCGCGGGCTATCAGGATCAGATTCGCAAACTGTTGAAGGTCAACTACCCGAATGTGACCGCGTATTTTCAGGCGGCGGATATCGTGAGCCAGGTGCTGAATTTCGGTCTTCCGGCGGCGATCGACGCGCAGATCAACGGCAACGATATGCAGGCCAACCAGGACATCGCGGTCCGCCTGAAGGATCGCATGAAACTGATTCCGGGAATCGCGGATTTACGAATCGCAGAGCCGCAGGACTATCCCACGTTCAAGGTCGAGGTGGATCGCGACAAGGCGCTGCAACTTGGAATCACGCAGCAACAGGTGGCGTCGAGCATGCTGTCCACCTTGAGCGGCGCGTCATTGCTGCAACCGAATTTCTGGCTCGACCCGAAGACCGGCGTCAATTACAACGTCGTGGCGCAGGCGCCGCAACACATGATCGATTCGGTCGCGGCGCTGGCGAATATCCCGCTCAGCACGCCCTCGAAAGACGGCGCGCAGGGAGTGCCGCAATTGCTCGGCAATCTCGCGTCGGTCAAGCACGCTTGGAATCCAGCGGTCGTATCGCACTACTCGGTGCAGCGCGTGATGGACGTCGATGCAGCAGTGGAGGGCCGCGATCTCGGCAGCGTCGCCGCCGCGGTGCAGCACGAAATAGACAACATAGGCGCGCTGCCGAAAGGCACGCATATCGTGATTCGCGGCCAGAGCGATGCGATGAACGAATCATTCAAAACGCTGGGTGAGGGGCTGATCCTGGCGATCATCCTGGTGTACCTGCTGATGGTCGCGAATTTTCAGTCGTGGCTCGAGCCGTTTATCATCATGATGGCGGTGCCGGGCGCGCTGGCGGGCGTGCTGTGGATGCTCGCGATCACCGGCACAACGATCAACGTCGAATCGCTGATGGGCGCGATCATGGCGATCGGGGTGGGTGTCGCCAATGCCAATCTACTGATCACGTTCGCCAACGAATTGCGCGAAGACGGCTACAATCCCACGGCTGCGGCGATCGAGGCGGGCAGAATCCGCTTCCGGCCGATCATCATGACCGCACTCGCGATGATTCTCGGCATGCTGCCGATGGCGCTCAGCCTCGGCTCGGGCTCGGAACAGAATGCGCCGCTTGGGCGCGCGGTTATCGGCGGGTTGATCGCAGCCACGATGATGACGCTGTTCGTGGTACCGGCGGTTTATTCGATTTTCAGCCGCAGCCTGATGGGCAAGCATCAGCGCGACCTCGAGATCGAAGCGATCACGCTCCCGGGCGCCTAAGCTGATATTGTGAACGGCGCGCCGCCTGGGATCCGCAGAACCTATGCCTGAATTCGACGACGACGATCCGAGGAATTTTACCGCTCCGCCACCCGGGCGAGTTTTCTATGCGGGCTGGATCGCCGCGGTCATCCTGGTTCTGGTTGCGACTGCCGGGCTCGTGCTCGCGCGAGAATTGTGGATCGGACGGCAGACGTCGGAGCTGGAACGTCAGCATGAGGCCGGGCCGCACGTGCTGGTGAAGAATGTCACGCGGCCGCCCGCAACTCGCGATATGAAATTGCCGGCGACGGTCCGCGGATTCGACGAGACCGATGTTTACGCGAAGATCGCCGGCTACCTGCGGCAAATCAAGGTTGATAAGGGCGACCGGGTGCGCAAAGGCCAGGTGATCGCGATTCTGGAATCGCCGGAACTCGATCAGCAGGTCGCCAATGCGCGCGCCAACTACAACCTCGCGCGCATCACCGATCAGCGCAATCAGACGCTGCGCAAGGAAGGCGTGGTCGCGCCGCAGATGGCGGACGAAACGCACGCGCAGATGCTGCAGGCGAAGGCGGTTCTCCAGCAGGAGCTCGCGAACCAGGCTTACGAGACGATCACGGCGCCGTTCGACGGAATCATCACGGCGCGCAATATCGATCCCGGCCATCTCGTACCGGCCAACACCAGCGGCGCCGGCGGCGTCACTATCGTTACGATCGCGCGCTCCAAACCGGTCCGGGTGTTGACGTCGGTGCCGCAGAGCGTCTCGCTTTTCATCAAGGACGGCGATCAGGCGACGATCACGGTGTCGGAATATCCCGGGCGGAAATTCGGCGGCTCAATCACGCGCCATCCGGATGCGCTCTCGCCGGATACGCGCACGATGCTGGTCGAAGTTGATTTGCCGAACGACGATCTCGCGCTCTATCCCGGCATGTACGCGACCGCGCAGTTTACGGTGACGATGGGCAGTGGCGCGCCGATGGTCCCCGATGACGCGCTGGTGTTTCGCGACGGGAAAGTTTACGTGCCGGTCGTTCGGAACAATCAATTGCATCTCGCCGAAGTGACGCTCGGCTACGACAACGGCCAGATGGTCGAAGTGACAAATGGAATCAACGACAACGACAAGATCGCGATCAATGTCGGACAGTCGGCGCGCAGCGGCCAACACGTCCAGCCGGTCGAAGACACGAGTGCGAAATAAGTTGTGAGCGCAGAAAGAACTGAACCGCTGCGCGCCGCAAACGAAACCTCGATAAGATGATGCACAATCATCGTTGTGACATCGGGATTCGCTAACATCGCTAATCGCATCTGCGGGCGCGGAATCGGCTGGCTGATGCCGATCGCGGCCATCGCATTGCTCGCGGGAGCCGGCGCTGTCGCGCACGCGGCCGACGCAGCGACGGTCTCTTCGACCGTAGATGTCGCTCCGAAAGCGATACTCTTTGCGCCCGAAGAAGTCGGCAATCCCAAGAGCGACAGCAAGCCTGTTGTGGTGACGTTCACCAATTCCTCGATCGCCGGCGCCCCATCGATCAAGTTTGCCGGGCCAGTCATCAGCACGGGGTTCGCGGTCGTGTCGAGCGGATGCGCCGATCGGCTGAAGCCGGGAGCGAGCTGCACGATCGCGGTCGCGTTCGTTCCCGTCGCCGAAGGCGGGCAGCGTGGAACTCTGCAACTTGTCAGCAACGCCGCCAACAGCCCGCATATCGTGAGGCTTCGCGGCAGAGGAATCGCGGCACCGCTCGAATTCCAGAAGAAACTCAACTTCGGACAGTTGAAGCTCGGCGCCGCGGCTCCGGCATTGAACTTGACGCTCACCAACAACAGCCCGACGCCGATCAAGTTCTCGACGGTCGCGGCTTCGCCGCCTTTCAACGTCACGGCCAACACTTGCGATACGCTCGCGCCCAAGGGCGGCAACTGCATGGTGCGGGTCGAGTTCGCGCCGCAAACGGCCGGCACGTTCAAAGGCATTCTCGAGATGCACGATACGGCTGCCAGGAATCCGCAGCATGTGAAATTGGTGGGCGTCGCAGACTAGATTGCGCGGCATCGTGCTCTCGCGTCATTGTGGGGCGCGTTGCGGGACGCGATTAGATGGCGGTGAGGGCGCTCCGATGATCGAAACTGGGATGACAAGCATGGATGTCCTCGACCGATTTCCGGTGTATGTGCAGGCGACAATTGTCGCGCTGGTTTTTGCCGGTTTGACGATTGCCGGCCTCTTCATCATTCGCCGATTGGTGGCGTGGGAGACGCTGCGCGAGAACCACGAAGTGGCGGGTTTCACATTTGGCGTAGTCGGGGCATTCTATGGAGTGGTGCTTGCATTCGTAATCGTCGCGGCGTGGCAGCGTTTCGAGCGTGCCAACGAAAATGCGCAGCATGAGGCGCTCGCGCTGGCCAACGTCTATAACCTCTCGCGCGGATTTCAGGAGCCGATGCGATCCGAGATGCGTTCCGCGGTACACGCATATGCGCACATCGTGGTGAACGACGAATGGGAAGCGATGGCGAAAAACGAGTTCTCCCCCGACAGCACCACCGCGAATCGCCTGNNATCGCCTGTGGGACGACCTGGTCATCTACAAGCCGCTCGATCCGCGCGAAAGTCTGCTGGTCGATAAGAGCCTCGATCAGATGTCGCAACTGAACGACGCGCGGCGCTTGCGCTACGTTTATTACAGTGACGATCTGCCGTCGGTGGTGTGGATCGTCATCTATGTCGGCAGCGTGATCACGATTGGCTTCAGTTATTTTTTCGGGACCCGGTTCTACTATGCGCAAGCGTTGATGTGTGGCGCCTTCGCGGGGCTGATCGGGCTGACGATTCTCGCGATTTCGGAATTGGCGACGCCATATCAAGGCGCAGTCCACGTCTCGAGCGATGCGTTCCATGCCGTGTTGGCGGGAATCGCATCATCGGCGAATCCAGGGTCTCCGGCGCGCTAGGTGCGGCGTGATCTCCGTCGTATTCCGGGAAGCATCGGAAAGGTAAACTTAAGCTGATGCGCGCCGCTCTACTGGATCAGATTTCCGCAACTCAGCCCGTAACACCGGGACTGCCGCGGCCACGGCGCTATCTGGTCGCGTTGTTCGCGATGCTGATGTCGGCCACGATTTTCGAAGGCTACGACATCACGATTTTCCATCTCTGCACGCCCGACATCGCGCGGACTTTTCACTTCGGCGATCCCGTGATCGGCCTGATCGCGACCATCGTGCGTTTTGGCGGGATGCTGTCGTTCTTCGTCGTGATTCTCGCCGATCGGATCGGCCGCAAACCGATCATTTCCACGACCGTGCTCTGCTACACGCTGCTGACGCTGCTCACCGCGCTATCCAGCGGCGTCTGGTCGTTTACGATCTTTCAGAGCTCGGCGCAGATTTTCCTGGCTGCGGAATTCGGCGTCGCGATCACGATGATCACCGAGGAGTTTCCCGACTTGCAGCGCGGTCGCGCGATCGCCGGCCTGCACATGATCGCGTTTCTGGGCGTGACGGCGGCGGGCCTCGTGTACGCCGCGATGTCGGAATCGCGTTTCGGATGGCGTGGCATGTACTTCCTCGGGATCCTGCCGCTCGTGCTGATTGCGTTCTTGCGCCGTGGTATCAGGGAAACCGCACGCTTCACTGCGCTCGAGCGCGCGCGCGAGGCCGGGGACCGACCGCGGATCCCGTTCTGGAACGCGATTCGCAATAGCCTCCGGCCCTTTGGCGGCGCTTATCGTCCGCGGCTGCTGATCGTTGCGTCGCTCTGGAACAGCATTGGTTTGATTGGCGGTCCTACCGTCACGTACTTCAGTCTCTACGCGCGACGCGATCATAACTGGAGCTCCGCGCAGGTTGCGAGCGCGGTGATCCTGGCCTACCTGATGGGCACCATCGGGAGCCTGCTATGCGGTTTTTTGATCGATCGCGTCGGGCGAAAATTTACCGCAGCGATGACCTATTTGATTTCCGCGGGAGCGATGTACTGGCTATTTCGGAGCGATACCCACGCGGCGATCCTCGCTGGCGAAGTGGTTACGATGTTTGCCTATCAAGCGGCGCGCACCGCGACCTCCGCGCTCTCGACGGAATTGTTCCCGACCGAGATTCGCTGCACCGGCTATAGCCTTTGCGCACAAGTGCTCGGACAAATCTGCTGGATGTTGTCGCCGGTCGTGGTGGGCTTGCTGTCCAAACCGCTCGGAGGACTCGGCAGCGCGGCGTCGATTCTCGCGGTTGGTCCGCTGATCGGAGTCGTGATCCTGGTGCTGTTTGTGCCTGAGACGCGGGGCAAATCGCTCGAAGAACTTTCGCCGCCGCCGTTTGCCGAAGAGGAATAGCCGCGCGTTTCAGAGTTTCGCGCGAATGGCGCGCACAATTTCCTCGGGCGTCGCGGCGATATCGACTACGATCGCGTCGCGCGGCTCCTCCAGCGCATCGAACTGGCTCTGCAGCAACGCTGGATTCATGAAATGCCCGATTCGATTCTGGATGCGCGACGCGATCAGCTCGGACGATCCTTTGAGATAAATGAACTTCACCAGATTCGGGTCCACGACAATCGCATCGCGGTAGGATTGCTTGAGCGCTGAGCATGCGACGACGGCATTTTTGCCCGACGAAATTATCGACTGAATCAAATTCATAATCGCGAGCAGCCACGGCGCGCGATCGTCGTCGGTCAGCGCCATTCCGGNNCGCCGATGGTCGTCTTCCCGGACCCCGCTACGCCCATCACGATTGCAACCATTTTCCGATTCCAACCCTGTACCGCCCGCGCATCGTTCAAATCTGATTGTAATTCTGACCGAGCAGTGCGGCGCAGTCCCATGCTTCCTTGACACTCGTCAGTGTCGGTCTAAGATACAATGGCGTATCACACAGGCAGATTTTACGGAGGTTTCCCTATGGCAGGCGCAATTCTCGGTGAAGTGAACGAGCCCAATCGCTGGCGGCTCGAATCGCCTGGACATGCGGGATGGAAGCGCACCGGGCGTCCCGACGATCCCGAAAAATATTTGATGATCTCGGCTGATTGTCACGCCAACGAGCCGAGCAATCTGTGGGTCGATCGAATCGATGCCAAGTACAAAAGCCGTCTGCCGCGAATCGATATCGATGAGAACGGCGTGAAATGGCAAGTCTCCGAAGGTTGGGCCAAGTCGCGCCTGCTCGACAGCAATCTCGAAGGCGAAGACAAGGTCCGCTCGAAAGCCGGCGCCGAGCCCGAACAAAGAATTAAGGATCTCGCGGCCGACGGCGTCGATGCCGAAATAATTTTTCCGAACAAGGGCCTCACGATGTGGGCGACGACCGACGCCGATTTCGCGCAGGCGCAATGCCGCATCTACAACGATTGGGCGTGGGAAACTTTCGCGAAGTTCAACGATCGATTGTCGCCGCTGGCGGCAATCGCGACGGCTGATCTGCCGGGCTCGATCAAGGAAATCGAACGCGTCGCGAAGCTGGGATTTCGCGGCCTGACGTTGCCGTGCAAGCCGATCTTCGGCGGGCACGATCCGCGCCATCCGAACTACAACATGCAGATTTTCGATCCGCTGTGGGCGATCGTTCAGGAAACCGGACTGCCGATCACGTTCCACGTTTCAACCGGACGCGATCCGCGCGCGGCGCGTAAAGACGGCGGCGCGGTCATCAACTACGTTTCGCATTCGCTGGTACCGACGATCGAGCCGGTCGCAAATCTTTGCGGCTCGGGTGTGCTCGAACGGTTTCCCGGAATCAAATTTGCGGCGATCGAATCCGGCATCGGATGGGTCGCGTGGGCTCTCAGCGCGATGGACGAGGCCTATCACAAGCATCACATGTGGGCGCTGCCGAGACTCAAGATGCTGCCGAGCGAGTATTTCCGCGCGCACGGCTACGCATCGTTCCAGGAGGATCCGGTCGGGCTGGACCTCGCGGTCAAATACAATCTGACCAACAATTTCCTGTGGGCGAATGACTATCCGCATCACGAGGGAAGCTGGCCGCATTCGCCGCAAGCGATCGAACGTCAAATGGGGCATCTGCCCGAGGATGCGCGCGCAAAAATCCTCGGCCTCAACGCCGCTCGGCTGTTCAAATTCGACGTGGACGCATTGACGGCGCGCCATCGCGCTTCTCTCAACTGAACCGATGCGTCACCCGCACAGAGTAAATTCGCCCGCGCCTGCGACGCGATCGCAGGCGCGGGTCCTTTGACGATCATTGTCGCGGAACTGCGCTGCCGAATAATCTGCTATTTTGCATTTGGCGACGGAGGTAGCGATGGCCAGCCACGACTTCACACATCAGTACGCAAATCTGAAAGGCGTGCGAATCCATTTCGTCACGATGGGGCAGGGCGCTCCGGTCGTCTTGATTCATGGCTGGCCGCAGACGTGGTTCGAATGGCGCCGCGTGATGCCGCTGCTCGCGGACAAGTTCGCGCTGGTTGCGCCTGATCTGCGCGGACTTGGCGATTCGTCGCGGCCGAGCGCAGGCTATGACAAGAAGACCGTCGCGAACGACGTGTGGCAGTTGATGCACGATCATCTCGGGCACAATCGCTTCGCCGTGGTCGGACACGATTGGGGCGCACCGGTTGCGTTTCGCCTTGCCGCCGATCATCCCGCCGAAGTCACGCATCTCGCGATGCTCGACGTTCCAGTGCCGGGCGATCAGTCTGCGGGCGCGGCGATCGGCGGCACTCCACGATGGCATCACATGTTCCACCAGGTGCCCGATCTGCCGGAGGCGCTGACCGTTGGCCGCGAGCGCACCTACCTCGAATGGTTTTTCATGAATGGCTGCGATCAGGCGGGTACTTTTGTCGATGCCGATATCGCGGAATACGTGCGGACTTACTCGCAGCCCGGCGCGATGCGCGCGGGATTCAATTTCTATCGCGCGCTGCATCAGGATGTCGCCGACAATCGTGCGACTTTCGCGGCCGGATTCAAACTGCCGATGCCGACGCTCGGTATCGGCGGCGGAGGATCGCGTGGCCGTGGCGATCTCGTGATCGAATCGCTTCGCCGCGTCGCAAATCGCGCCGAAGGCGGATCGATCGCCGACTGCGGCCACTTCATTCCGGAAGAAAAGCCCGAAGAGCTTGCTCGTCGCTTGCGCGAATTTCTGATCGCGTAAATCGCGCGACTTGTCGCGCCCGACAGCCTCCAACAAGACGAGTGCGTCGGAATGCGCCTGCAATCATTTGGCTCTCGCTTCAGGAAGCGAGAACGCGCATCAATAGTAGGCAAAAGTATTTTCGTTGAACGAGGAGCAAACCGATGCAGATGGGAATGGTTGGTCTTGGCAGAATGGGTGCGAACATGGTCCGGCGGCTGCTCCAGGGCGGCCATCAATGCGTCGTTTATGACGTCAATCCCGCGTCGGTAAAAGACCTTGCCAAAGACGGCGCAATCGGCGCGACCTCGCTCGACGACTTTGCGGCCAAGCTCACCAAGCCGCGCGTCGCGTGGATGATGGTCCCGGCGGCGGTGGTCGAGGACACGCTCGCGGAACTGTCGAAGCGATTTCAAACCGGCGACATCATCGTCGATGGCGGCAATTCGTATTACGTCGATGACATCCGGCGCGCCAAGCAACTACAGGCGAAGGGGATTCACTACGTCGATTCGGGCACCAGCGGCGGCGTGTGGGGACTCGAGCGCGGTTACTGTCAGATGATCGGTGGCGAACCTGCCGTTGTGAAACATCTCGATCCGATTTTCGCCACGCTCGCGCCGTCAATCGACTCAGCGCCACGAATTCCGGGCCGCGAAAAAATCAAGGACAGCACCGCCGAGCACGGCTATCTGCACTGCGGGCCGAACGGCGCCGGCCATTTCGTGAAGATGGTGCACAACGGAATCGAGTACGGAATCATGGCGGCGTATGCGGAAGGCCTCAACATCCTGCGTCACGCGAACGTCGGCAAGCAGCAACAAGCCGCCGACGCCGAGACCACGCCGCTGCGCGCGCCGGAGCTGTATCAATACGATTTCAATCTTCCCGACATCACCGAGGTCTGGCGGCGCGGCAGCGTAATCGCGTCTTGGCTGCTCGATCTCACGGCGACCGCGCTGGTGGAAGATCCCGAGCTGAAGAAATTCGCCGGGCGCGTTTCCGACTCGGGCGAAGGTCGCTGGACAATCGAGGCGGCGATCGATGAAGGCGTGCCAGCCTACGTCCTGAGCGCATCATTGTATGAACGCTTCAGCTCGAGGGGCGCGGCCGACTTCGGCGACAAATTGTTGTCCGCGATGCGCTACGAATTCGGCGGCCACATCGAGAAAAAAAGCTAGCCCGCAAATTCAGTCATAGACCGAGGCAGGGGCGCTCCGTTCGCGCCGAAAGGATCATGAATGGCCGACTCAAAGAAAAGTGCGAGCGCAGCGCACGTGCGCCGTGGTGACGATTGCGTGATGGTGATTTTCGGCGCGACTGGCGACCTCACCAAGCGCCTGCTGATGCCCGCGATCTATAATCTTGCGAAAGCGAAACTGCTGCCTGAAAAATTCGCGCTGATCGGCTTTTCGAATATCGAAGAGAGCTCGGACAGCTACCGCGACGAGATCACCAGCGAGTTGTCGCAGTACGCGACTGCAAAAGTAGTAGATCCGAAGATTTGGGATCGCGTCGCGAAGAATATCCAATACACCTCCGGCGACTTCAAGGACCCCGCCGCGTTTATCCATTTGAAGGAGATGCTTGCCGAGATCGACAAGCAGATCGGCACTCCCGGGAACTACCTATTCTATCTAGCTACATCGCCGGTCTTTTTCGGCGAAATCGTGAAACAACTAGCTAATGCCGGACTGACTACCGAACCGGAGCATCGATGGCGTCGAGTGATTATCGAGAAACCGTTCGGCCGCGACCTGGAATCGGCCAAAGCTCTCAATCGCGAGATAGGCACTCATCTCGAGGAATCGCAAATCTTCCGGATCGATCACTACCTCGGAAAAGAAACCGTACAGAACCTGATGGTGTTTCGCTTCGGCAACGGCATCTTTGAGCCGATCTGGAACCGGCGCTACGTCGAGTTTGTGCAGGTCACGGCCGCTGAGACGGTCGGCGTCGAGTTGCGCGGCGGTTATTACGACACGGCCGGCGCGCTCCGCGACATGGTGCCGAATCATATGCTGACGCTGCTCTCGATGACTGCGATGGAACCGCCCACCTCGTTCGACTCGGAGGCTGTTCGCGACGAAAAAGCCAAGGTAATGCACGCGATTCGGCCGCCGAAGAAAGAAGACGTCGCTCGCGACGCGGTGCGAGGCCAGTACGGCGCGGGCACGGTGGCCGGCAAGCCGCGCGCCGCGTACCGCTCGGAGCCGAACGTCGATCCGAAATCGAATACCGAGACTTATGCGGCGGTCCGGCTGTTCATCGACAACTGGCGATGGGCCGACGTGCCGTTTTATCTCCGCACCGGCAAGAGCATGGCGAAGCGCGTCACCGAAATCGCGATCCAGTTTCGCCGTCCGCCATTCTTGATGTTCAGAGACACTTCGGTCGAGTCGATGGTGCCGAACCTACTAGTCATTCATATCGAGCCGGATCAGGGAATCTCACTTCGCTTCAGCGCCAAAATACCAGGTCCAGTAGTCAGTCTCGGCAATGTGGATATGAACTTCAAATACTCAGAGTACTTCCACGCCACTGCAGCAACTGGCTATGAGACGCTGCTCTGGGACTGCATGCTCGGCGATACCACGCTGTTCCAACGCGCCGACATGGTGGACGCGGGATGGCGCGCGATCGAGCCGGTGCTCGATGTTTGGGGTGAGCAGAAGGCCGCCGATTTCCCGAACTATGTCGCAGGTTCGTGGGGCCCGGCCGCGGCCGATGAACTGCTGCATCGCGACGGACACGCGTGGCGCAAGATCGAGTGATCAGAATCGATTGATCGGATTTGCCACAATTTCACTGGACGGCGACAATGAAGCATGAAGACGCTGCTCGACGTTCTCACCGAAGCGAGGCGCCGCGGAATCGAGTCGGCGCTGGCGAAGGGTCCCGCGCAGATCGCGCCGTACAAAATCCTGCCAGCCGCGGTCAAAGGGATCCAGGAGGTCGTGACGGCGCGCCTGCGCTTGTTCAGTTTTCAGCCTTGATCGGGACGGCGCAGCGGTTCCCTCGGGTTATCAGGCTGAAACTCGCACATCGGTGCCGCGAGCGTTGCGCGATCGCAGATTCGCTCGCTGCAAATAAACAGGGCGCCCATTTCTATTCCTCGACCGTGAGTCCGCGAACCATCTACCGTCTTCTGATGCGCGTGTGGCTACTGCTTTCGCTGATTCTCGCCGCCGGATGTTTCGCGGCCGAAACGAAACCCGATCCCGATAAGTTCGCGAGCCTCCGAAAAGGTGAAACTTACGATCAGGTGGTCGCGGATCTCGGCCCGCCGACCACCATCAAGACTACCGCCGGCAATTCGAAGATCATTGGCTCTAGCTATATCCAGCAGCACCTCTCAGGCCCCGCCACTACCGAGGCGATCACCTTGAAGTTCGATCAAGACGGAATCCTTCGGGATATTGTTCGGTCGAGTTTGCCTTGAGCTGGAAGGCAATCCAGCGGCTAGTCAGAGGCCAATTGGGCGTCGATTTGGCGCGGCAACTCTCGCCGTAATCTATGCACGTCAGAAGTGCTGATCTCATTTGGTGGGCGGTGCAGGTTTCGAACCTGCGACCCCCGGCTTGTAAGGCCGATGCTCTACCACTGAGCTAACCGCCCATCCCGCAGCATGCTAGCTTGCCCCGGCGAAGCCAGACAAGGAAACGCCTCGCCGATGCGACGAGGCGTTTCGAGAAAAGTTAATTTTGCGGAACGTTAGTGATCTTTAATCCGGCGACAACGTCGTTCCAGCGTCCGCAGCGCAGCGACTAGCTGCTGGCGGGCTCCGACGATGACGACGGCGCGCCCGCACTCTCGTTGAGCGAGTCCTTCAACTGCTTGCCCGGCTTGAACTTCGCCGAACGGCTCGCTGAAATCTCGATCGATTCGCCGGTCTTGGGATTGCGCCCGGTGCGAGCCTGCCGCTCGGAAACCGAAAACGTACCGAAGCCCGAGATGTTCACCCGGTCGCCCTGGCGGAGCGCCGCTATCACGTCATCGAGCACGATGTTAATCGCGCGCTCAGCGTCGGCTTTGTTCAGTGGCAGCTTGTTCGACAACGCTTCAATTAGTTCGGCCTTGGTCATGGCACCTTGGCGGCCTCCCCGACCGCACACATCTCCTGCCGCTCCACCGGTGTCCGCCGGCTGGCGACGTATCCGGGACACTACGACAGGTTCGTTGACACCGCGGAGTCGTCCTCGTCGCCTGGCGTAATCTCCCGCTTCGGTTCCGGCTCGCGCAGAAATGCGAGGTCGCTCTCGCCCTTGCCAGCCTTGAAGAACGTATCCCAATTGGTCAGGACCAGCGCGTGCTTGAGCACCTCATCCATGTGATCGACCTGGATGAGCGTGACGTTCTTCAGAATCTGCGGCGCGATCTCTTCGATGTCCTTGGCGTTGTCCTTCGGTATCAGGACCGTCTTGATGCCGCCGCGATGAGCCGCGAGGACTTTTTCCTTGAGTCCGCCAATCGGCAGCACCCGTCCGCGCAGCGTGATCTCGCCGGTCATCGCGAGGTCGTTGCGAATATGAGAGCGGGTGAGCGCCGAGACCAGCGCGGTCGCGAGCGTGATTCCGGCCGACGGTCCATCCTTGGGGATAGCGCCTTCGGGAACATGAATGTGAATGTCGATGCGATGATAGAACTGTGGATCGAGGCCGAGCACTTCCGCACGCGAACGGACGTATGAAAGCGCAGCGTGCGCCGATTCCTGCATCACGTCACCGAGTTGTCCGGTGATGGTAAGCTTGCCGCGGCCGGGGACGATCGTCACCTCGACGTTGAGCAACTCTCCGCCCATCTCGGTCCATGCAAGGCCGGTGGCGAGACCGATTTGCGGTACGGTCTCCGCGGTTCCGTAGCGGAACTTCGCCACGCCCAGATATTTGCCGAGACTCGAGCTCGAGATCTTCACGTGTGCGTTGCGATCGGTCTTGACGACTTCGACCGCGATCTTACGGCAGACCGAAGCCAGCTCGCGCTCGAGATTTCTGACTCCGGCTTCGCGCGTGTAGTGGCGGATGATGCCGAGAATGGCGCCGTCGGAAACCTCGATGTTCTCCGGCCGGAGTCCGTTCGCCTCCTGCTGCTTTTTCAACAGGTACTTCTTGGCGATATTGAGCTTCTCGGACTCGGTGTAACCCGGGATGCGAATCACTTCCATGCGGTCTTGCAGCGGCCGCGGGATGCGATCTAGCGTATTTGCAGTGGTGATAAACATCACCTTCGACAGATCGTAATCGCAATCGAGGTAATGGTCGTTGAAGGTGTTGTTCTGTTCGGGATCGAGCACCTCGAGCAGCGCTGAAGACGGGTCGCCGCGGAAGTCGGTCGACATCTTATCGACTTCGTCGAGCAGCAGCACCGGATTCGACGATCCTGCCTTGCGAATCGACTGAATCACCTTGCCGGGCAGCGCGCCGATGTAAGTGCGGCGATGACCGCGGATTTCGGCCTCGTCGCGCACGCCGCCCAGCGACACGCGCACGAACTTGCGCCCGGTCG
>PNBD01000116.1:0-61370 GCA_003135855.1 Deltaproteobacteria bacterium
CTGCAAGACTACTACATGGATTACGATCAGGGGCCGTCGCGCTTTCCGCTGGCCGAAAAGAATCACAAGGGCAAGGCGCTCGATATCGGCTCCGACGTGATGCTTGATCAGGAGCGATGCATTCTGTGTGCGCGCTGCACCCGCTTCTTCGACGAAATTACCAAAACGTCGGAGCTGGCGATTTTCGAGCGCGGCGATCACAACCGCATCGACATCAATCCCGGCCAGCCGATCAACAACAAGTACGCGGGCAACGTGATCGATATCTGCCCGGTGGGCGCGCTGACCGAGAAAGATTTCCGGTTCCGCATGCGAGTTTGGTATCTGCATCGGACGCCGTCGGTGTGCTCAGGCTGCGAGCGCGGATGCTCGATCGATATCGATCATCAGCGCGGGCGGATCTATCGCTACAAGCCACGCCTCAATCCGGCGGTGAACGACTACTGGATGTGCGATGAAGGCCGCCACAGCTTCCTCGGCCTGCAACAGGAGACGCGGTTGGTCACGCCGCTGGTGCAGGCCAAAGACGAGCTGGTCGGCGAGACATGGGGCGAGGCGATTCGCCGCGCGGCAACGATCATCGCAGACTTCAAGCGGCAGAACGGGGCGCGGTCGATCGGTGCGGTGATCGATGCGCATGCGACGAACGAAGAAGCGTTCGCGCTCAAGCAACTCATGACCACGGCAATCGGGTCGGATCGAATCGCGGGGCTTAGCTGGTCGCCGCCGGGAGCGAGCGGCGACGACGATTTGCTGATTCGCGGGAACAAGAATCCGAATACACGCGGGCTCGCGGCGCTGGGGATCGCGGCGGATGGACTGGATTCGATGGCGGATGCGGTCGCATCGGGCGAATTGAAGATGCTAATCGCGTTTCGCGCCGACCTGGTGCGTGTGCTCGGCGAGGACGAGTTTATCAAGCGCTTCGGCGCGCTCGACTATCTGCTGGTGCTTTCGACCGACGCTAATGAGACCTGCCAGATGGCAAACCAGGTCTGGCCGATTGCGGCCTATCCGGAAATCGACGGCAGCTTCACCAATTTCAAGGGACGCGTGCAGCGGATTCGCGAGGCATTCCCGCCGCCGGGCAACGCGATCTCCGGGCTCGAAGCGATCGCGCGATTGGGACACGCGCTCGACGGCGCGGAGCGGCCGAAATCGGCGGAGGCGGTGTTCGCCGAGATGGCGAATCAGGTGCCGGCGTTCAAGGGGCTGAGTTTTTCAGGCCTTGGCTCGCACGGCGTGGATTTGGCGAAGGAATAGCTCTCCTCTGCACTAACCAGCGATCCAGAACCCTCACCCGCATCTTTATCCTACAGCGATTCGGCCCTCCGGCCCGAAGTCGGCTTCGCGTGCCGAGAGAGCTCTTGCGACAAATACGGAGTCGGGCGCATCCCGAGGCGCTCGAGCAATGCCGCGACGCGCGCATCGGCTTCGATGGTGTAGGCAGGATGCGGGCTTTGCCCTCGGAGATTCGCAGAGATCTGTTAGACATAGAGTCAACCAATAATGTTTCACGTGAAACATTTTGGTGCGCAATGTTTCACGTGAAACATTCAGTTGGGGAGAACGAAACGCGAAAAACAAGGAGCCAGGAGAAGATTTTCCGAAACCTCCCGCAGGTTTCGGGCTTCCCGTTGTGATGAAGATTCGCGCTACGCGCTGTTAGCAGCAAAGTGTGGCGCGAAAAAATGGCTGGTTGTTAGCGCAAGCTCTGGTGACCGCATTCTGAATGGTGAGGTCCGTCTGATCACAGCTGAATTCCTCAAACGTGCTAGAGATTTACCTTCAGATCAGGAGTAGAATATTCATTTATTCGTGAACGGTTTCGGTCTTGCCTAGAGGCGAGCGTTAATGGGGGACGCCAACATCCACGAGGCAAGCGCCTCGGCAACAGGGTACCTGTTTCAGTGCCGCTGTGCCCTTCTCGCGGGCTTGCGGGCCATTCCGGAGTCGCCGCAACTCGAGCTCTCCATCGAGAGGTTCGACGATATTGCCTTTGAGGCACACGGCGAGCCAATCGAATTGATCCAGACCAAGCACCATATCGAGAAGAAAGGCAACCTAAGAGACGCCAGCGTCGATCTCTGGAAAACCCTGCTGATATGGTCGAATTTGGTTGCTAAGGACGTCGAAGCGCCCTTTCGTCTGAGATTTGTGCTCCTGACGACGGCGACCGCTCCTGACGGTTCAGCAGCTTCTTATCTGCGTTTGCGGGATAGGAACGAGGCGGAAGCGAACAAACGCCTCCTTCAGAGCGCCGCCCTATCGAAGAACAAGGAGAACGCAAAGGCTTATGAGGCCTACAAGTCATTGTCAGAGAATCTCCGGCTCAACCTGCTACAAGCCATCATGGTTCTCGACGGTTCGCCGAATATCATCGACGTAGGCGAAGAAATTGGCCGTGAGGTCTATTACGCAGTGGCTCGGGACCAGATCGATCACTTCGTGGAGAGACTGGAAGGCTGGTGGTTTGGAGCTGTCGTCAAGGCGCTAGCCGGCACTGCGCCAAAGGCTATCCGGGTGCTCGCCATAGACCAACGGGTCGACGAGCTGCGAGAAGATTTC
Source organism: Deltaproteobacteria bacterium (assembly GCA_003135855.1). Lineage (GTDB taxonomy): Bacteria > Desulfobacterota > Binatia > Binatales > Binataceae > Binatus. The sequence goes on from PNBD01000116.1 coordinate 2,569, forward strand.
AAGAGAAGCGCCTTGCCAGTCGACTATGGGTCTACGATCCCTTCACCAGCTATTGTGGCGGAGCTCGACAAGCGCCCCTTTGTTCGACAACTGCGCAAGATCCAAATCGGTTCTCGCCGCATCGAGTACGCCATCCGCGATTACTATCGCGCCTCTGAGCAGCGGTCCCGGTGGGCGCGGGAAGATCTGCTTGTCGATGGCGAGCTCGAAAACTACGAGCGCGAGTTGGTTGAGGCTTGGGAGCCACGTCACGCAGCTATGCTCGACGAACTGCCACCGACATGTACGCCCGACGAAAAGATCGTAGCCGGGCAGAGCCTTTTCAAGTGGGTGGAGACCGAAGCCAGCTTTCCGTTGCGGAGCGTTCGAGACCGTTTCCTGACACATGGCAGTTATCACGTCCTCTCCAACCGTTACACAGTCGGTTGGCATCCGGAGTATCGGGCAGACGTGGTAGTGCCGAAGGACAACGGGGAGAATTGAAGGATGCAACCTTGGTCAAAGCGCGCCGTGGAAGAAGCTAACCTGTTCAACCCTGCCTTCTGCGCTACCTTGCTGGCAAAAGCCGCCGAAGAGTATGCAAAGAAGGCCGGGAAGAAGTTTCCCTTCGCTCTTGCCTTCCTAGTCCTGCCAGTAGTGCTTCACCAAGGTACGAGAGAAGCGATGCCTGGCTCGACTATCACATCGCTGCTGCCTTGGATTCAGAAAAACCGGGAGCAACTCGTGGACTTCGCCGTGCGGGTCCAGCGTCTCCGCGAGATCACGCGTGAAGCGATTCTGTTCGCCGTTCAGCACGAGACCCTATCCCTAACCGAACGGGGGGACATTACCGTGGGGCGCAAGCGGCAGTCCGCAACGGAGAAGCGGACGGGGTTGTTCACAAGCGAAGTTCGCCAGTGTGTAGATCGCGCCGGCTTCGTCGGACGCTGGTTCGCTGCGGCCGGCAATACCGCAACCATCTATGCAGCATGGGGAGTCGCGCCATGAGCCTGCAGATTGAGAAACTGATCCTTTACAGTCGGCGCGACGACATCCGGGAAGTTCAGTTTCGGACCGGCGGTCTAAACATCATCACAGGTGCTTCGAAGACTGGGAAGTCTGCAATCATCGACATAATCGACTATTGTACGGGCCGTGGCGACTGTAACGTCGCAGCTGGCGTGATCCGCAACTGCGTCGGTTGGTACGCACTGCTATTCGAACTCGGGAGCGGACAAATCTTCGTAGCGCGACGAAATCCAGAGCCAGGTGAACGGACGAGCGGCGACATCTATATGGAACGCGGTTCGGATATCAAAACGCCGCCCAAATCCGCGTTGTTCAAGAACACCACGGTCGCCGCGGTGGAGAGTTTTTTGGGCGCAGCGATTGGAATAAGCGAGAACGAACATCGACCACCGGCCCCCACCCGTGACCCGCTTGAGGCAAACTTCCGTCACGCACTCCTGTTGTCGCTGCAGGATCAGAACGACATCGACAGTAAGCAGCGTTTGTTCCATCGCCAGGGAGAAGACTTCATCAGTCAAGCGTTGAAAGACACGCTGCCCTACTTCCTCGGCGCGATCGATGAAGACAGGCTTCTCAAGCAGGCGCAGCTCGACCAAGCGAAGCGACAACTTCGTCAACTCGAACGCCAACTCCGAGAGACTGAGACCCTCGACGACACTACTTTCCCCCGAGCTCGCGCTCTCTTGGATGAGGCCAAGCAGGTTGGACTGATCGACGAACGGACGACGGCCGTGACATACGAGGCCGTTTTGGCCATCCTGCGGGGGATCGCCGGCCAAACGCGGATCCGCGAGGACCTGCTGGTCGGCGATGGCGAGGACGTCTTGGCGGGTCTGCGTGCTGAGCGGCAGGGCTTGCGGACTGAATTGGAGGGAGTAAACGCTGAGATACGCACAACCCGAACATTCACGTTTGAAACGAGCGGATACGAACGTGAAGCGAAGGAACAGAGAGCGCGTCTGAGCGCGGTCGGATTGATTAAGTCCGACGGCCACGACGCCAGTTATTGCCCTCTCTGCGAAAGCCGGCTTGCCACTCCAGCTCCAACCATAACGCACATCGAGCAGTCGCTGAGAGACTTGCGCGAGCAGCTAGAGGCCGTCGAGGCGGAGAACCCTCGCCTACAGATGCGCTTGGCGGCGCTGCAGCGCGAGGAAGCTGAGCTTGAGAACCACCTGCGGGAAAATCAACAGCGCATCGCCGCTCGGATGCGGGAGAATGAGATCCTCCGTGTCCAACAAGACAGCTTCATCCTTAGGGCTCGCACCACCGGAAAGATCAGCCAGTATGTCGAAACAGCGGACACCACTGGTAGCGGTTCCGCACTGGAAACGGCGGTCGAGGCAGCGCGAGCAAGAATCGCAGCGTTGGAGCGTGAACTCGACACAGAGACGACGCAGGAAAAGCTGAACACGTTCCTCAACATCATCGGAGGATACATGACGGCGTACTCCGATGGTTTGGAATTAGAGCATCAGGGTAGCCAGCTTCGGCTCGACATCCGTAACCTCACGGTCGTGGCAGACACGCTGGAAGGGCCGGTAGCACTTTTCCGCATGGGGAGCGGCGAGAACTGGGTCGGCTACCACGTGCTGGCCCATCTGGCCTTGCACAAATGGTTCCGACAGAAGAATCGACCGGTTCCTGGCTTTATCATCTTCGACCAGCCTTCACAGGCGCATTATCCACCAGAGCACGACGCCGACGGTTCGATCGATGCGCTAGCCGACGAGGACCAAACTGCGGTGCTGCGCCTCTTCAAACTTATAGCTGATGCTGCGGCCGACCTCGCCCCCAACCTGCAAATCATCGTCATGGATCACGCCGATCTGAAGAAGGACTGGTTCGAAAGAGCCGTGATCGAGCGTTGGCGCAAGGGCGAGAGGATCGAGAAGCTCGTGCCTCTCAACTGGACGGAGTGACCGAAGACCCGATTCTTTCGCACGGAGCAACGAGAGCCTTAGGTCAGAAAAACACCGGGCGAGGCCTGAGGACGTAGTCGCGCGATTGCGTCGAATTGACGGCCCGGATGCGCCCGCTCGCGCGGCAGCGGCGACAGCTGACCGACCGCTGCGCGTTTCCAAAACCGGTACCGGCTTCTTTTATCTTAGAGCGATTCGGCCCTTCGGCTCGAAGTCGGCTTCGCGACGCGCCGCTGTCCGAGATCCTTCGACTCCGGCAGCCTCCGCCTCAGGATGACGAGGTGGGAGAGGAGAAGAAGGAATCAGGATGAACGGTCACTCTCCTGACGCCTCACTTTCCTGGAAGCGATTCGGCCCTTCGGCCCGAAGTCGGCTTCGCGGCGCGTTGTTCGGTGTCGTCCTCTCCCACACGGGAGAGGGGAAGATGGCGGCTTTGGATCAATATGACGGAAGTAAGAAGCGGACAAGGAAGAAGAAAAAGATCCGGGATTCTTCGGCTGCGCAGCCTTCGCCTCAGGATGACACGGAGGGGGCAGCCTTCGCCTCAGGATGACACGGAGGGGCACGGCCTGTAACGAGCTTTGACCTCACGGATTAGGTGAGGAGCCAGACCCCCCAGATCCTCATCCGGTCGTGGGGGAGAGAGCTCTTGCGACATCTACGGGAGTTGGAATAGAAGGGTCAAAACGGAAATCGCGGGTAGCATGAAAAAAATACTGTTCATTGTTCTATCGATTGTGGCGGGTGGTATGTGGTCGTGCGGCGGCAGCGGTGGCGGCGGTGGCGGTAACACCCCCGTCAACGCGGCGTGCAACAACTTGCCGGCTCTTCCGGATACATCGCCAGACTATGCAACCCGCTTAGATGCTTTCACCATGCACCGGTGCTACGACGTGGCGCAGCACTGGAAGCACGACGCGAAACGGCGCACCAGCCAGAAACTTCATGACACCCTCATCAGGATGTGGTACTCGCCCGCGCTGTTCACATGGATGACGACGGGGAACCGGCAGGGTCCGGTACCTGACGGCGCGATGGTCGTCAAGGAAGAGTTTCCGAATGAGACTGCCAAGGAAGATTTCTGGAGCGTGATGGTCAAGGATTCAAGCCTTTGGTGGGACGGATGGTATTGGAGGGTGGTTGGGACCGAAGTCGGAAGCAGCGCGGCCGCGCCGGCCGCTTCCGCGACGAGTGGATGCGCCGAACCGGTGTTTGCGAGTAATGGCCCCAGTAGTATTAACTGCATCGGCTGCCATGCCTCGGCAGACTATCACGTCCCCGGAACCGGAACCTTCTCCCCCACGACATTTATACACATGAAGAAGGGGCCCTCGGCGGGAGCGGCCGGATCGATACCTGCTGATGCGCAGCTTCCGGGCTTCGCGATGGACGCGATGCATTTGCAAACGCCAGCCGAGCCGGATCCGGCATCGGGATTCAGCGACCGGCTGCCGAGTTCGATATTTGCCAATGTGCGGACGCTCGCCGCTGTCACGATACCGTGCTTGGTACCCGAGTCGTCGGATTTCTTCTACTCGAAACCTGCTTCGACGGGGGGGCCTTCGCTGTTCGTTACTTCTAATCAATGCGCAAGCTGCCACGATGCTACCAACAACACGCCAATGCCCACCCACATGCTTTATACGGAACCCGGAGCATCGAGTGCGCTCAACCTGTCGACCTATGGCGAATGGCGCTATTCGCTAACGGCGCTCTCGGGCCGCGACCCCATATTCCTCGCCCAATTGGAAAGCGAGTCGACCGTACATGCCAACATCAAAGGCAAGCCCAACCCTCCCGGGTTCGTTCAGGATACGTGTTTTTCCTGCCACGGAATAATGGGACAGCGCCAGTTCCACATCGACAAAGGAAACGCACCAGGTACCGTATTCACCCGCGCTCTACTGGACGATCCCACCTCACCGTACGGAGCGCTGGCGCGTGACGGGGTCTCGTGCAACGTTTGCCATCACATGGCCGACGAGGGCTTGGACGATCCCTCCCATTATACGGGGAAATTTGTCGTCGGCCCTGCCGACCAACTCTATGGTCCATATCCCTCCGGAGATTCCGACGTGAAGGTCGGCGACAATGTAATTCCGCGGCCGATGAAAAACTCCGTCGGAATAGTACCGGTATTTGGCGCTCAGGTCGGGGAGTCAAAACTGTGCGCCTCTTGCCATACGATCGTGCTCCCGGTCTATGACGCCAACGGCAATCAGGTCGCGACCGACTTCGAACAGACGACCTACTTCGAGTGGGAGAACAGCTCCTTCGCCAGCCAAAACCAGTCGTGCCAGAACTGCCATATGCCCGATAATTTCAAGGGCGCGAAGCTGGCGTTCCTGGTCGCCAACATCGAGGACAGCACATTCCCCCGGGTACCAGAGATTGGTGTACAAACATCGTTGCCGAATGACCAATTGATTCTCCAGAACCGTACATTCTATGCGCGTCATCAACTCCTCGGCATCAATCCCTTCGCACTTGAAATGTTCGATCAGTTTCGGACCGATCTGGGGCTGTACAAGGACGATGGCTTGTTACCGCCCCCGACGCCGCCAGCAGTTCCTCCAGATGTGACGAGCATAGTTAACGCCCAGAAAACTGCGGTTGAGGGAGCGGTCATTCTGGCGCAGACGGCGACCGCGGAAGTGACATTCGACTCCGCAACCAAAAGCGCGGGACAGCTTACAGCAGATGTTCGGATCCAGAGTCTGGTCGGTCACAACTTCCCTTCGGGAGTGAACTTCCGCCGCGCGTTCCTGGATCTCCAGGTGCTCGACGCTGGTGGGAACGTTCTGTGGGAATCCGGTGGCACCAACGGTGACGGTGTAATTACTGACACCGCCGGCAACCCACTGGTTACCGAATTCTTCAGCCCGTCCCAGCAGACCTTTCAACCCCACTTCTGGACTGGCAATCCGATTACGAGCGACAAGCAGGTGGAGATCTATGAGGAGACGGTGCGTGATCCTCAGGGACAGGTGACGAGCAGTTTCCTCAGTCTTGATAAGAAGGTTAAGGACAATCGAATTCAGCCCAAGGGCAGGTCTTCCACCGGTCCAAACGCCGATATCACCGCTCCGGTGGGTACCGGTGCTGACCCGAGCTATCAGGGAGGATGCGGCTGCAGCGTGGTACGTTACCAGCTACCGCTCACGGGTGGACTCACGAACGCGGCAAAGGTCCAAGCCACTTTGTATTACCAGAGCATTCCTCCATTCTACCTGCGCCAGCGCGCCCAGGACGCGCATGGCCCGGACACCGCGAGACTGATCAAGTTCACGAACGAGTTGGACGTGAACAAGTACACTGAGATTTCCAACTGGAAACTGAAAGTCACCAGCTCCGGGCCGGTCAATATAGAGTGAGCAGAGTCGGAACTTTCCGGAAAAAGCGAAAGCGCCTTAAGGAATAGACGGGTAGGCCGACCTCAGCTACGTCAGCAAGGCGATACCCAGGGCGTTGTTGATAGCGCCTGAGGAGCAGAGTATCGCTCACTGCGTGAGCTCCCTTACGCAGGAGCGCGGGATGGAACGGCGACTCTGAACGGACGTTCAGAGTCGCCCGTAGTTTCGGCGGGCGTTTCTATCGACCCCATCGACGCTCTAAGCTACAAGTGGATCGACCAGTGCCACGGCGCATCGATCAAGCGCGCGAAGGAATCAGCACGAGTCGACGACTTGGATGGATCTTGAATTAACTGAAGCGCAACGCGGCGCGCGCGATACCGCGCGGCGCTTTGCGCGCGAGAAACTCGGTCCTCCACCACGTGCCACAACTGGTCACACTTCACCTAACGGAGCATGACGAGGACCTCGACTACGCCCTCAGAGCTGGAGAAGGCTTCCATGGACTTGCCAATAACAGTGCCGGGGAGGGGATGCTCAGGGGCCCGCATAGCATGGCCCGGAGTCGAAGACGCAACCAGCAAATCTCCTATACCTACTGGACCGCCCTCGCCCGTAACTTTGACCGGTACACGGCCTGCGAGAGCAAGCGCGGGGCCGGAAACCCCTGAGGTAGCGCCGTTTCCTGCGTTCAAAGTGACACCAGGCGAGGTCGAGACAACGCCCGCAACTCGTGTGGTATTGGCCCGTGAGTTCAAGCGGAAACAATTGGGATGAACAGGGTCAATCTCGACCACGTCGCCCACCTGCGGCGGCTGCCCGGTGGTTGAGACAAATTCGGCGAGGTCTGCGCCACCCAGCTGTGTGCCACCATTGAAAAAGCCCGTGCCGTTGCGATCGATTCGAGCGACGTTGGTTCCTGCGGTTTGGAATACAACCGGATCGCCCGAAGATCCCTCTTGATCGACCACCATCCCTGTTCCCTGATCATTGGTGACGACCTGCAGAGCGATTCCAAACCCGGTAGTTTCTGTGTGTTCGAAGTAGCCAGCGTAGCCGCCAGTTCCGGACGCGACGCCGTAGACTCCAGCGGTGCCGTTGTTGCCGAAGATGCTGTTGACTTCGCCGCGCACACCCGCGCCGACGCCACTGGTGTTATTGTTTAAGAAATTGCCGGCATTGCCCTGGCTGTGGTCGCCGATGACGCCGGGTCCGAAGGCGGTGACATTGAGCGCATTAGCTGTGTTGCTGCTATTGGAATTAGAAAAGGCGGCAACGCTACCGCTGCTACTGTTAGTATGAGCAGCGATCGTTCCCGAGGCGCTCAGATTACCGTTGATGCTCTGATTGCCGACGAAAGAGTTCGCCGCCGCGACCCTGGCGAACGCCAACATTCCGAACCCACCCAGCAAACTGGCGTTGAGATTGGCAACCTGGGTGGTAGAGGCGACCGACAGGGGCGCGGTGCCGGTGCCGACGGTGGAGCTCAGCCGGCTGCCCACAAGCAAGCCGCTCGCGGTGACGCTGCCCGTCACGCTCTGATTGCCGGTGAACGAATTGGCGGCCGCCAGGCGTGCGTAGCGCGCATCAGTCGCCGTGGTGTTCAGGCTCAACGTCACGGTGCCGCTGGTCCCGCCGCCGCTTAAGTCGGTGCCGGGAAGTACCCCCGTGATCGTGCCGGTACCGGTGCCGGGGAACTTCTGTCCCGCCGCAAAGCTGATCACTCCAGTGTGGCTGATCGAAAGCCCCGTCTCCGCTGGCAACGCAGTTCCCGCCGCCGACAGCAGGCTGAGTCTGGCCGACGGAGTTGCGGTGCCGTTACCCAGCGGTTCCGCCTGCCACAAAAAGTGTTCGGTCAGAGGCGCGGCGCTACCACTGTTGAAGACTGACGCCTGCCAGTCCTCGGGCTGTGAAGAGAATCCCGATGTGGTTGTAGCCGTGCCCCTTGGAGGCAATTGCAGAGTGCCTCGCACCAGGGCGCTGCCATTGACATCCAGGGTGCCCGCAGGAGCAGTGGTGCCGATGCCGACCTTGGTGCCCGATTCGAACACCGCGGATTTGGTCAGATTGCAGGGCGTAGTGAACTTGGCCAGTTGGTTGGCCGTCCCGGTGCCGTCGCTGGTGACGCTCGCGCACGGGGTGGGGGAGTTAGTCGAACCCGAGCTATTGCTGGTGCCCGCCGACGCGCTCAACGGTGCGGGTGACGTTCCCGAGGTGGGCGAACTATTGTCCGGCTCGCTTGAGGTGCCTGATGAACGGCCGGTTGCTGTGGAGTTCGCGGGTTGGGGCGCCATCAAAAACGCAGACACGGGCTTGCCGCCCAGGGTGTCAGCGTCTGCGGCTCTAAGCGCATAGGGGACCGCCACCAGCATCGTGCGCGGCTGCTCCGGCCGGCCCGCTATCTGCGCCTCCAGCCATAACGCCTTGCCGCTGGTGAACAGGCTGAGCGGTAGCCCACCGGACTGCGTGCTGCCGAGCATCACGGTATAATTGCTCTGTTCGTCGAGCTCGACCTGCTGGGTCTCGTTCCATAGCAGCGTGCCCGCCTGAGCCGAATCGAAGATCGCAAAGGTGATGGGCTGAACGCTGGAACTGAGATCGGGCGCCGCGCCGCTGAACCGGATCAGACGCGGAACGCTTCCGGTCGCAACCTCAGAAGCGGCGCCCGGCGCATCGGAAGCGCCGGGCCCGGCGGGCTGTGCCCATATGGGCACGGCGCAACAGACCGAAAGCACGGCCGCGCAGCGAATGACTCTCCCCCAGCGCATATGAACCTCCGATGGACGCTCGGCCGCGAAGGTCGCGGTCAGGTTTGGCTACCGGCCTCAGCTTTATTCCGGAATTTCCGTTTTGTCCTCTCGCTTCGAGTGCGATAGCTCAATTCAGAAGCGTAATACAAGGGTTTGAGGCTGTTTTGGCGTTTCGCTGGGGCTGGCGGACGGAAAGGGGCACAGTTCCATCGTTTCGACGGCGCCAGAGCCCTGCTCCGGCGCATCCGAACCCTGATTTCAAAGAAACCACCGCCTTCCTCCCCCGCTGCCGCTCCGGACGATCGAGAACTCGATCACGAGCATCACCCAATCGATTGGTCTCGTGCCGTAAAAAGTGCGTCCAAGCGAGTCAAATATGGTGCATAGCTAATCGCGAGGCGGAGCGCGGAATGTCTCTTTCGCATGCGCCCAGCATACTCAGGGAGCATACCGAGAGACTGCGTATCCGTCATCATCCGGGTACTCGCCTAAATAACGGGCGAGGTAAAGAGGCGCGATCGCGCTGCCCTCTTTTTTTGTTGGCGCCGCGGACTGGAAGCACGCGGGACGGAACGCTGACTCTGAACGGGCGTTCAGAGTCGGGCGTAGTTTCGGNNGACCCCATCGACGCTCTAAGCTAAAAGTGGATCGGCGACGAAGCGCGGCGCATCCAAGAAGCACGGTGCATCGAAGAAGCATGGTGCATCGAAGAAGCAAAGCGCATCAACGTCCGCAACGGCAAGGAATCAGCACGAGTCGACGACTTGGATGGATCTTGAACTAACTGAAGCGCAACGCGGCGCGCGCGATACCGCGCGGCGCTTTGCGCGCGAGAAGCTCGGTCCGATCGGCGTCGAAGCCGACCGGACGCATCGCTTTCCCAAAGCCGCGATCGATGAACTCGCCAAGCTCGGGATGCTCGGGATTTTTCTGCCCGAGCAGTACGGCGGCGCGGGACTCGATCACGTCTCCTATTCGATTGTGCTCGAGGAGTTGGCGGTCGAATGCGCTTCGACCGCCGTGATCATGTCGGCGCATTGCTCGCTCGCGTCGTGGCCGATTCTCGGTCTCGGCACCGAGCATCAGAAAAATCTTTTTCTGCCGAAGATGGCGACCGGTGAGTGGCTCGGGTGTTTTGCCTTGACCGAGCCGCAAGCGGGCTCCGACGCGGCGGGTCAGAAGACGCGCGCGGTGCTCGATGGCGACTCGTATGTGATCAACGGCACCAAAAATTTCATCACGAACGCGCCGCAATCCAAAGTCGCGATCGTGTTTGCGATGACGCAGCCCGAGAAAGGGCATCATGGGATCAGCGCGTTCGCGGTCGAGACCGATACGCCTGGATGGGCGGTGACGCGGGTCGAGGACAAGATGGGAATTCATGGCGCACATTCGGCGCAGCTGAGTTTTTCCGACTTGCGGGTGCCGCGCGAGAACCTGCTGATGGGCGAAGGGCAGGGCTTCAAGGTTGCGATGAAGACGCTGGATGGCGGTCGAATCGGAATCGCATCGCAGGCGTTGGGAATCGCGCGCGCCTCGCTGGAGGCGTCGCTGAAGTACGCGCAGGATCGCACGACGTTTGGCAAACCAATTTCGCAGTACCAGGCAATCCAGTGGAAGCTCGCGGACATGGCGGTCGAGATCGACGCGGCGCGCTTGCTGACTCATCGCGCGGCCACGCTGAAGGATCGCGGTCTCGCGTGCACCAAGGAATCGGCGATGGCAAAATTGTTTGCGGCCGAAACCGCGATGAAGTCGGCGACTGAGGCCGTGCAGATTCACGGCGGCTATGGCTATACCAAAGAGTTCAAAGTCGAGCGCTATTTTCGCGATGCCAAGATCACGGAGATCTATGAAGGTACGTCCGAGATTCAGCGCCTGGTGATCGCGGGCAGCGTGCTCGAAAACCGCTGAGGTCAAACGTGGACAGCAAAAAGAATTGGTTCGACAGCACCTACCAGAAGGCCGCCGAACGGCCGATCCGATTTTCGACCGTGTCGGACATGGAGTTGGAGCCGCTCTACACGCCGGCCGACTTAAGCGGCACGTACGACGAGGCGCTCGGCAATCCCGGCGAATATCCGTACACGCGCGGCATCTACGGATCGATGTATCGCGGGCGGCTCTGGACGATGCGCCAATTCGCCGGCTTCGGGCTGGCCGAAGACACCAACGCGCGATTTCATTTTCTGCTCGGGCAGGGTCAGGACGGGCTTTCGACCGCGTTCGATATGCCGACGTTGATGGGCTACGACGCGGACCATGAGCGCGCGCTCGGAGAGGTCGGACGCGAGGGCGTTTCGGTCTCGACGGTGTATGACATGGCGACGCTGTTCGATCGAATCCCGCTGGACCGGGTCAGCACCTCGATGACGGTTAACTGTTCGGCGTCGGTGCTACTCGCGATGTATCTGATCGTCGCGGAGCGCAACGGAATTCCGTGGGAGCGAGTGGGCGGAACGATTCAGAACGACATGCTCAAGGAGTATATCGCGCAGAAGGAATGGATTTGCCCGCCGCGTCCGGCGCTCAGAATCGTCACGGACATGATCGAGTTTTGCGCGCGCAAAGTGCCGCGCTGGCACGCGGTTTCGATCTCCGGCTACCACATCAGGGAGGCCGGCTCGACGGCGGTGCAGGAATTGGCGTTCACGATCGCGGACGGGATTTGCTACGTCGAGGACGCGGTGAAGCGGGGTCTCGGCGTCGACGATTTCGCGCCGCGCCTGTCGTTCTTCTGGAACCTGCACAACGATTTTCTCGAAGAAGTCGCGAAGCTGCGCGCGGCGCGCCGGATGTGGGCGCGAATCATGAAAGACCGGTTCGGCGCGAAGGATCCCAAGTCGATGATGCTGCGAACGCACGCGCAGACCGCGGGCGCGTCGTTGACCGCACAGCAGCCAATCAACAACGTGGTGCGCGTGGGAATCCAGGCGCTCGCGGGAGTGCTCGGCGGCGTGCAATCGCTGCATACCAACTCGATGGACGAGACGCTCGCGCTGCCGACCGAGCAGGCGGTGATGGTGGCGCTGCGCACGCAGCAGATAATCGCGGAAGAGACCGGCGTCACCAATACGATCGATCCGTTCGGCGGCAGCTACGCAGTGGAGGCGCTCACCGATCGAATGGAGCGCGAGGCGATGGAGTATATCCGGCGCATCGACGAGATGGGCGGAATGATTAAGGCGATCGAGACCGGCTATCCGCAGCGCGAAATCGCGGAGGCGGCGTTCCATTTCCAGCGGCAACTGGAGAAGGGAATCAAGACGGTCGTCGGCGTGAACAAATATTCGATCCCCGAGGAAATTCCGATCCCGACGCTGAAGATCGATGCGGCAATCGAAGAAAAGCAAATTCAGCGCGTGCGCAAAGTGAAGCGCGAGCGCAACTCGGTCGCGGTGAAGGAAGCGCTGGCGCGGATCGCCGAGGCGTGCCGCTCGGGCGAGAATTTGATGGAGCCGATTTGCGAGGCGGTGCGCCGCGACGCGACGGTCGGTGAAGTGAGCGATATTTTCCGCGCCGAGTTCGGCGTGTATAGAGACCCAGGCTGGCTCTAATGGCAGACAAGAGACTTCGGATACTGGTGGCGAAACCCGGGCTCGATGGGCATGACCGCGGCGCGAAGATAATCGCGCGGGCGCTGCGCGACGGCGGCTTCGAGGTGATCTACACGGGGCTGCATCAGACGCCAGAGATGATCGCGGAAGCCGCGGTGCAGGAAGACGCCGACGCGGTGGGACTCAGCGTGCTGTCGGGCGCGCACATGACGCTCTTTCCCGAAGTTATGCGATTGCTGAAGGAACGCGGTGCGGCGGATGTCGCGGTGTTCGGCGGCGGAATTATTCCCGACGACGATGTTGTGAAATTGAAAGGGATGGGCGTGCGGCAGATTTTTACGCCGGGCGCATCGACCGAAGACATCATCAAGTGGGTGCGCGAGAACGTCGCGCCGCGGCAGTAGGTCCGGCGGATGGATTTCGATCTCACCGAAGAGCAGCGGAGTATCCGCGAGACGCTGACTGATTTTGCTGAGCGCGAAATCAAACCGCACTCGACCAAGTGGGACAAGGAAGAAACTTTTCCGCGCCACATTGTCGAACAGCTAGGACAGCTCGGATTCCTGGGCGTTGCGTTCCCTGAAAAATACGGCGGGGGCGGCGCCGATACGCTGTCGCAGGTGCTGGTGGTCGAAGGGCTGTCGCGCTACGACGCGTCGATCGGTTTGACCTGCGCGGCGCACATGTCGCTTTCGACCGGGCATATCGCGGCGTTCGCGAGCGAGGAGCATCGCCAGCGCTACGTGCCGTCGATGCTGAAGGCGGAGAAAATCGGCGCGTGGTGCCTGACCGAGCCGAGTTCGGGCTCGGATGCGGCGGCGATGCTGACCAAGGCGACGCGCGTCGGCGACAATTATTCGATCAATGGTACGAAAATGTTTATCACCAACGGCACCGTCGCCGACGTGTACGTGGTGATGGCGATCACGGATGTGTCGAAGGGTCGCGACGGGGTGTCGGCGTTTATCGTCGATCGCGGAACGACGGGACTCTCGAACGGCAAGAGGATCGAAAAGCTTGGGCTACGGGCGTCTGACACCGCCGAAGTTATTTTCGACAACGTCTCGGTGCCGGCGCGCAACCTGATCGGCGAAATCGGGGCCGGCTACCGGCAGACACTGAAGGTGCTCGAGGGCGGGCGAATCGGTATCGCAGGATTCGCCGCGGGAATCGCGCGCGGAGCGTTCGAAGAAGCGCGCTCGTATGCGCTCGAGCGCCGGCAGTTCGGCAAGAGTATCGCGGAGTTCCAGGCGATCCAGTGGATGTTCGCGGACATGGCGACGCGAATCGACGCGTCGTGGGTGCTGATCTGCCGCGCCGCATTGCTGAAGGATGCGGGCAAGCCGTTCGCGCGCGAGGCCGCGATGGCGAAATTGTTCGCGTCGGAAACCGCGATGTGGTCCACCATCAAGTCCGTGCAGATTCACGGCGGATACGGTTACGTCACTGATTTCCCGGTCGAGCGATACATGCGCGACGCGAAGCTCGCCGAAATTGGCGAGGGCACGAGCGAGGTGCAGCGCATGATAATCGCGAAGTCGCTGCTACGCGAAGGATACCTGCCCGCGTAATTACGCTTCGAGCAAATCTGTCTTAGTTATGCTTCCAGCAGAACTGTCTTAGTTATGCTTCCAGCAAATCTTGTCGAATGATCGCGAGTTCGTCGGCGGTCGAGCCGATCACTTCGCGCATGAAGGGTTCGATACCGCCGGTTTCGTCGATCAGTTCAAATAACGGATCGAGTTGTTCGCCGGTCAGCAGCGCCTTGGTGAAGACGACGTTGCTTTCGAGAAAGTCGGCGACGATTCGCGCGCGACTGACGCCGAGCAGAGAGAGCAGCATCGCGGCGCCGACGCCGGTGCGGTCGCGGCCCGCGGAACAATGAAACAGCAGCGGGTAAACGTCGCGCTCGGCGAGCAGTTTGAAGAAACGGCGCCAGTCCTCGCGGAAATGCATCACGAGTGCGAGATGCACTTTGGCGGGGTCGTCGGAGATTCGCGTGTAACCTTTGCTGCTGAACCACTCGTCGCCCATCGGGATATGTTCCCATCGGACGCCCGCGCGCGACGCCGGCTCGGGCTCGCCCAGATGTTTCACCTCGACGCGGCTCTGGAGCGTGACGAGGGTGCGCAAATGAAGTTGCCGGATGGGACTTTCGAGCGGGACCGCACCCAGATGCGATGAACGATAGACTTTGCCGGTGCGGATCAGGCGGCCGCCGGAACCGGGACGACCACCGAGGTCGCGAAAGTTTCGCGCGGAAAATTGACGCAGAAGATCGAAGTCGATTACGACCCGCTGCTGCTTGATCAATTTATCGGGACGGTCTTTATCGTTTGCCAATTGGTCGTTTGCCAATCGAGTGGATGGCTGAATCGTTCAGCGCGCGCTTCATTTATACAAGGTCCGGCGATCCCACGAAAGGCGAGCGTGGACTCAAGCCTCCTCTTGCCTCGCGCACGGCGGTCAGCGCGTAGCGAGCCTCGGCGAAAGGGGGATCGAGACGAAGCAGGATTTCCGAAACCTCGGCCGAGTTTCGGGCTTCCCCTAGGTGATAAGATGCGCGCTACGCGCTATGAGAGAAGGGTGAAGAGATTTTGCGCCGGCGAAGAGTGCGAGGAAATCGCAACACAGTTCTCCGCACGTTTTGACTAAGGCATCTGACCGGACGAAGAGCAAGCAGAAAATCTGTTCGCGCCTGTGGTTGATGGGCAGAGTGGATTCGTCAGGGGCGAGCGCTGACAGCGGCCTCAGCGAAAGCCAGAGGCCAGCGCGCTAGCTCAGTTCGAATTGCCCCTTCCGCCGATGCGCGGTTATACTGCGGATCGATGAGAAAGGGCACGAACAAAGAACGCGACAAAGAGTTGATTGCGCGGCTCCAGGATGAAGCGCCCGAAGTTCTGAGCGCTAAGGTGAACTTCGATGCGCTGGTCGAAAACGTATTGTCTGTTGATACTGATCGCATTGGCCCTTCTCTCAAGCGCCGTAAGAGCGCAAGCTCTACAGCCAAATCCCGAAGTGGCTGAGATATCCGCCACATCCAAGCAATATGGCGCTGAAACCCAACACCGCACTTCCCCAGAAGCGCGCCCATCCGTGACGGTCGTCGTCAAAGAGCCGCCAGCCCAAGAAACAAAACAGATAATCGCCGTAATACAGCAGCAGCCCTACAAACATTGGTGGGACTCCCCGAATGCTCCTGAATGGGCGCTCTTCTTTCTGACCATCCCCTATGTGCTCATCTCCGTTGGCCTGCTTCGCGCGACGCTCCGCCAAGCTAAGCTGACCGAAGATGCGCTGATCGCTGACAAGCGTGCTTTTGTCTTTGCTTCCAACCTCGAGCCATTTTGGATCCACGATCCGATAAGTGGCTTGTATAATTGGCGACTCCGACCTCAATGGCGCAACACTGGGGAAACGGCTACCAAAAACCTGACCCTGCACGCCGAATGCGAGATCCGCAACGCTCCGTTGCCGCCCGTATATTTTTTCAATTATCAAGGAGAGGACGTCGAGAAGGGCTTCATCGGACCTAAAGCGGAACTCCTCGGCGGAGCCGTGCCTCACGTTGGCGCTATAACTCCGATGGACATCGTGGAGTCCCAAAACGGCAGAAGATTCATTTATCTCTGGGGATGGGTCAAATATTCCGACATGTTTCCTAACACTCCGAAACACACTACCCACTTTTGTTGGATCATCACTGCAACCGAGATCCAAACACGTTTGTTCCGAATACTCTTGGGCAACCACCCACCTTCGGCGTACTGAGGTTTGATCACACTCAACACGTGGAAGGCAATTACGCAGATTAATAGCGCTAGCGGCCACGCGATGAATCCGCGTGGACCGCGCCCGTAAGGCGAGATGGCGCGCACCCTTTGAATGAGCACGCGCCACCCATCTTGCCGCCGACCTGTCACGCATCTGCAATTTAGACGCACGATCATCGTCGGTTTCAAACGCCGGATAGTCCCCGTTCAGGAGAACGAACACGAAAAGCCGGCGTTAGCGCAGTAGGCGAAGCAGTTATTGCTGGGATTGGGATCGCGTGGGGTCGGAGCCGCGCTCGAAGTCGGGGGCGGGCTCGTCGGTCAGGGCGACGCTCATGATCTGCTTTTTGCGAAGTGCTTCGATAAACGCCGCGCAGCGGCGGAACGTCGGAGTAGTCGCGGGCATCGCGGTTTACTCCGTAGTGGCATCTGCGGAGATTTTGACTCCGTCGAGATGCGTCATAGGAAAGGAGCAATCGCTGTGCCGATCGAAGAGAGGGGTTCAGGATTGGATTTCGGAAGCGGTGCGCGCGATGTAGGCGCGGTAAGCCGCGTTGGTCGTCGCCAATTCGAGATGAGTCCCCGAGGCCGCGACGGTGCCGCGATCTATGAAAAATACGCGGTCGCAAGTGGCCAGCGTGTCCGGGCGATGGGCGACGATGAGGACGATTCGATCGCGCGACAATGCGCGGAGCGTTTGGATGAGATTTGATTCAGCCGAGGGATCAAGCGGGGCGGTCGGCTCGTCGAGGACCATGATTTCCGGGCGGAGCAGCAGCGCGCGGGCGATCGCGATTCGCTGTTTCTGGCCGACCGAGAACCGCGCGCCGCGGCGTCCCAGCATGGTTTCGTAACCGTCGGGCAGTTGCTCGATGAAGTCGGCACATCCGGCCATCGCGGCGGCCTCGCGAACTTCGGCGTCCGACGCGCCGCGATTGCCGTAGCGAATATTGTCGGCGATCGATCGCGAGAACAGCGACTCACTTTGAAAAACAAAAGCGACGCGCGCGCGCAACGCCGCAGGCGGGATGTTCCGCGAATCGAGGCCGTCGAAAAAGATCGCGCCGGCGTGCGGCTCGAGGAAACGCGGAATCGAGTAGATGAGCGTCGTCTTGCCGCATCCGCTGGGACCCGCGAGTGCGACCATCTGACCGGCCCGCAGTGACATCGATACGTGATTGAGCACGCTGGTATTGCCGTGACCGATTGCGACGTCGCGAAATTCCAGCGAATCAATGTGTTGATCGAGCGCGCAGGCGTGATCATCAGCGCGCGGCTCACCAAGATTGTCGAGCACGCTATGCACCCGGCGCAGGCCGGCGACCTGCAACTGCACCATCGCCCACGTGCCACCGATGACGGAGATCGGGGCGACGAGCATCATGCCGTAGCTCATCAAGAGGACGATGTCGCCGAGCGTCATCCGTCCCGCGATCACCTGCATGAAGAGATAGTAAATGCCGTAGCCGAGCAGGCCGACGACGAGAGGCGCCAAAACCATGACGAGGATGGCGGCGATCACGAGCATCTTGAGGGTCGAGCGGTAAGACGCCCAACTTGCGCGATCGACGGCGGCGGTTTCGCGGCTCTCCTGGCCGAACGCCTTGATTAACTGGACTTGCGCGATGCGTTCCTCGAACGCGGCCATCACGTTGCTGCCGCTCTCGCGCATCGCCTGGCTCTGGCTGCGCACGAGCTTGCCAAATGCGCCGCTGCCGATCGCAACGACCGGCAGAAATAAAATTGCGATGCCGATGATGACCGGCTGATTGCTGAACTGCGCGTAGAGCACCAGCAGCGCCATGACGAACATCAGCATCGAGGCGATCGGCGAAATCACACCGAGGTAGAGGGCCGGGCCGATCGAGGCGGAGTCGTACATCACGCGGAAGACAGCGTCGCCGATTTTCTGATCGGCGTAGAGCGCGAGCGGAGAGCGGATGAAGCGCTCGTAGATCGCGGTGCGGAGCGATTGGTTCATGCGCTGCGTCAGATCGATCGTCACGCGCGTCTCGAGATAACCGAACAGTCCGTTCCACAAGCTGTCGCCGATATTCGCGTCGTTCGAGGTCATGCCGGTCTGATCGAGGCCGCCGCTTTCGACGCGAGTGTCGAGGCCGGAGGCGCTGCCGCCGACCATCCCGATGAGCAGCACGGCGGCGAGGAGGAACAAGGTGACCGCGGCCAGCATCAGCGCCCGATCATTGCCGACGAGCGGCGTAAGAATCGCCGCGGGAATACCGGTCAGCCGATGGCCGTCGATGACATTATCGATCACAATTTTGAGCGGCCACGGCATCATCAGAAAAAAAGTGAGTGAGAAGAACGCGAGGGCGCACTTGATCGCGAGCAGTCTGCGATGGCGCGCGACGAACGGCCAGGTCTTGGCGAGTAATCGCCACGCCTCGCGCGCAGTGAGCGGCGCGCGCTCGTCGACGTAGAGCAGGTTGTCGCGTGAATCGGCTGCCATCGAGGCGATGGTTGCGGTGGCGCCGTTGGCGATAGTCGCGGCGGGATGAGTTGATTCAGGCATTGATTCAGGTATTGCGGGCCTCAGCAATTGGCACAGTGTCGAAAGCGGATTGATCGGCAGCAACGAGCTGGCCCGCTGTGATTTGGTAGATTCGATCGGCGAGCGCGGCAGTGGTCCGGCGATGGGTCGCGACGATCGCGAGGCGGTGTCGCGGGTCTTCGTCAACCCAGGCGCGGACACCGCGCATCACGCTGTCTTCGGTCGCGACGTCGAGCGCGGCGGTGGGCTCGTCAAGGAGCAGAATCGGCGCGTCACGGAGCATCGCGCGCGCGAGGCCGATCCGCTGCGCCTGTCCCGCAGAAGTCTTGGCACCTTTTTCACCGAGCATCGTTTCAAGTCCGGTGGGCAATGAGCGAACGAAGGTGCCGAGACCCGCGCGTTCGATTGCCCGCAGCACATCGGCGGCTGAAGCGTCGGGACGGCCGTACGCGACGTTGTCGCGCAGCGTGGCGGTGAAGAGGGGATTTTCCTGCAACGCGACAGAGAGCATCCCGCGCCATGCGGGCAAGTCGAAGTCGCGAATCGGCGCGCCGTCGAGAGCAATCAAGCCGGTGGTGGGCTCGAAGAAACGCACGGCGAGCGCGATGATCGTGCTTTTGCCGGAGCCGCTCGCGCCGGCAATCGCGGTGATCTGGCCGGGAAGCGCGTCGAAGCTGACGTCGGTGAGCACCGGCGTGCGTGCGTCGTAGCCGAAGGTGACGTTCTCAAACGATAAGCGCAGAACATTCTTCGGCGGAATTTTGTGACCGGTGCCGAGCGAATACTCGGGAATCCGGGCCAGCATCTCGAGCACGCGCGAGATCGCGACGACTACATCCTGCATGCTGCCCCAGAGATCGGTGACGTAGCGGGTGTGGCCGCTCACGCGATCGAACAGCGAGAGCGAACCCTGGAAGAGGCCGAGCGAAACGGCGACATGCGCGAGACCCGCGGTGCCGCCCGCGATCACTTCGAGCACGCCGATGTAAAGCGCGCTGACGTACGCGAGGCCGCGAATCGTGTTGGTGGTGACGCGATATCCGGCGAGGAGCAAACGGGCGCGGCGCGCGGCGACAAAGGCCTGCCAATTGTCGTGCGCATAAAGTTCGGCCTCGAAAGCTTCGGTGCCGAAAGCCTTGACGGTTTTGATCGAGGCGAGCGTTTCCTCGATGCGCGTGGTCGCGAGTGACGCGGCCTCACGCTCGGCGATGAAGGCGCGCCGCAGCCGATCGCTGAAGAGCCAGGCCAGGATGAAGTTTGCAGGCAGCAGCGCAATCGCGATCACCGCCATCCGATGGTCGTACATGAACAGCCAGACGATGGTGCCGATTGCGGCTGGAATAAAAATCAGCGGCTGGACGATGAGTCCGTGGATGACTTGTGGAATCGCGGCGGAATCCTGGAACATTCGGAAGATCGCGTCGCCGATTTTTTCCTGCGAGTGAAACTGGACGCTCAATTCCTGCAAGCGGGTGTAGAGATTGACGCGGAACAGGTTGCTGATGCGCTGCAGAATCCAGATCGCATAGCCGGCAATCAGCCCGAACATCGGCATGATCAGAACGGAGACGAGGGCGGTCGCGACGCAGGCATGAATCAGCACGGTGCGGCGATCGGAATGTAATGGGAGGTGGAGAATCCAGGCTTGACCGGGTGTGAGAGGATTGCCGTGGCCGACGACGTCGAAGAAAACGCGCGACATGTTCAACGCGAAGAGACTGCCGAACAGGCCGGGCAACGTGAGCAGAAACAAGTAAACGAGATGACGGCGGTAGGGCCGGATGAACGGCCAGACGCGAACTACCAGGCGGAATACGTCACGGGAGCGGAGTTGGCGCGGTTCGGGAAACGCAATTTCGGCGGGAGAGGGCGGCGGCACGGCGGCCGCGATTGGGACGATTTTGGCGACGATGCTCAAGAGTCAGCGGGGGAGCCGCAGGCGACGTTGCATCGATCGATTCATGGAGGTGGCGCGCACGGAATCGTGCGCAGACGACGATCATAACGATCATCGGAGCAGCGGGTAAAGACGCAATCGAGAAGCGGAACTTAGGCGCCGGCGAGAGCGCGCATCGTTGCGGGGTAATCGCGGGCGCTGGTTGCAGCGGGGCCAATCGGGAAGACGACGGGATGGGTCACGCCGGCCTCGCGAAAGCGCGCGACGAAATCGCGTCCGGCTTTGGCGGGGCCGAACACCGCGATCTTGCGGCACGACTCCTCCTTGATTGCCTTGGGCGCCTCGCCGCGTTTGCCTTCCTTCCAGAGGCGGCGCACTTCGTCGAACTCCGCCGACAATCCGTAGCGCGCGAACATCTTGTTATAGCTGTCCACGAACGCGTAGCCGGCCAGCTCGCGCCGGAACGAATCGACCGCCTTGTCTTCTTCCGTGGTGATGCACATCCGAATGTAGATGCCGACGTCGATCGCCGACGGATCGCGGCCCGCAGCCTTCGCGCCTTCGTGGATATGCTGGACCATCGGGGCAATCGCTTCGGGCGGCGAGTAGTTCATCAGCACGCCGTCGGCGATTTCACCGGCCAGACGAAGCATCGGGGCATTCAAAGCGGCGAGATAAATTTTCGGCGGACGCGGCGCCGTCGCGCGCATCCCGAGGCGGAAGTCGGACTTGTAGA
Source organism: Deltaproteobacteria bacterium (assembly GCA_003135855.1). Lineage (GTDB taxonomy): Bacteria > Desulfobacterota > Binatia > Binatales > Binataceae > Binatus. The sequence goes on from PNBD01000116.1 coordinate 24,077, forward strand.
TTTCGCCCGCGAACTTGGAGCGGCCGTCGGTGAACAGTTGGCGCATGATCGTGACGCACTCGCGCATCGCTGTGACGGGCTTTCGATACGACGCGCCGTGCCATCGCTCGACGATCACCGGACTGGAGACGCCCAAGCCCGCAATCGCGCGGCCGCCCGACAATTCGTTGATGGTCAGGAAGCCCATCGCCATCACGCCCGGCGTGCGAATCTGAATCGGAACGACGCCGGTGGCCAGTTCGGCTTTGTTGGTGTTGAGCGCGAGCGCGGCGAGGCTGACGAAGGCGTCGGGGCCCGAGACTTCGGCGATCCAGAGCGAGGTGTATCCGAGTTGTTCGGCTTCGCTGACGATGGCGAGGCGATCGGCGAGCGGGCCGCCGGAGATGGAGGTTTGTAGTCCGAGCTTTTTTTCTTGTGCCATCGAAGTTTTCGCGCGCGCGGGTTGAGTTGGCGCGATTGTGTATCTATTCGCGCATCGCCGCAAGGCAATCGGCGTCGGCAGGATGGGAACGGCGGCCAGAAGAAGATTTCCGAAACCCCTCACGGGTTTCGGGCTTCCTGGGACGATCGGATGCGCGCTACGCGCTGTGAGAAAAGAAGGGGCAAAGGGGCGTTGCAGATTCGTCCGCTTAAGAAGTTTCGGGTCATCCTCGAGTGAGCCTTGTCGAGTGAGCCTTGTGACGAGGGCACCCGGATCCGGGATTCCTCGCTTCGCTCGGAATGACACGGAGGGAGGAGCGGGAGAGGTGAGATCTAAGAGGCGTTCGGAAAGCGGACTGGCTTCCAGACGGGAAGGTGGGAAGATGGCGCGGAGTTGGGGTCGTCCTGCACGCTCACCCGGCATCGGCTGTGTTGAGCGCTTCGCGGTTGCGGAACTGGTACCAGCGGTGCTTACGCCCCGCTGTCCGAGATCCTTCGACTCCGGCAGCCTGAGCTCAGGAGGACGGACTGGGACAAGGGCGCGGGGTGAAGGCCGTTAGCTGAGGCGGGGGGCGCTCAAGGTGCCGGAGATTTGATAGGGCTGCACTCCCGGCGGATGCGGCAGCGCGGCGAACAAAAATCCGAGCCGCCGCGCCGCATCGGGCGTGGGCGTCAGAGTGAATTGAATCGCCAGGATAGTCGTATCGGGATCGGGGCCGAGCTGAACAGTTCCGCTCGCGTTGAGAATCACGTCGCCACCGGTGGTCTTCAGATTCTCAATCGTCAAGGTGCCGCGATCGAGTTTGAACGTTCCGGCCGCATCGCCGAGCCGGACAGGTGCGATCGGCGAATTTATCGTCAAGCCGGAAGCACTCAGCTCGCCGTGGCCGGTGTTTTTTTCGAAATCGTCGCGTGAGATGCGGAAGTCGCCGGTGCCGGAGAGAATTCCGAGCGCGGTGATGCCCGGGAATTCATAGATGTGCTGCTGTGAGATATCGACGGCGCTCAGAGCGAAAGTGACCGCGGTGCCATCGCCGCTGGGGCGCGCGATCATCCGGCCGACGCCGCCGTAGAGCGAGGCTTTGACGCGGACGCCGGGATGAAAGAGCAGTAGCGAGACCATCGACGGCGCAACCGACACAATCGGACTCTCAAACACCGGAGCGCCAGTGCTCGAGGCGTTCGAGGTGACGTGGACGTCGGTGAGCTGAGCGCCGAAAGGAAAATCCATGCGCTGATTGGCGCTCGAAACCTGGAGGCCCATCGGCGCGAGCACTTTGGACAGCGTCGCGGAGTAGGGGAAGGTCGCGATCACGAAGGCGGCGAACAGGACGATGCCGAACGCGCCATAGCCGAGTCGCACGAGCCAGGTCCGCCGGTTTTGCGCTGGGGCTTCGGCGCGCGAATCAGGCATTCTTGGCGAGCGCTACGCAGGTGATATCGACGTCGTAGGCGTGCGGATTCTCGGAACGCCGCTGGATGCGAAGGGTGGAGACGCCAACCGGCTGCGACATCGAAGCGATCGCGTAGAGCGCGTCAACCAGTTGCGCAAGACTCACGTTCTCCAGCTTCAACTGCACGCTGTGTTCGGTGAAGCCGTCGGTGAGTTTGCGATCGGAGCCGGGCGTGATCGAAGCGATCTTCTCGTGCCCGATGCTTCCGGTCAGCGACGTCTCGACGACTGAAAAAAGCGAAAAGTCCTTGGTCTGGGGCACGGTGCTATGCTCGGCAGAGGCGAGGTCGCTTTTGAGCATCGCGTAGGTGGCGGCGAGGCGGCGGATGCTGGAAAGATCGCGCTGGCGCTGCTCGATCTTGTCGCGCAGGCCGGAGCTGAGATCGACAATCGGCACGTAAACGAGACTGTAAAGGATGAAGACGCCGACGACTCCCGCGGCGATGCGCACCAGCAGTCGTTCGCGAGGCTCGAGTTTCTGATAGCGGCCGCGCGCCTGCGCCACCAGCGGATCGATACGCCGGGCGGCTTGCGCGAGGTAAGGCCTGATCAATGTCATCAGGCGTGCGCGCAATTCTTCGAGCCGCTCTCTAAACATCGTCACTCCGCGCCGGGCTCGCTGTCCTTGAAATTCGCGTCCATCCGGAAATCAACTTTGTTCGGGTCAGAACCGGCCTTGGCGTGTGTCACTTCGATGGTGCCGAAGTATCCGCTCTTGTCGAGCGCCTGCTTGGCGCGATCGACAGTCGCGAACGAATCGGCCTGGCCGGTGATATGCAGCGTGTTCTCGTCGGTCTGAAGATCGGCAATCTCGACCGGGAAGCGCGGCGGCAAGGCGCGCGAGATCGCGAGCAGCGTATCGAGCGAGGAATGGCGCGCCAGATTGCCGCCGATCAGATGCAGGCGATGATTCATTTGCGCGATGCCGTTCTTGAGATCGGTGCGCGCATTCGCCGGATCGGTGTGACCGAGCACCGGCGTCACCACTTTTTCGATTTCAGCGTTGATCAAATTCAAGCGATGAAGATTGGCCGAGACACCGAGGCCGAAGTGCAGCAGAAGCGCGGCAAACAATGCGGCGGCGAGAATTCCCGAAGTATAGAAAGGCGTCAAATCGCCGCGCACGCGTCCGCGAAAAACGAACTCGCCCTGCCGGAAATTGATCAGGTTGGCCGGCGCGGTCGGCAGCTCGCCCATCAGCATCGCCACGCACGAAGAAAATTTGCCGTTGCCGGGCACGTGGCCTTCGAACAGCGATGCGTAATCGAAATCACCGCCGTCGCGCACTGCCAGCGCGAGCGAATCGGCCAGCAGACTTCGCACTTGCGGGACGGTGCCGGCGGCACCCGCGAGGATTATGTCGGTCTGTTCCAGTTCACCGCCGTGTGCGAGCAAGGTCTGCCGGACGCTGTTGAGAATCGCATTGGCGTCGTCGGTCGGTACGGGCGAGCCATCAGCAGTCATCAGGCCGCCTTGAATGGATCGGAGAGCGCGCGGCGTTCCCGCTTCGTCAACGAGAACGACGGAAGTGGAAAGTTCGTCGCCCTCCACCACCAGATGCGCAGTCGGCACCGCACCGTTGCGCGCGCGACTGAAGAGTGCGGCCAGCGCCAGCGGCGCGAGGGTGACAGTCTTGGGATCGAGGCCGGCCTTGGCGAGCAAATCAAGATGATGCTGAAGGTCGGTTTTGCGGACCATCGCAGCCATCACCAGCGAATGGTCATCGTGACGCCCGACGCGCGAAAAGGCGACGGCGCAATTGTCGACCGGGAAAGGCAGGTGCTCCTCGAGCGCGAACGGCACCACTTGGTGCAGGCGGCGGCCGTCCTTGAAGGGCAATTCGAGCAGGCGTTTGGCGACCCGATCGGGGGGCAGGGCGGAGATCACGATGTCGACTTCGCCGGCCTCGACCGCGAGCCGCGACAGCGCGCCGCTGAGATCAGGTTCGTCATGCGCGCGAACCTTTTCGTAAACTCCCGCGAGCTGAAAAGAATTCCAGGAACGCTCGGCAACCGCCGCGCGCACGCGGTCGCCAGTCATTTCCAGCGCGAGGATTCGTTGCGCCATTATCGTTCAGCGCCGCCGCCGCTAATCTTCATTCCAGGTTGCGAGGGTGCCGGTGCCGCCTTGTTCGCGATGAAAGGTCGCGGAAACGGTTTTGCGCGCGCCTGCAAAAGTACCCATCCCGCGTATGGTAAAGAATTGGCTGCGCGTGGTTAAGACCTGGGTGAGACGGGTGCCGAAGGTGGCGACGCTCGGGATGTTGGCGACGTCGGTCACTTTGATAAACGGCTGGATGGCGCGCATCGCGACAATCTCTTCGACGATTTTCGTATCTTCCATCAATTCCGGCTCGAGCGATGCTAGCACTTCGGGCGAGGCAGTGTTGGCGTTCACCTGAAATTCCGGCATCACGGTGAGGAACGGCGCAATCCGATTGTAGACCGCTTCGTTGACTCCCTTAACCATCCTGAGATCGCCCAGCGTCGGCATCGGGCCGTTGCGCGTCTGATACGGCGGCCTGAGCGCGAGGTAGAAATCAGCCTGGGCGCCGCCGGGTGTTGACAGGGTAGCGGGACCGACCCAATCGACGATCGCCGGAATGATATCAGTATTTACGCCCAGGATCGTGAACAGCCGCTCGAGGCGCTGGATCGCGGGCAGGTTGGGCACGCCTTTGTTCGGGTCGGTGACCTGATTGATGCAGAGCTTGCGCGCTTCATCGACGACCGAGAGGCTCACACTGCCGCCTTCGAGCGGCAGCGGCGGGAACGGGATCGCCCAGCGATCGTTGAGCGAGTCCATCGGCGTTTGCTGTTTCATCGGATCGCGCGAATCGGCGGCGAGCATCCCGATACCGACGCTGATGCCCGAGCGAGCGAGATAGTAAGCGCGCAATTCGTTCGCCTGATTGGCGGCCGAGACGTAGCCGAGACCCGCGGACATCGCGAAGTCCACGACCAACAAGGTCATGAGCGCGATGCCGAGCAGGACCGCAAGCAAGGCGACGCCGCGCTCGTTTTTTCGCAGCCTGGTCACCATTGCGTGATTCCCATCGGCACGGTGACCTGGGTCGAGTAATCCATTGCACCGCCGCCGCCCGGCGAAGCCATCCGCAGCTCGAGCGCGACGGTCATCGGCAATTGGCGGCCGCGCGGCAGACTCGAGGAATCCCAGCTCTCGCCCCATCGTTGGCCGTCGTAATAGCGGATGTGAAGCGAGAGCAGATTGTCCGCGAGCACAAACCTGGCCGGGGCGCCGGGCGATAGCAGCAATCCGCTCTGCTGCGTGCGTTGCAGCAGAAACCATCCGTTGTGATCGGGATTCGGCACGAGGTTGTAACTGATGACTGATTCAGCGCCGCCGCCGGTCAGCGAACGCTGATGACTCGCATCGAGCGTCGAGAGCGTGATCGTATCGAGCGGGCCATTGTTGCCAAAGCGGCCATTGCCGATCAGCAGCACATGACTCAAGGCGACCGGCGTCTGCACGGCTCCGCGAATTTCGCTGCTCATCTGCCAGAGCACGGCGCGCCCCTCGCGATTGGCGTCAAGCCGGCCCTCGCCGTGAACTTTGCCGTGCGCGACGATGCTGAACGAACTCGCGAGCATCGAGAGAATGACCCCCAGCACGCCGATCGCGAGCATAATCTCGATCAGCGTGAAGCCATGGGCGGCAGTGTTGAAACGAATTCGCAGCGTCATTGGAGTTATTGATTGGCAGTTACTGAGTGATGGGCACCGGCAATGGCGAATGCAGGAATTCGGTGAGCGAATAGGTGCGGCGCATGTTCGGTCCGTAAAAGATCACGACCTTCACTTTGCGCACATCGGGGAACACCCCTGATGGCGAGACGACTTCTTCCCAGCGAAAATTTCGATACTTGCCTGGAAACACGGCTTGGAAATCGCCATGAGTAGCGCCGACGTCGGGGAAGCGATCGATCTCAGCCTGCGTGATCATGGTCTGCGCGAGCATCGAGGCCTGCGTCATGTCCTGCGAGCGAATCACCGACTGGAGGCTCTGATGCTGCAAGCCGAGCAGACCCATCAGGGCGATCCCGAGAATCGCCATCGCGACCATCACTTCGAGCAGCGTGAAGCCGCGCGCGTGATCGTGCCGGGGGTTCAATTGAACATTCCCTTCGGCATGAAATCGCCGTTGTTGATTAAAACTTTGCCGGTGAGCGGCGTGAAGATGAGCGTCATCACGTGTCCCGATGCGTCCTCGAGATGGACCACGGTCGCATCGACGTATCCTTCTGGATAGAAGTTGGTCGAAATGATGCCGCGATTGAAGGTGCCGATACCTTCGACAGTAACGTCGCGAATTCGAATCGCGGCAGGCAGCACGACCGGGCGGCCGGTCGGCGATCGATCGGGCAGGAACACCGGCTGAAGCGCGTAGGGATCGAGGCTCGCGACCGCATAGAAGTTGCGATCGATATCGAAGGTGAGGCGCAGGACGACTTTGTGGCCGGCGGCCTCGTCGTAGAGGAAGGTCGCACGGCCGGCGAGGCGGCGCGCCTGGCTGCGCAGTGCGGCCTGGCGAAATCCACCGAGATAAGGCAACACGAGCGTGAGCATCAGGCCCATGATGAAGATCACGATCGCGAGCTCGAGCAGGGTGAAGCCGGGAACTGCGGATGATGCCGCCGAGCGCGCGCGCGCAGCAATCGCGCGGCGTGCGGGTGAACGCGGCGGTGAGTTCATTGCGTCGTCACGATTGACTGCCGTCTATATCGTCGCCGCTTTCAACCCCGTCCGGGCCGAAGGACTTGAGCACGTAGGAGTTCCCGTCGCTCTGGTAGAAATAATTGCTGCCCCAGGGATCCTTGGGGACTCGTTCGATATAGCCGGTGCTCTCGTAATTCGGCGGGATACGGCCGCTGGTCGGCGCCGAGACGAGAGCATTCAAGCCCTGGTCGGTGGTCGGATAGTAGCCGTTGTCGAGGTAGAAGCGATCGAGCGCGGTTTTGTACTCGGCCAGATCGGCCTGGGCCTTGACGCGTTTGGCCTTGTCCGCGGCGCCGCGCAAACTCTGGACGACGATGGTGGCGAGCAGTCCCAGGATGAGGATGACCACCATGATTTCAATCAGGGTGAAACCGTCCTGATTGTACCTGCGTGATTTCATCGCAAAATCCTCCCGGGCGTTGTTCATTGCATCAACTGGTTGAGCTGGAAGATTGGCATCAGCACCGCCAGCATCATGAATACGATAACAGCCGCCATCGCGACCGTCATCAATGGTTCGAGCACGGTGGTCATCTGGCTGAGCGAGTGGGAGACTTCGCGCTCGTAATTGTCGGCAACCCGCTCGAGCATCCGTTCGAGCTCGCCGGAGCGTTCGCCGACGCGGATCATTTCGATCAACAGCGGCGGGAACAGGCCGCTCGCCGAAAGTGTCTGGCCCATGCCGTGACCCTCGCGGATACTCTCGCGGCTTTTTTCGATCGCGTCCTTGAGGAGCCCGTTGGTAACTACGCCTTTGACCGCATCGAGCGCGGGCAATAGCTGGACGCCGCTGGCGAGCAGGGTGGCCAGCGTCCGGGCGAAGCGCGCGCAAATGACGCGAATCATCGTGGGGCCGATATACGGTGCGCGGAGAATCGCGGTGTCGTAGATTCGCCGGCCGCGCGGCGTCGCAAGGCCGGCGGTGATGCCCGCGATGATCGCGACCAGCAGCAAACCCAGCGGCAAATAATAAGTCGTGAGGATCGCGGAGAAGCCAATCAGGATCTTGGTCGCGACTGGCAGCGCGGCGTGCTGCTGCGCGAAGACGGTCGCCACTTGCGGCACGACGTAAGCGACTAGAAAGCCCATGATCGCGGTGCCGACGCACATCATGATGATCGGATAGGTCAGCGCGCCGCGCACCTTGGCGACAAATTCGGATTGGCTCTCGCTGTACTCGGCCAGGCGATCGAGCACGACCTCGAGTGCGGCGGCATGCTCACCCGCGCGCACCATCCCGATGTAGAGGTCGGAGAAAGTATCGCGATGAGCCGTCAGGGCGTCGGCCAGCGACGATCCTTCGCGCACGCGCTCGCGCACCTGCGACAGCATCCGCTTGGTTGCGGCGCGAGTCGCCTGATCGCTCAGCGCCGCGAGCGCATCGACCAGTTGCACGCCCGCGCCGAGCAGCGCGCTCAATTGACGCGTGAGCAGTGCGAGTTCCGAGGCGGGCATCGGTCGTCGCCACAGCGACGGGAGCCATTCGCGAATCGCGCTGGCGCGCTGCGTGGCGTTGGCTTCCTCGCTGAGATCGGTCGGGAAAATTCCCGACGCTCGAAGTTTGCCGCGTGCGGTACGAGCGCTGTCGGCGTCGATTACGCCGCTAACGTTGCGGCCATCACCACCAAGTCCGCGATAAGCGAATACGGGCATAAGTGAGAAGATCCGGAACCAGGTCTATTCGATGTCTTCCTGCGTGACCCGCAGCAATTCTTCGACGGAAGTCTCGCCGAGCAGCACTCGCGCCGCGCCGTCCTGGCGCAGCAGATTCATGCCGTTGGCGGTGCAGTAGCGACGGAGCATCGCGGCGTCGGCATTTTTCATGACCAGCGCGCGAATCTCGTCGTCCATGATCATCAACTCTTGAATCGCCATTCGGCCGCGATAGCCGGTGTTGCGGCAATTGCGGCATCCCTTGGGACGGCAGACTTTGCTGGTGACCGTCTCGGGCGGGAGGCCGATGCGAGCGAGTTCCTCGGCGCTTGGGACATAGTGCTCGCGGCAATCGGGGCAGAGTTTGCGGATCAACCTCTGCGCGAGCACGGCGAGGATTGATGAAGAAACGAGGAACGGCTCGATTCCCATGTCGACCAGCCGGGTGACCGCGCCGAACGAATCGTTGGTGTGCAGCGTCGAAAAGACCAGGTGACCGGTCAAGGCGGCGGTAATTGCGATCTCGGCCGTTTCGCCGTCGCGGATTTCGCCGACCATGATGACGTCGGGATCCTGGCGCAGGATCGATCGCAAGCCGCTCGCGAAGGTCAGCTCGATCTTCGGATTCACCTGCATCTGGCCGACGCCGCGGAGTTGATACTCGATCGGATCCTCGATCGTGATGATGTTCTTTTCGGGCGAGTTGATGCGGCTGAGACAGGCGTAAAGCGTGGTCGATTTTCCCGAACCGGTCGGACCGGTGGCGAGAATGATCCCGTGGCTCTGACGAATCAGGCGATCGAGCCGCGCAAGATTGTCACCCGAGAAGCCGAGATGATCGAGGTTGATGTCAACGGCAGCCTGCGCGCGATCGAGCAATCGCAGCACGATTCGTTCACCGAAGTTGGTCGGGATCGAAGACACGCGAATGTCGATATCGCGCCCGGCGATGCGCAGCCGGATTCGGCCATCTTGGGGAAGCCGCTTCTCGGCGATATTGAGACCGCCCATAACTTTAACGCGCGACGTGATCGCGGGCTGAAAACGCTTGGGCGGCGAGAGGACATCGTAGAGCATCCCGTCGACGCGGAACCTGATGACCAGCTCTTTTTCGAAGACCTCGATATGAATGTCGCTCGCGCGATCCTTGACCGCCTGCGACAGCACGCCGTTGACCAGCTTGATGATCGGTGCGGAGTCGTCGGACTCGAGCAGGTCACGCGGCTCCTGCGCGAGTTCGTTGGCGACCACGTCGAGGCGTTCTTCTTCGAGATCGATCATCAGGTCTTCGGCCGAGGTGGCCGACGCCTGGTCATACGCGCGATTGATCGCTTCGGCGATGATTTCCGACGGCGCGATCACCGGCTGAATCTGCGCGCCGTACAAAATCCGCAAATCGTCGAGCGGTTCGTAATTGGCAGGGTCCGCGATCGCAACGGTCACGTGACCGTCGATGCTGGAAAGCGGCAGCAGCCGATTTTTCTTCGCGTAGTTGATCGGAATCTTGCTGACCAGCGCGAGGTCCAGCGCGTTCTCGTCGATATGCGCCTGGAAGGGCAGGCGATATTCCTGCGCCAGCGCGCGGGCCAGGCGCTGCGGCTCGAGCGCGCCCATCTCGACCAGGACGTCGGCTAGTTCCTGACCCGGTTTTTTTCGTTGGCGTGCTTTATCGAGGTCTTGCGCCGAGACCCACGAGCGATCAAGCAGAATATCTTCAAAGCTTTTGCGCGCGGTGGCCATTTATGCGAGGTTCACCACCGCAGGATTGCGTAGCAAAGACAATTCAGATCGAGTCATTGGCGACGAGATATCCACCGCTTCAACCAGCTTCCACACTGCCCCACGGTCTTCGATTAGACATTTCGATTAGACATGATGATTCCGGCCACTTGCAAGTATACACGAGTGGCACGGCCTTTGTGGGTGCTCCACCAGGTGCGACGATCCTAATAGTGCACAGCCCCCGGCAGCGTCTGCGTCCCATTTCCAATCGGACCCCCGCCGATTCCGATGCCAAGGCCGGTATGGTCCTTGGGCGGCATCGTATGCTCGGCCTGCATCCATGAGACGAGCTTACCCCCAACAAACTTCAAATCGAGGAAGGTGCCCGTGTCGCCGTCTTTGGTCGAGGTATAGAGCAGCTGGGCGGTCAAATCGTTGCTGTTGGGCTTATAAGGATAGCTCCAGACCTCGGTATTGCCCGGCAGATACTGGCGGAGAGCGGGCTCCCCGAACCTCCGATGCACGTAGGGGCTGCTCTCACCGGGCTGCAGGGAATCAGACATGTGCGATGCCTTGATCCTGGTGCCGGCCTGATACGCGACGCCGCATCCACTGAGGCTGAGTGTCAGCGGGAGAAATGCGGATAGCAGGTATCGGTAAAATCGATTCATCGGCGCGATTTTGTTGGCCGGACGCGCGATTGTCAACGCATCGCGAGTGCGCGACCAACTTCTGTCGCAATATGCTATACAGCAAGCGATGCACGAGCGAGGAGGCGCGGATGGCGCGTAAGCTGACACTGGTAAAAGGAGCGTCCCAGCGCGGAGCACTGGTTTATGGCATGCGGCTGTTTGACCAGGGCGGCATCGCCGCCGTCGAGGAAGCACGAGTCGCGCTGGCGGATGGCAGCAGCGGCCGCGTCACGATGCATCTGATCGAAGGCACGCGGGTGCAAATCCGGCGGCAATTGATGCAAAGCATCGACGCATTTTTCGAACTGCTCGACGAAACCTAGAACCATTAATAGTAGAGATCGCAATACAAAAGACCGCGGCTGACCGGCTGCGGGAGGGAATGGAATTCATGGATCTGAAATTCATCAAATATGAGAAGCGCGACCACATCGCATACATCACGTTCAATCGTCCCGAGCGGATGAACGCGCTCCATCCGCCGTGCCATATCGAGATGGACAACGTGTGGGACGACTTCATGGCCGACAAGGCGACGTGGGTCGCGATCGTGACCGGCGCGGGTGACAAGGCATTCTCGGCGGGCAACGATTTGCGCTGGACGGCGGAGAATCGCGCGCAATTGACGGAGGCGCTGCGCGGGAAGGGCGGCTTCGCGGGAATCACCGCGCGCTACGATCTTTACAAGCCGATCATCGCGGCGGTGAATGGCTTTGCGCTCGGCGGCGGGTTCGAGATCGCGCTCGGGTGCGATATTATTATCGCAGCCGAACATGCGCGCTTCGGATTGCCGGAGCCGCGGGTCGGACTGATGGCGGCGGCCGGCGGAGTGCATCGATTGCCGCGGCATATCCCGCTGAAGATCGCGATGGGCATGATGCTTACGGGCAAGCATATCACGGCGCAGGAAGCTCATCGTTGGGGAATCGCCAACGAAGTGGTGCCGATGAAGGACCTGATCCCGACCGCCGAGCGATGGGCCCGGGAAATCATGGAATGCTCGCCGCTCTCGGTGCAGGCGTCGAAGCAAGCTGCGATGGATGGTCTCGGGTTGCCGACCAAGGACGCAATCGCGAAGCATTACGATTTGCAGGCGAAGCTGTTCCGGTCGAAGGACGCGGTCGAAGGGCCGCTCGCATTCTCGGAAAAACGAAAGCCCAACTGGACGGGCGAATGATCCAAATGATCCAGTAGAGCATGCCGGGCGCAGAGATAATCTCGCAGATGATCGCGACGATAGCGGTGCTGGCGGCCAGCGTCGGATACCCACCGGTCCAGGCGGGGGCGTTCTGGACGATGGTGGCGTTCTATGGGGTAATCTCGGTGCTGTTTGATGACGAAACGCCTCGCGGCATCCCTGGTATCGAAGAGATCTACGCGCTGCGGCCTGAGTTCCGGGATCAGAATCGTTGATAAATTTGTACTTTGGGGCACGCGCCGATCGCTACTTCTCGCCAAATTGGGTCATGAGACATGACCGATACGATTGTGCTATAGTGTGTTTATAGGTGAAAAATGAGGAATGGTTCCCTGATTCCTTCCCCAATTCTCGAGACCCTCCAAGCCTCCGAAGAAACGCTGAACAGCGTGCTTTCTGAGTTAGCCGAAGACAAGATCAAGGAAAGTCCGAAGATTTCGCAGCGAAAATTGGCTGAGTATCTAGCCGATCAGATGGGCTACCGCGGCGCGAAAAACGTCGAGGCGCTGCTCGCGGCGCGCGAGCGCAGTGCGAAATCGAGTCGTGCGGTCGGCCTGACCAAGTAAGGGCTACCGCTTCGCGTGAGATATTCAGGAGGCCGAAACCCGTCAAGGGTTTCGGCCTCTTGTCGTGACGCCTCTTTGTCCGTTGCACCACCAAGGCACAAAGGCACTGAGAGAAAAGTAAGGTCCGTAGGTAAGAAGCTGCTGCAGGACGGATATTCGTGTCTTGGTGTCTTGGTGGTAACAAGAGATCTCATTTTCCGAGGTGGCGGGCGAAAAACATTTCGATCCGCTTCCAGCTATCGTCGGCAGCTTTNNCTCATGAAGCTGTGACCGGCGCCGTCGTAAATTTTGACATCGTGCTCGATGCCCATCTCGCTGAGTAGTTTTTCGAGTCGGCGCCCCTGCGGTGCGAAAATCCGGTCGTCGGCGCTGCTCGATGGCAATTCGTTAGTTAACTTGCTTCGTGCGGCTTTTCTTTCCACAACCACGCGTCTAGGGACCATGCCCCCGCGCCCACACCGATAAGGAAAAGCAGGCTCATCGTCATGGCAAAGTCCGTTCTCGCGTCGCTTACCATGAACCAAAAGCCCTGATTCGGGTGCAACAACTCGGGGATCTTGGTGGTCGCGAGCGCGGTCAGGATTACAAATAAGAGCGGTATGCTCGCGAGCCTGGTGAAAAGGCCGATCAAGACCAGAAAGCCACAAGCGATCTCGAAGGTTCCCACGAAATGCGCCGTGAATCCGGGGTATGGGAATCCGATCTTAGCGAAGCGGAGGATTCCCAAGGACGGGTCGATATATTTGAGAATTCCCTGAGTGAAGAAGATCAAACCAACGGCCAATCGAATAAAGACGATGCTTCTTGCGGTCCAGACCGGAGGGAGAAGTCTATTCATCGCCAGTTCTCCAATGACCGTGCTCAGACTTACACGGCGGACGGGCCGATCAGTTTGAGAAACCCGGCCGCTAAATGATTGCGCTCGCGCATCCGGGAATGCTATCTAGTTTCGATATCGAAAGACGATAATGCATGGCGATACCCAACGCAATCTATTCGGGCCTGATCCGGTTGCACATCCTTCACCACGCGTCGAGAGAGCCGATTTTTGGGTTGGGGATTATCGAGGAGCTGGGACGCCATGGCTACCGGCTGAGCGCTGGGACCCTGTATCCGCTGCTGCACGGATTGGAACGCGAAGGCTATCTGCGCTCCTTCGAGAAAAGGAACGGCCGGCACGCCCGCCGTCTCTACAAGGCTACCCCAAAGGGTCGCAAGTCGTTGCGCGACGCGAAAACTAAAGTCCGCGAGCTCTTCGCCGAACTGTTCGAAAATGAGTGAGGATGGCGATGGCTTGGCGCATGAGGACCGCCTCACGTTCGACGCTTACGGCGCTAATTCCTCTTGCACTAATCTTTCTTGTGCTGATCTTTTCGCCTAAAGCGTTCGCGGGACCCCCGTACATCACCGACGACCCGGAGCCCGTCGAGTATCAACACTGGGAGGTCTACTTCGCGTCGATATTCGCCAAACAGTCGGATGCCTGGACAAGCACAGCTCCCCACCTGGAAGTGAATTACGGAGTGGTGCCTGACGTTCAACTTCATACGATCCTCCCGATGACCTTGAACGCACCTGCGCAGGGTGCGAGCAGCTACGGCTACGGCGACACCGAGCTGGGAGTGAAATATCGGTTCGTTCACGAAGGAGCGTGGCTACCGCAGATTGGAACATTCCCTCTGCTGGAAGTTCCCACCGGTTCGCACAGCAGGAATCTGGGAAGTGGACATCTGCAGACATTCCTGCCGATTTGGCTCCAAAAGAGCGAACAAAAGTGGACTGCGTACGGAGGCGGCGGTTACTGGATCAATCCAGGCACTCACAACCGCAATTGGTGGTTCACCGGCGTAGTGATACAGCGGCGAGTCCTGCCAAACCTCACTCCGGGCTTTGAGATATTTCACGGCACCTCGCAAGAAGTTGGCGGGCCACGTGAAGCGGGTATCAATCTCGGACTGATCTGGGACCTTTCCGACACTCAGCACATCATTCTCTCGGCTGGTCCTGCTATCGAAGGACCGAACCAACTCCAGGGATATTTCGCTTATCAACTAACGTTTGGACCATATCCATAACTTGCTGGAGTAACGTTGCACCTCGATCATTTTCCGAGGTGGCGGGCGAAAAACAGCTCGATCCGTTTCCAGCTATCGTCGGCAGCTTTAGGATCGTAACCCGCGTGCATCGGACTCATCTTGCCAATCGACGCGAGCACGCCGCTGTTGTGACTCATGAAGCTGTGACCGGCGCCGTCGTAAATTTTGACATCGTGCTCGATGCCCATCTCGCTGAGTAGTTTTTCGAGTCGGCGCCCCTGCGGTGCGAAAATCCGGTCGTCGGCGCCGAATCCGCCGAGCACGGGGCAGACGCCGCGCAACTGTTCGGGGGTCTTCGGCACATCGCCGTAAAATGTCGCGACCGCACCGAGCGGCGCCCTCACCGCGAACATCAGAGCGAAGCCGCCGCCCATGCAGAAGCCGATCACGCCGGTGCGCGTGGGATCCACGCCTGGCTGATGCTGCAAAAATTTGCGGGCCGCGTCGAGGTCCTTGAATGCTTCGCCCTCGCCACGCATGAGCGTCATCAACGTTCGCGCGATGCAGATAAGCCGTGTGCCGGGTCCATCGTAAAGGTCGGGCGCGAGTGCGGTGTAGCCGAGGTCGGCAATCATCCCGGTGATACGACGGATGTCGTCGTTAAGGCCGAATATTTCGTGAATAACGATCACGCCCGGATGGCGCGCATCGTCGCTGGGCACGGCCAGAGCGGCGCGCATCGGATGTCCATCGGCAGCGGGGAAAGTAATATCACGCGTCGTCATCGCATCACCTCACGCGCATCGCATATAGCAGTCAGGAACGGCGCGCGCGACTCCTAACTGATCGAAGCGTCGCGACCGAGGCGAATGGCGGGGTTTACTTATCTCGCAGTTCGCCTATAACGGAATCTCAAAGTACCGCTCCCAACAAAGACTGTCATTCGCGCAATCGAGCAGGAGGGTTTTGTCATCATGGCGACCGACTACAGTGAATATGAATTTTTGAAAGTGGACGTGGCCGAGCGAGTTGCGACGATAACGATCAACCGTCCCGACTCGCTGAATGCGGTGCACAACGCGCTGCATCACGAACTCGAACAAATCTGGCTCGACGTGCGCAGCGATCACGACGTCAACGCGATCATCCTGACTGGCGCGGGCCGCGCGTTTTGCGCCGGCGGCGACATCAAGGGGATGGCCGGCGGGACGCTCGCCGGAGGCACCGGCAAAACCGGCAAGGGCCGGGGACGCGGGCCGATCGCGGCGTCGAACGGGCGGCGCGTGATCGAGAACATGCTCGATGTCGAGCAGCCGATCATCGGCGCGATCAATGGCGACGCGGTCGGCCTCGGCGCGACGCTGGCGCTGCTGTGCGATATCACGGTGGTGTCGGAGAAAGCGCGCTTTGCGGACACGCATGTCAAAGTCGGAATCGTCGCGGGTGACGGCGGCGCGGTGATCTGGCCGCTGCTGATTGGACCGCATCGCGCGAAGGAATTTCTGATGCGCGGCAATTTCATCAACGGCGCGGAAGCGGGGCGGATCGGCATGGTGAATTACGCGGTCGGCGCGGAGCAAGTGATGTCGAAGGCGCGCGAGCTTGCGCAGGAGCTCGCAGACGGCCCGACCTGGGCAATCAGGTGGAGCAAGCTGTCGGTGAATAAGTGGCTCAAGCAGCAGGCCAACTTGATCCTGGACGCCTCGCTTGCGTACGAGATGATGACCTTCAACACCAAGGATCATCAGGAAGCGGTGAAGGCATTCGTCGAGAAGAGGAAGCCGAACTTCGTCGATGGGAAGTAGCTCGGCGACGTAAGAGCGCATCGCGACCAAAGAAAAACTCGCCCGCATCGAGCGGGCGAGTCGTCAAAACAAAAAGATAGAAGAGAGCGGGGTGGCTAGGCGGCCTTGCTCTTCTTGGTCTGCACCGGAGGCGTCGTCTCGCTCATCGTGCGCGTGACTTCTTCGTCGGGCATCGTCCAGATTTTGGCGTCGGGCGCGAACTGCATCAGCGGCTTGGTCGGATCGGGCTTCGGCTGCGCGACCTTGCCGCCCTTCGATTCGAATGACGCGGGATGCTTGAAGCGCTCGACTTCGTCGGCGCTGATTCCAGCCAGTGCCATGACTTCGGGATCGATCCACGATTCCGCATCGATGGCATTGCCCTCGGAGGTCGAGAACTCGAGCATGATGCCTTCCGGCGCCGCGAGATAGATCGATTTGCAGAAGCCGTGATCGAGCGGCCCCATGATCCAGTGGCCGTGCGAGCGCACGCGATCGCGAATCGCGAGCAGGTCAGCTTCGGAGTCGACGTTCAGCGCGAGATGCTGCATCACGCCCGGCGCGACGTTGCCGGCGGTCGTGCCCGCGTGCGAGACGCCTTTGATCGGCGTGATTTTCGCGATGTCGGGATGCTGCACGAAGGCGATCGAGGAGCTGTCGCTCAACTTCAGGAATCCGTGGAACGTGTTATCGACGCCATGCATCCAGTAGAGCGCCTCGAGCTCCGCGCCGACGACCTGGGTGAAGAACTCGATCTGCTTCTTGATATCTTTGGTGCAAATCGCGAGATGATGCACTCCGTTGGCGAGACCCATGATGTGTTTCCTCCGTTGTGACAGCGGCGTCCGAGGTTTGTTTGTAGCACTGATCGGCGAAAATTTCGACCCCGCGCGGATCGTAACTGTTTCGCCCTGCGAGGATCGCGCTAGCCGATTATTTTGTTGAGCGGAAACTCGACGATGCCGACTGCGCCTGCCTCGAGCAACCGCGGAAACAGTTCGCGCACCGTGTGCTCGTCGATGACGGTCTCGACCGCGAGCCATTCCCGGCCCTTGAGCGCCGGCGACGGGTACAGATGCGAGATGGTCGGTGCGGTAATCGAGGGCAGCAGCGCGATGACCTTCTCGAGGTTGTCTTTGGCGACGTTCATCTTGATGCCGACGCGGCTTTCGGCGTCGAGCGCGCCGCGAATCAGCACGCCGAGTTGGCGAATCTTGGCCTGCTTCCAGGGGTCGGTCCAGGCGGTGGGATTGGCGACCAGCACCGGATTCGACACGAGCAATTCTTCGACGATGCGCAGTCCGTTGGCGCGCAGCGATGAGCCGGTCTCGGTGACGTCGACCGCGGCGTCGATAATTCCCTCGGCGACTTTGGCCTCGGTGGCGCCCCACGAAAATTCAACTTCTGCTTTAATTTTCCGTTCGGCGAGGATGCGCTTGACGAAGCCCACGATCTCGGTTGCCACCCGCTTCCCTTCGAGATCTTCCAGCCGCTTGATCGGCGAATTCTCGCGCACGCAGAGGACCCATCGCGAGGGCGTCAGCGTCGCCTTGGCGTAGATGAAACTCTCGACCTGCTCGAGTTTGACGTTGTTCTCGACGATCCAGTCGCTGCCGGTGATGCCGGCGTCGAGGGAGCCGTCGGCGATGTAACGCGGCATCTCTTGCGGGCGGAGGATGCGGCAGCTAAGCGCGGCGTCGTCGACGCTCGGGATGTAGGAGCGCGAGCCGACCGAGATGCGCCATCCCGATTTGCGCATCAGCTCGAGCGTCTGCTGTTCGAGGCTGCCCTTGGGGATTCCGAACTTGAGAATTTTTTCAGCCGGCATTTTTTTTGATGTTCCGATTTCTCAGCCGGCGGATTTTTTCTGATGGCCGTAGCCGGGTCCGTACTTGGCCGGGTCAACTTTGCGCTGGTCGGTGATTTGCCATTGACCATTGTCGAGCTTGCGAAAAAAGCACGACTCGTAGCCAAGATGGCATGCGGCGCCGTCACCGCGCTGTTCGACGGCGATCACGATCGCATCGCCATCGCAATCGATCCTGATTTCGCGGACGATTTGGAAATTGCCGGATTCCTCGCCCTTACGCCAGAGCTTTTTGCGCGAGCGCGAGAAATAGCAGGCGCGGCCGGTGGCGACGGTTTCGGCGAACGCCTCGCGATTCATGAACGCGACGGTCAGGACGCGATGGCTCAAGTGATCGACCGCAATCGCGGGCACGATGCCGCCTTGTTTTTCGAAATCGATTACAGCTGAGGCCGCTTCTGCCGCTGATGTTTGGTCGGACATACCGGTACCGAGTAGAATGACTTTAAGAATCAAACAGTATCGAGCAAACCCGATGGCGATTCAATATTGCCCGGTAGCGATTCAACGATGTGGTTCCGTGATTAGTTGTTACGATCTTGTGACCAAGCTGTTTTCTAATTTTGATAAACACGTGTAGATTACGGACGCAATGAACCGCGATACCATTCTCGGTGGGACTCCCCCGTCGAGAAGAACGTCCCAGGCCAGTTTGCCGCACAAGCTACTCAACTCCGTGATGAGAAGGGCTGGGCTCGCGCTGGCGTTGCTCGCAACGGTCGCGATGTTCGCGGCATGCCGGATGCCGGGCAAATCGATCACCGCGCGTTACAAAAATGTCGAGCCGTTCAATTTCGATATCGCGCTGGGGCCCAAGAATTTCCACATCGAAGGTTACCTGACTCGAAGCGAAATTCCCGGCAAACTGCCGGGACTGTTGGTGCTGAATGACGGCGGCGGCAGCGTCGAGCAATGCGTGCAGATGAGCCAGCACGTCACGACCATGGGGATCCAGATTGCCTGCGTGGACATCCCGGGCTACGGCGGATCGTCGGGACCGAGCCGCTTTGTCGGACGGCCGTCGGTGGCGGCGGCGCGGCGCGGACTTGATTTGCTGGTCACGCGCCCCGATGTCGATGCGACGCGGTTGGGAGTTTGGGGACTCGGTCATGGCGCGGTCGCGGCCGGCCTGCTGATGGATTCCGACTCGCGTCCGCATACGCTCATCCTGCAGTCGGGCGCCTACGACATGTTGACGCTGTGGCCGGAAGCGCCGCTACGCACCAAGCTCTCGATCCTGCGCGAGGTCTGGCCGAGCAAGCGCGCGCTGAAGCAGCGAAGCGTGATTGAGAATCTGCCGCCGCGGCTCGATTGCAGCGTGCTGATTATGCACGGCGAGCGCGACAACCGGATGCCGGTGAAGCAGGCGGTCAAGCTCGCGGACGCGCTGCGCGCCCGCGGCGCGCGCGTATCGACCTGCTATTTTCCGAAGGCCTCGCACGATCTCGGCAAGCGCGTCGAGCCGGAGCTGCGCGCATTTCTGCGCGACAATCTGATCGGCGTGACGCGCGCGGCGGCATCGTAAGCAAATCGATTCTGGCCCAGCGCTCAGCCGAGTGATTTCAGCGCTTCGATCACTTCCTCGGTGTGGCCGTTGACCTTCATCTTGGCGAAGACTTTCCGCACGACGCCTGATTTGTCGATCACGACGGTAGTGCGCTCGATTCCCATGAACTCGCGGCCGTACAACGATTTCATTTTGTAAACGCCATAAGCGCGCGTGACCTTGTTTTCGGGATCGCTGAGCAGTGGAAAATTGAGCGAGTGCTTGTCGCGGAATTTCACGTGCGACGCGCTCGAATCGGCGCTGATGCCGATGATCTGCGCGCCCATCGCGCGGATGTCGGCGTCGTTATCGCGGAAGCTGCACGCCTCGATGGTGCATCCGGGCGTCATGTCCTTGGGATAAAAATAGAGCACCAGGTTGCGCTGGCCGACCAGA
Source organism: Deltaproteobacteria bacterium (assembly GCA_003135855.1). Classification (GTDB taxonomy): domain Bacteria; phylum Desulfobacterota; class Binatia; order Binatales; family Binataceae; genus Binatus. The sequence continues at coordinate 44,146 of PNBD01000116.1, forward strand.
TCTTTGAGCGCGACGGTTTTGCCGTCGGCGTCGGCGAGTTGGAAGGCCGGCGCCTTTTTTCCTTCGAGGGCGCGGCTGGCGCTGGCGGCGGGTGCGCCTTTCTTTGNNATCGCGGGCGCCTTCTCGGCAACTTTCTTGTTCTTGGCAATTTTTTTGGTAGTCGGCATAGCGATTGATTTAGTCGCGCACGCGAGCAGAGGCAACTCGCGAAGTGGCAGCGCGCATCGATCGGGTCGTCAAAAGGCGCGTCGCTGCTTGACGATTCGGGACCCTAGTTGACGAAGTGGCAGTCACGCCTTAGACTTGCGCGCGGACAGTCTTCCAACCGATTGCGCTTTCATGGCCGTATACACCGAGCTCAGTAAACCCTTCCTGAAGGAACTCACCGACGACTACGGCTTGGGCCGCGTCAGCAGCAGTGTTGGTATCCCGGAGGGTTCGGTCAACAGCAACTACGTGCTGGAGACCGCGAAGGGCAAATTTCTGCTGCGGATCGACGAGGTCAAGAGCGAGAACGAGCTGAAGCGCGAGATCGATTTGCTGTCGTTCCTGCGCAAGCATACGTTCCCCTGCCCGCATCCGATGCAGGATCGGATGGGGCGGTTCTACCGCACCTTCAACAATCGATGCGTCTCGCTGTTCAAGTACCAGGAAGGAAAAATCCTGCCGCCGGCGCGAATCCGTCCGAGCCAGCTCGAAACGATCGGGCGGGCGCTCGGCGATCTGCACGTGATCGGCAAGGCGTACAAGAAGGGAATCGACAATCGCTTCAGCTTCGAGCGAATCGCCGACTTGTACTTGACGGTTCGCAGCCGACTGCCGAACTACTTCCGCAAAATTTGCCGCACGCTCGACGACGAGGTCGAGTACTTGACGCGTTACCTCGAGGGCAAACTGCCCAAGGGCGTGATTCACGGCGATATTTTCGCGGACAATCTGCTGTTTCGCGGCGAGAAACTGACCGCGATGATCGATTTCGAGGCCGCCTGCCGCGGCAAGTTCATCTTCGATATCGCGACGGCCGTCAACGCGCTCTGTTTTGTCGATGGCGAATATTCGCTTGATCGATTCCGCTTCCTGCTGTCGGGCTACGAGTCGGTGCGGACGCTGTCGCTGGCGGAGTGGGACGCGTTTCCCAACGAACTGCGATTCTCTTCGCTGCGTTTCACGGTGACGCGGCTGCATGATTTTTTCCTGCAGCCGGTCAATACCAAGGCGCGGGTGAACAAGGACTTCCGCGAATTCTTCGACCGGCTGCGAGTGCTCCGCCGCGAGCGCGAGGGCGGGATGGAGCCGCTGCTGATGGCGATGGCGACCGGCTACGACTATCGCAAATACCAGAAAGTGAAGGCGACCGAGCGCCGCCAGGCTTAAGGCCTCGGACTCACGCGCGACGGTCATCGCGATGGCCTCTCTACTTCAGCCCTGCCACTTCGCGCCACCTGCGTGCGCGCCGGAGCGCACTTGTCCGCGCTAATCGACAATCTCAATTCAAGCGTCCCGTCGCTGTGGTTGGAGGTCTCGGCGCCGCGCGGAATAAGTTCGACCGCGCTGCTGACGCGCCTTGCGGCGTTGGTTGATCACGTCGATGCGATCAATCTGACGGACAACGCGCTCGGCAAAATAAAAATGTCGGGGCTGGTGTTCGGCGCGGCGATCAAGCAGCAATTGAAGATCCCGGTCGTGCTCAATATGTCGTGCCGCGACCGCAATCGCTTCGCGCTGACCTCGGATTTGCTGGGCGCGGCGGCGATAGGAATCGATGCGATTGCGGCGCTGACCGGCGACAAGATCCCGCCGGAGGAAAGCGGCCGCGCAATCCCGGCGCATGACCTCGACGTGTTCGGCCTGCTGAAGATCGTCGCGGCGCTAAATCGGGGCGACACCGGCGAGGGCAAGGCGGCGCTCAAGACGATTCCTTCGATAGTAGTGGGGGCGGTGGCAAATCCGAATCGCAAAAATATCGAGCGCGAATTCGAGTTGCTCGAGCGCAAGAGCGTCGGCGGGGCGCGCTTCGTGATCACACAGCCGATTTTCGAGGCGGAAACTGCGCGACGATTCATTGCCCAGGCCAACCAGTTTGCTATCAAGACAGTGCTCGGGATCCTGCCGGTCAAGCGCGAAGCGATGGCCAATTATCTGATGGACCGGGTAAAGGACTTGAGCGGGGCGCGGCCGCATCTCGATCGCTATGGCGGGATGAACGAAGAGCAGGTGCGCGCGTTTTCGATCAAAGAGAACATGGCGCTGATGCAATCGTTGGCAGGCGAAGTGGCGGGATTTAACATAATGAGCGGCGGCGGTCCTTCGCTCGCAATCGAACTCGCGCTGCAATTCAGCCTTTGGCGTAAGGAGCACGGCACATGAACCGACCTGTCTTGAACGGCGCCAAATCGAAGTCCGCCGACAGATCAGACAAATCAGAAAAATCGGACAAGGCGCTCGCCGAAAAAGCCGGCGACAATCACGGCGCGAAAGAAAAGGAGCGATCAAAGCTCGAAGACGCGGTGCGCCTGATTCTCCGTCATATCGGCGAGGACCCGAATCGCGAGGGCCTCAGGCGCACGCCGGCTCGCGTCGCCAAGGCGTACGAATTTCTGACCAGCGGCTACGCCAAGGATCCGAAGGTCGCAATCAACGGCGCGTTGTTCGCGGAAGAAGATTATCAGGAAATGATCCTGTGCAAGGATTTGGACTTTTACTCCCTGTGCGAGCATCACCTGTTGCCGTTCATGGGCAAGGCGCACGTGGCGTACCTGCCGAATCGCAAGATAGTGGGATTGTCGAAGCTCGCGCGGATGGTGGAAATATTCGCGCGGCGGCTGCAAGTGCAGGAGCGGATGACCACGCAAATCGCGCAGACGATCATGTCGGAGATCGATCCGCTGGGCGTGGCGGTGGTGCTCGAGGCGGAGCATCTGTGCATGCGGATGCGCGGGATCGAAAAGCAGAATTCCTACGTCACGACTTCGGCGATGCTCGGAGTTTTTCGGACCAATCAGGAAACCCGCCAGGAGTTCATGCAATTGCTGCGCAAGGGCAATCTCTGATCGGTGGGTAAGCCGCGCATTTGATGGCCGACGAAAAAGACGCACTCGACGCGCTCGGCGAGTACGCACTGCGCTACGTCAAGGCCGGCCAGACGATCGGGCTCGGCACCGGCCGCGCCGCCAGCGCGTTCATCCGGGCGCTGGGCGCAAGCGGCCTCAACGTTCGTGGCGTGCCGACCTCAAAGGCGAGCGACGAACTCGGGCGGTCGGTGGGAATTCCGATCGTAACGATAGCCGAGGTCGAGAAAATCGACATTGATTTCGACGGCGCGGACGAAGTCGATCCGCGGCTCAATCTGATCAAGGGCTACGGCGGCGCGCTGGTGAGAGAGAAGATCGTCGCCGCGTCGTCGCGGCGATTCATCGTGCTGGTCGGCGCGGAGAAGATCGTGGCGAAGTTGGGGCGTCGCGGCAGCTTGCCGGTCGAGGTCGTGCCGTTTGGCCTCACGCTGGCGTCGAAGAAGATCAAAGCGCTCGGCTTGAAGCCGCGACTACGCGAGCACGACGGCAACGAGTTCGTCACCGACAACGGCAACTTGATTCTCGATTGCGGCCTCAAAGCGATCGGCAATCCGGCGCGACTGGAGCGCGAGCTGCTTGCGATTCCGGGTGTGGTAGGCACGGGACTTTTCATCGGGATGGCTGATATCGTGCTGATCGCGGAGCCGTCGGCAAAAATCACGGTGCGCAAGCGCGGCCGCTAATCAGAGCGAGCGCCTGCCGGCGGGCGCGTTCACAAAATGGATTCATCGGCTGAACTATCGTCTTCGGAAAGCGCTGCGCGCGCGGATCTCGTAAAGATTTATCGCGCCGCGCTCGACGCGGTCGATCCGGCGCGCCTGATTGGGCGCGCGCTGGACGGTGCGATCGATAGTACCGTTCCGGAACTGATCGCCGATGCCTCGCGCGTGTTCCTGCTCGCGATCGGCAAGGCGTCGGCGGCGATGGCGTCGGAGACTGAACACTGCCTCGGCAACAAGATCGTCAATGGGCTCGCGGTGGTGCCTAAAACAGATGGCAGACCGCTGTACGCCGCATCGCCGGAATCCAAAATCCGATTCCTTGCCGGGGGCCATCCGCAACCCGATCAATCATCGATGGCGGCGGCGCACGCTGTGCGCGAGATGCTCGGTACGATCACTGCGGACGATCTGCTGATCGTTGCGCTGAGCGGTGGCGCGTCGGCGATGTGCACGATGCCGCCGCCCGGCGTCACGCTCGATGACAAGATCGCGGTCGCGGCCGCGCTGTCGCGCGCGGGTGCGTCGATTCGCGAACTCAACGTCGTGCGCAAGCATCTGTCGATCCTGAAGGGCGGGCGGATCGTCACTCTATGCAATGGCGCGCGCGTGTTGGGGCTGGTTTTGTCGGACGTGCCCGGCAACGATCTGGCGACGATCGCTTCGGGGCCGACCGCGGTCGATTGGAGCACTTACGGCGATGCGATCTCGGTGCTGAAGCGCCGCGCGGTGTGGGGGCGCGCGCCAGAGTCGGTGCGTGAATATCTCGAGCGCGCGGTCGCGGGCGAAGAGGCAGAGACGCTCAAGAGCAACGATCCGGCCTGCGATCGCGTGACCAACGTGATTATCGGCGACAACGGTCTCGCGCTGGACGGTGCCGAACGTGCTGCAACCGCGCTCGGTTATCATCCGCAACGATGGAAGGAGCTGCACGGCGAAGCCAATGATGTCGGCCGCAAACTCGGCGAGTATCTGCGCGAGATTACGCATGAGCGGGTGTGCGTGATCGCGGGCGGGGAGCCGGTGGTCACGGTGCGCGGGGGCGGGCGCGGAGGGCGCGCGCAGCAATGCGCGCTCGCGATGAATATCGAGCTTGGAATGATCGCGCGCGAGAATCGAATCGAGGCGCTGTTCGCCGGCACCGATGGAATCGACGGGCCGACCGACGCGGCGGGCGCGTTCGCGTCGCCGTCGGTCGTGAAGCGTGGTGAGAGCGCCGCCGTCAGCGCGCAAGTCTCGCTGGCGCGCAACGACGCTTACAATTTTTTCAAAACCACCGGCGATTTGCTCGTCACCGGACCGAGCGGCACCAACGTCAGCGACGTTTTTATCGGCCTGGTGAATTACTGATCGCGGCGTCCTCAACCGAAGACAAATTTGAGAAAACGAAAGATCGAAGCGGCTTCGTCGAAGAGTGGCGCGAAGACGGATGCTCGGCGGGTGACCCTGATTCCGGGCGACGGCGTCGGTCCGGAAGTGATCGCGGCGGCGGTCGCGGTGATCGAGGCAGTGGGCGTGACGATCGAGTGGGATCGGCAGGAGGCCGGTGCGGCTGCGTTCAAGCGCTATGGGACGCCGGTGCCGGCGCAGCTGCTGCGCTCGCTTCGGGCGACGCGAATCGCGCTCAAAGGTCCGCTCGAAACGCGCGTGGCCGAGGGCTGGCGCTCGATCAACGTTTATCTCAGGCGCACCTTCGACCTGTATGCGAACATCCGGCCGACGATGAGTTTCGTGGGCGTGCCGACGCCGTTTCGCAACGTCAACCTGGTGGTGGTGCGCGAAAATACCGAGGACCTGTACTCGGGTATCGAGCACGAGATCGCGCCCGGCGTGGTCGAGAGTATCAAGGTGATTACGGCACGCGCGTCGCGCCGGATCGCGAAGTTTGCGTTCGAGTATGCCAGCGCGCATCGGCGGAAATCGATCACGGCGATTCACAAAGCCAACATCATGAAGTTGTCGGACGGGCTCTTTCTGAAATGTGCGCGTGCGGTGGCGCGCGGCTATCCGGAGATTCGCTACACCGAGCAGATCGTCGATGCGGCCTGTATGCGGCTGGTCACCGATCCGGGCTCGTTCGATATCCTGCTGCTGGAAAATCTGTACGGCGATATCGTTTCCGACTTGTGCGCGGGATTGGTCGGCGGGTTGGGGCTGGTGCCGGGCGCGAACTACGGAGACAAGGGCGCGATTTTCGAAGCGGTCCACGGCACCGCGCCGGATATCGCGGGCAAGAATGTTGCGAATCCCACGGCGGCGATTTTGTCGTCGGCGATGATGCTCGATTATCTTGGCTACCAGCGTGAAGGAGAAAAGATTCGCGCCGCGACGATCGCGGTGCTGCGCTCTCGAAAAGCTCTGACGCGCGATCTCGGCGGCGAGGCTTCGACCAGTGACTTCACCGACGCGATCATTCATGGGATGTCGCGCGCGTGACGCGCGAATACTTGCGTGCGATGTCGCGCGGGTCTTTCGTCAAATAGATCGCTCCGATAATAATCAGCAGATGACCAAGCCTGCCAAACCGGAGGATCTCGCGGCGCGCGTTCCTCCCGGTCAGACTCTGACCGACAATTTCCCGGTGCTGTCGTATGGACCGGCGCCGCGCTTCGATCCCAAGACCTGGGATTTTAAGATGGTCGGGCTGATCGAGGAGCCGGTTCGCCTTACCTACGAGCAGTTTCGCGCGTTGCCGCAATCGAAACAGGTGTCCGATTTTCATTGCGTCACCACCTGGTCGCGGCTCGACAATGCGTGGGAAGGCGTGCGCGTCGCGGAGATCATGAAGCTGGTGAAGCTCCGGCCCGAAGCGCGCCACGTGGTAATCCATTGCGACGCGGGCTACACGACCAACCTGCCGCTGAGCGAATTTATCGACGACGACGTAATGCTGGCGCATCGTCATGACGGCGCCGATCTGGAACTCGATCACGGCTTTCCGCTGCGGCTGGTGGTGCCGAAGCTTTACGGATGGAAGAGCGCAAAGTGGGTGCGCGCAATCGAGTTCGTCGACATCGACCGGCGCGGCTTCTGGGAAGTTCGCGGCTATCACAATCACGCGGATCCGTGGACCGAAGAGCGCTACTCGTTTCAGGAAGACCCCGAAGAATGACGCTGCGCGCAATTGACGGTCGAACGACGGTCGAACCTTTTGGGCTCCATCCTGAACCGTGAGGCGAGTCTCGCCAGGTTTCGCGACGAAGAATTCGATCTCGCGGTAATCGGCGCCGGGATCAATGGCGCGGCGGTCGCGCGCGATGCGGCGATGCGCGGGCTGAAGGTCGCGCTGCTCGATCGCGGAGATTTCGCGGGCGCCACGTCGTCGCGATCGTCGAAGTTGATTCACGGCGGCTTCCGCTATCTGCCGCAAGGACAGCTCAGGCTGGTGTACTCGGCGCTCCGCGAGCGCGAGCGCCTCCGCCGTCGCACGGCGCCGCATCTGGTGCATCCGATCCGGTTTCTGTTCCCGGTTTATCGTGGGCGCGGCTTCGGCCGTTTGACGATGGCGATGGGCCTCACGCTCTACGACTTGTTTGCGCGGACGCCGCGCGCGGAATGGCATTCGAATCTGAATGCCGCGAGCGTCCGCGAACTCGAGCCGGCGCTCAGCCGCGATGCGCTCACCGGCGGCGCGATGTACTACGACGCGTGGGCCGACGACGCGCGCGTCACGTTCGAAAATGCGCTCGATGCGGACCTGCACGGCGCGGCGGTCGCGAACTATGCGGGCGTCGAGGGATTCAGCAGGAGTGGCGATCGAATCGCGGCGGCGGGCGTGCGCGATCTCATCGGCGGGCGATCGTACGAACTGCGCGCCCGGAAATTTCTGAATGCGACGGGACCGTGGGTCGATCACATCCGGCGGTTGGACGATCCATCGTCGGGCGACAGCGTGCGGCTGACCAAGGGCGTGCACCTTGTGTTCGCGCGAACCGTGCTGCCGGTGCGGGAATCGCTGGTGCTGGGCGACGAGGGCGGACGAATCGTGTTCGTGATGCCGCACGATCGCTACGTGCTGGTCGGCACCACTGACACGGATTTCAGCGGCGACCCCGCGTCGGTTACGACGGAGCCGGCGGACGTCGCGTATTTGCTCGGCGTGCTCGCCGAGAGCCTGCCGGGGATGAAGCTTGGCGCCCGCGATGTTGCCTCGAGTTTCGCAGGCCTGCGCGCGTTGGAGCGGGCGGGCGAGGGGAGCACGAAACCGTCGGCGGTGTCGCGCGAGGAAGTTCTCGAAATCAGCAAGTCCGGCTTGATCAGCGTGGCAGGGGGGAAACTGACGACGCATCGCGAGATCGCGCAGAAGCTGGTCGACGTCGTGATGAAAGAACTCGGCCGACCGACTGGGACATGCCCGACGCTGACGGTGCCGTTTCCTGGCGCGCGACCCCTTGGCGCGGATGAAAGATTGGCGAGCGATGACGCGATGATGAAGAGTATCCCAATCGCGGCGGCGGAAATTCTTCGGGCGCGATACGGAACGCGCGCGGCGATCTTGGCGCGCCTGGTGGCGGAGCGTCCAGATTTGGCGGCGGCGCTCGCGCCCGGATGTCCCGTGATCAAGGCGGATGTGGTGCATGCGGCGCGGAGCGAGATGGTGCATTCGATTCACGATTTCCTGATTCGGCGCACGTCGCTTTCATGGCGGTACCCGGTCGAAGCGGAAGCATCGGCGCCGGCCGTCGCGCGAATACTGGCGGCGGAACTCGGCTGGGACGCGCAGCGGGAGAAGACCGAGCTGGCAAGCTTTACCAGCGACCAGCGGGCGCGCCGCGTCGCGGCGTGAGCGCGTGATGGCATCGCGCGAATCGGTGCCGGCGATAAAGAAACGCGCGGCGCGCGTATCCGCGGCGCTCGCGAAGCTTTACCCGGAGGCGCGGATCAGCCTGGATTTTGCGACGCCGTGGCAATGCCTCGCGGCGACGATCCTGTCGGCGCAGTGCACCGACGAGCGCGTCAATCAAGTCACGCCGGCGCTGTTCCGGGAGTTCCCCGACCCGCGTGCGACGGCTGATGCCGACCCCGAGCGAATTCAGAAGTTGATCGTGGCGACCGGATTTTTTCGTCAGAAGACCAAGGCGCTGATTTCAAGTGCGCGCATGATCGTCGAGCGTCACGGCGGCGAGGTGCCGTCGGAGATGGAGGAGTTGATCAAGTTGACCGGCGTCGGGCGCAAGACCGCGAACGTCATTCTCGGACACGTTTACGGCAAGCCCGGGTTTGTGGTGGACACGCACGTGCGGCGGCTTACGAGGCGGCTCGGATTTACTAAGAGCATCGAGCCCGCCGAGATCGAGACGCATCTGCAAGCGCTATTGCCGCCATCGGATTGGACGCCGTTTTCGATGAGGCTGATTCTGCACGGCAGGCAGGTTTGTCACGCGCGAATCCCGCGATGTGGCGATTGTGCCGTCGCGAAAGATTGCCCGAAGATTGGCGTGGTGCGCATCGCGCCGGCTGCGAAGTAGCAATACCTCTCAAAGCGGCTCGACGATTACGCGATGCACTAATCCAGTGCCATGACTAGCCCGGCCAGATCGGGGGCTGGCTGGCGTTGGGGTTGGGGTGGTACTGGCCGTGATGGACCGTCGCCAAAATCCGTATCGACTGGAGGCCGTTGGGGTTGCTTTCCATCGCTAGCGGATCGGCGGACAGAAACACCAGATCCGCGGTGAAGCCGCGCGCGATCGTACCCACCTGCTTTTCCAGTCCGTACTGCCACGCGGCGTTAGTGGTGAAGGCCTCGAGCCCCTGCTGGATCGTGATCGCCTGGTTGGGGTTCATGACCGCCGGACACTGAGCGGGGTTGAGGTTCGGAAACCACGACGGTTGCTGAACCGAGCGCGTCTTCGCCACCCAAATCTCGAACAGTGGGTCGGGCGGGCTAACCGGCGTGTCGCTGTGCAGAGTGACACGCAGTCCCATGCTCTCTGCGTCCGCGGCAGGGTATAGCGCATAGGTCTCGGTCGCGAGCTGCGGGCCGAGCACCTGTTGGCAGACCGACAGTCCCCAGTAGTAAAGATCGGCGATCAGGAAACTCACCGGATCGTTCAAACTCCCGACGATGGCGAGGTTCGCCGCGCTAATCAGCGGAGCGTGGAGGACGAGATCGCGGAAGGCTGGGGCCGGAAAAATCGTCTGGGCCTCCTGCAGGGCGCTCAAAGTGTCGGTGATCGCCTGATCTCCATTCTGATGAACGAACAGCGGATATCCCGCCTGATGCGCGACCACCGCCCTTGCTTCCATCTCGGCCTTCGGCACATCGGGCAATCCCATGTAGGGTTGCGAAAATATCGACGAGGTAAATGGCGCGAAGACCTCAAAATACGGCTCGGCCAGGTACGCCGTGTAAGCTTGGGTGCTGCCGTCGGCAAAGCTCTTGAGTGCTGCGATAAAAACGTCGGGGTTGCCGTTGATCAATAGCTGCGCCTGCTGCGCCATCGCGACTGTATCACTGAAATCGGCGCTGCCCGGATCGTACATCAACATGGCGGCCGTGAGTGGGAATGCCGGGTCCGCCTGGATTGCACCTAGATAGAGTTTTACCTCGAACAGGCCGGCCGCACCTTCTTGACTCAGGGTGTAGCCGTGCTGGGCGTAGAGACTCACGGCTCGCGTGATGTCGGTCGCCACGCTGGCCGGACTGAACTTTAGAATCTGGCCCTCGAAAAAGCCGGTCGAGAAGAACGAGAGGTCTTCATCGAGTTGTCCCAACTGGGCCAGTGCTTCTTCCTGACTGGGGTTGGTGGTCGGCGTCATGCAAGTCGCAGGGTTCGCGACGTCGGTGCCGCAAATATTGAGCTCTGTCAGCGCGATGGTGTTGACATAGTTGATATGCCCGGACTCGCTGGTAACAAACACCGGGAGGTCCGGCACGGCCGCGTCGAGATAGCTGCGAGCATTGCCGTCTTCCAGGTTGGGACACTGAAAGCCGACATTGGTGATGGGACCGCTACACTCGGCGCTGTGGCCGAGGCGTCCCGGGTCGTAATTGGCCGCGTTAACCACCGGGAAGGTGCTGCCGCGCACTAGCGCGGCCTGGCTTATGATCCGTGCGAGCACGTCGTCCTCGGTCTGGACCGGAATGAAGCATAGCTGCGGATTGGTTGGAGTGGTGCAACGCGCGTCCGTGGTCGGCGGTTTGAAAAACAGGTTGACGCTCGAAACATCGGTCCAGAAATTGGTGTCGCTGAAGAACGCGTAGCCGATCAGGTGTGAATGCGGATCGATGAAGCCGGGCAGGATGGTGGCGCCCAGCATGTCGGTCACCACCGTTTTCGGTCCCTTATGGGTAAGGACGGCCGAGTTCGATCCCACCGCAACGATCATGCTGCCTTTGATCGCGACGGCCTGAGCGGACGGCGCGGCCGGATTCATGGTCTCAACGTTCGCATCGAAGTAGATGGCGTCGGCCGCAACGAGCGGGAACGCGCCGCTGCCTCCGCCGTTCCCGTTACATCCGATCGATAGGCATGCAAGGGCCAATAGCGTGACGAGACAGCTTCTCAATCCAAGCCGTAGCATCGATCCGCCGCTTTATTCCCCCGCTTGAACGCCCTGCGCGCTCAATGGCTCGCGGGGGCAGTGGCGCCCCATAGCTGGCGCAGGCGCTGATCGCGGCCGCAGTTGATTCGATACATCCCGTACGCAAGTTTGTGCGTCTTGCAATATTGCTGATGATAATTTTCGGCCGGATAGAAGGTCGAAGCGGGCACGATCTCGGTGACGATCGGCGCCTTGAACGGTTTGGTCTTGTCGAGTTCCGCTTTCGACTCTTTGGCTTCGCGCTCCTGCTGCGGCCCGATAAAGAAGATCGCGGTGCGATACTGAGTTCCCTCGTCGCAGAACTGCTGATCCTTCACGGTCGGATCGATGTTGTGCCAGAAGATGTCGAGCAACTTCTTGTAAGTGATCTTGCTCGGGTCGTAAACCACTTCCATCGCTTCGGCGTGCCCGGTGTTGCCCATGCACACTTCATCATAGGTGGGATTGGCTTTGACCCCGCCGGTATATCCGACCTTGGTCGAGACGACGCCGGGAATCGAGTCGAAGGCTGGTTCCATGCACCAGAAGCATCCGCCGGCGAAGATCGCTTTGGAGAGATTGTCGCCGGTGGTGTCGGCGCGCGCTTCGCTGCGTGTCTGCCGCGACAGCACGGCGCCGAAAAGAAGGAATCCGAGCAGCAAGGTTGTTCGCACGATCATAATTCTAAGATGCTCCTAAAACCCGATCAGTATCGTTACTCAGTTTTTGGCGACGTTGACCACCTGGATTTCGGTGAAGCTGAGCAGGCCCCACGGTCCGTTCTCGACGCCGATGCCGGACCATTTTGCGCCGCCGAACGGCAGGTTGGGCGCGATCGCAAGATGCTGATTGACCCATGCCGAGCCGCATTCGAGTTGCGCGGCGACTTCGGCGCCATGGTTCGCATCACTCGACCAGACCGAGCCGCTCAGGCCGTAGTGCGTCGCGTTGGCGCGGCGGAGTGCGTCTTCGACGTTCTTGTACGGAATTACGGGAAGTGCGGGGCCGAACTGTTCCTCATCGACGAGCCGCACGCCGTCCGAGATTTCACCGACGATAGTCGGCGCGTAAAAATATCCCTCAGTCCCGACGCGTGCGCCGCCGGTGATGATCCTCGCGCCGTGCTTCCTCGCATCCTCGACCAGTTCGGTCACGCGCTCGAATTGCGGCTGGTTGTTGATCGGACCAAGCTGTGTGCCGGCGTCGAGGCCGTTGCCGACTTTGGCGCCGCGCGCCATTTCGGCGAGGATATCCAGCATCGGGGCGTACATCTCCTCGGGCACGTACACGCGCTTGATCGCGCTGCAGATTTGCCCCGAGTTTTCGAAGGCGCCCCAGAAGATTTTCGGTGCAACATCTTTAAGGTTGGCGTCGGCAAGCACGATCGCGGGATCGTTGCCGCCGAGTTCGAGCGTCACGCGCTTCAGATCCGGGGCCGCGGCGGCCGCGACTTTCTTGCCGGTCTCTACCGATCCGGTAAAGGAAATTTTGCGCGGCACTGGATGACTGGTCATCATCGCGCCGAGCCCGTCGCCACCGGAAACCGTGTTGAGCACGCCCGGCGGCACGATATCGCGCAGAATCTCGCCGAGCATCAGCGTGCTCATCGGCGTGAACGGCGACGGCTTCAGCACCACGGTATTGCCGGCGAGCAGCGCGGGCGCGATTTTCCACATCGCAAGCATCAGCGGGTAGTTCCACGGTGTGATCGCGGCGACGACGCCGAGCGGCTTGCGGCGAACCTCGATGCGGCCCGCTTCGTTGTCGAGCAGCACCTCGCTCGGGATATCGAGGCTCGCGGTGTAGCCGCACCACATCGCAGTGAGCATCACCTCTTGCGCGGCTTTGTCGAGCGGCTTGCCCTGTTCCATCGTGAGCGTGCGCGCGAGGCCCTCGGGCGGCTGCATCAGAATGCCGGCGATGTCGTTCAGGACTTTGCGGCGGGCGTCGAAATCGCGGCTCCAAGCGGGGAAGGCGCGCTTTGCGGCGTCCATCGCGAGGTCCAACTCAGCCTTAGTGCAATCGGGAACTTCAGCAAAGATCTGGCCGGTCGCAGGATTGACCACGCCGGTGCTACCGGAGCCTTTAACCGCTTTGCCGTCGATAGTCATGGTCAGTGTGGCCAATTTGAATCTCCTGTCGCGTCGAAGATCGGTGATGCGTCGGCATCTGGTAAATGATTCCAGTATAATGCCATTTCGCGCCGCGCAAGCTGTTTATGTTGTTCGGGCGGACTTCATCGAAAGATGTGAAATCGCTCGGGACGCGCGACCAGACGAGAATGTCCCGGTGCAACGATGCCATCATAGTTGTCGGAGCGACAGAATAATGGCATAACGGCGGTGAAATCGGGAGACACAATTGTGACCAGAGTTGTGAAGAATCGAAGCGCGCCGGCATTCGGATTGATTGCCGCATTGGTGCTCGCGTTGCTCGCGGCGAATCCAGTTCAGGCGGGAGCGGGCGAGATCACGATCGCGGCGGCGTCGGATTTGACCTTCGCCTTCAAGGATTTGACGGCCCGAGTTCATAAGCAGACCGGCAATTCAGTGAAACTGTCGTACGGCTCGTCGGGAAATTTCTTTTCCCAGATACAAAGCGGGGCGCCGTACGATTTGTTCTTTTCGGCCGATATCGACTACCCGAAGAAACTAGAAGGGGCGGAACTGACGGAACCCGGCACGCTTTACGAATACGCAACCGGAAAACTCGTGCTGTGGGTGCCCACCGCGTCGAAGCTCGATTTGAAGCGAGGACTCGCGGTGCTGACTGAGCCGAGTATTCGCAAAATCGCGATCGCAAATCCGCAGCACGCGCCGTATGGGCGCGCGACGGTTGCGGCGATGGAGCACGCGGGGATTTACGACCAAGTCAAACAGAAGCTGGTGCTGGGCGAGAACATCTCGCAGGCGGCGCAGTTCGTCGAATCCGGCAATGCGGACCATGGAGTGCTCGCGCTTTCGCTCGCGGTTGCGCCAGCGATGAAGGAGAAGGGGCGCTACGTGGAGGTTCCCAGCGAGGACTATCCGGCGATCATCCAGGCGGCCGTCATTTTGAAATCATCGCACGAGAAAGAGACGGCGCAAGCATTTTTGAAATTCATCAAAACGCCTGCGTCGTTGGCGCTGATGGCGCAATACGGATTCACGATCCTGAACCAGATTGCGGGTGAGCAGAATCACGAGTCCGCGCCCAATTGATCGCGCGGCCGGTCAACTATGATGGATTGGAGCGCGATTTTTTTGACTCTCAGGCTGGCGCTGGTGGTTTGCGCGCTGCTGCTGATCATCGGGATGCCGATCGCGTCGTGGCTCAGCTTCTCGAAGTGGCGCTACAAATTTTTCGTCGAATCGATCGTGGCGCTGCCGCTGGTGTTGCCGCCGACGGTGCTGGGATTTTACGTGCTGGTTGCGATGGGCTCGCAGAGTCCGTTCGGGCGCTGGTACCAATCGATCTCGGGACACGCGATGCCGTTTACGTTCACCGGCCTGGTGATTGCGTCGGTCATCTATAGCTTGCCATTCGCAGTGCAGCCGATGACGGCGGCGTTCGGCCAGGTTGATCGCAATCTGATCAACGCGTCCTCGACGCTGGGCGCTTCGCGACTCCGCACATTTATTCGAATCGTGCTGCCACTCTCGCTTGGCGGCGTCGTCACCGGCGTGGTGCTGAGCTTCGCGCATACGCTGGGCGAGTTCGGCGTGGTGCTGATGGTTGGCGGCAATATCCCGGGCGTCACGCAGACGGTATCGATCGCGATCTACGACCACGTGCAGGCGCTCGACTATGCCGGCGCGAATCACATGGCGCTGCTATTGCTAGCGTTTTCGTTTATCACGCTGTCAATAACCTACTCGCTGAACCGACGTGCGGGCATCTTTTACCGACCCTATCGCGAT
This sequence comes from Deltaproteobacteria bacterium, assembly GCA_003135855.1. Taxonomy (GTDB): domain Bacteria; phylum Desulfobacterota; class Binatia; order Binatales; family Binataceae; genus Binatus. Next base: position 59,359 of record PNBD01000116.1, read on the forward strand.
TCGGCCCTACGGCCCGAAGTCGGCTTCGCGAAGACACGAAGGCACTAAGTCGGAATTAAGATATTCCAATAGAAGACTCTTCTCCGACTTGGTGGCTTAGTGTCTTCGTGGTGAATGGATGCAGCTTTCGGTTCGAATCGCGAAGCGGTTGTCGAAGAGTTTTTCGCTGGAGGCGGAATTCGACGCGCCTGCGGGTTTCGCGATGCTGCTGGGACCGTCGGGCGCTGGCAAGACCACGCTGCTGAATTGTATCGCGGGTTTGCTGCGTCCCGATGCCGGACGGATTGCGCTGGGCGAGCGCGTGCTCTTCGATTCCGCGTCGAGGACGAATCTGCCGGTCCAGGAGCGGAAGCTCGGCTACCTGTTTCAGAATCTCGCACTGTTTCCTCATCTCACGATCGCGCAGAACGTCAAATACGGAATTTCGCATCTGCCCGCCGAGCAACGGAGCGAGCGCATGACGGCGATGCTGGAATCGTTTCGCATCGCGCATCTCGTCGATCGGAAGCCGAGCGAGATTTCAGGTGGCGAGCGACAACGCGCCGCGCTCGCTCGATCGCTCGTGACGAATCCCACGATGCTGCTCCTCGACGAGCCGCTGCTCGCGCTGGACGTCGTGACCAAAGCGAAAATCGTCGACGACTTGCGCATCTGGAACGCGGAGCATGCGATACCGATCGTGTACGTCACGCATTCGCCGCAAGAAGCGTACGCGCTGGGCGAGCGGGTGGTGGTGCTCGACGCCGGGCGGGTGGTCGGGCGCGGGATGCCGAATGAAGTGCTGGCGGCGCCGCGGCATGAGACGATCGCGCAGATAGTCGGATTTGAGAACGTGTTCGACGTGACGGTGAAGTCTGTGTCGGAGTCGCAGGGCACGATGCTCTGCCAGATGGATGGCAGTCTCACGGAAATTGACGTGCCGTTAGGGCATGTCGAGATCGGCGAGCGGGTCAGAATCGCGATTCGGGCCGGCGACATAATCGCGGCGACGGAACGGCCGCAGCATCTGAGTGCCCGGAACAATTTCGCGGCGCGGATTGTCTCGATCCGCCGCGAGGGGCCGCGGGTGATTTTGTTGATCGAGGCGGGCGTGACCTTCGAGGTGCATGTGACGCCGAGGGCGTGCGACGAACTGGGGCTGGCCGAGGGCAGTCCGGTGTGGTTGGTGATCAAATCGTATTCGTGTCATCTGGTCGCGCCGCGGGAATGAGGGAGGAGTTGGAGCGCAGGTCGCATTGGCGGTGGGCGATCGACTAGAAGTGGAAGCGGGCGTATCGCGAGGCGCGGAGGAAACGGCAATGCCCACACAGCTCAAGCATTATATCGGCGGCCAATCGATCGAGGGCTACAGCGGACGCACGGGCGACGTGTTCAACCCGGCGACCGGCAACGTCACGGCGCAGGTGCCGTTCGCGTCGCGCGAGGAAGTGGACCGCGCGGTCGTCGCGGCGCGCGACGCGTTCCAGTCATGGTCGCAGGTGCCGGCGGTGCGGCGCGCCCGCGTCATGTTCAGTTTTCTCAGATTGCTCGAGCGCGATCTGAAAAAAATCGCGGCGGTAATCACGGCTGAACATGGCAAGACGATTCCGGACGCGGAAGGCGAGGTGCAGCGTGGAATCGAAGTGGTGGAGTTCGCGTGCGGCATTCCCGCGATGCTCAAGGGGGAGTTTTCGGACAACGTCGGCGCCGGAATCGACACGCATTCGCTTCGGCAACCGCTCGGGGTCGTTGCGGGAATTACGCCGTTCAATTTTCCGGCGATGGTGCCGATGTGGATNNCCGTCGGAGCGCGATCCGTCGGCGTCGATGATACTGGCGGAGTTGCTGCGCGAGGCCGGCTTGCCGACTGGCGTGTTCAATGTCGTGCATGGGGACAAGGACGCGGTCGAAGCAATTTTGGCGCATCGCGAGGTCGCGGCGATAAGTTCGGTGGGCTCGACGGCGGTCGCGGAGCACATCTTCAAGACCGCGTCGGCGCATGGCAAACGAGTGCAGGCGCTGGGCGGCGCCAA
>PNBD01000116.1:61408-61710 GCA_003135855.1 Deltaproteobacteria bacterium
GTCGCGGTGGGCGACGCGGTGGCCGACGCAATAGTCGAGCGATTGTCGCCGCGGGTGCGGGCGCTGAAAATCGGACCCGGCACGCAGGCCGGCGTCGAGATGGGCCCGCTCGTCACGGCGCAGCATCAGGCGCGCGTGCGCGGATATATCGATCTCGGCGTCGATGAAGGAGCGAAGCTGGTCGTCGATGGGCGCGAGGTCCGCGTGCCGGGGCACGAGCGGGGATTTTTCATGGGCGGGACGCTGTTCGATCGGGTGCAGTCGTCGATGCGGATTTATAAGGAAGAGATCTTCGGGCCGGT
>PNBD01000058.1 GCA_003135855.1 Deltaproteobacteria bacterium
ACCGATCCTGCCGGTCCGTACCCGGCGTCGTCCTCTCCCGGACTGGGAGAGGGGAAGAATTGCGAATACGTCGAGCCGTAAGGATTCGATCAAGTTTTGCGGGAGGGGGCGAGGTGCGTTTCGTAGTACGGGCGCATCGCGCGCAGTGCGCGCATCTGGTGGTAGGCGAGTTCGTCGTCGGGGTAGCGATGCTCGGGGCCGAGCACGCATCCGGCCCGCGCGTGGCATCGCGGCGCGCAATCGGCTTCGACTTCGACGCGGTGCGTCAGACATTTCGGGATGTCCCATCCGCGCTCGATGGTGACGGCGCCGACGGGGCAAGCTGGCATGCAGCTCCGGACGGTGCATCGCGGGCACGGATCGAAGCCTGCCGCTTCGCCCGGTGAATCGATTTCATCTTCGAGCAGGAGCGCGGCGCGAAAGGCGATCCACGGTCCGTACACTGGATGGACCGCGACGCCGAGGATGCTCGGCCCCGCGAGGCCGGCAATTTTCGCAAGCTCGATGAAATTCAGGGTCGGACCGTTGCTCATGAACGGATAAACGATGGTGCATCGCAAGCCGGCCTCGCGCACGGCTACTGCGACGTCACGCTCGATCACTTCGCGGGTGAAATCGTCGAGGGGATTGTCGCGCTCGAACCATCCGGGATGGAGTTCGGCATGTTTTTGCAGCGCGAGCCATAACGCGCCGCCGCCGTTGCCGATAATCACGATCGAGCGAGCCGCGGGATCGATTCCGCCGGCGCGCGATACTTCCTTGACTGCGGCGTCGTAGCGAGCGAGCGAGGTCGCGGCGACCAGGTTCAGTCCGTGAGGCGCCGCGGCGCGACGGATTATGTCGAGCGTCGGAGACATCGCGGCTAACACCGTGCTAGGGCAACTGGATGGCGAAGATCGCGCCGAAACCGCATTTGCCGCCGACGGTAGTCATCCCGTAGAGAGAGTTGTTCACGACGATCACGTTGTCGATCGGATTGGCGCCGTCGGGCGTGCCCGAAAAATTGTAGATTCGGGCATAGCCGGTGCCGTCGGGATTGATTTGGAAAACGGTGCCGAGGCCCTTGCTACCACCGTCGCGAGTGGTGCCGTAGAGCGTGCCGCCGGCCAGCAGGAGGGAGCCATAGGGATGCTGTCCCTCATTGGTGCCGGTCTTGCCGAAGTTGTGCAGGACTTTGAACTGCTTGCCCGTGGTCAAAATCGAAAAAACGATCCCGGCGCCGAATTTTCCGCCAGAGGTCGTCATCCCATAGAGAGTGCTCCCCGATTGCACCAACGTGCCGTGGTCGGTGGTGGCGCCGTTATTGGTGGAGACGCAATTGGGCGTCGCGTTGTTGGGGCAATTGAAATGGTGCAGGGTTTTGATCTTGTTGCTGGCGGTGTCGAAGGAGAAGATCGTGCCGACGTTGTGCTTGCCGCCTTCGCGCGTCATGCCATAGAGCGTGGTGCCGTTGGGATCGAGAATCGGCTGGCCGTGCGGATCGGAGCCGCGCGTGGCGCCGTTGAAGGAAAACACCCTGCTGTGAGTGCTGGTTTGCGGATCGAAGGAAAAGATGGTGCCGTCGCCGGTCACGCCGCCGTGAGTTCCACCCTGCGAGGTCATGCCGAAGAGTAGGCCGCTCGAGCTGTCGAGCGCGAAGCAGCTATGTGGCTGATCGCCTTTGTTGTTGACGTTACTCGCCTGGAAATTGATCAGCGGTCCGGAGTAGCCGGTGCCGTCGTCATTGATGCTGAAAATTGTCCCGTTGTCGTTCTTGCCGCCGATGGTCGTGGTGCCGTACAGGACGGTGCCGTCGAGCGTCATCGCACTGTGGCGCGGACTGTTGCCGTCGTCGGTCGCGCCTTTGAAAACATGATCGATGCTGTAGCCGGTTCCGGCGGGATCGATATGAAAGATGATGCCGTCGCCGGGAGTGCTGGCGGTGGTGATCGTGGTGCGGCCGAACAGCAGTCCGTTGGCGAGGGTCAGCGAGCCCTTGGGAATCGCGCCATCGACAGCGAGGCGGCAGACGCTGCTATTCGGACCGAAACCGAAGGAGTAGATGACGGTTTCGGGAAGCGATGCCGCGGCAGCGAAGCGCGCAGTCAGCAGAATCAATTGGAGAGCGAGTGTTCCGGCAGCGGCGAGCGATACGGCGCGTCGTAGGATAATTCTCATAAGCTCAGATCTTCCCCCGGTTGATGCGACCTACACAGTGTAGGCTAAACCGACGAGGAAGCTAAGCGATCTTGTAGGTGACGAGTGCGTCGGCAATGAGCGCGCCGGAGCGATCGGTCACCTCGACGGTCAAGCTCGCGATCCGCTTGCCCTTGCGGCGCACGCGAGCGCGCGCGAGCAAATCGGTCTGCACGCCGGGACCGGTGTAGTTCACAGTGAGCGAGATGGTCGCGGAATCGACCGTCTCGGGCATACTCCAGACTGCGGCGCAGGCGGCGAAATCGGCCAGCGAGGCGATCGCGCCGCCGTGGATAGGCGCCTGCGGTCCGCCGGAGTTGAGCAGCGATTCGTTCAGCGGCATCCGCGCGACTGCTTCGCCGTCGTGGGCGCTTTCGATTTTGAGCCCAAGCATTTTGGAGAAGGGTGCGAGCTCGAGCGATTTGACGAGGGCGATACGTTCGTCGGGTGTCATCGCGAATTATCTAGTTCCTTGGCGAGCAGGTTTCTATCGATAGAAAGAATAGTACGATTCGGGCGCAAGGGTACTGTCCTAATTCGGGGCTGGGTGTCCGGATTTCATAATCGAGGTGTCCGGCTGTCAGGCGGCGCAAGCCGCAGGCTTGGAGGTGTCAGCATGGCTTCGTTCGCTCGGCCTACGTGAGGCGGGGCGGGCGACTTAGTTAGATGGCTCGAGAACCAATTTTTCCGGTTCTGCTGATTGGTCCCACAACTCGCTGAACGTTGGGGCGTACTTGTTGGCTATGATCACTTGGTAGCTGCCGATTACCTCTTTACGCAGATCGTAGATCGATTTTTCACTTTTGAGTTCGCGCTTGAAGTCAAAGAACCCGTTCTTGTTGCGTCTCGTTACTTCAGTATCAAGTATTTGGACTAAGGTAGTGTTGAACCTATCGACGCAGCGCCTGATGCGCGCGACACCATTCGATTGTTCTGTGAACGTGGTCGGGCTTTCACAAAAGCGTTTACCTGCTTCATCTCTTTCAAGCGCTTCGCGAACCAAGTACAAGGCGAGGAACGGCGTCAATCCGTAGTTGCCGAATAGCGCGTTCTCCATCTTGTTCAATTTTTGTAACAAATTGGTATATATCTCGTATTCCACAACAACACGATCAGCGTTTACATCAGGGCGCGCAAAAATTGCGGAATGTAGTTCCTCGAATAAACGATATGCCTGGTGACATGCCCAAGGCTCTTTAAGGTCGAACGCAAGTAGAATCTTAGCGGCGATTTCGTTTTCGATGACTCTATCGGACGGCCAGTCACGTTGATGTTCGCCACGTTTAATTCGATAAAAAATTTGGTTTGGGAATTTCCGATGAATTTCACTTTGCAGGCGCACTTGCACTGGGTTGTTCGACTGTAAATCCCGATTGCTAATGCCATTTTGGTTGTTCGTATGGTCGGCGATTTTACGTGCTAGTTCACTATCGGGCGAAACCTTCAAGAGTTTTGTCAGTATGCGCAAATCTGGCGTAATAGCGGCCCTATTTTCATACAAGCCGGAAAGGCTCTGGCATCCATTTACTACTGCATACCCCGCGATCGTCAGTTTCGTGCCATCGATGTTGAGCTTCTCGCACAGGACGGTCAGACCATTATGGAATGCTGGAAACAGCTTATGTTCTGCTGGGGTATTAATACTTGTCTCGATGTCTTTGTTAACCTTTGTCTGCCGACTCAACCTTTGTCGCACGTCATAGGCGAATAGCTCGCCGCTCGTAATTCCCTCCATGGTAACCAGTTCGGTCGCAGACAATGGCGCGACAACCATTTCCACATCCGACCTGATGTCGTATTTCATGTATGGTACGGACAAGTCGAATCTCATTTCAGAAGCGATCGGAGCTGTTTTATCCAGCGGCACGTAGAACCGCTCTAATTCTCCAGCGTCAAAAAGCTGCTTAATTAGAGGAGCCGTAGCCAAGTAATCGATGGCGTTCTGATCGCGCTCTGCGTTTGTGACGTAAATGCCCCTAACGGTGTAGCCTTCTTGAATCCGCTTCGCGATCTCTTGCCCCTCAAGTAATTGTTGAAGTTCTGGATTCTTGCAAGTCGCGATAAGACTGTTGACCGAATCGACGCTGTTAAATTGGGCGAGCGAACCTGCAAACTCGCGCAACTTTTTATCGCCCTGCGTTTTGGTATCTTTCGTTACGATGCGTGATTGAAATACATCGATCTGCCCAAGCTGCTCGTTGACATAAATGCCATCAATGCCGCGATCGTTTTCCGCATCGCAAATGCAGTCATAAACTGCGATGGGATCGAGGCGATAATAATTATCGAGAAACCACGCGAGCAGCGCTCGTGAGTCGGAACGCTGGTTCATGCGATGCGTTCCCAGCGTCTTGAGAATGGCCTGATACGACAGATCGAGTTTCGGCATGGCTCCCCCTGAATTAGCGACCATGCTAATTCACGTTGAGCGTTGGGGCCAGAACCGCCGAGTTGTCCGGTTTTGAGGGGTGGGGTGTCCTGATTTGGGCGATTCCGGACAGTACCTTATGCCGATGTGGGTTGTGAGGGGTTGCGCGGGCACGGTAAACTTCTCATTCGTCCCGCGCCATGCCGTTTCACATCTTCAATACACTCAGCCGCACGGTCGAGGAATTCACGCCGCAGAATCCGCCGGAGGTGACGCTCTATTCGTGCGGGCCGACGGTGTACCTGCCGCAGCATCTCGGGAATTTTCGGACGTTTCTTTGTTGGGATTTCCTGAAGCGAGCGCTCAAATTCGACGGCTATCGCGTTCGGCAAGTGATGAATATCACCGATGTCGGCCATCTGACGTCGGACGAAGACGCGGGCGAGGACAAGATCGAGAAAACGGCGCGGGCCGAGGGCAAATCGCCGCTGGAAGTGGCGAATCATTATACGGAGCTGTTTCTCGCGGACTGGGACCGGCTCAACATGGAGCGGCCCGAGCGTTTCTCGCGCGCGACCGAGCATATCGCGGAGATGATCGCGCTGATCGAGAAAATCATCGCGGCGGGATACGCCTACGTGACGAAGAGCGGCGTGTACTTCGACGTCGAGAAATATCGCGGCGAGAATCGCTTCGGGCGCCTCTCGCGCCAAAGCCTCGACGAGCAGCACGCTGGGAATCGGCTCGAGCATTCGCCGGACAAGCACAATCCGCACGACTTCGCGCTGTGGGTACTCAATCAACCGAATCATATTTTGCAATGGCCGACGCCGTGGGGTCCGGGCTATCCCGGATGGCATATCGAATGCTCGGCGATGGCGATGAAATATCTGGGCGAGACGATCGATATTCACACGGGCGGGATGGATCACATCCCGATTCATCACGAGAACGAGATCGCGCAATCCGAGAGCGCGACGCATAAGCCGTTCGTGCGCTATTTTGTTCACAGCGCATTCCTGGTTGGCAAAACAGGCGCCAAGATCAGCAAGAGCGCGGGCAAGTTCCCGTTGCTGAGCGATTTGCCGGGGGCAGGAATCGATCCGCTCGCGTTTCGAATATTTTGCTTCAGCGCGAAGTATCGCTCGGAGCTGGTTTTCAGCGACGACGGATTGCGGGCGGCGCAGGGCAACCTCGATTATTTTCGCGAGTTCTCGCGCAACGTTCCGCCCGAGGCGGCGGCTCCTGGAGCCGAGACGCCGGGATGGGCCGCGGATTACTACGAGCGCTTTCATGAAGCGCTCGACAACGATCTGAATACTCCGCAGGCGCTGGCAGTCGCGCTCGACCTGGTCGCGGAATCGTACCGGCGCAAGGATTTTGGCGCGTGGCCGACTTTGATTGCGCTCGATGCGGTGCTGGGACTCGAGTTGAGCCGCTATCGCGAAACGGCGCTGGGCGCCACGATCTCAGCGGACGCGCAAAAACTGATGGACGAACGCGCGGAAGCGAGGCGATCGAGAAATTTTCAGCAGGCCGACGAACTGCGCAAGCAATTGGAGACGATGGGCTACGAAGTCAAGGACAATCGCGACGGCGGCGCGGAATACCGGCGGCGACAGGTTTAAGCCGACGCGCGACGGAATATGAGAGTCACGATCAGCATGGCAATGAAGGCGTCACGTGCACGAGGGGTGAGATAAAGGGATTCGAAAAACGGTCCCTCTCCTGACGCCTCACTTTCCTGGAGCGATTCGGCCCTTCGGCCCGAAGTCGGCTTCGCGGCGCGTTGTTCGGCGTCGTCCTCTCCCTGATAGTGAGAGGGGAAGATAGGCGCGTAATCGACGGCTGTTTTGCCTTGAATGGTTTGGCCATAGTCTCTTAGAATCGCGCCGAGGCGGCCGCTGTCTGTCCGCCAGAAGGAATCGATGGGGATTGAATTAAAGAAGTTCGACACACGGCTGAGAGTTGAAGGGCCCGAGGTAAAGCATCTCGACCCCTCCGCGGCACCGTTCTACCTGCCGATCGGCGACGAAGTGGAAATCTTCACGGCCGCGTACAAGGCGCGACTGCCGGTGCTGCTGAAGGGACCGACCGGATGCGGCAAGACGCGTTTCGTCGAGCACATGGCGCATCAGCTGGCGGCGCTGCCGGACGGGCCGAACGAGTTGATCACGGTCGCGTGCCATGAGGATCTCACCGGCAGCGACCTGGTCGGAAGATTCCTGATTCAGGCCGACGAGACGGTGTGGGTGGATGGACCGCTCACGCAGGCAGTGCGGCGCGGCGCGATCTGTTACCTCGACGAAGTGGTCGAGGCGCGCAAGGACACGACGGTGCTGATCCATCCGCTGTCGGATCATCGGCGAATATTGCCGATCGAAAAACGCGGCGAGACGATCGAAGCGCACGACGGATTTTTGCTGGTGATTTCCTACAATCCCGGCTATCAGAGCATCCAGAAGAACCTGAAGCATTCGACGCGGCAGCGGTTCGTGACGATCGAGTTCACCTATCCACCGGCGGACAAGGAAGTGGAGATCATCGCGCACGAGGCGGGGATCGATCAGGAGATGGCGATGCAGCTCGCGGTGCTGGGCGAAAAAGTGCGGCACCTGAAGGCATCGGGATTGGAAGAGGGTGTCTCGACGCGGCTGCTGATCTATGCGGGCGAGCTGATCAGGCAAGGAATCACGGCGCGGCGCGCGGCGACTGTCGCCGTCACGTGGTCGTTGACCGACGAGGCGGACAGCAAGCGGGCAATCGATGAAGTAGTAAAGGCGATCTTTCCATGAGTTGCGGATCGATACGCATGGACCACCAGGCATCCAGAACAGCGAGGTCGCAAATGAAATTTTCCGCAACTTGCAAAATCATGGTGGCTGCGGGCGCGATGCTCGCGATGCTGGGCGCGGGTGCGCCGGCGCTCGCACAGGAAATGTCCGGGATGCAATCCCAGACCGGGCCGCGGCTGGACTTTCCGGCTGGTCTGGCAGTGGACGGGCGCTCGGTATTCGTCGCGAGCAGCCGCAATAATACTATCAACCAGATCGACATCGCCTCGCGCTCGATCAGCGTGGTGGCGGGCAAGACTTTCCAGCAAGGCAGCAACGACGGAACCGGCGAGGCAGCGCGCTTCAACAGTCCCGACGGGATGACGATGGTGGGACAGGATCTCTATCTGTGCGACACCAACAATTCGGACATCCGCAAAGTAAACATCGCGAGCAAAGTGGTCTCGACGATCGCGGGCCAGGCGAATATCGCGGGCACCGAGGACGCGAAGGGGTCGGCCGCGCACTTCAATCTGCCGACGCAGATCGCCACCGACGGCAAGTCGCTGTACATCGCGGACAGCGGCAACAGCGCGATTCGCCGCATCAACCTGGCCGATATGGCGGTCAAGACGGTGGGCGGCCAGGCGGGAACACCAGGCAAGGCCGATGGCCCTGCGACCAAGTCACTGTTCAGCGGTCCGCGCGGGATCGCAGTCGACACCAAGTTCATTTACGTTGCGGATACCGGCAACGACATCATTCGCAAGATCGATATATCCTCGCTGGAGACCAGCTTCGTGGCGGGCAGTGGCGAGGAGGGCGACGCGAACGGGGCGGCCGACAAGGCTCAGTTTAACAATCCGGGTGCGATGTGCACGGACGGAACAAACCTGTTCGTGCTCGACGCCGACAATCACGCGATCCGCAAAATAGTTCTTGCCACTGGCGAAGTCAGCATGGTGACTCAGGTCAACGGACACATCGGTTCGGGATGCGCGCTCGCCAGTGACGGCAAGCAGCTCTACTTTTCGGACACCACGCAGAACTCGGTCGAGGTGGCCGATACGACCGCCGGCAGCTTCCAGACGCTCTATCCGCCGGCCCAATGATCGTGCGGCTCGTGGGCCTCGCGCTTTGATCGATCTGCGCAGCGATACCGTAACTTTGCCGACGCCCGAGATGCGCGAGGCGATTGCTCGCGCGGAGTTGGGCGACGATGTTTACGGCGAAGACCCGACGGTACACCGGCTCGAGCAGATGGCGGCCGCGCTGATGGGCAAAGAGGCCGCGCTGCTGGTGCCAAGCGGCACGATGGGCAATCTGATCGCGATGCTGACGCATTGCGCGCGCGGCACCAAGGCGATCGTCGGATCGCAATCGCACACCAATCTGTACGAGGCGGGCGGCGCGTCGGCGCTCGGCGGAATCGTGCTCACGCCGATTCACAATACCGACGACGGAGAAGTCGAGCTTGACGAACTGCATCGCGAGCTTGGCACGCCGAATGACGATCACTTTGCGCAGCCGTCGCTGGTGGTGCTCGAAAATACCCACAATCGATGCGGCGGCGCGCCGGTGAAGCTCTCGCACATGGCCGAAGTGGCCGAAGCGGCGCATCGCCGCAAGCTGCCGATGCATCTCGACGGCGCGCGCATCTTCAACGCGGCAATCGCGCTCGAGACCAGCGCGAAGGAAATCGCCGGAGTCGCGGACACGATATCGTTTTGCCTGTCGAAGGGGCTCGGTTGCCCGATCGGATCGCTTTTGTGCGGCAGCCGCGAATTCATCGCGCGGGCTCATCGCGCGCGCAAGCTGCTCGGGGGCGGGATGCGGCAGGCGGGCATAATCGCGGCGGCGGGAATCGTGGCGTTGGACACGATGGTCGATCGATTAGTCGAAGACCATCAGAACGCGCGGGCGCTGGCGCAGGGCCTCGGGCTGGTCGCGGGACTGAACGTGCGGCCGGTACAGAATCGCACCAACATGGTGGTGTTCGACGTCGATGGCGACGGACAAGTTGCGCGGCAGTTTGCCGATGCGATGAAAGAGCGCGGGGTACTGATTTCACCGCGCGAGGCGACCTCATTTCGCGCGGTGACGCATCATGGAGTGGCGCGTGCCGATATCGATCGCACGGTCGCGATCGCGGCGCAGGCGGCTGGCGAAGTCTTCGGCGACTAACAAGCACACAGACATAGGTTGGAAGAAATGGATTCGCTCGAATCGCTGTTCTCGCTACGGGGGCATCGCGGGCTGGTGACGGGTGCGTCGTCGGGGCTCGGCGTGGAATGCGCCAAGGCGCTCGCGCTCGCGGGCGCAGATGTCGTGTTAGTTGCGCGTCGCGGAGATCGGGTCGAGGCGCTGGCGAAGGAACTGGCGAATGCGCACGGGGTCAAGGCGATCGGAATTGGCGCCGACGTCACGATCGACGCGGACCTCGATCGCGTAATGGCGGAGGCGACGGCGGCGATCGGCGATATCGACATCCTGGTGAACAATGNNGCGGGCGTGTCGCCGACCGGACGAGCGGAGAATTTCAAGCGCGACGCCTGGGACAATGCGATCGCGGTGAATCTGACAGCACCGATGATGCTCTCGCAGCGGGTCGCGCGGCGGCTGATCGAAACGAAGCAGCCGGGGCGAATCATCAATATGGCCTCGATCTACGCGACCGTCGCGAGTTCGGTTTATCGACTGTCGGCATACGCGGCGACCAAGGCGGCGCTGGCGAACCTGACGCGCCAACTCGCGGTCGAATGGGCTGGCTACGACATCCTGGNNGCAACATCCTGGTGAACGCGATCGCTCCGGGCTGGATTCCGACCGAGGCGACTGAGGGCGGCATCGCGAAATCGGCGAACAAGGAACGGATGGAAACTTTCACGCCGATGAAGCGACTCGGAAGGCCTGAGGAAATTCGCGGCGCAGTGATCTTCCTTGCGAGCCCCGCCTCAAGCTACGTTACTGGCGCCGTGATCAACGTGGACGGCGGATACCAGGCGTGGTGAAGCGCGCGCGATTGGAGCGGTGCGATTTTTGGCGCGATGCGCGCGTTATCGAAGTGAGCGGGGATGAAGCAACAGACCGGTCTTAGAGCACAAATCTTCCGGCGCAAGCCGGCCGCCGCCCTGATGGCGGAAGCGGACGCGCGATCACATGAGGGCCTCAAGCGGGCGCTCGGGGCGCTCGATCTCACGGCGCTCGGCATCGGCGCGATCGTTGGCGCCGGCATCTTCGTGCTGACNNATGGCGGCGCTGTGCTACGCGGAATTTGCCGCGATGATTCCGGTTGCGGGGAGCGCCTACTCATATTCCTACGCGACCATGGGCGAACTGGTCGGATGGATCATCGGCTGGGACCTGGTGCTGGAATACGCGGTCGGCGCGGCAGCGGTCGCGGTCGGATGGTCGGGCTACCTGCGCGTCATCCTGGAAGGCGTGGGGATACATCTGCCGGTCGCATTGACGCATGCGCCGGGCTCGGCTCCGGGCGCGATCATCGACCTGCCGGCATTCCTGATCGTGATGCTCATCACGAGCGTTTTGTACATCGGGATTTCGGAGAGCGCGCGGCTCAACTCGATCATCGTGGGAATCAAGCTGACGGTGATCGGGGCGGTGATCGTGGTCGGGATGTTTTTCGTCCGTCCGGCCAACTGGAGCCCGTTTGCGCCGATGGGCTGGAGCGGGGTGATGAAAGGCGCGGCGGTAATTTTCTTCGCGTATATCGGATTCGATGCGGTCTCGACCGCGGCCGAAGAAGTGATCGAGCCGAATCGCGATTTGCCGCGCGGGATCATGGGTTCGCTGCTGGTCTGCACGGTGCTTTACATCCTGGTCGCGGGCGTGCTGACCGGGATGGTGCCGGCGCGGATGATCGACGTGAATGCGCCGCTCGCGTCGGCGTTTGTGCAGCGCGGGATGCACGCGCTCTCGGGATTCATCTCGCTCGGCGCAGTGGCGGGACTCACGTCGGTGTTGCTGGTGCTGCTGCTGGGGCAATCGCGAATCTTCTTCGCGATCTCGCGCGACGGATTGCTGCCGCCGGCATTCAGCAGGATTCATCCGCGCTATCGCACGCCGTATATCCCGACCACGCTGACCGGCATCGCGGTGGGAATCACCGCGGCACTATTGCCGATCCAGGAGATCGCGGAGCTGACGAATATCGGCACGCTGTTCGCGTTCGTGCTGGTATGCTTCGGCGTCTGGATACTGCGCAATGTCGAGCCGGATCTCAGGCGCCCGTTCCGCACGCCGTTGGTTCCGGTGGTGCCGATGCTTGGGATGTTTTGCTGCCTCTACCTGATGGCGAGTCTGCCGGTGGTTACGTGGATTCGTTTCTTTGCGTGGATGGCGATCGGGCTGGTGATCTATTTCATGTACGGCCGGCATCATAGCCGCGTCGATCGCAACTACACGGCGGAACTGGCGGCGTCGATCACAATAGTTCGAGCGCAAGACTAAAGAGCCGCGCCGAGCGACCCGAAGCGCCAGATTAATGCTGGTCGGCGGCTTTTTGTGCGGCGGCAGCGGCGGCTGCGGCAGCCGCCCGGGTCTGCGTCGATTTTTCGAGAGCGGCCTTGCGAGCCTCGCCGCGCTGCATACCCTCGGTCATCTTCTTGCGCCCCTCGGGGCCGAGATCCTGCTGTTCCCACTTGGGCTTGGCGACGGACACCCACTTTCCCTTTTGCAGGGCGTAGGTGAAAACCAGGTACTTGAGGACGCCGGTCGGGGCGCCCTTGCTGGTGCCGGGCTTGGTCGGATCGTACTCGGCGCCGCCGAGTTTGCAGCTCACGACTAGTTGATTGTGCGGACCGTAGTTGGGCAGATATTCGAACTTCTGCTGCAAGTCGGCGTACTTCTGGTTCTTGGCCTTCTTCTCGCCTTCGGCGACAAAATACGGCTCAGCGACATCGGAGAGCATGTCCTGGAGCGACTGCTGAACGGCGGGTGTGAGGTCCTTTTGCGCTCGCGCGTGCCGGAGATCCAGCGCGTTGGCATGCGGTGTGAGGGCTGAAAAGAAAAGCGCGGCCGCGAAGGCGACCGCGCTTACTACTGTGCTGGTTTTCATCGCATCCACCATCATACTAGACGACGGACGCGATAGAAATATTTATCGAACTACTGGCTGCCGCCGCCGCCGGAAGAAAGACCGCGGCCGAAGGCTGCGACCTGCGACTGCCACTGCTCGCCGAAGGCGAGGATCAGCACTTGCTGGTTGATGTGCGAGTCCTT
>PNBD01000018.1 GCA_003135855.1 Deltaproteobacteria bacterium
CATCGCGCAAGCCGGAAAAGGACTCATCGCGCAAGCCGGAAAAGGACTTGGCGCGTAAACCGGTCAAGGTAGCATCGCGACGGGGCGAGGTCGCGCTCCCGCGCCGCTGGTTTACGCGCGCGCCCACGCGCGCCAGCAAGGCGACGCTCGAGCATGCGCTGCTAGGGTTGATCGCCGAGATGCCTGGGAGCACTGGTTACGACCTGTTGAAGGCGTTCGACCTCTCGATGTCGCATTACTGGCATGCGTGGCAGGGGCAGATTTATCCGACGCTGGAGCGGATGGCGGAAGTTGGCTTGATCAGCAAGCGCGAAGTGGCTCAGCGCAATCGTCCGAACAAGCGGCTCTACACGATCACGCCGGCGGGCGAGCGGTTCCTGGTCGGATGGCTGGAGAGTCCGTTCGAGGCGTTGGCGCTGAAGTATCCGCCGATGCTGCGCTGCCGATTTCTGGGGAATCTCGGAGTAGACGGAGCAATCGAGATACTCAAGGAAGAGCGGCTCCAGTGGGAAAACATTCTGCGGGTCTATAGGGGAATCGAGCGCGAGCATTTTTCCGGCAAGAAGGGCTATAGCAATGTGAATGCGATGTTCTCGTGGTTCACGCTCAAGCGCGGAATCGACTGGATGGAGGAGAATATCCGGTGGTGCGACTGGGCGATGGCCGAGGTCGAGCGCAATCGCGGATTGTTCCCGGCGGTGGACATGCGTGCGGGCTTGAAACCGATCATATCGTTCGAGGAGTCGCAGGCGCAGCGTTACCCGCCGCGGGTGAGTTTCGAGGAAGCGCAGCGGCGTCATGCGGCGGATGGGGATGACGAGGGGCGGGGCGGTAATCGCGGGTAAGAGCAGGCCGGGGAGAGCATACCGAAACCCACCGCGAAGCCGACTTCGGGCCGCAGGGCCGAATCGCGATAAAAAAGATGCGCCCTACGCGCTGAGAAATGGGAAGACGGTAAGTTCGAGATAAGATGCGCGCTCCGCGCTGTTGGAAAGGCGAAAATGCGGCCCAAGCGGGAGAGTAAGATACCGAAACCCACCGCGAAGCCGACTTCGGGCCGCAGGGCCGAATCGCAATTAGGAGAAGATGCGCTGCGTGCTGTAGATAGGGGGAGTGCGCACAGATTGCTACGTTTCTGGACACCAACGGTCAATCAAATCTGCCGTCGAACTCGAATCGTCTGGAGCACAATCTCCTTGCGGGTTCGAGACCACCACCGGACGCCTGCGAGCCGATTCGCGTACCATCGGACAAAGAGGCACGGAAGCTACATATTTAGCTGCTCGTAACACTTTCTGTTGACTTTCGCCGCGATCCGGGAGTGAACTCCCGGTCAACAAGATGTGTCGTGATTAGCATCCGCTCCGCAAGCGAACCGGGGAAAATATGAAAATCGTAAAAGCAATTGCTATCGTGATTCTCGTCGCCGTAGTCGCTGCGCTGGTGGCGGCTAGCGTTGGCGCGCAGCCGCCGACTCCCGCCGCGCCAATCAATCCGAACTGGTGCTCTGATGTGCCGGCCTCACCGCCGCCGCCAAACTTTGAACACCACCGAGGAGACTGGACCGCGATCAGGCAGAGGTGCATGAATGTCGGACGTCGCGAGCGCGGATGCGCCTTAATCTGTGCAGACGCTGAAGAAAGATGGAGCCAGCAGAAGGCGGGCCTACTGAATCGGCCTGACACCTTTCCGCCCACTACCGATAAGCCTCAAGGTCCCTTTCCGCTTCCCGGCGGCGCGTCCGGATATATTCTTCCGGCGCAACCCGCTCCCACGGGTCCGATTCCAGCTACTTCCGGGCCGCAGAGCTCCGTCTTGCCGCCAGGCCCTTTCTCCAGTTTTTCGGGTCAGGAACTGAACGCTCTCGTCTTCCAGCCACCCGATGTTTCAGCGGACGTTTCACCCACCCAAAACGCCGAGTTCGTGAACGACTTGGGGCTGTACGTCTGGACGAAACCCGCGCTGCCCATCCCAACGCCGATGGCGGCACCCACGACGGTAATATCTAACAATAATTTCTGGTGCGGCTCTAACGGCGTTAACAACCAGCCCCTGCCGGGTTGCGTCAACAATATAGAGACGCTTGGAGAATTTGTGGATACGCAGATTGGATATGATCCGTGGCTTGGACGCTGGATCGCGACGCAAATGGCGGCAGACGCCGTGACCGGGATCGGCTATCTATATTTCGCCGCGTCGACTACGGGCACTGCGGGCATGAGCTGGAATAAGTGGAGCGTTCCGACCTGCACTACCAACCCGTCCTTTCCGGAGATTGACCAGCCACTTCTGGGATGGAGCAACTCGTTCGTTGTTGTAGACGTCGCCTGCGCCCAGAGTATTAACAAGTTGACCTTTGGACCTGACAACCTTTTTGTTATCCCGAATTCGACGATAACGTCCCCTTTGCAGACGCTTCCGGGGGCGATCTCAGCACCGTGTGCGAAAATGGCACCCGTACGAGACAACGAGGGGAGCTTCTCAAATCCATACCTCTTAGCCTCGATTGTGCCGGGCAGCACGATTCAGGCCAACTCGCCGAACTGCGCGCCCACTTCCTCAAATACCGCGCCCTACGCGGTGGAATACACCGCCAACGCCTCAGGGGTGTTCGGGAGCGGAGGCTGCGCAGCTGGGACGTCAGGTTGTTCTCCAACATCAATTAGTCCGCAGTGGGGCCATACGCCGCCCAAGTACAACCTTGGGCTTGCGAGTCAGCAGAACTGCACTGTATCGACTTGCGAGATACTGTTGGAAGATGCGCGAATCACTGCAGCCCAGATCCGACCCACCAACTTATCAGGCACCGCTACCCCAATCCTTGCGTTCGGCTTTGCAACTGGAGTCAACGCTGGCAGCTCCGGCCCTCAAAGCCAGAACTTGTGGTTCATTCAGAACGTATTGAGCGGCAGTTGGCTAGACCACCTAAATCTCGCCGGCGGGGCCTATTGGTACGCATACCCGACCATCGCCGTGGATGGGGATCAGGATTTCTACCTGGGTAGTACACAATTGACCGCGGGCACCTACCTGTCAACGATCTGGGACGCCTATACCGGAATTCCGGTGCTGACGTTCGCAGGCCAAGACTATATGGAGGTGAGCAGCGGCGAATACCTGGGTAATCCCGGCCAGCAGCCACCGGAGCAATCGCGGTGGGGCGACTACAACACGATGATTTATGACCCCGATGCGATACCGCCCGGAGGTGAGGGAAGCTGGTGGTCGGTGGAGGAGATCAGCAATGGACCATCGGACCAGTCTACCACTTGGGTAGCATTGGCCGATCCGACCCCGCAGCCGTATTTTGTCAGCTACGCCTATCATGAACAGGAATGCGCGGTAGGCTCAGGACAAACTTGTGTAGCGACAGTGAACGCGCCGGCCGGCCTTCAAAACGGCGACGTTGTTATAGCTGCACTCAGCATGGGAGGCAGCTTTCCGAAACCCCCAACCCCTCCCGACTCCACCTGGGTATCAATTCCAATCGCAAACCAAGGGAACGCGACTAGCGCAAGCCAAGGCTCATGCGGGAATGGAGACTTGGCCACCGAATATGTTTACGCGCATGTGTACGGCTCTTCGACCGAGACTGGAAGTTATAAATTCAAACACGTCGTGTTCTCATTCTGCAGTGGGGTGTTTTCGCCCGAGATAGAAAGCTTTCTAATGGGATACCGTCTGGCAAATTCAAATCTCGCTAGCTATGTCTTATATGGATACTCTGATCAAGTCCCAGCGAGTACGGTTTCCGTAGGGCCAGCTCCAGCTAACGCTCCCGTGCCGGGAAGACTTCTCAACATCTTCTATGGTGGCGGTAGCGAAACTCCAGAAAGTTCAGAACCGAACGTAAATCTTAATAGTGTGGTCTCTGGAAGTCCGCAGGCTACACTACAGACGCCTGCGCTTCAAATGGATTATTTTCTTGCCGACGTTCCTATACCGGTGGCCGGTACATCACTGAACCAGTACGGCATCCGTACTACGACGTTTCCGGTCACTCTGTTCGGGTGGCAGTTGTTAGTGCCTAAATAGGGAACCATTGCGATTGCCGCCGACGCAAAAAGTTGTTGGCAGCAGCGGGACGGTGCATTCACTACGAGCCGCCGAATTGCCAACTCTTGGTTAGCGCCGATCCACTGCATAGCGCAAGGGACCTGACGGACCTTAGCAAAGGAGCGATGCGCGTTTCCTAAACCGGTACCGGCATCTTTATCTTGTAGCGATTCGGCCCTTCGGCCCGAAGTCGGCTTCGCGACGCTCCGCTGTCCGAGATCCTTCGACTCCGGCAGCCTCCGCTCAGGATGACGGAGGGGGAGGAATGCGCTCGGGATGACTGAAGGGCGGCTCAGAGTTAAGTACTGAGAGCCATTCGGAAGGCGGTCCCTCTCCTGACGCCTCACCGCTACGCGCGTTGTTCGGCGTCGTCCTCTCCCTGATAGTGAGAGGGGAAGATCGGGCGACAGGTGAGAACAAGGATCGAGATCCTTCGACTCCGGCAGCCTCCGCTCAGGATGACGGAGGGGGAGGAATGCGCTCGGGATGACTGAAGAGACAGACTGCGATCAGGATGACGGAAAGGGCGGACTCCGCTCAGGATGACGGCGAGTTATGAAACTGCGGCTGAGGACTCTCTTGTGCAGGCGCGGCCTGCTGGCTTAGACCAACGGACAAGGACATACAGGCGCCCGCGACGTGCTGCTCTCCGTGAGATAGCGGGACGTGAGCTGCCGCTTTGTCGTTTATTTCCTGACAACGGTTGCGCATATCAGTCCAGACTTCCTGAGAGAAACTGCTGGGCGCTTGAATGGGAAGGTCAATCGGCACGTGAGGGAGCGCAGTAGGAGATGACTTCGTCTGCGCTTGTGAAATTGCCGCGGCTGCCGCGACTAGGAGCAAAAGCCCGACAGGCAGTATTCTTCGCGCGATTGACCGCTTCATGCCGTTCCTCCACCTGGTTTTCACCAGCAACTGACGCTTTAGCGCTTTGGGGAGATCTTCGGATCGGCCACTTTGTCTACCTCCGTTAACATTATGCTTAGGTAATGTCCAACGGAGCAGTGCGGCCAATTGTTAACGGACACCACCAACGGTCAAGTCGGGACCTGGCTGCGCGAGGCCAGCACGGCGTGATACCGGTCGTCGAATTAACGAGTATTTGACCGGACCAAAAATAAGCTTGGCCGCGCGCTGAGGTCGGGGCAAGCGCATGCGCATCTTCGTCGCGCAACTGTGGATCCGAGATCCTTCGACTGCGGCAGACTTCGCTCGGGGTGACGGAGGGATCGGGCTGCGCTCAAGATGACGGATAGGGGAGGGCAAGAGAAGGGAAACGATGGGCGTAACCTTTTGCGGTGGGCGCGGGTTATATACTGATAGGGAGCGAGGAAGAAAGCGACAGGGAAAGATAGGATCGCGGAACGAGTCAGAGGCAAGCAAGGAGGCATAGCATCGATGAGTGACGTAGAACCGATACCAGGCGGGTTTCACACGGTGACGCCATTTCTGTACGTCAAGAATGCCAAGCAGTTTATCGAGTTCGCGCAAGCCGCATTCGGCGCGCAGGAAACTGCGTATCACGATCTCGGCAACGGTCATGTGCACGCCGAAATCAAAATCGGCGATTCGATGATCATGATCGGACAGACGCATCCTGCGGCCGCATCGATTTATCTGTACGTCCACGATGTCGATGCAGTTTACCAGCGCGCGGTCGAGGCGGGCGCCAAGTCAGTCGAAGGGCCGACTGACAAGCCCTACGGCGATCGCAGCGCGTGGGTGACGGACGCGTCGGGGATCACCTGGTTTATCGCGCGGCGGATCGAAGAGGTGACCGACGAAGAGATCAAGAAGCGGATGAAGGCTGGTAAGGCTTAACGGTGCGAAACCCCTCACGGTTTCGCGCTTCCTGCCGCGGCGCGAAGAGGACTTCGCGGCGCGGAAATTTATGGCGTTGGGATGGAACCGCAGGGCCGAGTCGCAATTGAGAAAAGATGCGCGCTACGCGCTGTTAGAAAGTGAAGGCGAATACCGAGAGAGCTGCTCCCGCCGTCATCTTGAGCGAAGGCTGCCGGAGTCGCACGGAGAAGGCTGAGGTATTGAGGACGGGCGACTGCGCGACGCCGTGGGGTACGCCGGTGGAGGTGTGCTAGGCTCGCGAGGACCAGCGGATGGGTATGATCGTGCTGATGACGCCGGTGCATCACGCCAGCAGGTATTCGGGAGCCAATGCTAGAGCCAGCACCTTGGCGATGAAGCTGATCTCTTATAAGGATGTTTGGCTGATTCGGCTCGTCGGTCGAAGGGACAGATACCGATAACGACATGAAATACCTATTACGGTCAGCTCTTTTGATAGGCCTGCTATTAGGTGGTTGCATCCACGCGAGCGCCGCCGCCGACATCGTGTTTCGCAACGGCAAAGTTTACACCGTGAATGAGAAGCAGCCGTGGGCGCAGGCGGTGGCCGTGGAGGGCAACAAGATTGTCTATGTCGGCGACGACCGGGGAGCCAGCGCACAAATCGGCCCCAGCACCGAGACGATTGATCTGAAGGGCCGGATGCTGATGCCGGGCATGATCGACGCACGGCACATTCACGCATAGAGAAGGAATCTAGCAAGGAGGGAAGCAAGGCATATGGGCAGCAGAAAAGCACGTGCGGCAATAGCGGCGGTATTTGCGATCGCTCTGTCGGGGGCAACGCTTCACGCCGCGGGATGCCCTGAAGAGCCGGATTGGTCCTACGGCACCGGTCCAACGGGCCAACAAAACTGGGCGTCGTTGTTCCCAATTCTATGTGGCCGCGGCTCGCAGCAGTCACCATTCGGGATCGTCACGGCCGGGGTCACGCGCGCCAAGTTGCCCAAGCTGACTTTTCACTACAAAGTCGCTGATGTTGTGGTTCTCGATTATGACGATCAGGTTGAGTTCAATCACGGCGCCGGAAACTTCATTACTATCGGCAAGACGGTCTATGACTTAATCAATATCCACGAGCACACACCGAGTGAATATACGGTGAATGGCCAGCAATTCGCGATGGAAATACATCTGGTTCACAAGAACGCTGCGACGGGGCAGTTGGCCGTGGTGGGTGTACTGGTTAATGCTGGGGCGGCTGACCCGGGAATCATCCAAGGTCCAAGTCCCTCGCAACCAACCGCCGTCGATCTCAAGTTGACTGAGCTGATTCCCAAGAAGAAAAACTACGTGCGGTTCAACGGTTCGCTAACAACGCCCGGCCACACCATCACCTTGCCGAGATGTGCGGAAAGTGTGCTGTGGACAACGATGCTTACCCCGATTACGTTGTCGTCCGGTCAGATTGCCGAATTCGAAGACGCAGCACGGGCGTGTTGGGGCACCTCCATAACAAACCGTCCGCTTTCGCCGGCGAACAATCGATTTCTCCTGATGGTGCCGCCCAAGGTCGATCCTTGACGTCAGCCATTAACGAGGGCGCTTCCGCGGTTGCCAGGAATCCCCGGCGCCTGCATGAAGGCGAGCGTGCACTTCAGTCGAGGATGGAGCGCGATTGGCGACCAAGTCGCCAATCGCCGGAGAGGTGATTGGGAGAGCGAGGAGAAGGCATTCGGAAATCGGTGCCTCTCCTGACGGGTCAGCGCTGAGGGTTGCTCGGCGTCGGCCGTGCGTCGGGGGCATCTCACTGATAGGCTGAGGGGAAGATTGGCAGAGGAGAAGATTGGGAGAGGGGAAGGTTGTTGAAGTTCCGTAACAATTGATCACGTAGCAGACCGTCGCGCGCGCGACGAAAGGAACAATCGCAAATGCTCGAGACAGGAAAACCGTTTCCGAATTTTTCGCTGCCTAATCAGGATGGCAAGGTAACCAAGCTCGGTGACTTCGCCGGCAAGTGGCTGGTGGTTTACGTCTATCCGAAGGACGACACGCCGGGCTGTACGATCCAGGGCAAATCGTTCACCGCGACCAAGGCGGATTTCGATGCGGCGAATATCAAGGTGGTCGGGGTCAGCCAGGACGACGTCGCGTCGCATAAGAATTTCTGCAACAAGTTTGCGTTCACGATCGATCTGCTAGCGGACACCAAGGCCGAGCTGCTCAACCAGATGGGAATCGGGCAGGCGGAATTTCACGGCACGAAATACTGGAATCGCTCGAGCTTCGTGATCGATCCCAAGGGCGTGCTGCGCAAGGTGTACGAGAAGGTGAATCCGCAGGAACACGAGAAGATGCTGCTCGACGATATCAAGGCGCTGCAGAAGTAGGGTTGGATCGCATCGCGAGGCAGCGGCGGCGATCGGCTGATCGCGGCCTGCTGCTGAATAAGGTGAACGTCCTATCGATTAGGGAAAGGTATCCCGGCGAAAGGGCGTTTTCTTATGCGCGCGGTTTTGATTTAGTGAGGGTAGTCGGCCGGGGAGAGGACGTATCCGGCCGAGATTCGGGTGGGTAAACCCTACGGAACCAAAAGCAGCGTTGAATTCTGCTTCAATCCACGCCAGGGGGCTGAATTTCAGCGGTTGAATACTCGTCCGATATTCACAGGGTTAGCAGACCTGATTTGCCTGGATGACCCAAGTAGTTCGAGGAGGACTGCATGCTTAAGAAGATCGCCGCTGTGGCCGGCGGCGTTTTTATCGGTCTAATCATCGCGTTTGCAAGGGTCGGAGCGTTTCCCTTCTGGGGCTCCGGCGACGACCATTCCAAGAGCGCGCCAGAGACTTCGCTGGCGCCGAAAAGTCCTCAAGCTGCGGCCCAGGCGCAGCTACCACCGCCGCCCCTGCCGGCACCTCCCGTGGCAGGTGCGGAAGCGACGGCCAAGCCCAATACGCCCGAGCCCAATGAGAAAGCGGGCGTAATTATTTCGTTCGCGCCGTTGGTAAAGCGGGTGATGCCGTCAGTCGTCAACGTCGCGGTAGTGCAGGACGTGAAAGTTTCAAGTTCGCCGTTTGGCATGGGACCGAATGGGCCCGAGGGCGGCGATGAAGGCGGCGGCGGCGACGACAACGGTTCGAACGCCGGGCCGGGTCCGGGTCCGGGACCGGGTGGACCTCCGGGCGGCGTTCCGGGCGATCCATTCGATCAGCTGCGCCGGTATTTCGGCGGACAGGGACAGCACGAGTACAAGCAGCATGGCCTCGGCTCGGGCGTGATCGTGTCGCCCGACGGCTACATCCTGACCAACAATCACGTGGTCGGAAACGCGGAAGACATCCACGTGACGCTGATGGACAAGCGCGAGTTCACGGCCAAGGTGATCGGCAAGGATCCGAAGACCGATCTCGCGCTGATCAAGATTGACACCAAGGACCCGCTGCCGGCGGCGACGCTCGGTGAATCGAACGACTCGGCGGTGGGTGACTGGGTGGTCGCGATCGGCAACCCGTTCGGCTTCTCACTCAGCGTGACGGCCGGAATCGTGAGCGCCAAGGGACGCAATATCGGCGCGGGCGACTACGACGATTTCATCCAGACCGACGCGTCGATCAATCCCGGCAACTCGGGCGGGCCGCTGTTCAACACGGACGGCCAGGTGATCGGAATCAACACCGCAATTTACAGCAGGACCGGAGCGAACAACGGGATCGGTTTCGCAATCCCGGTCGATATGGCGAAGAACGTGATGGATCAGTTGAAGGCGCATGGGCGCGTGGTCCGCGGCTGGCTCGGGGTTGAGATCCAGGAAGTGACGGCCGATCTCGCGCAATCATTCGGTCTCGCGAAGCCGGAAGGCGCATTGGTCGCGAGCGCGGACAAAGATGGACCGGCGGCGAAGGCCGGAATCGAGCGCGGCGATATCGTGCTCACCTTCGACGGCAAGACGGTGCATGACGAGCATGAGTTGCCGGCGCTGGTCGCGCAGACGCCGATCAACAAGAAGGTGCAGGTCGAGGTGGTGCGCAACGGCAAGCATATGACGTTCGACGTGAGTGTCGGCGAGCGCAAGGAACCGCAGGTTGCGACGGCTAAGGCCGAGGAGCCGGGCGGCAATTGGGGAATGCAAGTCGGTGACATCACGCCGGAAATCGCGCAGCAACTGCATATCGATGCGAACAAGGGCGTCGTGATTCGGCGGGTATCGCCGGACAGTCCCGCGGCGGATGCGGGCTTGCAGCCGGGCGACGTGGTGCTCGAAGTGAATCACGACAAGGTCAGCACGGTGGCGGAGTTCGTCGGCAAGGCGAAGGACGCGAAGAACACCAAGAAGGCCGCATTGCTGCTGGTGCAGCGTGGCGGCGCGACGCTATACACGGTGATCAAGCCGGGCACCGGACAGACCGGGCAGGGCTGACGGGCGTGATCGCGAGTGCCGCGCGGCTCGCGTGCAGATGATGTGATTAGCGACGGCGCATCGAGCAGATCGATGCGCCGTTTTTTTTCTTCGATACGGGCAGACTAGCGTGCGGCGCGATTTTATTAGGTGTGGCTGTCCGGTAGCATCGAAAAAGGCGCAGATGGATGTGAGCGAGGGGTGGAGTTGGGAACGCCGCGAAAACGCAAAGCGTCGAGCCGCAGGACGAAGCCGAAACGCCGTCGTATCAGCGTGTGGCTGATAGTCGGGCTGGCGGCGCTGATTACCGGCTTTCTCGCGCGGCGAATCATGCTGCCGACGGCGATGCATCATTTGGCGCATCGCGCGCCCGATCATCCGCCAGGGCCGAGCGACTATAGTGAGCCGCGAACGGCGGAGCGGTCGCAGCCGCAAGGCGAGAATTCGCCCGAACATTTACCGACGATGACGACCAGAATCGATCCGCGGATGAAAGCGAAGGACAACACGACGGCGCCGGCGGTGTCGGGCGCATCGACTGGGCAATCGAATCCGGCGCACAATAGTGAGAGCGAGCATATCTCGGCGAGCGATCGGCAACAGCTCGATTCGATTTTGAAGCGGACGGCGAAATAAATGGCGGCGATGGTGCAGATAGCGGACGACCTGGGGTTCCGGGTGGAGCTCGCGCGTCCGCCGCGGCGGATCATTTCGCTGGTGCCGAGTTGGACCGAGACGCTGTTCGCGTTGGGATTCAAGCCGGACGAAGTAGTCGGCATCACCAAGTATTGCGTCGAGCCGGCAGCCGAGGTCGCTACGATCGCGAAAGTCGGCGGCACCAAGAATCCCGATATCCGCGCGATCACGCAGCTCGAGCCGGACCTGATAATCGCCAACGCCGAAGAGAATCGGCGCGAAGATGTCGAGCGGATGCGCGCGGCGGGCATACCGGTGTTCACCACTTATCCGAAGACGGTGCCGGGGGCGGTCGAATCGATCCTGCGGCTCGGGCGGGTGCTGGTGCGCGAGCCGGAAGCGGCCAACCTGGCGAAGCAAATCACACTGTGCGTCAGCGAAATCGAAGCTACGCTCGGAGTTTGGGGCAAGCTGCGGTTGCGCGTTTTCTGTCCGATTTGGAAAAAGCCGTGGATGTCATTCAACGGCGATACCTACGCGCATGACGTGCTGCGGATGCTCGGTTACAACAACGTCTATGCGTCGGCGGGGGAGCGCTACCCGGTGACGACGCTCGAGGACGCAGTGGAGCTCCGTCCGGATATCGTGATCCTGCCCGACGAGCCGTACGAGTTCGACGAAGACGACGTCGGCGAGCTGAAGAAATTGCTACCGCCGGCGCTTAGCCGGCGCGTGCTGATCGTGAGCGGACGCGACTTGCATTGGTACGGCGTGCACATGGTGCGCGGGCTGAAATCATTGGCCGCACGAATGGCGCGAGTGCGCGCCGCGGTGTTGTAGAGCGGTCGCCAGCCGACCGGCATAAATAAGAGATGAGGGAAAATTTGTATGTTGCCCACCGCCGCCATTAGCGCCACGCTCTTTCTGATGCTCGCGCCAGCGCATCTGCCTGCGCCGCACACTGATGCCGCGATATCTGCCATCACATCGGCGAATTCGATCGTGGTATCAACGCCATTGCTACAATTGGCGCAGGAACCTCCCGCCCAGCCGCCGGAAGAGCCGGACGAAAACGCTCAACCGAATGATCAGGAAGATCAGGATGACAACGCGGCGGAGGATCAGCAGCAGAACGACGATCAGCAGAATGCCGACAACAACGGGCCGGTGATACCGCCGCAGGCGCCGCCGGAGCAGCCGGACGCGGAGCCTCAGCCGATGCCGGTCTATCCGCCGTTCAATCCGGATCGGTAAGCGGAGCGGAGAGTGGGGAAGATCAGAAAAAAGATTTCCGAAACCTCCGCCAAGTTTCGGGCTTCCCATTGGTGATAAGATGCGCGCTACGCGCTGTTAGAAAATGTGAGCCGGAGTCTTCGCGCGGTGCTGAGGGTTCGCGTTGAGAGTAAAGATGCGGGCTGCGCCCTGGTAGAAAATAGCAGGAAAAATGTTTCGCGTGATAAGTAGCGCCACTCCGTGTCATCCCGAGTGAGCCGTGCGACGAGGGAACCCGGATTGGGAATTCCTCGCTGCGCTCAGAATGACACGGAGGGCCGGGGCATCGGATTGCTCGCGGTGGGGGGAGACAGTTAAGATTTCAGCCATGCCACAACCTCCACCGATGTTCATGCGCGGTCCGCACGACCCAATCCGCATCGAGCGCGCCGAAGGTGCATGGCTCTATACGAGCGACGGCCACAAGATCCTCGATGCCGGCGCGGGCGCGGTGGTGATCAATATCGGGCAGGGCCGCAAGGAGATCGCGGAGGTTGCGGCGCGCGCGATCGGCAAGCTCGATTACGTGGTGCCGGTGTGGACGACCGAGGAGCGCGAGCGGCTGGTCGAGCGGCTGACGCGGTGGACTCCGGCGGGGCTGTCGCGGTTTTTCTTTACCAGCGGCGGCTCGGAAGCGGTCGAAGCGGCGCTTAAGTTCTCGATTCTCTACCACAAGGTTCGCGGCAAAGAATCGAAGAACAAGATCATCGGGCGCAAGCCGTCGTATCACGGCAATTCGTTAGCGGCGCTTTCGGTGGGCGGTAGTTCACGGCGCGCCGATTACGAAAGCGTGCTGATCGATTGGCCGAAGATCGACACCTGCTATTGCTACCGATGCCCGTGGGGCAAAACGTATCCCGAGTGCGATATCGATTGCGCGCAGGCGCTCGAGAAAGAAATTCTGAATCAAGGGGCCGATACGATCGCCGCGTTTATCGCGGAGCCGATGATGGGATCGTCGGGCGGCGTGTATCCACCGGTCAAAGAGTACTGGCCGATGCTGCGCGAGATCTGCGATCGCTACGACGTGCTGCTGATCGCCGACGAAGTCATGACCGGCTTCGGGCGCACGGGGCGGCGATTCGCCGTCGATCATTGGGACGTGACGCCCGATATCCTGATCGGCGGCAAGGGGCTGACCGGTGGTTACATGCCGATGGGAATGATCGCGGTGAAAGAAACGATGGTCGAGGAAGTCGAGCGGGGCAAGGCCGACTTCATGTTTTATACCTATAGTTCGCATCCGGTGGCGTGCGCGGTCGCGGATGAAGTGCTGGCGATCATGGAGCACGAACGATTGGTCGAGCGCGCGGCGGAAGTTGGGGCGCGGCTCGGCGCGACGCTGAAAGAGGAACTGTCGGGGCATCCGATGGTCGGCGATATTCGCGGCACCGGGATGTTCTGGGGCGTCGAGCTGGTGCATGACAAGTTGACGCGGGTGCCGTTCGCGCCGGAAAAGAAAGTCACCAATCGCGTGCTGGGCGCGGCGGTCAGGCGCGGACTGTTTTTCTATCCGGCGAGCGGAATGGCGGGGAAGGCGGGCGGCGATGCGATGATGATCACGCCGCCGTTCACGATTGGCGACGCCGAGATCGAGTACATCATTCGCAACGCGCGTGGTGCGCTCGATGAGATTTATCCGAGTCTCTAAATTTCGCGGACGGGCTGTAGCCCTGTCAAAATCGGATCAACGCTCAGCAGTGGAGAAGCTGACAGATGGCCGATAGCATCATCGGGCCGACCTCGCACTATTTTTATTCGCAGCGGCTCAAGCTGCACTACGTCGATTGGGGCAATCCCGAGAAGCCGCTGCTGGTGCTGGTGCATGGCGGGCGCGATCACTGCCGCAACTGGGATTGGGTCGCGCTGGATTTGCGCGCGCATTTTCATATCATCGCGCCGGATCTCCGCGGGCATGGCGATTCGGATTGGGCGGTCGGTTCGGGCTACGCGATGATCGACTACGTGCTCGACGTGGCGCAGTTGATGAGCGCGGTATCAAAAGAGCCGGCGACGTTGATCGGACACTCGCTCGGCGGCGGAATCGTGCTGCAATACACCGGGACGCATCCCGAGGCGGTGAAACGAGTGGTTTCGATCGAAGGGATGGGGCCGCCGCCGGGAATGATTAAAGACAGTCCCGCGTATGAGCGAATGAACAACTGGATCGAGCAGATGCAGATCCTCGCGCGGCGCAAAGTGCGCGAGTACAGGTCGATCGACGAAGCGCTCACGCGGATGATGGAAGCCAATCCGCATCTCACGCGCGAGCAGGCGCGGCATCTGACGATTTGGGGAATTCGGCGCAACGAGAACGGGACGTATTCGTGGAAGTTCGACAACTACGTGCACGCCACGTCGCCGTACATGTTCAACAATCGCGACGCGCGGGATATCTGGGGGCGCATCACGTGTCCGAC
Organism: Deltaproteobacteria bacterium; assembly: GCA_003135855.1. Classification (GTDB taxonomy): domain Bacteria; phylum Desulfobacterota; class Binatia; order Binatales; family Binataceae; genus Binatus. Next base: position 14,584 of record PNBD01000018.1, read on the forward strand.
GCTGCTGATCCGCGGGAGTGAATCGTGGGCGGGCGATTGGGTGAAAGACGGGCGCATCGGGGCATTCAAGAATGCCGAGTCGGTGACGGTCGAGAAGGCCGGCCACTGGGTGCATCACGATCGGCTGGCTGAGTTTCTCAAGATCGTGCATCGCTTCCTCGGCGTGTAACAACTGGTAGCGGCCACCCGGCAATCAGGCGGATGGAAAAACCTACATTCGGGCTGAGGTCGGATCAGTTTGAGTACGTTCAGCTCATCCTGCTCGCGGTGATCGTCGGTATCCTCGCGGCGCTGGGAAATTTAGGTTTCCGCAAGCTGATCGAACTGTTCTCGTGGTTGTTCCGGGTCGTGGAGTGGCAGGCGCTCGGGATCGATGGCGGCGGATGGCATCGTGCGTTGATTCCGATCGTGCTGATGAGCGGCGGTGCGGCGATCTTGTTGCTCGATCGAATTTATCCCGGTGACGTGCTCGGCTACGGATTTCCCAATTTTCTCGAGATGGTGAATCTCGGCAGCGCCCGGCTTAAGCGCGACTGGATTTTTGTGAAGGCAGCCGGCGCGGCGCTGTCGCTGGGAGCGGGTGCGTCGGTAGGACGCGAGGGGCCAATCGCGCAGGTGGGCGGCGCGATCGGCTCGGTGGTCGCACAGCTCAGAAACCTTTCGCCGGATCGGGCGAAGGTGCTGGTCGCGGCCGGGGCGGGCGCCGGAATCGCGACGACGTTCAATGCGCCGATTGGCGGGCTGATGTTCGCGCAGGAGATCGTCCTGCTCGGGCATACCGAGGTCGCGAATCTCACATTGTTGATCATCGCGACGACCAGCGCGGTGGTGACGTCGCGGGCAATCATCGGCAACGCGGTGGTGTTCGACGTGCCCGAGTTCATCATGCACAGCTATTGGGAGCTGCTGACATACGGCCTGATGGGAGCGCTGCTCGGCGCGTTGGCGGCGGGATACATCCGGTTTTTTCACGGGACGGCGGGCTGGATTCGAAAACGGAAATTGCCGCAGTGGCTGAAGCTGGAAGTGGGACTCGCGCTGGTTGGAGTGATCGCGATCTGGCTGCCGAACAATCTTTCGGATGGCTACCCGGTGATCAGTCTGGCGATGAATGGGCAGTTCGACGCGGCGGTACTGGTAGCGCTTTTGTGCGCGAAATTTTTTGCGAGCAGCGTGTCGCTCGGATGCGGTTCGCCGGGCGGCGTGTTCGGTCCGACATTTTTTATCGGCACGATGGCGGGCGGACTGTTTCAGCGGCTGTCGCACACAATCGTGCCCGAGCTGACGGGAACGCGGGGATCGTACGCGCTGCTGGGACTGGGCGCGTTTCTGGCGGGCACATCGCACGCGCCACTGACAGCGCTCTTTCTGCTGTTCGAGATGACGCACAGCTACTCGATCGCGCTGCCGGCGATGATCGCGACGATCACGGCGCTGGTGGTGTCGCGCGCGCTGGTGTCGGAATCGATCGACGAGTACCGGCTCGCGCGCGAAGGCAAGACGCTGCAAATCGGGCAGGACCTGCTGGCGCTCACGCTGATCCCGGTCAGCGCGGTGCTGACCAAGAATGTGACGTTCGCCAGCCAGAACACTTCGCTGTCGGAAATCCTGCGAATCGCGGGCGACACGCCGCAATCGACGCTGCCGGTGGTGGATAGTGAGGGGAGCCTCTCGGGGCTGATCGTTACGCGCGACCTGCTCGCGATATTGAGCAGCGGCAGTGAAGTGGGGCCGCTGGTGAATGCGTTCGACATCGCGAATACGAATTGTCCGACGGTGCTCGCGACCGCGAATCTCGACGAGGCCAGCCAGACGATGGAGCACGAGGGGCTCGACGAACTGCCGGTGGTGGACCGGCCTGGCGGGCAGTTGCTCGGGCTGGTGACGCGGCAGCATATTGCGCAGGCGCTGAATCGCGTTTCGGTTTCGCTGTCGACGCTCGCGACGCGCGATCAGAATATCTATTGGGCGACGGGTTATCGCGTCACGCGGCTGGTGGTTCCGGCGGGCGCGGCGGGCAAGACGGTGCGGCAACTCGATCCGCGCGCGCGCTTCGGCGTGACGGTGCTGGCGGTGCAGGACGTGAGCGATCCGGAGGCGGGCTTCGTGCCGCTGACGCCGGATCGGCGGTTGAAGGAAGGCGATCTGATCGTGGCTGCCGGGCGGCCGCCGGATATCAGGCAATTCGCGCGCACGCTGGAATCGGGCGGCGAGGCCGCGCCGGTGCAGCAAGAGCCGATCGCTCAGCCACTGCCGGGGAAAACGTAAGGGCGTGCGCGTCCGGCGCGGAGCTCGAGGCACAACTGTTCGACGGTTTTGACGTCGCGCTCGAGTTCGGTCGCGACGGTCATGAACCATTTCGCGCTGGCGAAGTGCGCGTCGCTGCCGCCGACCGCGGTCAAGCCAAGTTTCAGCGCCGCATCCTCGGCGCGTGAATTTTCGTCGCGCGAGTTCTGGCCATTCAAAACTTCGATGGCCGCGAGCGCCGAACCGTGGCGGCTCAGCAGGGAATCGAGCAGATTGCCGTAGCCCGATTCGCGAAAGGGGTGGGCCGGGATCGCGACGCCGCCTTCGTGATGCAGGACTTCAATCAGATGCTCGCTTTTGAGCATGCGCGAGGTGAGATCGAATCGGCGCATCAGCTCGTGCGTCACGCCGAACATCAGGAGATGGCCAAGGTCGGTGTCGGCTTCGATGCCTTTGAAGATCGTAATCTGAAAACGATCGGAGAGTTCGGCGTAGAGCGCGTCGAGGGCGGGGTCGGCCGGAAAAAGACGATGCTCGGTGAAACAGATCGCGCCGAGCGTCGGCGCAGTCTGCGTGGCGACCTCGAGATACTTCTCGGGGGCGACGTTGGAGTCGGAGGAGAGTTGGGTGTGGACGTGCAGATCGACAATCATGGGATTAAATTCCGGTTTGCGATTTTACCTAAGGCTAAGACTCGTGCTTGAACCGTGCAAAGGCCGGCCGTCTGGAGTATGCGTGGAGCCTGAATCAGAGTTCAAAACCTCAGGAGACGAGGTTAGCTCATGGCAGAGCGGAGAGCGATTGCGCTATCAGTGGTCTGTGCAACGATTGTGGGCATCGTGCTCGTCTTCACTACGCTCGCGCCGGCCGAGAACGCAGCGGTGTCAGCTAGCCGGCTTCATGATCGCGATCAAAAGTACTTCCCATACCCGCCCGGAATCATCCCGTCCGATCTGGATGCAGAGGTTCAAAGAGTCCGGCATGAAGTTGATTTCGTCGAAAATGAAGCGCTCGGACAATGGCACGCGCTGCGAGCTCCGACCATGGCAGGTAATCCGGTAACAGCTCAAAACACCGGCGCGAGGGCGATGCAGATACTCGGCAAGCTCGAGCTGTTCGACGAGACGCTCTCGGTCAACAAGAACATGGCGTGCAGTTTCTGTCACATGCCGTATGCCGGTTTCAGCGGACCGATCCCGTCAATCAACCTGGGGCCGGTCGCGTATCCCGGATCGGCGCAATATCGATTTGGAAAACGGAAGCCGCAGGAATATAGCTACTCACCGTTTTTCCCGGTGCTTCATCACAACCGGGCGCAGAGCGCTTTTTTTGGCGGCAACTTCTGGGATTCGCGCGCGACCGGGTACAGGCTACAAAGCGCCGACGCCGAGCAGGCACAGCATCCTGATGTCGATCCCGACGAGATGGGTTTCCCCGACGTCGCGTGCACCGTGTTCCGGCTTTCTCAAAGTAAGTATCGAGCTCTCTTTGAGCAGGTATGGGGCGCTGGCTCATTCGGGATCAAGTGGCCACCTAAGACTGAAGAGATTTGCGAAACGCCTCTAGGTGCTGCGGTGTTGGGCGGCAGCAATACCCCGGTTCCGCTAAGTGCGGAAGATCGCGCTCGCGCAAATTGGGCATTCGATCACTTCGCGCAGGCGATCACGGCCTACGAAGGCTCACCGGACATCAGCGCCTTCTCGTCGAAGTTCGACGCATTCTTAGCGCGCAAGTACAAGTTTACATCGGACGAGATGGCTGGCTACAAGTTGTTCGACGGCAAAGCCAATTGCAATTCATGCCATCTCGACGGGAGAGGGTCCACTCTAACTGCGGACCAGACACCCGATAAGAGCGCGGCCGCAAGCACACTGCCTTTGTTCACCTGCTTAGGTTCGGCGAACCTAGGTCTCCCGAAGGATCGTCAGGATGCGTACTACTACGAGACTAAGCCGGACAGCTTCGGCTTCACTCCTAATCCATCGGGCTTTCACTTCACGGATTTAGGTCTAGGTCTGTTCCTCAGAAGTCAGTCCGGTAACAATCCGAATTCCGACTGGATACAGTTCGCGCCGGTGTCGGACGGTCAGATGCAGACAGCTACCGCGCGCAATGTTGCGATGACGCCACCGGGATGCACCACGGAGCCGGGACAAGGCAAGCTATTTCAGAAGGCGTTCTTTCATAATGGTTACGTCAAGAGCCTGAAAGAACTGGTTCACTTCTACAATACGCGTGATAAGTACGCATACGCGGTAGAATCGGGACACTGCCCGGCGAACACTCGTGAGAAAGTGGATTGCTGGCCGCGACCTGAGGTCCCACAGAATGTCGATAAGACGTTCGGCAATCTCGGTTTGAGCGATCAAGAGGAAGCGCAGATCGTTGTCTTCCTGCAAGCACTCACGGACGGTTATACAAAACCCTACCCCGACATCAATACGTTTACGGGTACCTGTAAGTAGCCGCTGAGAGCGTCGCTCCTTTGAGAAAAGGTAGTTAGTACCTACAAGACAGCTTTACGTAAGGTGTTGAAGGGATTAGATTCCGAACCGACTTCGGACATCAAGTGTTCAACACTCAGCCAGGAGAGCGATCGATGAAAAAGACGGCGACTTATTGTTTCTTTGCGATTCTTACGGTTTTGATCGTTGCACTTTACAGCGGAGGCATTGCAGCCGCCGACCCAAGCAACACTCAACTCGGCACTGGGGCGCTGGCGAGCACCACGACGGGCGTTGACGATACCGCGCTCGGCTTCAACGCCCTCTTCGCCGACACCGCGGGCAGCTACAATACCGCGACCGGATTTCAGTCGCTGTTCCAAAACACCACTGGCACGGCCAATACTGCCACCGGAACGAACGCCCTCGAGCAGAACACCACAGGTGCCGACAACACCGCGACTGGATTTCAGTCGCTGGTCCAAAACACCACTGGCACGGCCAATACCGCCACCGGAATGAACGCCCTCGAGCAGAACACCACCGGCAGCAACAATGCGGGCAGCGGATTCCGAACTCTCGTGAACAACACCACGGGCTACAACAATACCGCGACCGGGGTGAACGCGCTATCCTCGAACACCACCGGCTTCTTCAACACGGCCGCTGGAATGAACGCGCTATTCTCGAACACCACCGGCGTTTACAATACTGCCGCGGGACTGCACGCGCTCTACAGCAACACCACGGGTATGAATAACATCGCTCTGGGAGTAGCGGCGCTGAACAGTAACACCACCGGGCAGAATAATATCGGGGTAGGTGTCTATGGCGGATTCAATCTTACGACTGGAGACAACAACATCGATATCGGTAACGGAGGTGTCGCCGCCGAGGCCAATACGATCCGGCTCGGTGCGCAGAATACGCAGACGGCGACTTACATCGCAGGTATCACCGGCAGCGGAATAATGGGAACCGATGTGGTGATCAGTAATGCTGGACAGCTTGGCGTCGTACTGTCATCGGCACGCTATAAGAAAGACATCCACGACATGGGCCAATCGACTAATGGGTTGATGAAGCTGCGTCCGGTGACTTTCCGCTACAAGAGCGACGAGCAAGGGGTCAAGCAGTACGGGCTGGTCGCGGAAGAAGTCGAAACGGTGTACCCCGAGTTGGTAGTCCACGACGCAGATGGAAAGGTTGAATCGGTGCGTTACTCGATGCTCACTTCGATGCTGCTCAACGAATTGCAGAAGCAGAAGCAAGAACTGAGCGATCAGACCAGCAAGAATGCGCGACAGGCTAAGAAGCTGGGACAGTTGGAGGAACGTCTGGCGAAGCTCGAGCACTCGATGGCGTCGAAGGATGGTAGTCGCAATCTGACGACGGCCTTCAACAGGTAGCGACCAGGCGCTGCGAAGGCTCCGTCACGCGAGTAGCTTCCCTACAAGTCGAGCCCTAGAAGTCGACGGTTAGGGTTCGGCGAAGGCGTCGCGGACTTGTAGGTGATCCTCGAGCGAGAAAATGTGCGCGACCAGGAACACCTGCGTCTGCACCATGATGCGATCGGCCTCGGTTGGCACGGTGCCCCACAAGATGATCGTGTCGCCCTGAAGCTTGAAATGCACCGACTGATAACCCTGATCATTAAGCGCGCGGCGGAGTGCAACCATGCGCGGCTCGGTAGGCGCGGGCTCGGACGCATCGGGAGCGCTGGGACCAGAATCGGGCGGCGGAAATGGACTGGTGTCGGTGTCGGGTGGAACGAGCGGACGAAAGATATAGTAGCCGAGGACGAACGCTCCGCCGATGATGAAGAGCAGCGTGCGGGCCGGATGCCGCTTGCGTCGGCGACTCCGGTAATCGTGCTCGGGGAACGTCATCGGCTCGCTGGGTTCGTCGAGAAAGATTGTTTGCGCGTCGGGCGGCGCGGACTCGAGCGCTTGCAAACGGCCGGTCACGTCCTGCGCGCAGAACGAGCAGAAATTTGAGTCCACCGGAATCTGGCGGCCGCATCGCGGGCATTGAGTATCGATCGCGTCGGAGAGCATCGTCGGCGCCGATGGCGACGCCGCCTGCTGCTTGAATTGCCGCCCCGACAGCGGGAGGTTCATTTGCGGACGCTCTGCGCCGGGACCGGTGGAATTGTGCGAGCGGATCGGCGCCGGCGAAATCGGCGTGCCGTTTTTGATTGCGAACAGGCGCTGCCTGAACTCGTTCGCATCCGCCATCCGCAAAACCACATCGTACTTGAGAGCTTGATCGACGAGGTCGGCGAGCGACGGCGTCACACCGGGACAGAGACTTTTCAACGGCGGAAAACTGAACGGAGGCTCGAGCGCGGGATCGCGGCCGGACAGCGCATGATGCATCGTGGCGCCGAGCGCGTAGAGATCCGAGCGCGACTCGACCTTGCCGCGATACTGCTCGGGCGGCGCGTAGCCCTGGGTGCCGATCATGGTGGCATTGCTGAGCGGCTGAAACAGGCGCGCGATGCCAAAATCGATCAGCTTGACGAGGCCGGACGGCATCAGCATCACGTTGGACGGCTTGAGATCGCGGTAGATCACCGGCGGCTCGAGATTGTGCAGATACTCGAGGGTATCGAGCACCTGCAACGCGATATCGATCACTTCGGACTCGCCGAGATTGCCGCCGTTGTCCTTGAGCTTTTGCTCGAGCGTGATGCCGTCGATGTATTCCATCACGAGGTAGTGACGGTTCTCGGCGCTGAAACGATCGAACACGCGGGGGATATGTTCGTTGCTGAGTTGCGCGAGCATATCGGCCTCGCGCTGAAAGGCCGCGACGGCCTGCTTCTGCATGTCGGGACTGGTGAAGCTGTCGACCATCTCGGCCAGCGCGCACGGACGCGACGCGAGCCGCAAATCTTCGGCGAGGTAAACGAGTTTCATCCCGCCGCCGCCGAGCGGCCTGGTCACGCGGTAACGTCCGCCGATGATAGTGTTGGCCTGGATCATGCGGGGCAGTGACTCAACATCGCTTCAATATTGGGTCTCGGAAAAGATGATTGTACACGGTCACTCGGCGGATGGACCAATCAGCACGTCCTCGCGGATGGCGCCGGCGAAGGCCGCGTTGCTCGCGCAAATTAGATGAATCAGGATGCCGAGGATAGGTCCACCAATCATGTATGAAAACGTAACGCCGAAGAACCACATGATGCCGCGGAACAGCTTGCCGCGATAAATCTGGCCGAGGCCGGGGACGATACTGAGCACGAGCGCGAGCATCGGGATATAGCCGGGATCGCGGCGGAGCAAACGAAAACGCGCGACCGGCGCGCCGCATGCTTTGCAGAAGCGCGCATCGGCGACGACGATCGGCTGACCGCATCGCGCACAAAATCTCGGCTGTTCGAGTTTTTCTTCAGGCACGGAATGTGAACGGCGCGTCGCCGAACCTGACCGGATCACCGTTTCTGAGAGGCGCCGCGGTCACGCGTTGATTGCGGACGAAGGTGCCGTTCTGGCTGTTGAGGTCTTTGACCTCGAAGGGGCCGTTACTCGCCTGGATGCTCGCGTGATGGCGCGACACCGACGAATGACTCACGACGATCTCATTGTCGAGCGCGCGGCCGATGCCGGTCGGCTGACCAGCGTGCAGCGGAAATTTCCGGCCAGACGAATCGATCAAGCAGGGGCCGTCGACGTTGGCATTGAGGCCGGCAAGCCGGCTCGCGATGTGCGCGGGATTGACCTGATCGACGGCGAGCGACGCCTGCTGGCGCGCCGGAGTCGAGCTGCCGCGCAGATGAAAAATCATTTCGTAACCGCCGATGCCAATGCGATCGCCGTCGTGGAGATCGACGGTCTCGACGCGATTGCCATTGACGAAGGTGCCGTCCTGCACCGCGAGATTCTTGATCACGTAATCGGCGCCGCGGCGCTCGATAACCGCGTGACGCGCCTGCACTGAGGGATCGCCGAACAGGCCGACGGGATTTTCTTCGGCGCGGCCGATCGTCGCGTGGGCACCCTCGACGCGGTACTGGCGGCCGCGGAGGCGTCCCTGCTCGACGGTGATCCAAGCGGCCTTGGTGAGCTCCTGCACGAGGCCGATGAAGAGTCCAATGAAGAGGCCGATCGCGCTGAGGCCGACCAGGCGCGACATCAGGCCGCCGCCGGTGACGCCGTTGATCAAATCAAAAGTGAGGCCCCCGATGAAGCCGCCGACTACGCCGCCCGCTGCGCCCTTCAAGATGTTGGGCAGGGCGAGGGTCGCGATGCCGACGCCTGCGCCAAGGATCGCGCCCATCATGGACCAACTGATGATGCGTCCGAGCACGAGGAAAAACATCGAGCCCGGATGATTCAGCGTCCAGCCGCCAGCGACGAGAATCCAACTGAAGACCGCGTTGGAATACAAGTTGCCGAAATACGCGAGCAGGGCGCAGATGGCGAAGCCGCGCGCGAAGCGCAGCTGAGTGTCGCGATTGAACTCGAGCTGCTGACCCTCGGCGGCCAGGATGAATCCACCGATCAGGCCGGAGAGCAGGACCATCGCGATGGTCGCGGCCCACTGCTCGGCGGTGGTGACCTGCTCGGTCAGGGTGTGGTTGTGACTTGCGAACTCGACCGGCAACCAGCCGAGCGCGCCGCCGGCCAATCCCGCCAGCGCTTTGAACTTGAGTTCGCGGCGGTCCAGAGAACCGCCTTTCAGTAAAGCTTTAATCGAATCGAACATGACTATTGAACGTACTCAGCAATTTCGGCGCCATGTAAACCTGGGTCCGAGTCTGGCGAACATACCTCGGGCACGGAGCGGTAATGCTCTCTATAATAGCCCGCAAAAATACTATGGAAAATCTAATCACGAATGGCCGAAATGTCGTATAGGGGCGTTGCCCGTATCGGCTATTGAAGGCATCATCGGCGGGGACAGTCGAGGAGCAATAAGGGAGCACGCATGGCGAACGAGAGTCTGGTCGCTGAGAAATTCGGACCGCTGCAAGGCGTCAAGATAATTTCAACCGGGACTTTGATTGCGCAGCCGTTTGCCGGCGAATTGGCGGCCGAGATGGGCGCGGAAGTGATCCAGATCGAGCGGCCGGGAATCGGCGACGTCGGCTGGCGCAATATCGGAATCAAGCTGAAATCGAAAGACGGCAAGACGGCGGTCGCGACGACGTGGATCCAGGAGCGGCGCAATGTGTTTTGCGTGACGCTCGATTTGTCGAAGGCGCGCGGGCGCGAGATTTTCCTGAAGTTGATCGCGCGCGCCGATATCTGGATGGAGAGCTCGAAGCCGGGCACTTATCCGAAGTGGAAGCTCGACGACGCCACGATCTGGAAAGTCAATCCGAAGCTGGTGATCACGCACGTCTCGGGCTACGGGCAGAGCGGCGACCCGGACTACGTCGCGCGGCCGTCATACGACGTGGTGGGGCAGGCGGTCGCGGGCATGATGTATCAGACGGGCTTTCCGGACCCGGTTCCGCCGACGCGCGCGGCGCCGTGGACCGGTGATTATCTGACGGCGCTATTCACGATGTGGTCGTCGCTGGCGGGGCTCACGTATGCGCGCGCGACCGGCAAGGGTCAGGCGATCGACGTGGCGCAATACGAAGCGATCCACAAAACGATGGGCGGCACGATGCTGGAATACTTCGAGGCGGGCGTGGTGCGCGAGCGTTCGGGCAATCGCGCGCAGGGTTTTCAACCGCTCGACAGTTTCCAGGCGAGCGACGGATGGATCGTGCTGGGCGCGCTGAGCGACGTGTACAAGCGCCTGCTCACGGTGATCGGACTCGAGCCGGACGATCCGAAATGGGAGATCGCGCGGACGCAGCTCGAATCGATCGAAGGGATCGAGTTCGACGCGATGCTGCGCGGGTGGATCGCGGAGCGCACGGTGAAGGAAGTCGTGCACGCGATGGCTGTCGGCAAAGTGCCGTGCGCGCCAATCATGTCGAGCAAGGAGATCGCGGAGGACCCGCAATATCGCGCGCGGCAGATGCACGTGCAGTGGCACGACGAGCAGGTCGGCGACGTGAAGGGAATCGGCATCGCGCCAAAGTTTTCGCTGACGCCGGGAAAGATCGTGCGCGGCTCGGTGCCGGTCGGTCACGACAACGATCGGATTTATCGGGAGGTGTTGGGCGTAAGTGCGGAGGAGATCGAAGTGCTGCGGCGGGAGAAGGTCATTTGACGGCAGCGAGTTAGAGCTTCACCTTTGACATGAAGGCATCGATCGATTTGGCGATTCCAAAACCGGAAGTAAGGAGCGGACAAGGAAGAAGAAAAAAAGGTCCGCTTCTTCGCTTCGCTCAGCGGACCCTCTCCTGACGCCTCGCCGCGACGCGTCGCTCGGCGTCGTCCTCTCCCGGACTGGGAGAGGGGAAGAGGGCCTCCGCTCAGGATGACGGAGGACGGGTTTTCACCACCAAGGCACGAAGGTACCAAGGCAGAGAAATTTCTTCGGGCTTCCTGGGACAACGCGGAGCCGNNTCGGGCCGTAGGGCCGAATCGCAGTTAGGTAAAGATGCGCGCTACGCGCTGGAAGAAAAAATGCGCCATGAAGAAGAATTCGGATCCTTCGTCGGACAGCTGTTGAGAGGTTCGGCGCATCGATCGAGATCCTTCGACTCCGGCAGCCTCCGCTCAGGATGACGGAAGTAAGAAGCGGACGAGCAAGAAGAAAAAGATCCGGGATTCTTCGCCTGCGCAGCCTTCGGCTCAGAATGACAAGAGTCTCGAAATCGCTCGCACCAAAAATTCACGGACGCTCAGGATGACGGAGGCGGAATGACGATTGGATCTAGAGCTTCACCTTTGACATGAAGGCATCGATCGATTTGGCGAACGAGTGCTCGTCGGGATAGCGGCCCAAGTCCAGGATGAAGTAGGTCGCGCCGGCCTCCTGTTCGGCAGCGAGCCGGGCGCGCGCCGCCGCGATTTTTTCGGCGTCGTCGAGTCTCAATCCGCGCCGCACGATGATTTCCGGCGGCGGTTTGCCGGCTTCGTGCGCGCGCTTCTGCAATTCTTCAACTTTAGCTTTAAGTTCAGCGGCGGGCAGCATCGGATGCCATCCGTCACCATATTTGAGCACGCGGCGGATCGCAGCGGCACCGTTGCCGCCAATCCAGAGTGGGGGACGAGTCGGGCGCGGCAGGAATACGAACGACGGAAACTGGACCAACGGTCCGCTGTAAGCGCCGGGGACATCAGCGGAGAACAGGTGATGAAAAACGGCGAGCGTCTCATCGCTAAGCGCGCCGCGCTCGCGCATGTCAGCGCCAAGAGCGGCGAACTCGGGCTTCATCCAGCCGACGCCGACGCCGAGGATCATGCGCTCGCCGGACAGTTCCTGAATGGTCGCAACCTGTTTCGCAGTGAGGACCGCGGGCCGATACGGCAACACCAGCACTGAAATGCCGAGGCGAATTTTGTCGGTGGCGCCCGCGACGTAAGCCACGGTGGCGAGCACGTCGAGATAGCGGCCGCC
>PNBD01000031.1 GCA_003135855.1 Deltaproteobacteria bacterium
GGCATGAAAGCGGCGAGCTCGAGCCGATGGTGAAAGCCGCACTGGGCGAGAGCGCGCAGCATTAGATCATCCTGTCGAGGATGATGCGCAGAATCTTCGTCGCGGCGATCGCCGCCGTCGCATTGGGCGGTTGCGGCGGATCAAACATTTCCGAACAGCCCGTTTACACTACGACGCCGCAGGGCGTTCAGGTTGCGGCACTCGCGATGAGCACGCCGCGCGCCGACGCGGCTGCGATTCGGCTGCGCGATGGCAGGGTGCTGATCTGCGGCGGCACTGCGACCGGCAGAATCGATGGCGTGCTCGCGAGCGCCGAGATCTACAATCCCACGACGCAAACTTTCTCACCCACCGGCAGCATGACCGCGCCGCGCGAAGGTCAGACGATCACGATGCTGCAAGATGGCCGCATCCTGCTCACGGGCGGCGCGCAAAATATTGGCTTCCGCTCCGAGCTCGCCAGCGCGGAGATCTTCGACCCCGCGACCGGCACGTTCGCCGCAACCGGTTCGATGGCGACGCCGCGCGAGGGGCATACCGCGACGATGCTGCGCGATGGCCGCGTGCTGGTCGTCGGCGGCAGCGACAACGGTACGCATACGATGGACTCCGCGGAAATCTACAATCCGGTGACCGGCGCCTTCAGGGGCGCGGGACATCTGAATCAGCCGCGGATCGCGCACACGGCGACGCTGCTGCTGGACGGCAAGGTGTTGATCGCCGGCGGTGGGCGCGGCGATCGCCCCGGCGGTTATATCGCGTATGACACGGCGGAAATGTACGAACCCGTCACCGGCGGATTCGGCATGGTGCGCGCGCACATGGTGAACGATCGCGTGGGCGCGGCGGCCGTGCTGCTGAGCGATGGGCGCGCGCTGATCGTCGGCGGCAAAAGCGGGCAGATGCTGACGTCCCGCTCTCGCGGCAATATTGCGGGCCTGACGCCGCTCAATACCGCGGAGATTTACGACCCTGAAACGCACCGCTTCGTCCCGACGGGGAACATGGGCGCGCCGCATTATCTCGCGACCGCGACCAAGCTTGACGATGGCAATGTGCTCGTGGTCGGCGGATGGACGCTACACGGTCCGACGGTGGTTGGTTTGCGCGATACGGAAGTCTATGTGGAGCGCACCAATCAGTTCAAACGTCCGGGACTTACGAACGTCGCGCGGCTGGAGAATACTGCGACCCTGCTCCCCGACGGTGAGGTGCTGATCGCCGGCGGCATCGACGCCAATTCGAACATCACGTCGTCGGCGGAGTTCTACTCACCGCGCCAGCACAGCTTCATTTTGCTTCCGGAATCGGGCGCCGCGGCAGCGCAACCACCGATTCAATAAGCATCTCGCCGGATACCAACTGAGATATCCGTTGTGGATATCTCTAGCAAATATCCGCTGGGAGGATGTAAAGTGTTGCTATGGAAGCAATTTCATTAAAGCTGCCAATTGAATTAATCCAGCAGAGCGCAAAATGTGCAAGGGCGCTCGGGATCTCCCGGGCCGAGTACATTCGCCGGGCAATCGAACGTATGAATCGGGATGCCGCTGCAGCGGCGAGAGCGGCGCGACTCGAACGCGCGTCGAAAAAAGTCCGCAGGGAAAGCATGCGCATAAACGCGGAATTCGCGAAGATCGATCGCGATCCAGATGCGTAGTCGCGGAGAGATTTGGCTGGCGCGATTGAATCCTCGTCGCGGCACCGAGCCGGGAAAAACGCGACCGGTGCTTATATTCCAATCTCAGGCGCTACTAAATGCGAACCATCCATCGACCGTGGTAATTCCCCTGACGACCAATCTGATTGAAGACGCCGAGCCGCTCCGCATTCGAGTGACTGCGACGAATCGGCTTAGGCACGACTCGGACCTGCTGGTCGATCAAATTCGGGCGATAGACAATGCGCGCCTGATCGACGGTCCGCTCGCAACTCTAAGATCGGACACAATGCGCAAGGTAGCGACGGCTGTTCGCGACGTTTTAGATTTGTCCGACTACGACAATACGCATTCGAGTTAGTCCAAAGCGTCGGTTCGACACGCTCGTGCGCTCGACGGGGACGTGACGGATGTAGCATTGTAGCGATCGCGCATCGCGCTGCGTCGCAAAATGCCGGACACCGCCGCAAACACACTTCCATCGTTCAAGTTGCTCGACGCCGCGAGCGTCGAACGCTCGTTTCCGACCGGGCGAGCGGCGTTGCTGTGTTTCATCAAAGAAGACTGCCCCACCTGCGGACTGAGCATGGCGCTGATCGAAGCGGCGCATCGCGCATTCGGCGCCAAACTCGACGTGCTGGCGATCGGGCAGGATGCCGAGGGAAACGCGAAGCTCGTCGAGCGCTATGCGCTGAGCGTACCGATGCTCGATGACTCCGCGCTGAAGGTTTCCTTCGCATACGATCTCGACACGGTGCCGACGATCATTTTGGCCGATGCGCACGGCGTCGAATCGCGGCGCTTCATCGGCTTCGGCCGCGATGATTGGCGCGACATGTTCACTGAACTGAGTCGTATTTCCGGCAGGGCCGCGCCTTCGATCAATTGGAACGAATACCCGGAGTCGCGGCCTGGCTGCGGCTCGAAGTCGGTCGAGCCGGAGATTGCCGAGCGGCTCGCGGCGGAAGCACGCGGCGAATTTCTGACGGCGCGGCGAATCGAGCTCGGCGATTCCGAAGACGTTTTCGAATTCATGTTCGAACGCGGACTCACCGACGGCTTGCCGGTCGTGCCGCCGACGCCCGAGCGCGTGATGCGCATGCTCACCGGGACGCGCCGCGATCCGCGCGATGTGATCGCGACCGTGCCGCCGAATCTCGCGCCGGTGACGGTCGAGAAAATCGCGGTGAACGCAGTGATGGCAGGCTGCAAGCCGGAATATCTGCCGGTAGTGATCGCCGCGCTCGAAGCAGTCTGCACCGACGAGTTCAATATCCACGGCGTGATGGCGACGACCTGGGGCGCGACGCCGGTGATGGTCGTCAACGGTCCGATTCGGCATCGCCTCGGCATGAACATGGGCATGATGGCGCTCGGCTACGGTAATCGCGCCAACGCCACGATCGGTCGAGCGCTCAAGCTGGTGCTGCGCAACGTCGGCGGGGCACGGCCCGGCGAAATCGAGCGATCGACGATGGGCGCAATCGGCAAATTCACCACCTGCTTCGCCGAATGGGAAGAGCGGAGCGTGTGGGAACCGCTGCACGTCGAGCGNNGAGAACGTCGTGACCGTGTTCGGACTCGAGGCGGGTTCGCGACAGATTGCGGATCAGACATCGCGCACGGCGCACGCGCTGGTCGGCAGTATCGGACTCGGGCTTGAGGCGTGCTGGCATCCGAAGCAGCACGGCAGCGGGGAGATCCTGTTGATCGTATCGCCCGAGCATGTGGACACGATTGCGCGCGACAAATGGAGCAAGGCGCAGGTTCGCGCGCGCATCCAGCAGGTCACGTCACGGCCGATTCGAGAGCTAATTCCGGACGCCGAGAGCGGCGAAGGCGTGCCGCTGAAAGCGCTCGGCTTAACGAATCCGACGCCGGAGCAGCTCGCGCAGAAACTTCCTAAGTTTCGCAAGCCGGAGAATATCAATATTATCGTCGCAGGCGGCGAGGCTGGAAAGTTCTCCGCCGTCTTCGCAGGATGGGTCTCGGGCCCGATGGGGTCATCGAGCGTCAGCCGGCGAATTCAGGAGGTGCCATGAAACAGGTGATCATCGATCCAACTGACGAGCGCGTGCCGATTCGGCGCATGCTCGCGAAACGCACCGACTCGATTCGCGGACGCATCGCGCTGCTCGATATCGCGAAGCCGCGCGGCAACGTGCTGATNNAACCAACTTTCACCAAGCCGGCGCCCGACGATCTGCGCCGCCGTATCGCGGAGGAAAGCGACTTCGTTATCGAAGCGCTAGCCGATTGAGGGTCTTGCACAACGTGCAGTGTGCACGATTCAGTATGGTTCGAGATCAATAGCAAGCCCTCGGTGGTAATCGCGTCGGACACCTTCATCGACGCCGCGCAACGTCAGGCCGATGCGCTCGGATTGCCGGAAGTCCGTCGCGTGTTCGTGCCGCATCCGATCCAGGACGCGAACGATGAAGAAATGCGCGCGAAGGCCGACGCGATCGTGAACGACGTGATCGCGGCGCTGAAGAACTAGGATCGAATTCTTCCAGGCGTGCGATTTCGCAGATCTGCGCTTGTGCGGCGCGGCCCGATCTTGGGGCCGTGCCGTATTTATTTGACTGCCCGCGCATGATGGAATCGCAGCGGGAGCATCCAAGGTTGGAATCCGGAAATAAACTGGCGCATGAGCCGGATGATTCGCGCGGAAATTCGTCCGCACGCAAACTGGATCCGGAGCCGCGCCGCATTCTCGTCAAGGAAGTGAACTGGCTCGGCGATCTCGTAATGAGTCTGCCGGCTCTCCAGGCAGTTCGCCACGCGTGGCCAGCCGCTCATCTGGCGGTACTCGTCAAAAAGGAACTCGCGAGCTTCTTCGATGGCATCGCGTGGGTTGACGAGGTCATCCCCTACTCCGTCGGACGCGGAGTGTCGGGCTTCATGGATCGCCGCAGGATCATCGGGGAGATCCGCTCGCGGCAATTTGATCTCGGCGTCCTGTTTCCGAATAGTTTCGAGTCGGCGCTGTGGATCACGATGGCGGGAATATCGCGGCGTGCCGGTTTTGTCGCAGATGCGCGCGGCGCGATGCTGACGCATAAGGCCACGCCACCGCGGCACGCGATGAATAGTCATCAATCGCAATACTGGCTTTCGATGGTGCGGCTGACGATCGGCGCCGTCTCTGCGGTTGATGACGTTGCGCTCGACGATCACGAGCCGCATCGCGAGAAGATGGCGCAATGGTTGTTGGCGAATCGCAAGCGGCGGGATTCGCAACTAATCGCGATCGCGCCGGCAGCAGCTTACGGCCCCGCGAAGGAATGGCCAGCGGCGCGTTATGGCGCGCTGATCGATCTGCTCGCCGAGCGCGACCATGCGGAAGTGGTGCTGGTAGGTGCGCCGAGCGAACGCGCCAAGTGCGAAGAAGTCGCAGCCGCGAGCGGCGTTGGTGCGATCGTCGCCGCGGGCGAGACGACCATCGGTGAATTGGTCGCACTGTTATCGCTATGCGACAGCTTCATCGGCAACGATTCCGGATGCGCACATCTTGCGGGCGCGCTTGGTATCCCGACGGTCGCGATTTTCGGCTCGACCGATCCGGGCCGCACGAGCCCGGTTGGAAATCGCGCGCGTGTCATCTACCACAAGCTGGAATGCAGTCCGTGCCTCGCGCGCACTTGCCGCTTCGGGCACTACCGGTGTTTGACGCAAATCGAACCCGAGGAATTGGCCGACGCGATGCGCTCGCTCAGGGTATCGACCTAGAGGTCTGAAACGGAGTTAGCTTCATGAAACTTAAGGACCTCGCGTCGAAACTCGGGCTCGAACTGCGCGGCGATGGCGACGTCGAGATTTTCGCGCCCGCGCCCACTGAAGCGGCAGCGCCGGGCATGATCATTTTCGTCGCGACGCCCAAGTTCGCGCCCGCGTTGCAATCAAACGTATCCGCCGCGATCACGACTGCCGAACTCGCAGCCGGTGCAAAATGCTCGACCTTGATCAGCGCCAATCCTTATGCCGACTTCGCGCGCGTCTTGGAGATTTTTTTTCCGGCGTATCGGCCGCGCGCAGGAATCGATCCGACTGCGCAAATCGCTCGCGACGCGAAGCTTGGTGAGAATGCCTCGATTGGCGCGCATACCGTGATCGGGTCAGGCGTGACGATTGGCCGCGACGCGATCATTCATCCGAATGTTACGATTTATCCTGAAGTCCGGATCGGCGATCGATTCATATGTCACAGCCAGGTGTCGATTCGCGAGGGAACCTCGATTGGCAATCGCGTCACGATTCTGAATGGCGCGGTGATTGGTGCGGACGGTTTCGGCTTTGTCGAAGAGCGCAACGACCTGATCAAGATTCCGCAGATCGGCAGCGTGATCATCGAGGACGACGTGGAAATCGGCGCGAACTCGACGGTGGATCGCGCAACCATGGGCGCGACGATCTTGCATCGCGGCGTCAAGCTGGATGACCTGGTGCATATCGGTCACAACTGTGAGATTGGCGAGTACTCGCGATTTGCGGGGCAGGTCGGAATCGCGGGCTCGACGCAGATCGGCAAGTGGTGTCAGTTCGGCGGACAATCGGCATGCGCGGATCATGTGAAAATCGGCGACCGCGTGATGGTGGTCGCGAAAGCCGGCATCCACAACGACTTGAAGGATGACTCCGTCGTCTCCGGCATCCCGGCGGTCGATGTGCGCAAGTTTCGCAGGTACGCGGTGGTGCTGACGCGGCTGCCTGAAATAATTCGCCGAGTGCGCGCGATCGAGCATCAGATTGGAATCAACGGGCACGACTGAGATCGCGAGCTTTGGTGGCGGCTGCCTGCGCTCGCATCGGTTCGGGTGTGCCTGAACTCACCTTTAGTCTCGAAGCGACGCCGCCATTCAGATTGGATCTGACCGTCTGGGCACTCCGTCGGCGGGCGCACAATCTGGTCGATCGGTTCGATGATGCGATTTGGCGACGCGTCCTGATACTTGATAGTGCGTCGGTCGGAATTGCGGTTGAGCAAGTTCGTAGCGGCGATCACCCGCAAGTCGAAGTAACGCTCACGGCGCGCGCGCCGAACGAGGTGAAGAAGGAGGCGGCTGCCACGATCGTACGGATGCTCGGCCTCGAGCACGATCTGTCCGGCTTCTATCGCGTCGCAAGCAAAGACAAAATCCTCGGACCGCTGGTCGAGCGCTTGCGCGGAATGAAGCCCGTGCGTTTTCCAACATTCTTCGAGGCGTTCGCGAATGCCATCGCGTGCCAGTTGGTTTCGCTGAGTGCCGGGATGCACGTGCTGAATCGCATCGCGAAGGCATACGGAGAAACGCGTCGCGTCGGCGGTATGACAATGAATTCCTTCGCCACTGCCCGCAACATTGCGCGGGCCGATCGCGAATCGCTGCGCGTTCTCGGCCTGAGCCGTCAAAAGGCCGACTACTTGATCGATCTCGCGCGTTTGGCGATCGATCCCAGTAATCGCGATTTCGAATATTTGACGACCTTCGACGACGCCGCCGCGATCGCTCGCCTGCAGGAAATTCGCGGAGTCGGCCGATGGACCGCCGAATACGTGCTGCTGCGAGGCGCCGGCCGGATCAACATTTTTCCGGGCGATGATGTGGGCGGGCGCAATGCGCTGTTCAATTGGCTCGGTGCGACCGACGAACCGAACTATGACAGCGTGCGTCGGCTGCTCAGCCGGTGGCATCCGTACGCCGGACTCGTCTATCTTCACCTGCTGGTGGATCATCTGTTGGCATATGGAGTCGTTGCCGGGCATTCAAAGGTGCGGCGCGGCATCGCTAAGATCTGACGGCTACATCGGGAGGTTTCGAGTTGCTTGCTTATTTGCTGATCGCTATTGGCAGCGCACTCGGCGGGATGGCGCGATATTTTGCGTCCGGTGTAATTGCGACGCTCTCCGACGGCGCATTTCCGTACGGCACAATGTTCGTGAATGTTACGGGCTCGATCGTGATTGGATTTTTCGCGACCTTCACCGGCCCCGACGGGCGACTCATGGTCGGCACGCCGGCGCGGCAATTCGTGATGGTCGGGATCTGCGGCGGCTACACGACGTTTTCAACTTTCTCGCTCGAGACGCTCAACTTGATTCGCGACGGCGAGTTGATGCCGGCCTTGCTGAACGCGGTCGGCTCGGTGGTGCTATGCCTGACCTTCGTCTGGCTCGGTCATTTTGTGGCCGCAACCCTTAACCGGTGAGTGAAGCGATGCAGATTCCAAAAGATGCGGTACTGCTCCGGGTTTTCATCGGCGAGAGCGCGCGCTTCGATGGCAAGCCACTCTACGAATCAATCGTGCTGAAGGCGCGCGAGGTTGGTATCGGCGGCGCGACGGTGCTCCGCGGTCCGTTAGGGTTTGGCCGATCCAGCCAGCTTCACTCAGCGAAAATTTTGCGGCTGTCGGACGATCTGCCGGTAATCATCGAGATCGTCGATAGCCAGGAAAAGATCGACGCGTTTCTGCCGGTGCTGGATGGAATGATGGGCACCAACTCCGGTCTGATTACCGTCGAAAAAGTGCAGGTGCTCAAGTACGGCAACGAAAAAACATGAAACTCGAATAGTCAGTCGCGCACGAAAGGAGAATCGACATGGAAAAAAAGTATATAAACCCCGATACGCTGATGACGCCGCGAGGATACACTCACGTCGTGACCGTTAGCGGCGCGGCGAAGATGGTTTTCGTCTCGGGGCAAGTTGCAGTTGATAAGGAAGGCAAGCTGGTCGGGCCCGGCGACTTGAAGGCGCAGATCCTGCAGGCCGGCGCTAATCTGAAGGCTGCCCTCGCAGCGGCCGGCGCCACTCCCACAGATATAGTCAAAACCAATACCTACATCGTTAACTACAAGCAGTCTGACTATAGTGCGATGCGCGAAGCGCGGGCGTCACTCTTCCCCGCCGGTGAGCCGCCGGCCTCAACCCTGGTGGGCGTGACCTCGCTGGCGGTGGACGGCCTGATGGTGGAGATGGAAGCGATCGCGGCCGTCAAATGATCGCGTCTTCGGAACACGTCGAAAATGCGGATAGCTGACGAATCGTTTCCGCTCGACGTCGATTTTGCGACGGCTAGACACGCTGACATAGAATGCTACTTTCGGTTGGGGGAGGAGATGATGAACAGCATCGAAGAACGCTACCGCGGCGCGAGTGCGAAATCGGCCGAACTCGGCAAGCAGGCCGAGCGGGTGATGCCGGGCGGCGATACTCGCACGACCACGTTCTATCGGCCCTACCCGCTCACGCTCGCGCGCGGCGAAGGCGCGTTCGTGTGGGACATAGATGGCAACCGGTATATCGACTTGATCGGCAATTACACCAGCCTGGTTCACGGCAACGCGTATCCGCCGATCGTCGAGGCGGTGAGCAAGGCGATCGCGGGCGGTAGCGCGTGGCCGGCGCGTTCGGAAGCACAAATCGAACTCGCGACTTTGCTTTGCGAGCGAGTCGCATCGGTCGAGCGAGTGCGGTTTTGCAATTCGGGCACCGAGGCCGGGATGCTCGCGGCGCAAGTCGCGCGACGGCTCACCGGGCGCAAGCTCATCTTGATGGCGCGGTACGGCTATCACGGATCATACGAAGATTTCGAAGTCGGTTTGGCGGGCCAGGACGGCGAGCGCACCATGCTCGCGGATTTCGGCGAGGCGACGGCTTTCGACGCGCTACTCTCGGAGCGCGGCTCGGAGATCGCGGCGGTTTTCCTCGAGCCGGTGCTCGGTTCCGCGGGCGTGGTCGAGCCGCCGCCGGGGTTTCTCGCGCGGGTTGCAGAGGCGGCGCATCGCGCAGGCGCGCTGTTCGTGCTGGATGAAGTGATCACACTCAGACTGAACGAAGGCGGCGCGCAGAAAATCTATGATGTGCGGCCCGACCTCACGATGATGGGAAAAATTATCGGCGGCGGATTTCCGGTGGGAGCAATCGGCGGCAGCGAAGAAGTAATGTCGACCTTCGATCCGAGAAACCGCGGTTCGCTTTGGCATTCGGGCACCTTCAATGGCAATCCGGTAACCTGCGCGGCGGGCGTCGTATCGGTACGCGAACTGACCCAAGCGCGAATCGACAAGATGAATCGGCAGGCGCAGCGGCTCGCCGAGGAACTCGCGCGCGCCGCACGCCAGGCAGAGCTGCCATTCTCGGTGCGGCTGGCCGGCTCGTTGATGAATATTTTTTTCTTGAGCGAGCCGCCGGCTGCGACGATCGCGCGCGAGGACGCTCGCGCGATCGGCAACTTTCATCTGGCAGCGCTGAACAACGGCTTGTTCCTGGCGCCGCGTGGGCTGATCGCGCTTTCGACGGTCACTAGTGACGAATTGCTGAACGAGATCATCGAGCGCGCGGCCAAGGCGATCGCGGAGGTCGCACAGACCGGCGATTAGATAGCGGCGCTGTTCGCGTTACTGGCGATCCTTCTGCAATAGCCGGTCGAGCGGATCGACGAATCCTTCGAGTTCGTTCCACCTTGCAGCAATCGTTCGACGGCGCTCGATATGATTCATCACCTCGAGGCGAATCCCGTCGGGATCGGTGAAGAACAAGGCATAGTAATCCGGCGCATACTCCGGACAAGGCCGCGGGCCTTCACACTCGATTCCAGCGAACGCAGCGTGCGCGCTATTTCATCGACAGTCACATTGTCCGCCGCGCGCATACTCAGGTGATGGAGGCCGGGCGCATAGGGATCGTGGCGCGCGCCTGCTGAACGCGCGGGCCGAATCGTGATCTGAAACTGGCGATTGTAGTAATGGCAGTGCGGCTCGTTGGCGATCGCCCTGCTGCTTTTGTGAAAGCCGAGCGCTTCCATCACGCGATCGTAGAATTGTTCCGCGCGCGCGAAGTCCGAGACCGTAAGGTACACATGATCGACCGCAGACAGTTCAATCGCCATCGCGCTACCTCATGCGGCCTTCAATTCCGACGTGCAATGGGGGCAGCGCGTCGCACCGAGCGGAATCGCGGTCATGCAATACGGACAGTTCTTGGTATTCGGTGTTTTCGGCTGATTCGAGCGAGTCAGGATGTTCATCCATTTCACGATCAGAAATACCGCGAACGCGATGATCNNGAGGAACAATCCGTAGTTCCAGGTCGGCGCTCCCGCCGCTTTGGCCTGCGCGATTGTCTGGTAATGCTTCGACGACAGATTGACGAACAGATTCGAGAAATCGACCGCGCCGAGTACCAGCCCGATCGGCGGCATCAGGATGTCGCTGGTGAATGACGTGACGATCTTTCCGAATGCGGCGCCGACTACGAATCCCACCGCCAGATCGACGACGTTGCCCTTGATTGCGAACTCTTTGAATTCTGAAAGTATCGACATGACGCAAACCACCTCGCCGGTTGAACTGGAGTGAGCCGAGCTGTGAGCTTTCTCTCGCCAACAAAGCATCGCAGCGGATTTATGTAAACGCACGGTCTGATGATTCGCGCATCGAAAGCGAGCCGCGCGACCTTGCTGATTGACAACGCAGAAATGCATCTGATAGCGAATTTAGGTAACAGCCGCCGACCGGTGCGACCTCGACCGCGTGCGTGATGCGCGGCGCAAAATCCGATCGGCAGGCCAGGAGGCCGTCGATGTCTCAGGTGCATATCAAGGATGAAGAACGAATCGGCTGTGACGCCAAAATAAGGCTCGAACCTTCGGTCTATCTGAAGAAGCTTTACGATAGTGGCACGCCCGATCTGGAGTGGATGAACCAGATGGGGGAATGGGGCGTGCGCGCCAAGCCGGGCAACCTCGGTCTGCGGCTGAAGGATATCGAAATTGGCAGCTACGGCGTGGTGCCGGAACACGGCGGAGCGCATCGCTCGATGGCGCCTCGTGGCGCGACGATCGTCGAGGAGCTGCCGTCGCTCGGCTTTACGATCAACGAGAAAGCGGAATGCTGGGCGGAAAACGCAGCCGAGCTTTACGAAGAGGCAGTCGCGCGGCAGTGGAGTTCAGCGCGCGATATTCCCTGGGCGGAACTCAAGCCGCTGCCCGACGATCTCGAACGCGCGATGTGTCAGCTCTGCACCTTCCTGACCGAAGTCGAATTCATCGCCGCCGACGCGCCGACGCGGTGGATGAGTAAGATGAATCAGGACTTCTTCGAAGTGAAGATGTTTCTCGCGACCCAGGCGATGGACGAAGCGCGTCACATGGACGTGTTCCGCAAACGGGCGCTCGCCAACGGCGGCGGATTGGGCAAGGCCAGCGCGCTCAGCGAACTGTCGTTGAAGAAAATTTTCGACGCGCCCAGTTTTTCGGCGCAGACCGGCCGGCTCCATCTGCTCGGCGAGGGCTTCGTGCTGACCTTGTTCCGCCAGGGCGAATTTATCGCGCCGAGCCGCGTCGATCAGGAAATCTTCCGCCGCTGCATGCAGGACGAATCGCGCCACGTCGGTTACGGCACGATGCATCTGCGGGCGCAATTGAAGGCCAACCCTGCGGTCGCCGAAGAAATTCACGACCAACTCGACGACGCTGAGCGGATTCTGCTCGAGACCTTCAGCGTGCCGGAGGCAGTCGAGCCGATGGCAATCCTGATGGGCGGCGGAATCAAGAATTTCGACAAGGGCATGGAGATGCAGTCGCAGTTGTGGCGGCGAATCGTGCACGAGTATCTGCAGCGATGCGACTCCGCCGGCCTCGATCGCCGCCCGCGATGTATCCTGCCGACGGATTTCAACAAGCTTGTGGAAGCTGCCTGATGCCGTCTTTTCCGGAGGCTCGATGGTTTCAGACCCTCGGTCAGCTCATGCAGACCGAGGGCGAACTGTTCCGAAGGCTCGGCTACGCGGAGACGCGTTTCGCCGTACGGATTATTCCGGACAACAACTCGAACGGCGGGGATCGAATTGTGGGGCTGACGATCGACGGCTATCAGCTAAGCGAGGTGAAGCCGATCGCCGACCTCAACGAGTTCGATCCGGATTTTGTCATTTGCGGCAAGCGCGAGATTTGGGATCGGATGCTCCAGGAGATCGCCGAGCACGGCCGCCCAGAGCTCCGGCATACGCTGAGTTCGCTGGCGCTGGTGGGCGAGGAGCTGTGGCTCGAATCGACCGATCAGCTGCGCGAGGACAAGTTCTATCGCTTCAATCAGACGTTGCAGGAACTGCTGAATCTCGCATCGAAAGTGCCCGAGTAAAGTCCTGATTCGCGATTCCAACCGGGCGGCCCGATTCGGCCGCCTTTTTTCTGATGGCGGGCGCTTTGCTACTACGCGGCGGGCTCTAATGCGTCGGCGTCGCGTCCAGTGTCGAGCGAATCGCGGCCGCTCGGATTAGCGTGTGGCCTGCCGTCGCGAACATCGTACGCGAGTCCGAGTTTCTCGAGCGCGAGGATCGTGAGGTAGCCGATGTCGGGCTGGCGCCAGTTCCATCCGAGCCGGGCCCATCCCGGCCGCGAGTGATGATTGCGATGCCAGTTCTCGCCCTGCATCAGATGCATCAGGCCAAGCCATCGGACGTTGCGGCTGGAATCCTCACCAGGGACGATTCCGGGTTCGGTGTGACAAACGCTGTTGACGAAGCATTGCGCATGGAGCGCGAAGCACAGGCGAATCGCGCCGAGCCAGAAAAATGCTGCGAAACCGAAATACAGAGGCCCGAGATATGAGAGCGTGAGGATCGGAATCTGAAAGTAGCGCCATACGATGTAGCTCGGCGCCTTCAAGTCACGGCCGTAGTGGTCCATCGGTGAAGGTCCGGTCTGCCAGAGCCACCGGAGATGCGCCCACCAGAATCCACCGAAGATTGGACTCGAAACGTCATCGGCGGTATCGGCTTGCGCATGATGCTGCCGATGGCGTGAGGCCCACGAGGCCGGCGCCCCCGATCCATTGAACATCGCAACAAAGGTCAGCACGCCGCGGGCCCACGGATTGAGGGTGACCGAGCGATGCGCGATCGCGCGATGATAAGCGACCGTGGTGCCGAGTCCGCCGATGAACGCGAGCGCAAGCGCGCCTAGGAACACCGGCCACCCCGGGATCGGATACATTACCAACCCGACCAGCGCGGTCGCGTGGATCAGCATTATCCACCCAAATACTCCGATGTCAGTGCCCGATGCCGCATACCACGGCTGTTCCCACGGGCGTTCCACCGGAGAGAATCCTTGCGCGCGCGCTGTCGTATTTGCAATCGCCATTCGTCGCTCCAACCTTTGTTCTCGGCCCACACTCGCGCACACACCTGATTGGCGGTGCGCAAAAGTAGGCTGCGGCAGCCCGAGTGCCCATGAACATCCGGGCGGCCGGCATCCGCACATTTTCACTTGGGGGCTTTCGAACCGAAAGCGGGAGAGCGAATGTGCTTGCCGTCGAGGCCTGACACAATACAGGATGGCGTAGCAGTCCGCTATATCGAGATGCATTCAGCAACGAGAGATTCGGCCGTCGAATCTTGGCTCATTTGGAGATGCATCTGATCGTTGTGAGTCGAGAAATGTCGGGCTATGAGATCGGTACGGCGATTCTGGACTTTCTTCGCAACTTTCATCGTCGCGCCGAAATCATCAGGCTTAGAACCTGTCAGAAAGCAGAGGGAATATGGCGGCACATTTTGAAGAGCGAGTGGTGCGGGCGTCGAAGATGAACTTCACGGTCCTCGAGATGGGCAAAGGGCCTTTGGTGCTCTGCCTGCATGGATTTCCCGATACGGCCTATTCTTTTCGCAATCAGCTGCCGCTGCTCGCCGACGCCGGTTATCACGCCGTCGCACCTTTTATGCGTGGTTACTCGCCGACCGAGCCAGCGCCAGATGGACGCTACGATTCGCCGGTGCTGTCGGAGGACGCACTCGCCCTGATCGACGCGCTCGGTTACAAGGAGGCGATCATCTTTGGCCACGATTGGGGCGCAGTCGCCGCTTACAGCGCCGCCGCACAGGCGCCGAATGTCGTGCAAAAATTAATTACTGCGGCTGTTCCCTATGGAACAAGTTTTTTCGAGGCCCTGGTCACCAATTACGCGCAGCAGCGGCGGTCCTGGTACATGTTCTTTTTCCAGACTGCGATCGCCGAGGCGGCGGTCAGCTTCAACGATTTCGCCTTTCTCGAAAAGATGTGGGCCGACTGGTCGCCGGGATGGAAATGGACGCCCGAGGAAATGGAGGCGCTCAAGCGATGCTTCCGCGCCAAAGGCACGCTCGAAGCCGCGATCGGCTACTATCGCGCTACGCTCGGGCCCGCGCTGAAACTGCCCGCGCAACCCAGCGCGATCGCGACCGCGATGGCGGCGCCAATCGAGGTTCCCACTCTGATGTTTCACGGGCGCGATGACGGATGCATCGGCGCGGAGCTGCTCATCGGAATGGAGGCGCTCTTTCCGCGCGGATTGAAAATCGAAGTGGTGCCCGGCGCGGGTCATTTCGTGCATCAGGAAAAACCCGCGCTGGTGAACCGTCTGATGCTGCAATTTCTGAAATCAGGCATTTGAAGCGCGCTACCGCGCTGTTGTCGCATAGCGGCGAGCGCGGTCGGTATGGTGATGGCGTAACCGAGTTTGTCGACCTCGACCACGAACGGGATCACTTTGGTTCGCGCGCTCATCCACACGATGCCGACCGCGAGAACGAGGCTCAGGAGCATCAGGCCGGCGGATGTGATCTGCCAGTTACGTTTTCCGAGAACGAGATCGCCGTATCGTTCGTCCCACTCGCGTCGTGATTGGAGGTAGAACTCGCTCTCCATTCGTCGCTTGCTCCCAAATGCTGTGCGTGGTTAAGGTTTGTGTCTCCAGCGAGTCAGCAAACTATGGGCCATTTCCCTGAAGTCCCTCGCGGGTTCGAGTTGCCCAAGGTTAGAACGGCTTTGCCGTGCGTCGAATGTTCAAAGGCGAGCCGCGGTACAGTGGCTCGTCAGGGGGTCGGCTTGATGGGGAAAGGGCTTGGCAAAGAACAATAGCGGCGCAGCCTTTAGAATGTCCGCTACCTTTTTCGCGCTGGTCGAGCACAGCCGCGCAGAGGCCAGGGCCCGGCCGCGCGCTAGCCCGCTTGAAATTTGTAGGGGTTGCCGTCTAATCTATCCGCGACCTAAAAGCGGAACTTCTGCTATGGACGATCACAGCGTTGGATTGATGCAAGGTGAAGGACAGGCAGGTGACACGCGAGTCGGTCGTTGGAGAAAACGGTTTGAAAACAGCTGGTTGACCGCGCCTATCATTTTCGCCATTCCCGCGATCTTGACTCTGTTGTCGATCTGGAAGGACCTTCCGCCTTCATTGGCGAGTGCTTTAGCGGGTCGTGGAACCTCGCTGCTCACGTACGTTTCCAGTGAAGATATTTGGGTACTTTGGTTCTATATAGCGGCCGCCGCACTCGCGGGCTCCCTCTTTTTGTCTGTTTGGAGCATCGTTCGATCAAACGACCCAAAGTCACAAAAATACCCATTCTTCAGCACGGCCGCCACGACGGTTTCCGGCATCTTGGTTATTGTTTTCGGAATACAAGGGTTTGCACATGCTGCCCGAAGGACTCCGGAGACGGTGACTGCGGCAGACGTTCTCAGAAAGGTAAAAGAGGGTGGGGCAGTAACAACTCTCATTCGCTTAATACCGTATAACAGCAACAAAAGTTTAGATTTGGCGATAGGGCGGCTATCAATGCTAGGGCGCCAGAGCGACGACTACGTTTTCGTGGCAGACTACTCCGAATTACGCGGTCGTATAGCGGAGGATTCGGCCGAAATGGTTGGCCTCTCGACGCAAGGGATAGATCATATTTCCGTCGTAATTTTTCCGGTCGAGGGTAACACTTCGGCAGACGACAACCACTTTCCCGATCTAGTGCCCGGAGACGCTCGTGGGCTACTGCAAGTAGTCCGAGCGATGGACAATCAATATCGTGGCGATCCGGATTGGAAAGCTTTCGATGTTGATTCTAAGCTGCAGGAAAAAAAATACGGAGCGGATGAGAAGAAAAATCTTGAAGAGAAATCCAGGATCTACTGGGGAATCGAAAAATATAAGGACTACTATCACGACTATTGCGTTTTGGCAGAGGATTTTGTGAACGGTCACTATTCTGCGAAAGAAAAGATAGGTAATATCGATGAGGATTGGGAGCCCCCGGGGTTTGTTCAATCTGGTCCTGAGCCAGGAGATCCTTGTGCGTATCCGGAGAGAAAAATCGCGCAAGATGCGACCGTGACAAGAGTGTTTCTAATTAGAAATAAACCTCTTCGTGATCTTAGAAACCAGACTCAAATCGATTTCTCCCGGCCACGTGAACAGCGCATCCCTGATCTATAGGGAAATTGGTGTCGAGCTGAGCTGCGTTGCGGGCGGAAACGGGAACTACGGAATCTTCACGCCGAGCTCGGGCAAAGAGTTTTGATTCGCTTCGTTTGTAGCGCTGCACATCGGTCAACGGGGTAGAGATCCGGGATCGTCGGGGTCTCACCGTTATCCCTCTAGGCTGAGGCGTGGTTCGCCTTTTGACCGGCAGATTTTCTCCCAGGCTAAATTCAGTCATTCGGCGGGAAATCGGCGGAAATCGGGGAGCACACCACGATCTGAAAAACGTAGAAGATTAGCCCTCTTTGTCTTCGTCGTCCCCGCGATTTCCCTGCTCGTTATCGTTCCCAAGCTGGACATCACGCGCATCGAGTGAAAGCGTTCGACTCGCTGCTCTGCCCTGCTTGATCACGCGTGCGGAGCAGCGCGTAGCCGGCGACCGCGACAAATATTGCGAGATTGATCGACGAGACGGCGATAATCGGAATCGTTGGATGATCCGGAAAATATGAAGACGTGTCGGTCAGATGCTTCATGTAAAGCAGATTGAATAAAAACGTCGCCGTCAGAATCGCAAAAGCCGAAGTGAGAAATCCGTTCTCGAGCGCAATCAAAATGAGAAACACCAGCGGATAGTAGAGGTACCGCTCGTGCAT
The DNA here is from genome assembly GCA_003135855.1 of Deltaproteobacteria bacterium. GTDB lineage: Bacteria > Desulfobacterota > Binatia > Binatales > Binataceae > Binatus. The sequence continues at coordinate 17,528 of PNBD01000031.1, forward strand.
TCGCGGCGCGAACATGAAAAATCCCAGCAGCGCGACGAAGATCGCGAGCATCGCGGGCGAGGCCGATCGCGCTCGCCACACCAGGTACGACGCGACGACATAGACGGCGAACGTCAGGGAAAATCCGAGCGCGCGGTACGACACGCCGAGCACGCGGTCGGTATCGGGCGCTTCGATTCCGCCGAGCAAGGCGTGAAAATTGAACGCGCCGACCGAAGCCTCGCTGAATCGAGTACTGAGATCCTGGTAAACGTTGAACGTCCAGTTCCACGGATGCCCCATTTGATACGGCAGGATTCCGAGCGCGACCGAGATCGCGAAGGCAATCGCGCACAACGCCGTCTCCGCGATCCCCGCCTCGAGCAGCGTCCACAGTCCGAGTACCGGCACCATCGCAAGCGCTTGCGGTTTGGCGAGAATTGAGATCGCGGCCGCAGTCCATCCGAGTCGATAGCGGCCCGCGAGCACCAGCAGCGTCGCGGCGATCATCGGCAGCGCGACGACCGAGTCGCTCTGGCCCCAGACCACGGTGTCGTAGATCAGTGCGGGATTCAGCGCGAACAGCAACATGATGATCAACGCGCGCATCGCGCGTCCGTCGCGCCAGCTCGCGAAGTACAGAGTTAGACCGATCAAAAGATCGGCGATCAGCGGCGGCGCCTCGACGATCACGCGGAAGCCATCGGCGCTCGGCTGAACGATGCGGCCAATCCATCCTGAGAGCCACAACAGATACAGCGAGCCTGGCGGATAAGCATCGACCGGCAGGCCGGGATCGTAGATTCGTGACGGTCCAAGTTCCGCTGCGAGCAGCGCGCGATTCGTCTTCGACCAGATGTCCCAGAAGTAGCCGGTAAAATGGAAAAGCGCGGCGAACTTGATGACGGTAATCGCGAGCATCGCGACGATCGCGATTCCCCACGCACAGCGGCCGGTTGCCAACGCTGGTCGCCAAATCGCCGCCAGCGCCCACGCCAACAGGACGTACAACGCAATCCCGCATAGCACACCGACCGGGCGCGCATAGCCGCCATTCTCGCGCCACGGAATCTCGGGATGAACTTGCGCAGCGAACACTTCCGCGCCGCCCGCATTTACAATCGGCGCTACTCTAATTTCGCGAAACTCCGCGCTACCCGTGTCGGGCTTGGTGGGTGCGCCGAGTTGGCATAGCAGCTCGGTGGTGGCGCCCCAACGATCCTCCTTGAGCAGCAGCGAAATTTCGGTCCAGTCGGTCGTGAGATGCAACCGCTTCGAGGTTAGCTGCGTACCGTCGACGCTCTCGACCGCGATCGTCGCGCCCCCGCCGTCAGGCGTGGCGCCCGCGACTCGCGCCTCGGCGCTGATGCGATAGATTCCCGGCGCGAGCATCAATCTTTGATGCCAGCTCGAGTAATTCAAGCCGGCGTTGGCGAGCTCGAGCACGCCGCCAGCGGGCGTTTGCATCCATGAGAATGCGCCGAGCGCTCGCTTTGATGAAATCGCGTACCAATCGGCGGGACTGCTGCCACTCCCGATCGCGAGATCGCCATTCTTGGCGAGATTTGTCTCGGCTAGCGCCGCGATCGGCTCGCAGAGCCAGAGTGCGCACGCGACCAGCGCGAGCGCCGCAATCTTGCGCGGCATTTTGTGATCGAATCCGATGCCGAGAGGTGTATCGTTCGCGGCGAGCGGAGGAAAGACTGCCTCACCAACTACAAACACGCCCGGCGACGATCAGATGATGCGTTTTGCATCGGCGCCGACTAGGATGTCGTGCAATCGAAGGAGCGACCAGATGGAAAAAAAGCGCGGTGCGATTCTCACAATCTTCGCGGTGCTGTTCGGCCTCCTCGCCATCTCGAATTTCATGAAGCCGCTGCGGATGAGTCCCGATGTCGGATTCGTCTTTCTTGGGACTAAATTATCGGGCGTGGCAAATGCGATCATGGGGCCGCTGTTCGGGTTGCTGCTAGCGGCTTATGCGTACGGCATCTGGACGATGCGGAAATTCGCGCTGCCGATCGCATACTTCTACGCGGCGTATGTCATTCTGAATCTGATTCTATATGTGGCAAAGAATCATGGCTCCCAGACTGAGCCGCAATCGAGCGCATTCATCTTTTATCCCATCATCGCGATTGGTGTGTCGTCAGGTGCGGCGATCATCCTTCATCGTCGGAAAGCCGACCTCAGATAAACGAACTCGCCGGTAGAAACGATGGCGAAACTGGTTGCGATTCTCGGCAGCGTGACGCCTCCCGGGCGCTTTCTCAAAGCCATGAACGCGATGATCGACGCGGCCCGCGGCGCGGATTCGTCGCTGGAAGCGAGCCTGATAAATCTTGCCGATTGCAAGATCGCTTTCGCGGACGGCCGCCCGCCGGCAGAGTATCACGACGACACCGCTCGAATTGTCGGTGAGGTCGCGGCCGCAGACGTCGTCGTGCTCGCGACCCCCGTCTATCGCGGTACGTTTACCGGCGCCCTCAAGAATTTGCTCGACCATTTGCCGGTGGCGTCTCTGATGGGCAAACCGTGCGGAATCGTCGCGATGGGTGCGACGAATCATCACTACCTCGGCGCTGACTGGCATCTCCGCGACGTGCTGGCCTGGTTCGGCGCCTTCACCGCGCCGACCAGTGTGTATTTGACCGCGACCGATTTCAGCGACGGCCAACCCTCAGAATCCGCGCGCACCGAATTGGCTGAGCTCGTTCGAACGCTTCTGAGAATGAAGGAAGTATTTCCGAGCGGCTCAAAACCAGTCGGTCCCCTACCCCTTCCCGCCCGGAATCGATGAATTAGCGCATCGCGCTATAGCACGGCAGCGTCGATTCGCGACGGCTGGTTTTTGCGCCGCGGGTGGGCTTGCCCGAGCACCTGGCGCGCCACGCGCACGCCGACGTCTGCCTGGACACGCTTCCCTACAATGCCGGCACGACGGCGAACGATGCGCTGTTCATGGGTGTCCCGGTGCTGACCTGCGCCGGTGAGACATTGGCCTCGCGCATTGCCGGCAGCCAGTTGCATGCGATCGGTCTGCCGGAGCTGGTGACGGCGAGCCTGGCCGACTACGAGGNNCGAGCCGCAAACCTTGGCCGCGCTGCGCGCCCGGCTCGCCACCAACCGCCACACCCACCCGCTGTTCGACATGGCCCGCTATACGCACGACTTCGAAGCCCTGCTCTTGCGCACCTGGGATGAGCGCCATCGCCTCGACGCCTGAACCGTCGCGCAATGCCCCCTGTCCCTGCGGCAGCGGCAAGCGCTAC
>PNBD01000048.1 GCA_003135855.1 Deltaproteobacteria bacterium
ACCTCGATGCTGCTCAACGAGCTGCAAAAGCAGACCAGAAAGGTATCCCGGCTCGAGCAACGCCTGTCCAAGCTCGAGCATGCGATTGCGGCGAAAGAAGGAAATCGCAATATGGCGGAGGCCCTCAACGTGGATCGCCGCTGAGCAGTCGAACGCGATCGTGAACTCATTTCCGACTCTGCCCGTCGGTCTGTAGAAATTACAATTTCCGCGCGAGCTGTGCAGCTTCCACGCTCTATCGTGTGTCCAAGCGCTTCAAGACGGCTGAACCGGATGGGATCGCTTTGTGCTTTATTTCAGCAATCAAAGTCTCCGGATTTCAGTTGCCGATCGTATGATTACTATATCCAAAAAACTCAAAGGAATTGTCCCTTACCGGATAATTCTCTGGCCCAATGACGCCGACTTGAAGGAGCTTGCCGATCACCTGCCGCCGACTCACACCGTGCGAGTAGAGGCCGCCAACGCGGATCTGCAAAACGGACGTTGTGTCGTTGACCATCATCTGAGTCTGACCCTCACCATCGATCTGCGGCGCCCGCTGGACGAGTTGTTCAAAGATTTAATAACCAATGCCCGCATCCGCGTTCACAAAGCCGAGAAGCTGGGCGATCGAGTCACTATCCGTCGCTACACGGGCGGTCCCGATCACGACAACCTGATTGACGAATTCGTGACGCTGTTCAACACATTTGTTAACAGCAAGACCGGTAAGTTGTTTCCGATATCTGCCGACCTCGTAAAAAGCTATTTTCCGCACGCCGACCTGCTCATGATGGATTTGGACGGTAAGTCGATCTGCGGGCACCTTAACCTGGTGGATCGCGACGCTGGCATAAGCCGCCTAGGATTTTCCGGCAGCCGGCGCTTCGACGACCAGCCAACCGCGCGCCTCGCCGGGATTCTGAACGTTTACCTGCACTGGTACGAAATTCAAAAGTATCGCGAAGAAGGTCTCCGCACTTATGACTTCGGTGGAATCGGCGGCGTCGGCGACAATGTCGGCGTCAACCGGTTTAAGCTGCAGTTCGGCGGAACCATCGTTCGCGAACACAACTACATGCTTGCCGGGATGCCGACGCTTTGGCGCGCTGCCTTCAATATGTTTACCGCTTTGACCGCGCGCGGCCGGCGACGCAAAGAGATGGAACGCGCGGGCGACCGCTGGCGGCGGATGCCGGTGGAACGGATACGCCAGATCATCCAGACCTCAGTGCAAGATTTTGAAGAAACTGCGAAGCATAGATCTGAAGAGGTGAAATTCGAGGCTTCTGCCTGATCTGACGCGCCGCGCTCGTTCACTCTCGGACCGTCGATGCCATCTTGCCATGCTCCACAATTTCCCGCTGAAAAGGCCGCCCCGCTCATCGCTCGGACGGCGTGATTGCGAACACCGTAACCGGGCGCGCAATTCCCTTAAGCTCGACCGATTCCATCCGCTCGAACCGGTATGATCGGTCCGTGCGCTCGCCCTCATTGTCGAGCACCGCGACGAATCGCTGATCGGTTAGCACTTGCCCGGGTCGCGCGTGGCTGCAGAGTCGCGATGCCAGGTTGAGCGCCGGCCCCACTGCCACATACTCGAGCCGCGCCGCGCCCCCGATCACTCCAACCGTTACGTATCCGCTCGCGATGCCGACGCCAATGCCGACTTCGAGTCCTGCTCGGCGCGATGCGGAGAGAACTTCCGCCACCCGGTCGAGTATCTTGAGCGCCATCCCCGCCGCGCGACCCGCGTGATCGCGGTATGACAACGGTGCGCCTACCAACACCATGATCCCGTCGCCGGCGAATGATTCGATCGTGCCGCCGTACTGGGTCACCACCTCGCCGATCGCGGTGTAGTAGTCGCGCAGAAGTTGCATCACCTCTTCAGGAGCGGCGGTGTCCGAGAACGCGATAAATCCGCGCAGATCGCACGCAACGACCGAAAGCTCGACCCGGCTCTCCTGCGACCGAAAGACCCCAACCGCGAACGCTGGGGACCGCCAGCCCGATCGATAAATACTGCGGCACTGCGAACAGGTAGTATCCGGGATCCGTTAGCGCTCCGGGTTGCTGTCTGTTCATGAAACTCCGGTCTCTAACTTCGGGGAACACGACTCCCAACAGCCCATACAGAATCGCCAGCGCTTGACAGACTCGCAGCAAGCTTCGGACCTCGCCGACCGCGCCGAAGACTCGGCACGTCCGATCCGCAGCGCCCACTCCATAAAGATCGCGAAGGTTGCTCCTTCAACGATCGAGAAGGCGGGAATCCACCAATCTTTCTGACTTTCGAAAACGCCCGCGTCGTACGGCACGTTCATCAATCAGCCGAGTCCCATCAGACACAGCGCGAGCGCCAGTGCACGGCTGGTCGGAGATTTGGGATCAGCCCAGGCGAACGAAATCCCCATTCCGATCGCGATGATCGCGACGATCAAATCGCCGGAACTCGATCTCAATTTTTGCGCTTCCTGAAAGTTACCGATCGATCAACGCGGCAGACCGGCGTGGGCCATCGGTCGGCAAATTGGCACTGCTGCAAACGGACCGCAAGACTGCGATGCCGACAACGATGCTTTCAATCGCGCCGCTGCCTTTGAATTAGGCACTTGACGATTTAGCATTGCGAGAACATAATCCGCGCTGTTGGGAGGGATAAGCTAGCCTTAAGGCCTCATTACGTCCGATCGCAAACAGGAGGAGCTCATGAGTACGCTCGGTATTCGTTCGTTTGTTCGTTCTGTTTTATTTTCCGTAATAGTTTTGCTTCTGACCACTGTAGCTGTCCAGGCGGAGCCCGCGCAGGTGAAACCCGGCACCCGGATTACGCCGCAAAATGCCGACTTGGTGCGCGACCTAGTTTCGCCCGGCGTATTCTGGCGCACGCGCAACGGCATGATCATGGACATCGTGCCGAATGGACGCATCGATTGGCCGCCGCCGTACAAGGATGCCACCGAGAAGTACTCCTCGCAGGTCAGACTCGCGCCCAATCGTATTTCACTGGCCGGCTACGTCGCCGGCCAGCCTTTTCCTCTGATCGATTCGAACGATCCCGATGCCGCCGTCAAGATCATGTGGAACGTGATGTTCCGGCCGATGTGGACCGACGATTTCGACGCGCGTTATTTCGGCTGCGTTGAAGTGTACGAAGGTTTGGGCAATGCATACAAAGAGATCGACTATCAGTTGATCGGACATTACGGCGCCTACAACGAAGTCGGCCGGACCGAAGTGGATCCGATGCCCTTCGATCCCGATTTCAAAATTTCTGACATCATGTTTCGCGCGCGTGCCTTCCCGTGGCTGTCGCCGCAAAGCGAGCGTGGCGCGGGTTTGATTCGTTATCGCTACGGCAGTCCCACCAAGGCCGATGATTCTTGGTCGTACGCGCCCAGCACCCGGCGAGTGCGCCGCCTGAATGAAGCGATCCTGGGCGACGCGACTGGCACTCTGCAGTTCAGTGCCGACGACGCCGAAGGCTACAACCCGAAAATGGAGAACTACAACTACAAGTTTCTCGGCGAGCGGCCGATGCTGGCTGCGATGCACGTGCAAAACGTCCCGGGTAACATCTGCCAGACTGACGGCGGCGGCACCGTATGCCCGGCGGAATGGGAGATGCGCCGCGTGTACGTAATTGAAACCACTGCCAATCGCAAACGAATCAGCGAGGAGCTCTACTCCAAGCACATCGTTTATATCGATACCGAAGCCGACGTCGTGGTCTATCACGATATGTACGATCGGCGCGGCGAGCTGATGGTGAACTTCTGCAACTGGCTGACCTATCGCGATCGGCCCGTGCCCGACGCGAAGATAGCGATCTATCCGTTCAAGCGCGTGTTCCAGGTCAATGGCACCAGCACCAACGTTCAGAACGGGATGTCGAGCTTCTGCGATCTTCCGACGCCTAACGCGCCGGAACGCGAATGCTGGTACATCAATATGGGAGCGGTCGGCAAGAACGACTTCACGATCGATTCGATGGTGCATTCTGCAATGGGATTCTGATCGCTAAGCTCGCATGATCTGACGCGAAAGGCCTCGGCCGCTGAATGGCACCGAGGCCTTTCCTTATCGCGCGAAACTCGGATCGCGATCGTTCGCGAAAATTCATCCGGCGTTTTGTAGCAACGCAATGCAAGTGTAATTTTTTCTCCCTTTTGCACGATCTGCAAAACTTCGTTCTCGGCAAATAAATCACATCGCCGAAAATCAAAGACAAATAAAACTCAACTAATCGCTAGAGGCGCAGTTCTTGCTTTTGAACTTCGAGGTCGCCTCAAGTTCCGACCCGTGACGAATGCCTGAGTTTGCAACCGGGCGGCCTGAGTATTTGCGCGTCAAAAAAGGTCATCGAAATATGATCGAAGCAGTAGTAATCGGATGCGGCCCATATGGATTGGCAGCCTCGGCCTTTCTGCGCGAGGCGAGCGTCGAAACAAAAGTCTTCGGCGAGCCGATGGCCTTTTGGCGCAACCAGATGCCCGAGGGAATGAATCTGCGCTCAGCCTGGTATGCCTGCAACATCGCCGACCCCGCCAATCTGTTCACGCTCAACGCGTTTCTTTCCAGCCGTCGCGAGTCGCTGTCGATTCCCGTGCCGCGCCGCATGTTTCTCGACTACGCCGAATGGTTTCGCTCGCACTGGGTGCCCGATCTCGATCAGCGCCGCGTTTTGCAAATCACGCCCAACAGCGAGAGTCTTCACGTCAAGCTGGCCGATGGTGAAGATATTCGCGCTCGCCGCGTGATCGTCGCGGCCGGAATCGCCCCGTTCGCCAATCGCCCAGTGCAGTTCCAGGCCCTCCCCGCCGCGCTGGTCTCGCATTCTTCGGATCATAAGGACCTTTCAATTTTCAAGGGCAGTCAGGTCGCGGTGATCGGCGGAGGGCAGAGCGCGCTCGAATCGGCCGCGTTGCTGCGTGAGGCGGGCGCCGAAGTCGAAGTGATCATGCGCGCGCCGCGCATCCGATGGCTCCGCGGCAGCGCCGAGTTCCGTCTCCGCATGGGTCGCTTCCGCCGGCTCCTCTATCCGCCGACCGATGTTGGCCCTCCGGGATTGAGCCAGATTGTGGCGCGGCCGCATCTTTTGCGATTACTGCCGGCTCGCCTCCGCAATTCAATTGCGTACCGGTCAGTACGCCCGTCCGCCGCTCTCTGGCTGAAGGATCGTCTCGGCGGAGTGAAGATCACCACCTCATGTGAAGTCACCTCGGCGGTCGGTGACGGCGACCGACTGTGTATCAACTTGACTGATGGTAGCTATCGAGTTGTCGATCACGCGATGCTGGCGACTGGCTATTGCGTCGATGTCTCGCGCTATCCATTTCTATCACCGGATATACTACGTTCATTGCAATGCGTCGGCGGTTATCCACGGCTGAATGATGGTTTCGAATCCAGCGTCCGCGGTCTCCACTTTCTTGGCGCACCTTCGGTTTGGAGCTTCGGACCGTTGACCCGCTTCGTGTCGGGAACCGAATTCACCGGCCGGACCCTGATCGATTGGATACGGCGCCACAACGGCAGACACTAAACGCCGATAGCGCCTTTCTGGCCTGAGGTATCGCGATGTTCGCATCAGCACGAGAGGAATCGGCACCAGGAGCAGTCGTGCTCGGCGGAGATTACCGCGCGCTGACCGTTGTCCGCAGTCTCGGGCGGAAACAAGTGCCGGTCTGGGTCGTGGCCGAAGAGCAAGCGATCGCGGGAACGTCGAGGTACGCGCGCCGGACACTGCGCTCGCCGAATTTGGGTAATGAGGCGGCAGAGATCGCTCATCTCCTCGATCTCGCGCGGCGGAATAATCTCAGTGGGTGGACGCTGTTCCCCACTACCGATGAGCATGCAGCACTAATCGCCCGCAATCAGCGCGAATTATCGACTATATTTCAAATAGTCACTTCGCCCTGGGAAAAGTTGCGATGCGCCTACGACAAACGCCTCACTTACCGGCGCGCAAGAAAAATCGGCGTCGATCAGCCGCGCACCTGGTATCCGGCGAATCGGCAAGAACTTGCCCGGCTGGACCTTGAATATCCGGTCATCCTGAAGCCCGCGATTAAAGCAGCGGTCAACCGATTCACCGAGGAGAAGTGTTGGAAGGTGCGCGACCGCGTGGAGCTCCTCGCCCGATATGACGAAGCAACCGCGCTGATCGATCGCACGCTGGTGGTCGTGCAGGAGATCATCCCGGGCGGCGGCGAACATCAATTTTCCTATGGCGCGCTATGTATCGATGGGCAGCCGCTGGCATCACTGGTCGCGCAACGCCGGCGCCAATATCCAATCGAATTCGGCCGCTCGAGTTCTTATGTCGAGACGATCGAGCAGCCTGAAATCGAAGCCGCCGCTCGTCCCTTGCTCAGCGCAATCAACTACCACGGGCTGATCGAAATAGAATTTAAGCGTGACCCGCGCGACCGAAAGTACAAGGTGCTCGATCTGAATCCACGCATCTGGGGATGGAACAGCATCGCGGCGCGAGCTGGAGTCGATTTTCCGTACTTGTTCTGGCGGCTCAGCCAGCAGCGTCCGCTCCCAGAACTCAAAGGGATGGCGGGCGTGAAATGGATGCGGATGGTGACCGACGTACCGGCCGCCATCACGGAAATGCGCAGTGGCCGGCTGTCGCCGACTTCATACCTGCGTTCATTTCGTGGCCCGCTCGAACCCGCGATTTATGCCTTGGATGATCCGATGCCCTGTCTGCTGGAAGTGCCGCTGCTCTCGTTCTGGAAATTGAAACGCTGGATTCGTTTGCGGCGCGATTCTCATCGATGGATGCGCGAGGAGCAAACGGCGCTGGACGCTAACTCAAATGCGATTTCGTCGCGACGCGAAAATCGGACGCAACCTGGCTTTTGATGCTTCATCGCTTGACGGCGGCTCCAGGTATTCTAATCGGGAAATCTTACCGCCTTCGCGTATATTCGCCCAATGTTCGATCGTCGAACTCGCCGAACATCTGCCACTCCTAGCGTTTTCTAGCTTCGCCCGGGCGCAGTTCTTGCTGATTCCTGTCGGGAGGAGGGTGAGCAGATGCGTCCGGCTCAACTGGCGGAATTTTTCCGACAACTTGGCGATCGCGTAGTCGAGACGGATAGCTGTTTCTGGTACAGCCCGCAGCCCTTCATCTTCAAGAGCCTGTCGTTCCATAAGTACGTGAAGCCGTCGCGCGCGGAATTGCTCAAGGTCCTGATGATGGGGCCCGCAGTGGCGCTGCGCTATCCGAGCGCGCCCGAGGACGGCGGTCCGGTCGGCGCGATGTATATCTGCGACGATCGCAACTACGATTTCGCGTCGCTATCACAGAACGTGCGCAGCCACACTCGCCGCGGCCTCGCTCGCTGCGATCGCGTCGAGCAAATCGATTTCGACTACCTCGCGCGCTATGGGCATGCCCTCAACGAAGAAACAACGATGCGCCAGATGGGCTGCTTGCCGGACACCGACGACCAGCACTGGCAACGCTACTGCGCGATTGCGGCCCGCACGCCGGACGTCGAAGCATGGGGCGCTTTTGTCGGCGACCAGCTCGCGACCTTCATTGTCGGGATGCTGATCGAAGATTGCTACTACATCCATTTGCAGAAGAGCGCATCGTCGCTGCTCAAGTACTATCCAAACAACGCGCTGCTGTTCACCGTCATCAAGGCGAAGATGGCGTGCCCCGAAGTAAAATTCCTGTCGCACGGGGTGAAGGCATTCGTGGCCAGCAAAGGTCTCGCACACTTTAAGGCCGGCATGGGATTCACCTTGCGGCCTTACAGCGAACAACTCGCGTTCAATCCACTCCTAAAGCCGTTCCTGATGTGGAAGGGCGACGCAATCGTCAGCCGATTTGCCCAGCGCTATCCGGATAATCAGTTCTGGCTCCGAGCTTCGCGCGCACTGCGACTGGCTACCGGCGATCTTCCCTCGACTCTTGAGGACGAAGACGAAGAGCCGGATCATCGTCCGACCAATCTTCAGCACTCAGATTTCGCGGAACCGCGAGCGTAACGCCCCAACCGCGTCACGCGATGCGTCAACTGTGCCGACGCTCGCGATAGCGCCGGATCAGGGTATTCGTCGAGCTGTCGTGAGCGAGCTTCGGCTCCGTGCTCGCCTCGAGCTCAGGGATGATTCGCTGCGCCAGCACCTTGCCCAATTCGACGCCCCACTGATCGAACGAGTCGATATTCCAGATCGCGCCTTGCGTGAAAACGCTGTGCTCGTAGAGTGCGACCAGCTTGCCGAGACTCTCGGGCGTCAGTTCATCGGCCAGGATCGTCGTCGTCGGACGATTGCCTTCGAACACGCGATGCGGCACCAGCCAGTCCGGCGTACCTTCGGCCTTCACCTGTTCCGGAGTTTTGCCGAACGCGAGCGCCTCGGCCTGCGCGAACACGTTCGACAGCAGCAGATCGTGGTGGCGTCCGAGCGGATTCAACGGGCGGCAGAACCCGATAAAGTCGCACGGAATAATCTTGGTCCCCTGATGGATCATCTGGTAGAAAGAATGCTGCCCGTTGGTGCCCGGCTCGCCCCAGAAGATCGGCCCGGTCTGATAATCGACCGGCGTGCCGTCGAGCATGACGTGCTTGCCGTTAGATTCCATCGTGAGCTGCTGCAGGTAGGCCGGAAAGCGCTTCAGGTATTGTTCGTACGGAAGCACCGCGACGGTTTGCGCGCCGAAAAAGTCGTTGTACCAGACCGCCAGCAGTCCCATCAGCACCGGCAGATTTCGATTGAACGGCGCACTGCGAAAGTGCTCGTCCATCGCGTGAAAGCCCGCCAGCATCGCCCGGAAATTCTCCGCGCCGATCGCGATCATGGTCGAAAGCCCGATCGCGGAATCCATCGAATACCGCCCGCCGACCCAATCCCAGAAGCCGAACATATTTTTCGCGTCGATGCCGAACTTCGTCACCTCGGCCGCGTTGGTCGAGACCGCGACGAAATGTTTCGCGACTGCCTTTTCATCACCCAGCTTGCTGAGTGACCATTCGCGCGCGGTGTGCGCATTGGTCATGGTCTCGAGCGTGGTGAACGTCTTCGACGAAATAATAAACAGCGTCTCCGCCGCATCGAGATCGCGCGTGGCCTCGGCGAAATCGGTGCCATCGACGTTCGACACGAATCGCACCGTCAAGTTGCGGTCGCTGTAATGCCGCAGCGCCTCGTACGCCATCACGGGGCCGAGGTCCGACCCGCCGATTCCGATATTAATGATGTTGCGGATTCGTTTGCCGGTATGGCCCTTCCATGAGCCGTCGCGAATGCGCGCCGAGAAATCAGCCATCCGATCCAGCACCTCATGGACCTCTGGCACCACGTCTTTGCCATCGACCATGATCGATTCGCCGCGCGGCGCCCGGAGCGCAACGTGCAACACCGCGCGCTGCTCGGTCACGTTGATTTTGTCGCCGCGAAACATCGCGTCGATGCGCGCGCGGAGTCCAATTTCCTCCGCCAGCTCGATCAACAAGCGAATCGTTTCGTCGGTCACGCGATGCTTCGAATAGTCCAGGTAAAGGCCGACCGCTTCGACGTTCATCCGCTCGCCGCGCTTCGGATCCTCGGAAAACAGCGTCCGCAAATGGCGGTTGTGAATCTGATTGTAGTGCGCCTGCAGCGCCTGCCATGCCTGACGATCGGTAAGTTTCATTGCGGAGGCCATGCTTGCGTTTGTCTCCTTTGAAATCAGCCCGCGACGGAATCTGCGGCGCGCGAGCCGCCACCGACGCTTGCGATGCGCGAGTTGCCAATCGTCAAATTTCGCGGCGCGAGTATCTGGAACATGATTATCGCGGCGGGTACCAGAAAGAACAACGAGCCCGGCACCCACATGATCGCGCCGGCAACAATCTGATCGTCGAGCGGAGAAATGCCGCCAAGCCGCGGCGCGTTCGCATATAAAGGATAGAGCAGGTGATTCGAGAACGTGAACAACGCGGCGAGCACCGAGTTTTGCGCGTCTGCCAGCACGAGATACGGAACCATCGTCCAGCGCGGCCAACGTTGCACACTCGGCCACGGTTGAACTACTGGCCACCAGAACATCAGGGCCGTCGCGAAAAAGCATGCGTGCTCGAATGCGTGCCAACCCTCGGATTGCAGCGCGAGTTGAAAAGCGCCCCGCGTATGCCAAATCCACGTCGCGGCGGTGAACGCAATCCAGGCGACGATTGGCTCCGTGAGCCACGAGAAAAGCGCGCGCACCTTGCGCGATCGAAGTATCGGACCCAGCACCGATCTGCTGAGCTGCGTCGGGAGACCACGCAGCATCGCAATCGCGGGCAAGCCGGTAAGGATCAGCACCGGCGCAACCAGCATCAGCATCAGATGCTGAATCATGTGAACCCGGAGCAGCAGGTCGTCGAGCGCTGCCAGCGGCGATGCGATCGCAATAAGTAAAATCGCGACCCCGCTCATGAACGCGGCCAGCCGACGCAGAGAAAATCGCTGGGGCATCTGCACGTGCAACTTGCCGAAACCGCGCGCGTAGATCGCGGCAGTGAGCAGCAGCATCGCGACGGTGCCGCGCGGGATCGTCCATGAAGCCAGCGCCAATTTGAGAATTGGATTCAACGACATCCTCGCGCTGCGCGTTGACGAATCATTGCGATGCCGCCGGTTCGGCGGGCTTTGCCGAATCGCGCGCCGGCGGTTCGTTCGCCGGATGCATCGTGCCGAGGAACGCGACGATCGCATTGACCTCGGCCGGGCTCAGATTTTTTCCATATGCCGGCATGTTGCCGCCACCTTGCACGATCTGCCGGATGATTTCGTCACGCGTGAGCCGCGCGGCAGTGTCGCCCAGCGCCGGCCCTCGCATCCCGCCTTGGCCGCCCAGCGAATGACAATTGCGGCACTGCTTGTATTGAATGAGTATTGCGCCCTGAAGTTCGAGAGGCGTTCGGCCCTTCAGATAGTCAGGCGGAACCGGCGCCTCAGTCCACGCCTCCATCTGCGGCGACCATGGCGAGTAGGTGCCGAGCCACGTCAGCGTGCCGATCGCGAGCAGTATCAAAGTCACGATCACTACTGCGAAGGGACGCGCCCGCCAGCTTTTTTCTCCCGTGCCCGAAAGAAAAGGAACCGCGAACAGCAAGCCGATCGCGATCGGCGGCCCGACCAGCATGAGGAAAGTTTCCGTCCACGGCGGGAGTAGCGCAAAGACTGAGAATAGCCACAAGAAGAAAAAATCGGGACGCGGTACCGTTTGGATGATAGTCGGATCGGGCTGACCACCAGGTCCAATCGGACCCATCACCGCCGCGACCACCACTAAACTCAAGATAATCAGTCCGGCGAAAACGATGTCCTTTTGCGCGGCGAACGGGAAGAAAGGTTCGCCGTCTCTTTGTACTAGTTCTTTATACTGTTGACGATATTTCTCTCGAGTGACTATTCGACCCGGCATCGGCCATTCGTTGATGCCTAGTCTCAGCACCAGGAAGAGATGCAATCCCACGAACGCCAGCAACAAGCCCGGGATCACGAACACGTGCAACGCGAAGAATCGCGATAACGTCTCGCCCGCGATGATCGGCCCGCCCAGAATCAGATCGACGATTTTAGGCCCTATTAAAGGCGAACGGCCCGCAATCGATGCGCCGATGCCGAGGCCCCAGTATGCGTCCTGATCGAAGCGCAGCACCTGTCCGGTGAATGCCATGCCGAGCGTACACAGCAGCAGCACTATCCCGGCGACCCACGTCAATTCGCGCGGATACTTGTGCGCGCCGAATAGAAACACCTGCACCATGTGCACGAGCATCAGCGCGACCATGAAGTTCGAGCCCCAACCGTGCAGCGCGCGAATATACCATCCGAGCGGCTGTTGGTAGTTCAAATATATTAGGCTCTCCCACGCGCCGTTGGCCGCGGGTGTATACACAGTAGCTAGGCAGATTCCCGTGACGATCTGCATAATGAGTACTACTAACGTCGCGCTGCCGAATATGTACCACCAGCTCGCGGAACTGCGCGGTACCGGATGCTCGGCTACTTCGGCGATAGTCGATCCGAGCTGGAGACGTTCGTCGAGCCACGCGCCGACTGCCTTGATTCGCTGCATCACCGCCATCTGAATTCTCTCGATGATGCGTTCATGCAGTGGGTTGACCGAGCGTCGGCATCTCGCCGGCCCGCACCCATAACTGGCCCGCTTCAATTTTGTGTTGATACTGATACAGCGGGCGCGGCGGCGGCCCTGAGGCGTGACGGCCATCGGAATAAAACGCGCCGCCGTGACACGGACACATGAACAGTTCCGATTCGGCGAACCATCGGACCGGGCATCCGAGATGCGTGCAGTTGATCGCGAACACCTGAAAGTCGCCGCCTGACAGGTGTCGCACCCAACACGGAATGTTCGCCGTCTCGCCGTCCCACGGCTTTCGGAACGGATTCACATATTCGGCGAGCCGCGTTTGATTCTCGGGAAAGTTGGTCAGCGGACCAAGCGAGATCCACCTGAGCCAGACGAATTTACGCGCCGGTGAGAGCACGTAACCCAAAATCGGAATCGCGAACAACGCCACCGCGACTGCGTTGATCGCGATGCCAACACGGAGCAGAAATGTGCGCCGCGAAGTCAGCTCGCCCGAACCTGCCTGATCGTTGTTGCTCTGTTCCGCCATCTTGATTTTGCGATTGATTCCGTCTTCAGTGCTGCGCCGCGCTCAAAGCGCTGAGCATCGACGCCGGCCGCTTCGCCGCTATCCACGCGACCACGTCCGACACTTGTTGTGCGGTCAACGCCTGCCGTGCCGAATAACTTTTCCAATCGGGATGCCCAAAGTCGGGCCGTCCCGCGATTACAATCGTGCGCAAGTTCTGATTGCTGACGAGCGCGAGGAAAGACGCATCGGCGATCGATCCAGCGTTACCAGCTTTGCCATCGGCGCCGTGACACGATGCGCAATTAGCTGCGTACACCTGTCCACCGCGATTGGAATCGCCGGGTGAATTGCTGGAGTAGGGCGGTGCACCCGCGCCGACGCTCTTGTCACCACTCCATTGTTTGCGGATTCCCGCGACCACAATGTCGATTTGCTGATCAGTAAGATTGCCGCCCTGCGCGCCCGCGAACGGCGGCATCGCGGTGCCGGCCGTCCCATCCGCGATCACTCGATGCATCGCGGCGTCATCAACGATCGCCAGATAAACAGGATTGTTGAGCGCGATCGCCGGGCCGAGCTTCCCGTCAACGCCGTGACATCCCGCGCAATTCTCGCCGTATAACCGCGCGAAGTCGGTAATCGCCGATGGCCGCAGCGGCATTTCCGCTTGTGTCGGACGCCCCGGCATCCAATCGCATCCCGCGACACACACGGCCGCGCAAGCGATCGCGATCAGACGGCACCCTCGCGCGATCACTTTTCGTTCTCCTGCTCGGTTCGCTCGCGCATGAGTCCGGGCGATTCGAGACCGCTTCGAACTGCGAACGGCAGATGCTGCAGCGTGCGCACCTTCTCCGTGCGATCGACCACGTAGCCGGCGACTGCCCCGAACGCGATCTGGCACAGGATGAACCATCGCCATTCGATTCGCTCGTCGAGCAGTGGATTGATCACGGACAGCGACGCCCATATCAATCCCGTCCACAGTAGCGGCGCGACGATCGCCGCGAAGAACGCCGGGTAGCGCGGCGCCATCGGCAACATCACGCCGTAGAGTAATCCGATCAGAATCGACGCGATTGCGTGGATTATCAGCGCGACGATGAATGCCGACGGAATGAATGACGAGAGCGTCGCGACGTCGGCGTTCGCCAGGTCCGCCATTCCGGTCGCGGCGAGGATGTTGATCGTGTACCAGGGGCTGCCGTGCAGCAGGATTCCTTGCAAAACGGCCAGCGCCGCCATCACGACGCCGCCCGCGATTCCGCCCTTGATGCCCGCACTGTACGGATAAATCTCAAGCGGCAGGATCGCGCGATTACCCAGCTCGCCAACTTCGAGGTACGATACCGCGACTTTTGTGCGCGGCACTTCGAGTCCCGCCGTCACGACGACCGATTCGCGATGCTCGACCGGCAGTACTTCTCCGAACCATCCGACGATGCCCGCGATCGTGAAGACGACCCCCACCGCCGTGACCGCCATGCTGGTGACGAGTCCGGCGAAGCATAGCGTCAAGCCGAGCGCCATGATCATCGGCCACGCCGTCGGCGCCGGCATCTCGATCAGGGTCTGCTCGTTCTCGCGTTTGTTCTGGTCAGCCATCTGTCTAATCGCTATTTCTCAATTGCTATTCGCAATAGCCAGTTCCGCTCAGCGCCCGATTATGTACACAGTAATGAATACGACTACCCAGACAGCATCGACGAAATGCCAGTACCACGAAAGTACGTCGGTGCGCTCGGCATGACGCCGGTCCATGTAACCCAGCATTGTGAAAACCATGACGAGCAGAATGAGTATCAGCCCGATAGTCACATGCAGCGCATGCAAACCCACAAGTGAATAGTAAGTCGTGCCGAACAGATTGGTCCGAATAGTCAGATGCTCAGTATATATAAGGCGATGCCATTCCATCGCGGTGCCGACCATGAATTCGCCACCCAATGCGAGCGTGGCCAGCCACCAGATGCCAAAGCTGCGGATCGATCCCGCTTGCAAGGCGCGCATCGCCAGAACAATCGTGATGCTGCTCGAGAGCAGGCAGATCGTGTTCAGAATTGGCGGCGCAAGCACATCTTTCGGCCTCGGTCCATTGAGACTTTTGCCGATGTAGAAAACGTAGGCGGCCACAAAAATCGAAAAGAAAACCGTTTCCGTCAGAATCAGAATCACGATGCCGACTCGTCCCCGCGACGGCAGCGTCGTCGGTTCGACGGGGCCCAAATTCATTGCGCCCGTGCTGATTGCCGATGCTGCGCTCATTCGTACTTCCAGTCGGGATCTTCAGGATGCTTCAAGTCCCACAATGGTCGTCGGCTGCGAACCACCGGCAGCGTCGCGAAGTTATACTCGGGTGGCGGCGAGCTGGTTGACCACTCGAGCGTCCACGCGTCCCAGGGATCGTCGCCCGCCGGTTCGCCCGAACGGATCGATCGAATCACATTGATCAGCAGAATCAGCACGCCTGCTGCCTGAAAGATCACGCCGACCGACTCGATCAAATTCAGCGTGTCGAGGCCGCGCCCGGGCTGGTAGGTATAGATTCGCCGCGGCATCCCCCGCATGCCCGCAAAATGCATCGTGTCGAAGGTCATGTGAAACCCGATCAGGAATAGCCAGAAGTGCCATTTGCCAAGCCGCTCGCTCAGCATCTTTCCCGTAGCTTTTGGAAACCAATAGTAAATCGCCGCAAAGATCATAAAGATGATCGCGCCGATCAATACATAGTGGAAATGTGCGACCACGAAGTAAGTATCGGTAAGTTGCCAATCGAAGGGCGCTACCCCGAGCATAATCCCGGTCAGGCCTGCGATCAAAAACTGAACCAGAAACGCGACGCTGAACAGCATCGGTACTCTGAAGCGGATCTTGCCGCCCCACATCGTTCCGATCCAGTTGAAGATTTTTATTCCAGTCGGCACCGAGACCAGCATCGTCGACGCCGCGAAAAAAGCGTTTCCCGCCGGCGCCATCCCGACCGAGAACATATGATGAGCCCACACACTGAGACTGATGATCGCAATCGCACACGACGCCGCCACCATCACCGAGTAGCCAAAGATCACCTTGCGCGAGAACACCGGTATGATCTCGTTGGCGAACGCGAATGCTGGGAACACCAGTATGTAAACCTCAGGATGACCGAAAATCCAGAAGAAGTGCTGCCACAAAATTGCTGAACCGCCGGCTTGAGTGTCGAAAAAATGCGCGCCGAGAAAACGATCCAGCAACAACATTATCTGCGCCGCCGAGAGCGGCGGCAGCGCGACGCACATCAGGAACGACACCACCGCCGCGAGCCACACCAGCACCGGCATTTTGCGCAGCGTCATCCCTTCGCATCGCATGCAGAATATCGAAGTGAGTAGATTGATCGCAGTGGCGGTCGAGCCGACACTAGTCAATAGAATACTCAGTATCCAATAGTCAGTGCTATTGCCGCGCGAGAACGCGCGCTCCGTCAATGGTGCGTACGCGAACCATCCGACGTCGGGCGCGCTGCCGGCGCCGTAAAGTCCATCGCCGCCGATGTAACTGAAGTAGAGTAGCAGGCTGCCGAATAGCCACAGCCAGAAGCCGAATGCATTAAGCCGCGGAAATGCGAGATCCCGCGCGCCGATCATCAGCGGAACTAGGTAGTTCAAAAATCCCGTAAGGACCGGCATCCCGACCAGGAACACCATCGCAGTGCCGTGCACTGTCAGCAGGCGATTGAATACTTGCGGCGCCACGATTCCCGCCTCGGGAATCGCCAGCTGCAGCCGAATCGTGGCCGCTTGCAGACCCGCGATTACGAAGAACACCAGTCCGCCGCCGATGTACATCATCCCGAGCCGTTTGTGATCGACAGTGACCACCCATTCGTGGACGCTGCCAAGCAACGGCAGCGACACTTGCTCGCGGTCGGCGCCCAGTGCGATCGGATGTTCGATGCTGCCTGCCATACCTATTTCACGCCGCTCATTTAAGCGTCGCCAGGTACGCGACCAGCCCGTCGAGGTCTTTCTGCTCGAGGTTCATCGCCGGCATGAGTGCGCCCGGTTTCATCTCTTCGGGATCGTGTACCCAGATTTTGAGGTGCTCCGGGGTATTCATCGCGACGCCCGCGCCCAGCGTTTCGCGGCTCATCAGATGCGTCAGATCCGGCCCGAATGTGCCCGTGGCCTGTGTCCCCCGAATCGTATGACAACTGACGCACGCGGTTGATTCGAACAGCGCGCGACCGCGCGCCACCGACGCATCCTGCACCGGCGCCTGCTTCTCGGCGGCCGCCCACTTTTGAAAATCGCCCCGCGGCTCGACGATCACCCGGAGCAGCATCATCGCATGCTCGGTGCCGCAGAACTCCGCGCACTGCCCGAGAAACGTCCCCGCCTGATGCGGATCGATCCACATGGTGTTCTTATGGTTCGGGATGACGTCGGTCTTGCCCGCCAGGCGCGGCACCCAGAAGCTATGCGCGACGTCGGCCGACTCGAGCACCAGAAACGTCGGCGTCGGATTTTTAGGATCGCTCAGCGGCACGTGCAGTTCATTGGCGGTGACGATTCCGAGCTCTGGATACTGAAACTCCCACCACCATTGATGCCCGATCACCCGCACCGCGATCGCGCCCGGCGGCCGCGCCGCCGCCTGCACCGTATATATAGTCCGCGCCGTGATCAGGATCAGCACGAACACGATGATTATCGGCACCGTCGTCCATGCGAATTCGATCGGGTTGCTGCCGTAAACCTGCGGCGGTTCGCGCCCGTCGTCGTCCGCACGCGCGCGGAACCGAACGATACTGTAGACGATCAAGCCGCCAACGATCAGAAAAATTGCGCCGGTGATCGCGAGCACGAAGAACGCCAGCGTGCTGATATCGCTGGCCGGAGTCGAGACCGGGCTGAAGATGCTGCTGGGCGGGATTTTCGAGTTTGCGTCGCCCATCCCCCAATCGTTCGCGACGGCCAGAGTGGCCGAGGCCATCATCGCCGCAATCGCGAGGAGCCAGCGCTTCATCATCATTGACCAGCTTCGATTCCGGACCTCGACGTGCGTGGGCATTTCGCCGCATTTCGAGCGCGCGACGCAACTCGATTGCGAGCATCAGTATCACAAAAGATTTTCTATTCCTAAAGAAAGAGCGGGTCTTGCGACTGTCGAGCGGGTCGCGCGCCGGGCTAGTTGGCGCTGGTCGTCAGGATTTGCTGATCGCTGCGCGGCAGAATCATCACTTCGGACATCTGCGTCTCCGCGTCGAGCCTGATGATGTAGGCGGGAAACCCCGATTGCACCACCGCGACATCGGTATGCGCGTCGCATCCGCAGCGCGCAGCGAAGGCGTCATTGATGGTCGCGAGCTTGTCCAGATTGAGCGCCGCCAGTTGCAGATTTGCGCTGTCGATCGAGAGGCGGAGCTTCGATTTCTTGAGCTCCAGCCCGGCCGCCAGCGGAGTGCCCGAGGTGGTCGCCGTATGCTCGACCCATTGACGGAATTGCACATCATTCATATGCCGCACGTCGCCATGACTCTTTCGGAGCGCCGCGATTGCGGCCTCGAGCGCGCTCTTCCTGGCGCGCGTATCGCTCAACGCCTGTTCGTCCGCCAGCGACCAGATTTGCTTCGACCAGCCCGCCAGCACCGCTTGGTCGGCGCCCGGGATGCTCTGATAATCCATCGCGGCGCGCTCGGCGCCCGGCAGATCGCGCTCGGCGAGCGCCGTTTCAACTTGGGTCCTATCGATTCGCTCACTCTGTTCATCGAGTTGCGCCATGATCGCGCCGCTCTGAGTGCCCGGGTCCGTCGCCGCGGCGGCACAAGTTCGCCGTTGCTCAGCCACGCTCACTGTAGGCCGTCCAATCATGAAATCCGAGAGGCAGAGATTGTCACTGACTTCCCGGCGCTCCGACGGACTTAGATCTTTGCGCTCCGACAGTCCAACCAGTTCGCGCCGCGCCGCCATGAAATTGCCAGCAGCAATTTGGCGACGCGCCGATGATAGCGCCGACGGGGCGCATCCGGCCACGAGCGCGCAGCACGCGGCGAGCGCCGCAAGCCGCATTTTTCCGCCCGTTGCGCTCCGAAAAATGTCACAACCTCGAAGCATTGGCTCAATTATGCGACATCTAGATGCATTTTGCATAGGGTTGAGACAATGCCCTCGGCGCCCTCCTTTCGCACCTCCGCACGGATCTCCAACCCCGTCAGCGGGCGCGTGATTGTGTCGATCGGCCGAGCACTCGTCGCTTGCGCAATAGTCACTCAGATTACCAACTGAGAATCGAGATCAGGCGCAACTATATTTCGATCCACCGTTAACTGCCTGTCTTGATGTCCCGCGACGGGACATTGCGCCGTGATTTGTGTGCCGCACCCGGACGCTACCCGCAAAGTTAGCGCGTAATCGGCGAAACCGCGATGGCATAACTGCTGCAGTTACTCGGCGGGCGACTATCACCGACCGCGTTGCTCTGAGGTCGCCCAAATGAAGCGCGAGGTTAATCCCAATTAATAACCACAAAATGACAATGAGATTGTCGAATCATTGCAAACCGCGCGGGCGCGAGCGGCGCAAAAATGGACAGATGGTGATGATGCTCGCCATTTTCTTGCCGATTCTGCTCGGGCTGGCCGCGTTGGGGATCGACGTCGCAGTTTTCTATTTTACCATGACCAAAATGCAGTCGGCCGCCGATGCGTCCGTGCTCGCGGGCGCCTCCTCGTTGCCGGGCTCGCCTGCCCAGGCCAGAACCGTCACCATTGCGTACGCTAAAACCGACGGGATGATCGCGAGCGAAATTGCCACGCCCGTGGTCGCCCCCGACGCTCTCTCGATTTCAGTCACGCTGACCCGCACCACGCCGCTCTATTTCGCGCGCGTACTCGGCCTCTTTTCCGCGCCGATCACGGTTACCGCCAAGGCAGCTCTGGAGAATACCGGCGCGGCATCAGGCGTATTGCCGCTCGGATTATCATATATGACCGTCTACGCCCTTGGCCAAAGCATCACCGTGCATTTGAACGGTTCAAATGCGTCCGGCAATTGGCAATCGCTGGCGCTGGGATGCACCGGGGCCTCGTGTCTGGCAAACAATTTGGCCAATGGTTACGCGGGAACGCTTAGCGTGGGACAGATAATCAGCAACGAAACGGGCGGCGCGGTTGGTCCCTATAACTCAGGCATGAACACGCGCATCTCGGCTGGCCAGACTAGCGATCCTGGCGGCACCTGGAGCGCCCACACGATGACCGATCAGCGCTCCTCAATCGTTCCCGTAGTCGATTGGACCGGATGCGGCAGCGGCAGTTGCAACATTCCCGTCATGGGATTCGCCTCCGTCTGGCTGGTCGATCCGTCAACCATCATCTTCACCGGCTCACTCGTGCCGGGGGCGATCCCGAGCGCGACCGCCGGCGCCTGGGGCTCTTATCGTGCGGTGCTGGTCAAGTAGGCGCGGGTATCTGTCCAGTGGCTATCAAGTATCAAGTCAGTTCGCGCGCCGTCGTAGGTTGGTCGCCTGAAGCAAGGTCCAAGCTCATTCACGAATATAGTAGTCAAATAGTTAACAACGAGCACGCCACCGCAGACAGAATACATAGTGAGACACTCAGTGTCCCGCCGAGACACCTCACTCGATGCAATCCGGGTCACTACGGCGAATCAACTATGCAATATCACAGCATTACTCAGTCGGCCTCGCGATGGCACGGCTGGTGCAATACAGCATATTAGTCACGCAGCACGAAACGAACGCAACGCGCCGAAAAGGCGCACCAGGAGAATAGGAAAATGGACTATCTTACCAAGTTGATCGTCAAGATTCGCGAGAACCGCAAGGGCCAGACCATGACTGAGTATGTGCTTATCCTCGCGGCCGTCGCGGTGGCAGGCATGACGGCGTACACGCTGCTCGGTGGAAAGATCACCAGCGAGATCACGACCGTAACTTCGTCATTCTAATGAACGCGTAGTGCGGTGGGGTTATAAAGAGCCCCGCCGCGCACGACGCTCATCTTACTACCTCATCAAGGCACTCAAGGAGATCCCGGGAAATGAATTACCTTACCAAACTGATTGTCAAGGTTCGCGAGAAACGCAAAGGCCAGACCATGACTGAATATGTACTCATACTCGCGGCAGTCGCGGTCGCCGGCATGACGGCATATACCCTGCTGGGTGGATCAATCACCAGCCAGATTTCCGCCGTGACGTCGTCACTCTAATGAATGCGTAGTGCGAGGGGGTTCCTAAAAAAGCCCCGCTCCGCACCCAGGCTCATCGGGAACGGCTCAAGGAAACAGTGACCTCCAAACGGCAAGTGGCAAATCCAGCTCCCGGCGCGACGCGTCGGATGCGCCGCTTTGCGTGTTACGCGCACGGCCAGTCGATGGCCGAGTTTGCGCTGCTCGCTCCGCTTTTTCTCTTCATTATTTTTCTCGGGATTACCTTCGCCGTGATCGGCGAGTCCGCCCTCGCGGTGAGTCAGTTGGCCTACAACGGCGCCCGCTATGCCGCCGTCAACCCGGCCCTCACTTCGGCGCAAGTCCAAACCTACATCAAGTCGGGCGCTATCGGCTCGCCCTCCATCACCGCCAACAGCGGCAGCCTGCTGACCGTCACCGTCGTGCAGGGAACTTTCGGCAACCCGGTGACCGTCACGGTTGCGTATGACATTTCGAGTAATTCGCTGATCT
The DNA here is from genome assembly GCA_003135855.1 of Deltaproteobacteria bacterium. Taxonomy (GTDB): domain Bacteria; phylum Desulfobacterota; class Binatia; order Binatales; family Binataceae; genus Binatus. The sequence continues at coordinate 21,292 of PNBD01000048.1, forward strand.
CCAGCGTGTCGCATTTGTTCACCGGTCTCGGCTTCGGCCATACCTTTCCGACTTCGCTGACTGCCACGGAAGTGGTGATGAGCGAATGACGGACAGCGGGGGCTGACCGTCAGGATTCTAGTCCGGGAAATTGGCGAGACGTACCAAGGGGGGCCTAAGTGCGACGAACTATCATATTCATGTCTCTGGCGGGACTCGGCGCGGTGCTGGCCGCGGTCGTGGTCTTTTCCACGCTCAAAAAACGCGAAGCCGATGTCCAGCGCGCGATGGCGCAGACGGCGCAAATCGTCGTTGCCGCACGCGATATTCCGATCGGCGCGAAACTGCAGGCCGACGACCTCAAGCTCGCCCGCTGGACCCGCGATAGCACCCCGGCCGGTTCCTTCACCGACCCGAAAACCGCCATCGGCGCCTTCGCCAAAAGCCAGTTCGCCGCCAATGAACCGGTGGTCAACGGCCGCCTCTTCATCGGCGAAAAAACCGCCGGCGTGATGCCCCTGCTGATTCCCTCCGGGATGCGCGCGATGTCCGTCGCCGTTGACGAGGTCGCCGACATCTCCGGCTTCGTGCAGCCCCATACCCGCGTCGACGTCCTGCTCGCGATCTCCGGCTCCGGCGGCGAGTCCTCGTTCTCAAGAATCGTCCTGCAGAACATCGAAGTGATCGCGGTCGCCCAGGAAATCGAGCGCACCAAGGACGAACCCGAAGTGGTCAAGGTCGTGACCCTGCTGGTGACGCCCGTCGATGCCGAACGGCTTTCACTCGCCAACCGCGAGGGAACCATCCGCCTCGCGATGCGCAATTACAGCGACGGCGCGATCGTCGCGACCCGCGGTGTCGCAATCGACGAACTGATGCGTCACGCGCGCGCCGAACTGCCGCTGATGGAAAAGCAGCCGCTCACATCACCGGCTCAGCCGCCGCTGCTATCGCGCCCGGTCCGTGCCATCAGGCCGTTCCACGTCGAGATCCTCCGCGACGGCAGATCGTCGGAAGCGTACTCGTTCGTCAACTCCGCGGTAGTGGGACATTCGGGCGGCGAAGACCGGGCCGCAGCGCCGCCGGCGATGGCCGCGCCGCCACCTACCTTGTCCAACGACGCGGCGGAATCCCCGCCGCCCGATGCCGGTCCAGACCCGCATTCCGCCTCGCTGACCGACGCTCCCAGTGCGCCGCTGGCATCCGCGCTAGCTGCGCCGCCCGCACCTCTGGCGCAGCCCGCACGCGCATTGCATCCGGGCGATTCCGGTTACCGGCCCGCGCCCAAAACCTTCGTAATCGAAGCGCAGTGAGCATCATGAAATCACCAATCACAAAGATACCGCGTATCAGCCTCGTCACCGCGATCTTCATGCTGGCCGCGATTGCCGCGTTCGCGCCGCGACCGGCGCTCGCTCAGCCCGCTCCGATCGGAGTCTCGATCAACGCCGGCGAGACCTACGTGATCGATCACATCAAGACCGGTTCCCATCCGGTGATCCGCATAATCCAGAATCCCAACGCCCTCGTCAGCAGCAGCGACGGTCCGCACAAAATGATCCTGCTGGGCGCCCAAGCCGGTCGTTGGGCGGTCGACGTCACCAATGATTCCGGCCGCGCGGACACTTACGACATCAATGTGCTTGCGATCGCAAAGCCCGGCGCACCGCTCTCGCCGGGCAAAGCGTCGCCGGGCATCACCGATATGAATCTTGCTCCTCGGCCCGGCGCCGGCGCGCCTTCGGCGCGAACCGAAGCCGCTCTGCCGGAGCTCGCGCGAATTCATTCAGCGGAACCCCAGTCGAGTTACTCCGATCATGGCTACGGTGGTCCCGTCGCCGGCCAGGACGCGTCGTGGAGTCTGCCCGCGCTGCCGTCGCGTACGGTCATTCCAGCGATGTCCAACCAGTCCGTTGGCGATCTCGAAACTCGCAACGGACAATTTCGCACCGATCCTTCGATCCTCACCGATTCCGCCTATTCGACCGAGGCCGTCTCCGGCGGCAAACATGACGGACATTACCTGCCCGACGACGCGGTCTCGATCATGATCGGTAGCTCCGAGGTCATCGATTTCAGGCGCCGCCTGACCCGGATCTCGATCGCCGATTCAAAAATTGCCGACGTGCAGGTGATCAATCCCTTCCAAATCAACCTGATCGGCCATCAGCCCGGCTTCACGACCATCGCCCTCTGGGACGCGCAGGGAAGTTACGAGGAACGCCAGATACGGGTCGATCCCAGCGGTCGCCAGCAGGTGATGCTCAATACCATCGTCGCCGAGCTCGATCGCACCAGTCTCGAAAACCAGGGCATCAACCTCTCCGTCGCGCTGAATGATTACGGACTTTCGTTTGTCAGTTTGCCCGGCGCCGTCGCCGCTCCATATAGCCCCAACTCTTCCAGTCCGGGCGCGATTACCACCCTGCCGCCGGGCGGCAACCTCATCCCGATGCTGCTCTCGCAAAGCCTCACCTACGGTCTCTCGACGCAGGGCAACGGCGTAACGACCCAGACCCTCTTTCAGTTTCTCGAGTCGCACAGTCTCGGCCGCATCCTGGCCGAGCCGCATCTGCTGGCTAACTCTGGTGAGAAAGCAAAATTCCTCTCCGGCGGCGAGATCCCGATCGTCATCGCGCAGGCCCTCAACTCGACGATTGTCTTCAAACAGTTCGGCACCTCGGTCGAGTTTATTCCGACCGTCGTCGGCCGCAGCGATCTCGAGCTGCTGGTGAAGCCCGAAGTATCGGAGCCCGACTATGCCCACGGCGTGCAGCTCTTCGGCTTCACCGTTCCCGCGTTCGTCACCCGCCGCGCCGAGACCCTGGTGCGGCTGAAGGATCGCCAAACCCTGATCATCGCCGGTCTCATTCTTCACGAAAAATTAGCCACCGTGCAGAAAGTCCCGTACGTCGGCGACCTGCCGTACCTCGGCGCGTTGTTCCGCAACACCTACTGGGAGAATAAGGAAACCGACCTCGTCATGAGCGTGACGCCCGAGATTGTCCGGCCCCTGCCGGCTGCCGCCGACGTCTTTCTGCCGAGTAACCGCGGCTCCTTTACCGCCGAAGAGATCAGAACTAAGGAAAGCAACCCGCCGGATCCGTCGCGGCCGCGCTTCTAGTTCATCAGCGGGAGCATCAAGCCACAGTGCCAGTTTTTGCCAATAACAACGAAGCTCGCGGCGCCATGAAAGTCGTTCTGGTCGGCGAGCCCGGCGATCCGCGCTCCGCTCTGAAGACCGCGCTCGCCGCGATTCCCGATCCGCCCCTCGAGATCACCGAGAGCGAGCCTGCCACTCCGCAGGACTTCAGCAAGAACGGCACTCCGCCGCCGGACGTCGTGATGGTGATGCTTGACGGCGACGAACAGGCCTCGCTCAAATTCCTGAAGGACCAGGCGAAAATCACGCCGCGTCCGGTCCTGCTGGCCGTGCTCTCCGTTCGCTCGACCGGCGTGATCAAGCGCGCGCTCCGTGCCGGCGCCGACGAAATTCTCTTCCTGCCCCTCGATGCTGGAGAAGCTACTCGCGCGCTGCTCAAAATCACCGAGGCCAAATGGCGCCACGAGAAGCGCGAAGGCGGCATCATCTGCTCGCTCGCCAGCTTGATCGGCGGCGTCGGCGTTACCTCGCTCGCCGCCAACCTAGCGATCGCACTCCAATCGATGCATCAGCGGGTAGCGCTGCTCGATCTCGATTTGCAGTCGGGCGGCTTAGCGGTCTTTCTCAATCTCGATCCCGAGTTGACCATCCTGCCGCTGATCAAGCTCGACCGTAAGGTCGACTCGATTCAACTCGAGTCCGCCCTGACCAAGCATTCCTCCGGATGCTATCTGCTGGCGGCGCCCAAGAAGATCGAAGAAAGCGAAATGGTCTCCGACGTCACCGTCGCCACCGTGCTCGATCTGATGCGCGAGTTGTTCGACTACGTGATCGTCGATTGCGGCGATCATGTCGACGAGAACGCGGTCGCCGCGTGGGAACGCTCCGATCACCTGTTCTACGTGCTCAATCAATCGATCGCGGCTACCCGCTGCGCATGGCGATTCGTCGACTTGTTCGAGCGCCTGCGGCTTGCTCCGCTCGAGCCGCGCTTCATCATGGACCGCTTTAACCCGGCGCATCCGCTCGGCCAGAAGGAAATCGAAACGACGCTCGCCAAAACGATCTTCGCCAAAATTCCCGCCGACGACAAAACATTCGAGCGCATCGAAATGAGCGCGCAAGACCTCTTCCAGGTCGCGCCCAACTCTCCTACCGCCCGCGCGGTCATGGAACTTGCCGCGCTATTGATGCCGCCGGTGGATGCGGTCGAAGCGCCCCAAAGCGGACTCCTCTCGCGCATGATGTCCGCGTTTACGCCCTCGTGAGGTATTTAGGATGGGACTTTCAGATCGTTTAAATGTTCCGAAGGCGGGCGCCGCCGCCGAATCGAACGGTGCGGGCGGCGGTTCCTTGATCGGCGCTACCGTCCGCCGCCGCGACGCCATCGGCGACAGCGCGCGGCTCCTCAAAGTCAAAATCCATAACAAGCTGTTCGAGACCATCGACGTTTCCAAGCTCGAGGCGCTCGAGCCCGCGATGGTTTCCGCCAAGGTCGCAGCCGCTATCAACGACATCCTCAACGAAGACGGCCGCCTGCTGACCGACGCCGACCGCGCCCGCCTGGTCGACGAATTGAAAAATGAGCTGCTCGGCCTCGGACCGCTCGAGCCTCTCCTCCACGACGACGACATCACCGACATCATGGTCAACGGCCACAGCCAGGTTTACGTCGAGAAACACGGCAAGCTGTTCCACACCGACGTCACCTTTCAGGACGACGCGCATCTGATGCTGATCATCGATCGGATTGTGTCGCGCGTCGGCCGGCGCGTCGATGAATCCTCGCCGATGGTCGATGCGCGCCTGCCCGACGGCTCGCGTATCAACGCGATCATCCCGCCGCTCGCC
>PNBD01000010.1 GCA_003135855.1 Deltaproteobacteria bacterium
ATCAGCTCGCGGCCACGCTGCTCATGCACCGTGATGATCAGGAACAACAGCGCGGCCACATGCAGCGCCACCGATAATGGAAACGGCCCGATCAGCAGCCCGAGGTAATCCCTTATCTGCTGAAGGCGGGTCGCATCGGCTTCGTCGTCGTCGCGATGAACTTCAGCTTCGCGTTCCCGCTTACCGATGATTCGGTAGAAGATAAAAGCGACGACGAAGGTCGAAAGGACAAGCAGAGTTATAATTACTGCGATCATATTTTAAGTGTACTCCCCGCGCAGGCCGCGCTTGTGGCGGCCGGGGCCGATACCCGTGCGACGGTACTCCAAATCGCGCTTTTACGGCGGCGCGTGCGCCCGCTAAAAAACAAATTCTACGCTCCGCTGGGCGCTCCGCCAGAAGCTCCGCCGCCGCCGGGTGGAATCGCGGATACGGCGATCGCGATCGCTTCGGCGCCGGCAGATTTGGCGAGGTCCAGAATTCGAACCATATCACCAAGTATAACTTTTGGGTCGCCCTGAAACACTACAATTTTATCAGTCGAGTTCTGCAGCGCGGCGTGCAGAGTCGGGACCAACTCGGCCTCGGTCACGCCCTTGTCGTTCACCATGATGGTGTGGTCCGAGGTGTAGGTCACCACGATGCCCTTGGGCTTCTCGTCGGTGGTGGGCGCCTCAGCCTTGGGCAAATCGACGTGGGCGGCAGACTCGATCGTGACGGCGGTGGTCACCATGAAGATGATCAGCAGGACGAGGAAAATATCGGTCAGCGGGGTGATATTGATGTCAGCGAACACCCCGCCACCTTTGTTGGAAGTCATAGCCATGGGCAAATACCTCTCAGGGCGGCGACGGTCAGGTCAGCGGCGAGCCGCACGCCGATCACCCTCCACCCGGGGATTGGTTGGACATTTGTGCGCCCGTGGCTCGTTTGGCCGCGATTGCGATCTGGGTGGCGCCGGCTGCCTTGGAGATGTTCAGAATTCGTACCATGTCACCGAGCAGCACTTTGCGGTCGCCCTGGAACACCACGACCTTCGAGTCCAGCTTGCCCAGCGCCTCGCGCAGAGTCGGCAGTAGTTCCCGCTCGGGAACGTCCTTCGAGTTCACAAACAGCTCGTGCTGGGTGGTGTAGGTGATGATCACGCCCTTGTTCTCCGGGTTGGTGTTGGTCGCCTGGGGCAAATCGACGTGGGCGGCCGACTCGATGGTGACCGAGGTGGTCACCATAAAGATAATCAACAGGACCAGAAAGATATCGGTGAGCGGCGTGATATTGATGTCGGCGAAAACGCCGCCAGCGCTGCTCTGATGCGGTCCGCTAATTGCCACGAGCCTGTCTCCCCTGGAGGGCGGCGTCGATCAGGCGGTCGTCGTTGATGTGCTGAACCGCGCTGATGTTTTCGACCTTGACCGAAAAGTAGTTGTAGAAAATAACCGCGACGATGGCGACCGCGAGGCCGAGCGCGGTGGCGATCAACGCTGAGGAGATACCGCCGGCGACGACCGAGAAACCGCCGGTGCCCATGATGGCCATCGACTGGAACGCGACCAGAATACCGACGACCGTGCCAAACAGGCCGATGAAGGGGGCCGACGCGCCGGCGGTCGCAAGCACCCAGATGTAGCGCTTGAATTCGAGGCCTTCCTGGTAGCGGCGCTCGTCGTCGAGTTCGAGCAGGTGGTCGCGGTCCATGGTCTGCGCGCCGGAGATCAGGGTGTGGAAGATGCGCTCAGCGGCGGTGCCGCGTGCCTGGGTGGCCTGGAGCGCCTCGTTAAACTTGCCCTGACGGAGTTGGGGAATCAGCGAATCGGCTAATTTGGCGGTTTTGGGTCCGACGCCCCAGAGCGCCCACACGCGCTCGAAAATGATCGCCAGACAGACGATGGAAATGAACAGCAAGGGATAGGTTGCGTAGTAACCCTGCTGAATCATGGCCAGAATTCCAAAATTGCTTTGCATCTCTTAATCCTCTCAAGTTGAAATAGTGTTGAGCGAGAAACCAAGGTCCCGCTCGAACCTTTTACTTACAGCCCCAAAAACCTCTGCGGTTCTCCCTTGAACCGGCCGCGCTCGTTAAGCCCCATCCACAAGCTCCCACCAGCCGGCATAAAGACCCAAGGGTATCTAGATGGCGCGGAAAGTCTGAATGCAACAATAGAAAGTATTTGTCAAGGGTTGAAGAAAAGCGGCGGGGAAAACCAACGGAGAGAGCGCAAAGCTCCGCGAGCCGGTAGCTGGTTCGGTACCGGCGACGCTAAGTGACGATGCGGGCGAAGTGGTTGTCGATGTGTCGAACGTGGTGCTGCGCGCCTCTACTGATCTATAGCGTCATCCAATTTCCGCGTTACTTCAAGCCGCGCCAGAGCCCACCCGCCTTGACTTCTTGGCCCCTCAAGTCTATCCAAGGGGTTGCCAAAGACTGCCGGAACTTGAGGCGGTTCGACCGCTCGTTCTGGCGATTCAATCGTTGAAAGTAAGACGCCCGGAAACAAATCTATCGTGCATCCCATAGTTAAGACGGAGGAACCCTCCGTTATCTTCAAGTTACGTCACTGGCGGGTTGCGCTGGCCATTTGCGTGCTCGCGATCGCGGCTTGCAAGACCGCGCCCAGCGCTCCGGTTGCGCCGGCGGAAGTTGCGCCGCGAAAGGTGAGCGACGAACCCACAAAAGAGCTGCCGCCCGACCTGTACAAGACGATGCCGATTTATCCCGGCGCCAGGGTCGAGCACGTGCGCAAGCCCAAGGGCGCGATGCGTGAAATCCTGTTCAGCAGCGACGGTCAGCTGATGCCGATGGTTAATTTCTACAAGACCGAACTGAAGAAGAACAATTTTAACGTCACCTCATCGCTGATCATGCCCGCGCGCAGGACCTGGTCGTGCGACTTCAGCATCAAGGGCAATCCAGGCAGCGTGATGCTGTTTCCGAGCGACGAGGACAAGTCGCGCATGAGTATCGATTTGATTTACGAACTGCCGGCCAACATCGACGAATCCATGCTCGAACCGAAGGAAGATTTCGACGTGGTAGGGCCGGGCGAAATTGTTCAGCAAGCTCCAAATCCCAGCGAAAAAGCAAAGAGGAACTAACGAGATGGCACTACTTGATGGCAAGGTTGCGGTAATCACCGGCGCGGGCCGGGGAATCGGACGCGAAGAGGCGCTGTTGCTCGCGAAGCACGGCGCGAAGGTCGTGATCAATGATCTCGGCGGGCACTTCGACGGCACCGGGCAGTCGCGTTCACCGGCGGAAGACGTGGTCAAGGAAATCCGTTCGGCGGGCGGCGAGGCGGTCGCGAATTTCGAGAACGTGACGGATTTCAAGTCCGCCAAGCGGATCATCGATTGCGCAATCGACAATTTCGGCAAACTCAACATCGTGGTGAACAACGCCGGCATCCTGCGCGACCGGATGGTGTTCAACATGAGCGAAGAGGATTGGGACGCGGTGGTCGGGGTCCATCTGAAGGGCAGCTTCAACGTCGCGCGTCATTCGTGCGCGTACTGGCGCGAACAGCACAAGGCTGGCAACGTCCTGAACGGGCGGCTGATCAACACGAGCTCGGACTCGGGCATCCTGGGCAACGCGGGCCAGAGCAATTACGGAGCGGCGAAGGCGGCAGTCGCGGCGATGGCGATCATTGTCGATCGCGAGATGAGCCGTTATGGCGTCACGGCCAACGCGATCGCGCCGGTCGCGCGCACGCGACTCACGGTCGATGCGACTCCCCAGACGGCGGCCGGAATGGCCCAGGTGAAGCAGGGCGAGTGGGATCCGTTCACGCCGGCACACGTCGCGCCGTTGGTAGCGTGGCTCTCGAGCGACGATGCCAAAGACGTCCATGGTGAAGTCTTCCGCGTCGGCCTGGGCAACGTGTGGCTGATGAAGGGCTGGCATACAGGGGCCAAGGTTACGAAGAAGGGCTCGATGTGGGAGCCGGCGGAACTCGGCGCAAAACTGAAGGAAGAGCTGGGCAAGGGCGTCACCAAGAAAGAGAGCATGGGCGAGGTGATGGGCGGGAACGTCTAAGTCCATTGGCGAATCAGCATCAACCGAATGGCGCGGCTCCGCGTGGGCCGCGCTTTCGTTCCTTGCTTTTCATCTGCGCGGCCAACACGGCGCGCAGCATAATGGCGGAACATATTCTGCGCCGTGAGCTCAAGAATCGCGGCGTCGATCATCACGTGCGAATCACGTCGGCGGGAATCGCGCCGTACGCGCGCGATGGTGCGCTGGTCTCGCTCGACACGCGGATGGCGCTGCGCGAAGTGGGAATCGATCTCGGCGATGAGGCGACGTCAACGGATTTGAAGAGGCATCCCGAGTTGCTCGAGGAATGCGATTTGATAATCGCGATGACGGAGCAGCAGGCGCGCGAGTTGGTGGAGCGCTTTCCCGCGTCGCGGGCGCGGCCGGTGTTCACGCTGCGATCGTTTGCGCGAGAGGCCGGTGACATAGAAGATCCGTATGAGAAGGGCGACGTGGTGTTCGCCGAGTGCCGCGAGGAAATCAATCGACTGATTCCGACCATCATCGAACGACTGTTCGAGGAATAGCGCGGAGTTTGCGCCATGGAATTCAGCAATCCACCCGATTCGGAAATTCGTTCGATTCTGGAAAACCCAACCACCGTCGCAGTGGTAGGATGCTCGGACAATCCCGCGCGCGATTCGCTGCGGATCGCAAAACTGCTGAAGCGGCACGGGTTCAAGGTGATACCGGTCAATCCGCAGCTTGACCAGGACGCGCTCCACGACGAACTCGGGGAAACTTGCTACCCCGATCTTGAATCGATTCCTGAGCCGGTCGAGATGGTGGATGTTTTTCGCCGCTCGGAGTTCGTGCCAGAGGTGGTCGAGCAGGCGATTGCGAAGGGTGCGCGCGTGCTGTGGTGCCAGCTCGATGTGATTCATCCCGAGGCGGCGCGCCGCGCGAGAAAAGCGGGCATGACGGTCGTCATGGATCGATGTCCCGCGATCGAATACGAGCGACTGTTCTAAGGCCCAAGTATTACGTGGGGCAGAAGTGGAAAACGCTCAGCAGCGACGCCGTCTATAAGACGCCGGTCTTCGATTTGCATCGCCGCCGCGCGGGACATCCCAAACGCGGCGAGCGCGATTTCTTCATTCTCGAGGCACCCAATTGGGTCAATATCATTCCGATCACAGCGGCGGGCGAGGTCGTGATGATCCGGCAATGGCGCCACGGTATCTCGGAGTTCACGCTCGAGATTCCGGGCGGGATGGTCGATCCTGAAGACGTCTCGCCGATGCACGCGGCGCGGCGCGAGATGATCGAGGAGACCGGCTACGATGGCGGCGCGATTGTGGAGCTCGGCAAAGTCCATCCGAATCCGGCAATCCAGGGCAACATCTGCTACACGTTTCTGGCCGAGGATTTGCGCCTGGTTGGACAGCCGGAGTCGCTCGGCGCCGAGGAGACGGAAGTCGCGCTGGTTCCGCTGAGTGAGATTCCGGGGCTGATTGCATCAGCAGATATCATGCATGCGCTGACGATCGCAGCGTTCTCGTTCCTGCACGTTTACAATCCGCGCTCGACGCGCCGCTTGCTGAAGTAAGGACAGTCATTTCGCGTTAGGTGACGCACTCGTGCGGCGCCAGACCCGATAGTGATCGGTTTCCAGCACGGTTTGGTAGCCGTTCGCGGCGAGAAATTCGCCGGGGATCGAGACCAGCGGCAGCATCTGAATCGGCGAATCGTTGACGACGACCGGCACTTTGCCGGCGACGATCGCGGCGCGCATTTCATCGGTCCAGAAATGAGCGGTCTCTTCGATCAGCCGAAAAAAATCCTCGCTGCCCAGCCGGCGGCGCGCGGCGAAGAAACCATCGCGTTCGTATTCGGCTTTGGCTTCGCGATAGACGCCGTAGGTTTCGGGATAACGAATCAACTCGCGGCGATTAGCCTCGAAGCTCAGAAATGCCGGCGCGATTACACTGTCGTCGGGACTACTGAAATTCCGGATCGCGGCGGCTAGCTGCACAATTTCCGCCTTCGGGATGAATCCAAAGCCGTACGCGCTGCCGTGCAACCAGTCTTGATTTATCAGCGGGGTCACCGCGACCAGGCAGAATACGATCAGTGCGGCACCGCCGACGAGTGCGATCCATTCTGAGCGCTGATGTTCCGACGCGGTAATCAAATGATGAATAGCGGCGATCAGACGAAGCGCGCCGATGCCGGCGACAATCGCGACGAACGGCAACATCTCGAGGAAATTGTGGCCCCAGGCAGTTGGACTCAAGACGGCATAGAAGACATATTCCGCCGCGACGATTGCGAGAATCAAAACTAGGCCGCGGCCCATCCTGCGACCGACGACGATGACGATCAATCCGAGGATGAATAGCGGCGCGATCAGATCGAAGATCATGCGCGCTTGAAGCGTTCCGTCGCCGGCAACGCGGCCTTTCATGAAATGGAAAATGAAAGTCTGGAAGACGAACTCATTGCCGTAACGCAAATAGAGCAGGGTGCTGAAAGCCGCGAGCAACAATGCGAAGATGGCGCCGGCTGCGAGCGCGCCGACGATTCTGCGATGTGCGGCGGCGATGAAAACGATGATGACGGGGAGCGGCACTACGGCGGTCAGCTTGATGGCGCATGCGACGAAGAACAGCATCCCGATGGCAGCAGCCTGCGTGATTTCAGGGAAGGATTCGTCGAGCGCAATCAGTGCGGCGATCAGCAACAGCGGCGCAAGGAATGACTCGCGTTCGTACACATGGTAGCGAAAGACAAGCGAACTGTAGGCATATAGTATCGATGCGAGAATCGCAGTGGGACGATTCGCGACTCGCCGCGCGAGGACGAAGGTGAGGAGGCTGGCGACGAAGATCGCGGTCTCGTTCAGCAGCTCGATTGAAAAGTGACTTGCACCGAACAATCTCAGATAGCTCGCGGTGAACCATTCGAGCAGCGGCATATGGGGATGAATGAAATCCAGGTACGGGCGCATCCCGGCACTCACCAACCATGCGCTCTCGAGGTAGAAGTCGTCTTCGACCCAAACCTCGGGATAGAGCATCCGCACGATTCGCGGGACGAGCAGCGCGATGAGCATCCAGATGCCGATGCCTGCGGCGAGGCGATCGCGAGGAGCGTCCGGATCAGTGCGCTGACGACGACTGAGGTCGCGCCGCGATGAAGTCACTGGACCGCGACGCTCCGCGCGATACGGCACTCGCGCCGCAGCACCTGGGCGCAATCGATGCGCTGGTGGTGATCGCGATACTGGCGCTGGCGTTGCTGCTGATGGTTCGCACTGGTTCGCGACGCGGAGTCGAGTTGATGCCGTGGCCGGACGGGCTGGAATACGCGGCGTCGGCCGTGAACATCGATCGCGGTCTTGGTCCGGTCCTGCATTTCGGTGGCTATTCTTATCCGTCTCGATACACCGAAGGCTACCCGTTGATTTTAGCGGTTGCGTGGCCGCTGGTTGGCAGCGATCCGGCGCGTTTGTACATGGCGACGATCGCGCTCGGGCTGTCAGCGATTCTTGCGTTGTATGTTTTGGCGTTCAGGATGTTCGGGCGTTTGAGCGCGGCACTTTCGGCATTAATGCTCGCGCTGTCACCGATCGTACTCAGCTACTCGACGCTGGTGCTGAGCGACGTTCCGGCGATGGCCGTCACGATACTGGCGGCGTTGGCGTTGATGCGCGCTAGCGAAATCGAGACCCGGCCGATCGCGCGCGATTCGCTGGCGTCGGCGTGGGCGCTGTTAGGCTTGCTCGCGGGATTCGCGACGATGATCCGGCCAACCAACGCCGCGATGCTCGCGGGGCTGGTGCTCTGCCTGGTGATGGTTCCGCCGGCGGGATTGGGACTCAAGATCCGGCATCTGTTGGGCGCGCTGCTAGCGTTCGCGATTGGGTTCGCGATCTTCCCGCTCTGGCAGGCGTACAACAATGTGGCGAATCTGGGCAGCGCGCTTGCGAGCGGTTACGCGTGGTGGGTGCCCGAGGTGTACGGCTCGATCGGCAAGACATTCAGCGCGTCGTATCTGTTCGGAGCGACGATGCCGCGCAATCCGCACGGCAACTTCATCGTGTATCTGCTGACGTTGCTCGGGCTCGACGGGATGCTGGGCGATCGCGGCGACGCGCGATTTTTTCTGTATCCGTTTGCGGCGGCAGTGTTTGCAGCGATCGGAATTGGCGCCGCAATACGCGATTTAGGTCTCCGATCCGCGAAACGCGCGATGTGGTTTGGCCTCGGATTTCTGCTCGCGCTGTTCGCGGTGTACTCGGTGTATCTTTTCACGGACATCGCTTTTCTGTTGCCGGGAGCGTTTGTGCTCTTCGCTACAGCGGGATTTGGAATCGTCGCTGGAAACCGATGGGCGCGCACAGTCTTGCGCAATCGAGAGCGAGACAGGCGATCGCTCGCAGGAATGGCCGGCGTGATCGTGCTCGACGCGTTGCTCGCGATTTCGCTGGCGTCAGTAGTGGCGAGCCGGCTGAATGCGAAGCCGGCTGAATCGACGATGGTGCCGGCGCTCGCGTCGATCGAAATCGATTCGACGGTGCCGAAAACCGCGACGCTGATCAGCAACATCTCGCTGCAATTTCTCGAACTGTACCTGCCGGGCCGGCAGCTCATCGGGCTCAATACCGCCGATCCGGGCGAGCGATTCACCGACTATCATCTTCATCGGTTGTACGAAAAACGCGCCGCGGGGTGGAACGGTACGGCGCCGCCGGTGGTGTTCGACGGCGGCAACGTTACGCAGAGCTCGATGTTTTCGATTGTCGCCGCGATTCGCGCGAAAACGCCGGTCTTCGTGCTGCTCTGTCTGCCCGAATCGCAGGAATACGCCGACCAATTGAAGAACGAACTAGATCAGTTGCAGGCGAGGTTCAGCGTCGAGGCGGTGCAGGAGAACAGCGCCGTCGCGCTGTACAAACTGTCGACGAAAAGCGCCACGCCACACAGATCTAATCCGTGATACGGCCTAATCGGTAATACTGGTTGGGGGCGGATCGATTTTGGGCGGCCCGCCGTATCGACGACGGCAAATCACGTAGGCCGGCCATACGCAGATACCGAGCGCGACTGCGAGAATGAAATCCAGTTTACCGGCGCCGTTCGAGATTGCGAGGCCGAAGGTTGCGGTCCAGGTCAAGACTGGCAGCGCCGTCGCCAGCATCAGGCCCGCGGTGCCGCCGCCGATGGTGAAGAGACCCTCGCGATTCGGCATCAGGCGCCGCAGCCGAATCAGCGCGATCATCTCGAGCGCGAGCGCGGCCATGTAGAAGAAGACATCGAGCACGACCAGCGCGACGAATCCGACCGGGACCAGCAGCGTGAAGACGATACAGCAGAGCAGGATCGATTTTCCCGGGGTGACCGTCGACGGCCAGATTGCGGTCAGCGGCTTCGGGAGATAGTGCTCGCGCGCGAGGACGAAGGGCATCCGCGACACCCAGAGCATCGCGGCTTCGAACACCGCGAACGACATCACCGCGCCGCCGATCGCGAGCGCGCTGCCGAGGATCGGTCCGCCAATTCGATAGCCCACGCGGGAGAAAGAGCCGGTACCCCAATCGGCGACGCTACTGGCGCCGGAGACTGAAAGCGCGAGCGGGAGCACATAGCCGGCGACGATTATCGGCAGCGCGATCATGACTGCGCGAAGATAGTTGCGGCGCGGGTCTTCGATTTCAGCGGACACGACGCTGAGATTTTCCCATCCCTCGAAATTCCAGATGACCACGGTCAGGCCGGCCCCGAGCGCGCCCCACGGATCGGCGCCGAAGAGCGGCAGCGTCGGGATTTTGAAGTGAATCAGCTCGGGCAATCCCAGCTTCACCAAGGCGAGGAAGGGTGCGACGAGAAAAACCGCGAGCACAATCGAGGCGAAGCCAACGGGCCGCACGCCGAGGAAATTCAACAGGCCCGAAAGCCATACCAGCGCGATACCGACGGCGATCTGCCCGACTGGGCCGAGCGGAAAAACGAACGAGAGATAGCCGGCGAACAGCACGGGATAAATCGCCATGTCGAAGGTGGTGTAGAGAATCGTCAGATAGGCCTCGGCGAAGCCGGCGAACTGGCCCATCCCGGTTTTCACCCAGAAATAAAAGCCGCCCTCGACCGGCATCAGGGCCGTGAGTTCCGCGGCCATCAGGGCGGTCGGCAAGCTCAGCGTGATCGGGACCAGGAGACAGAGCAGGAGCGTGAGACGCGGTCCTGCGAGGCGGACCGCATCTTCGAGACCGTACGCGCCGCCGCTCACGACGAGATACATCACGCAGACGAGCGAGAGCAGTCCAAGCTTGCGCGGGTGGAGAGGCGCGCGCTGAGCAGAATAGCGGGCCTCGGCGTTCGCGGGCCGGTTGTTGGCGATGGGCGGCAATGAAAACTCTGACAACGCTGGTGCGGTCCACCAGGAAGTCATCACTCTGCTACCGGACGCACTCGGCGATGGCAAGGAGATTCAGGTTCAGTCAATGGTAGCGGAATGGTCGCATCTACCCGCGGAAACCATATAATGAAGGTAACGCGTTTGGGTGCGTTTCCTGATAAATTGAGATGCTTCGCGTTGCGATAAGGGCGTGGTGTTAGCAGTCATCAAGAAGATTTCCCGAGAATTTCGTTTACCGATGAAATGGTCCACAACAGGCGCCGTGTGCGCCGTGATAGCCGGCGCGTCGATGGCGTTGCTCGGGTGCTCGGGCATGCAGTTGGCGCGCCCGGAACCGGTGCGCACGGTCAGCGTGGGACAAGGCAATCCGTTCGGCGACTCGCCGGCGGTCGAGATACCGTCCGACGCGCGCGCGATGAGCGCGTTCCTCAAAGCGGAAGTCGCGATGGGCGAAGGCGATCGCGAAGAGGCGATGAAGGATTACGCGGAGTCGGTTCAATACGATCCCAGCAACGCCGCGTTGAAGGTGCGCCTCGCGACGCTGTACGTCCGCGATGGACGCCTGAAAGAAGCTCTGGACCTGGTCAATCAGGCGCTCACGATCAATCCGAATTCATCGGACGCGCTCCTGCTCGCCGCCGGAATCAGCTCGGCATTGGGCGACGATGCGACCGCGGAGAAGGACTACAACGAAGTTCTGCGGCTGAATCCCAAAAGCCAGGAAGCGTATCTCTATCTCGGAACGCTGTACGCGAAACGCGGCGACTACGACGCGGCGCAGAAGACTTTTCAGAAGCTGATCACACTCGATCCGAATTCCTTCCTCGGTTACTACTACGCCGGCAAGGTGATGGTGGCGGCGAAGAATTATCCCGAGGCGGAGAAATATTTCCAGAAAGCGCTCGATCTCAATCAGCAATCGGAGCTGGTGCTGCTCGATTTCGCGCTGCTGCGCGAACGCCAGGGCCGGCCGAAAGACGCGATCCTCTATTACGACAAGATCAAACAGGTCAACCCCAACAACGAATTGGTGCGCAAACGGCTGGCCGAGATCTACGTCGGTCAAAAGAAATACGAAGAGGCGCTCGATGAATTGAAGCGCCTCGAGGAAGTCGAGTCCAATCCCGCGGACACGCGCACCAAGATTGGCCTGCTGTATTTCGAGCGCGGCGACTTTGACGAGGCGGCCACCGAGTTCAATCTGGTGCTCGGCTCGGAGCCGAACAATTACCGCGTCCACTATTATCTCGGCACCGTTTATACGGAGCTGAATGAGAACTCGAAGGCGATCAGCGAGTTCGCCAAGATTCCGGCTGAGAGCGATCATTACATCGAATCGCGCCTGCAACTCGCCTATCTGTACGACAAAGACAACAAGTACGACGCCGCGATCGATGCGCTGAAGGAAGCGTTGACGAAGAAGCCGGGCAATACCGAAATCATGGGTTTCATGGTCGGCGTTTACCAGGAGAAAAAAGACTACCCGACGGCGATCGATCTCGGGCGCAAGATGATCGTGGCCGATCCGAAGAGCGACAAATTTCATTTCACGCTGGGCGCCCTGCTCGATCAGAACAAGCAGCAACCCGACGCCGTCGTAGAGATGAAGAAGGCGATCGAGCTTAATCCGTCGAATGCGCAGGCGCTCAACTACCTCGGATACACTTACGCCGAGCAGGGGACCAATCTCGACGAGGCGGAAAAGCTGATCAGGCGGGCGCTGGTGATCGAGCCCGAGGACGGCTTTTATATCGATAGCCTTGGCTGGGTTTATTATCAGAGAGGCCAGTACAAGAAAGCGGTCGAAGAGTTGGAGCGTGCGGTCAATCTGACCGGCAACGATCCGACCATCACCGAGCATCTGGGCGACGCGTACAGCAAGATGGGCAAGGTCAAAGAAGCTGGCCACGAGTATGCCGACGCGCTCAAGAAAGCGCAGGAAACCGATCAGGTATCGCGGCTCAAGGATAAGCTCCAGGTCCTGCAGAATGCCGCCAATGCGGGCCACTGACAGCGCCCGCGGTCGAGTACGCTGCTACCTCCGGATCGTGACATTACTGTTGCTGGCCGCAGTCCTGCCGCTCGCGTCGTGCGTCGTTGTTCAGTATCCGAAAGGCCCGGAACCCGAATCGCCCATACCAGGATTCGACGCGCAAAAATTCCAGATCGAAAAACTGACGGCGGCGTTGGCTGAGCGCGAAAAATCGCTCGAATCGATGCAAACGACGGCGGTGATGGAATATACCGGCATCGATCAGAAAGTGGTGAAGGCCAAGGAACAGCTGGTCGTGAAGCGGCCGGATAGTTTGCGCGTCGAGGCGATGTCGCCATTTGGGGTCGCGTTGCTGCTGGCGGCGCAAGGTCCCGAGCTGGCGATCTACGAACCCGGTCAGAATCGCTTCATGCGGGGCGCGGCGAATGCCGAGACGCTTTACAGGTTCGCGCGAATCCCGATGGAGCCGAACGACGCGGTGGGCCTGCTGATGGGGCTGGCGCCGCGAGAATTTGCGATTTCCAAACCTGCGGATTCGGTGTCGAATGATAACGGGATGATGGTGGCGGCATACGGCACGGCGGAAACCGGGGTACGGCAACTGGGATTCAGCAACGGGAATCTCGCGTTGGTGCGGGATACCGAGGCTGGCGGCCAGGTGAGATACGAAGTGCGTTACAGCGACTATCACGATATCGGCGGAGTCCAGTTTCCGTACGTTGTCGATGCGGATTTCCCGGCGGCGCGAAGTCACGTGAAGCTTCGCTACCTGCGCCCGATAATCAATGGCGCGGTGCCGGAATCGACCTTCGTGCTGACGCCGGCTCCAGGAGCCACGCAGATGAACCTGAGCAAGGGTGTGTCATACCGAGTCGAAAACGAGGGCTGAGCGTATCGATGCGAATCCGTTTGGGACTCATCTATCTATCTGCAGCCGTGGCGGCGGCGCTGGTCGCCGGGTGCCGAGTAAATCGACCGGCCGCGGATCACGCGAAGCAGCAAATTCTCTATCGAGCGACCCCCAGCGATCCGCGCACCTTCAATCCAATCCTGATAACCGATGCGACCTCCAGCACACTGACGGGCGATCTCCTCGAGAGTCTGATCCGGGTCAATCCGATCACGCTACTGCCGGAAGCGGGACTCGCTGAAAAGTGGGAGATCGCGCCAGATAACAAGACGATCACGTTTCATCTGCGTCACGACGTAAAATGGTTCGACGGGCAGCCGGTTACATCGCACGACGTGCAGTTCACGCTGAACGTAATTTACGATCCCAAGGTGCCCAATAGTTTTCAGCCGATTCTGTTGATCGATCACAAGCCGATCGTTTCCGAAACACCCGACGACTATACGATCGTAATGCATCTGCCGAAGCCGTTCGCGCCGCTGCTCTACTCGATCGGGATTCCAGCGATACCGGCGCACATCCTCGAGCCGATTTGGAAGGCGGGAAATTTCAACCACGCATGGGGAATCGATACGCCGCCCGACAAGCTGATCGGCAATGGGCCGTTTCATATGACGCGCTATGTGCAAAGCCAGGTCGTCCAATACGAACGCAACAACGACTACTGGATGAAGGATGAGCACGGTGGGCAACTCCCGCGGCTGCATGGACAGGCGTACTCGGTCGTGCAGGATCGGAACGCCGAGTACCTGCGCTACCTGTCGGGACAGATCGACGTATATGGGCCGCGCCCCGAGGAGGTGCTCGATCTGCAGCAAAAGGCCGAGCGCAAGGAACTCGATATCACGGTTCGGGAGATCGGGGTCGACACGGGCACATTGTTTTTCACCTTCAATCGCAATCCTCGTCATTACGTGAAGAATGGCGTGACCAATCCCAAATTGAACTGGTTCACCGATCTGAAGTTCGCGCAGGCGATGGCGCACATGGTCGATAAGAAATCGATTATCAGCCTGGTGTACCATGGGCTCGCGGTACCGGCGGTCGCGGACATCTCGCCGGAGAACAAGATTTTTCACAATCCCGATCTGAAGGACTACGACTACGATCCGAAGCTCGCAGCCGACTTGCTCGAAGGGGCGGGATACCATCTGAGCAAGCCGGGCGTACGGACCGATCCGAAAGGCAATCGCCTCGAGTTCGATCTCACCACCAACACCGGCACGCCAGATCGCGATCAGATGTGCGCGATTTTTAAACAGGACCTCGAGAAGCTCGGGATCAAGGTCAATTATCGTCCACTCGAATTCACCACGCTGGTGGACAGGATAGATTCGTCGTTCGATTGGGACTGCCTGCTGATGGGATTTACTGGCGGGCCCGAGCCAAATGACGGTGCGAATTTCTACAGGTCGTCGGGCAACCTTCATCTGTGGAATCCGTTCCAACCGACGCCGGCGACGCCGTGGGAAGCGGAAATCGACACGCTGCTGGATCAAGGCGCATCCGAGATGAATATGGCCAAGCGCCCGCCGTACTACTGGAAAATCCAGCAGATTCTGCACGACCAGTTGCCGATAATCGAGACCGTGCGCCAGAAGCGGTTCGCGTCGTGGAAAAATTCGATCGAGAACTATCAACCGAAAGTCTGGGGCCTGTACAAGCCGGAGTGGATTCAGTTCAAGGCCGATTGAACTTTTCGCGGCGCACGCACGTCGAATTGTCAGGCCGTTCAAGTTCGCGACGATGACTCAATTTCTGCTGCGCCGCCTGCTCAACATGATCCCGCTGATACTCGGGATTACGTTCATTTCATTTCTCGCGATGTCGCTGGTGCCGGGCGACTTCCTGTCGAACCTGAAGATGAATCCGACCATCACGCCCGAGGTGATCAAGCAACTGCAGGCGCAGTTCGGCCTCGATCAGCCGCTGATGGTGCGGTACGCGAAGTGGCTGTGGGGCGTGCTCCATCTGAATTTCGGGATTTCGCTCAGCTACCGGGTGAGCGTCACCAGCCTGATCGAGTCACGCGCGGTCAACACGATCATTCTGTCAGCCTCGAGCATGCTGTTCTCGTGGGCGATCGCGATTCCGATCGGGATTATCGTCGCGGTGAATCAAAATTCGGTCTGGGATCGCGTGCTCTCGTTCCTCGCCTTTTTCGGGATGTCGGTGCCGAGCTTTTTTCTCGCGTTCCTGATGATGTACCTCGCGCTGAAGACCGGATGGTTCCCGATTGGCGGCACCTTCTCGGTCGATTACGCGACGCTCGATCCGATGAGCAAGATTGCCGATCGCATCAACCATCTTATTCTGCCGGTGTTTGTGCTCGGCATTTCGGGGACGGCGGGCCTGATGCGTCTGATGCGTTCGCAGATACTCGAAATCAAGAATTCGGAATTCGTTCGCACCGCGCGCGCCAAAGGACTTTCGGAGCGCGTCGTGATCTACAAACACGTACTGCGCAACGCGCTCAATCCGTTCATCACGATGGCGGGCTATTCGCTCGGCGACCTGCTCGGCGGCGCGGCGTTGGTCGAAGCCGTGATGAATCTGCAGGGACTGGGGTTGTTGCTGCTCGATGCGGTCCGCTCGCTGGACATCTATCTCGTAATGGGCTCGGTGCTGATGGGCACGGTGCTGCTGCTGATCGGCAACCTGCTCGCGGACATCGCGCTGGTCGCGGTCGATCCGCGAGTGGACTATTCGTCGGTGGCGGCGGAATGAGCCAGGAAACCGTCATGGCGGTGCGCCTGCAGAGCGCATCGGTTGCGCCAGCGCGGACGTCCGGCATGTCGCGGGAATGGCGGCTCGCGTCGCGCACCGTGCGATTCTCGACGATCTGCCTGGCGCTCTTCTACCTGCTTGCCGCGGCTTCGCCGTTTTTCGCTCCATACGATCCGACTGCGCAAAACCGCGCGATGCCCGATTGTCCGCCGATGCGAGTTCATCTCAGTGCGTCGTCAGAATGGTCGCGCGGACTCTTGTGGACTCATCCGATGGGCATGAAAGATCCGATTGAGCGGAAATATGTCGAGGACGACTCGCGCCGGATATACATCCACTTTTTCAGCGGCGGGCATCTGTTCACGACCGATTCGGAAACCGAGCCGTACTTCATGCTTGGCAGCGATGGCCTCGGGCGCGACCTCTACTCGCGAATCGTGTACGGCTCGCGCGTCAGCATGTGCGTCGGCCTGCTCGGCGTGCTGATCAGTTTTTCGCTGGGAATTTCGATGGGCGCGCTGTCGGGCTATCTTGGTGGAATTGTCGACAACGTGATCATGCGATGGTCCGAGATCGAGATGTCGCTGCCGTCGTTCTACTTCCTGCTCGCGCTGGCGGCGGTGATTCCATCGGGGCTGAGCGCGGTCGCGACGTTTTTCATGATCGTCGCGATCATGAGCTTCATCAGTTGGGCCGGCTTTGCGCGAATCATCCGCGGGATGGCGTCTTCGGTACGCTCGCGACCGTACGTCGAGGCGGCGCGCGCGCTGGG
>PNBD01000038.1 GCA_003135855.1 Deltaproteobacteria bacterium
TCGACGGAACTGTACGCGCTGCTGTCGGCGCTCTCTGAGGCGCCATTGCGGCAGGACCTGGCGGTCACGGGATCGGTCGATCAATATGGCCACGTGCAGGCGATTGGCGGAGTGAACGAAAAAGTCGAAGGCTTCTACCGCGTGTGCAAAGCGAGCGGACTCACCGGGACGCAGGGTGTGCTGGTGCCCCGCACCAACGTGTCGAACCTGATGCTCGAGCCGGAAACCGCGGGCGCGATCGAGCGGGGACAATTTCACATCTATCCGGTCGATACGATCGATACCGGAATCGAGATTCTGACCGGGGTGCGCGCGGGCAAGATCGGCGAGGCGGGAACGATCAATCATATTGTGGATGAGCGGCTGAAACGGATGGCGAATATCCTGCACGATCGCGCAGTCGCAGAGACGCGCGTGGTGCAGGAGCCGGCGCAATCGCCTCCGCCGGCGCAGCCGCCGGCGCCGCCCGAGCCGCAGCGTTGAAGACCGGATCGCAATTGCTGTGCGCGCGAAGGACGCTCCGGGATGCCGATTGATCTGCGCCTCGATCCGTCGGAAGTCGCGCTGTTTACCGATCTATACGAACTGACGGTCAGCGCAGCTTTTTTCGAGCACGGATTCAACGCGACCGCATCGTTCGAACTGTCGATGCGCCGGATGCCGGCGGGCCGCGGCTACATGATCGCGGCGGGCGTCGAGCGGCTGATCGAAGTGCGCGGGACGGTGGGCTCTGGCGCCGCCGGCTACCGCTACGCGCTCACCGACCTCGGGCGGGANNATCTCGAATCGCTGCAACTCTTCAAGCCCGAATTTCTCGACTATCTATCGAAACTTCGCTTCACCGGAACGGTGCGCGCGATTCCTGAAGGCACGATCTATTTCGCCAACGAACCGATGCTCGAAGTTCGCGCGCCGTTGATCGAGGCGCAGTTGATCGAGACCTTGGTGTTGAACCAGCTCGGATTCGCGTCGATTGCTGCAACCAAGGCGGCGCGCTGTTTCTCGGTGGCGGGCGGCAGGCGGCTGGTGGACTTCGGACCACGGCGCGCGCAAGGCGCGGATGCGGCGTTGATCGCGGCGCGCTCTGCTTATATCGCGGGCTTTCATGGATCGGCGAACGTGCTCGCGGGGAAGCGCTACGGTATCCCGGTGTATGGCACGATGAGTCACAGTTTTGTGATGGCGCACGAGCATGAGCGCGACGCGTTCCGCGATTTCATCGACAGCTTCCCCACGCTGAGTACGCTGTTGGTCGATACGTATGACACGCTGCGCGGAGTCGAGAATGCGGCGGTGGTGGCGGAAGCGATGCGCCAGCGCAACGTGAAAATCCAGGGAGTGCGGCTCGATAGCGGCGATTTGCAGGAGCTCAGCCGCAGCGCGCGCCGGATTCTCGATCAGGCGGGCTTCGCGGATATAGCGATCGTCGCCAGCGGCAATCTCGACGAATACAAAATCGCGGAGCTGGTGGACTCGCGAGCGCCAATCGACGCGTTCGGAGTCGGAACGTCGCTGGCGGTCAGCGATGACGCGCCGGCTGCCGACTTTATCTACAAGCTGGTTGACTACAATGGTCATGCGCGGCTGAAAATATCGGAGAACAAAGTCTCGACGCCTGGGCGCAAACAACTGTTCCGGGCGCATGCGGCGGATGGTTCGTTCTACGCGGACATGGTTGGAATCGTCGATGAGAGCGCCCTCACCGTCGCGCGCGAATTCAAACCGGCGCCGGCCAAGACGGTGCAGTTGCTCGAGACTGTCGTCGAGGGCGGTCGTCGAATCATGCCGCGGCCCACGATCACGGAGGCTCGCGAGCGCGTGATGAATGGACTGACGGCGCTCGACGCGCGGCATAAGACGCTCCGGCGGCCCGTCGAGTTTCCAGTTCGTCAGACGGCGGCGCTGAACGCGCTGGTGATCAGTGAGAAGCTGCGCGCGGAGAAACGGCAGAGCTAGGCGCGCTCGCAACGACGGTGCTGTTCAACTCGTATCAGTTCGCATTCGGATTCCTGCCCGCGGTACTGATTCTGTTCTGGATACTTAGCGGGTCGGCGCAACGGCGAGCGGCCGGCGCGTTCCTGATTTTCGCGTCGCTGTTTTTCTACGCGTGGTGGAACTGGCATTACCTGTTCCTTTTTCTTTTTTCGATTGGCTTCAATTTTTTGTGGTCGCTGCTCCTGGTCGCACCCGAAGCGGCCAGCTCCTCGGCGGTCAAATTGCGACGCCGCAAAGTGCTGCTGGGCGTCGGCATCGCCGTGAACCTCGCGCTGCTGGGCTACTTCAAGTATCGAAATTTCCTGGTCGAGGGCGCCGGCGCGATCGTCGGCGCGAACTGGAGTCTGGCGCCGCTGATTCTCCCGCTCGCGGTTTCGTTCTTCACATTCGAGCAGATCACTTTCCTGACCAGCGCGTATCGCGGCGAGAAGGGGGCGCGCGATTTCGTCAGCTATTGCCTGTTCATCACTTTTTTTCCGCATCTGATCGCGGGCCCGATCGTGCGCTACGACGAGATTTACCCGCAGTTCAATCGCGATACGCGTTTTCAATTGACGGCGGAGAATCTGAGCGCAGGTCTGATGATTTTCGTGATCGGGCTGTTCAAGAAGGTGATGATCGCGGATACGTACCGGCTGATCGCGAATCCGCTGTTCGACAAGGCGACCGCGCTTTCGTTCTGGGACGCGTGGGGCGCGGCGCTCGCGTTCTCGCTGCAAATTTATTTCGACTTCTCGGGTTACTCCGACATGGCGATCGGACTGGCGCGGATGTTCGGTGTGAAATTTCCGGAAAATTTCGATTCGCCGTACCAGGCGCGCGATATCATCCAGTTCTGGCGTCGATGGCATATCACGCTGTCATCCTTCCTGCGCGACTATCTCTACATCCCGCTCGGCGGAAATCGCCACGGCGAGGTGCGCCGCTACGTGAACCTGTTCATCACGATGCTGCTTGGCGGATTGTGGCATGGCGCGAGCTGGACGTTCGTCATCTGGGGCGCACTGCACGGAGTGTTCCTGTCGATCAATCACTTGTGGGTGGCGTCGAAGCGGCGGATGCCGGAACCAGCCGCGTGGGCACTCACCTTTATCCTGGTCACTGGTGCGTGGGTTTTTTTTCGTTCGCCGACTTTCGCCCGCGCCGCGCAGATGCTGCGCGCGATGGCTGGGCTCAGCGGTTTCAGTTGGGCGACCGCGCGCCGTAGTATCGGATGGCATGAGGTGCGCACGATTGCGATCGGGCTCGGCCTGGTGCTCTTCTGCCCGAACCGGCAGACGATCGTGGCGTACCAGTGGCGGAGCGACCTCGGGTATGCGGCGGCCTTCGCGGTGCTCGCGGGGCTGAGCATCATGAGCATGTCGAATCCACCGCCGTTCATTTATTTTCAATTCTGAGGAATCGAGTTGACGACGCGGCGCCGATTGCTCCTGATGTTCGCGCTGACGGCCGTGGTGGTCGCAGCCGGGATCGGTGCGAACTATGCGTTCAATCCGTACGGCGCGTGGCGCAACCAGTTGATCGATCCGATCTTCAGGCGAGTCGAGCACGAGCGGATGGTGACGCCGTACCTGCTGCGCACGACCGAGCCCGAAACGATCCTGCTCGGAAGCTCGCGGGTTTACATGGGGATGCATATCGAGCAGGGCGAGCGTGATGGTTTTCTCAACGCGGCGCTGAGCGGAGCGACGATCTCGCAGCTCTCGCGCGAGCTCGCGGTGGCGCTTAAAAATCCGCGGCTGAAGCGAATCATCTGGGGCGTGGATTTTTTTGCGTTCGACAAGAAATGGAAACGGCACGATCCGAATTTTGACGAAAGAATCGCCGGCAGCGTGCCGCTGAAGTTCGAAGACACGCTGCTCAGCCTGGCGACGCTGGACGACGGTTACAGATATTTCGGGCGTGCGCGGCGCGGCGCGAGCAGGCTTCCGCCGACGATGACCGCCGAGGTGCCGTGGCCAATCGCGATGATCTGCCGGCAATTCACGGCCACGCGCGATCATGGCCTGCACTACGTGGCCAGCGCAGAAATCGAGGAGCAGCTCGCGCAGGACCTGCCCGATTACGCGACGTACAGTTTTTCGGACGATACCATGAAGCTCTTTCGTGCGGGGATCGATCAAGCGCGCCAGCGTGGCATCGAGGTGATTACGTTTATTCCGCCGTTCAGCCAGTACGAACTGGAGCTGATACGCCAAGGCGGGCAGTGGGACACGCTGCGAAATTTCAAACGCGAACTCGCGGCGATTGGACCGTTTTGGGATTTCTCAGGCTACAACGCGATGGCGCGGACCGACGAAATATTCATGCACGTGATGCATTTCAAAGTGGCGGCGGGCCAGATGATGCTCAGGATCGTGCTGGGCGACAAGGATACGCCCTGCGATGCGCCGACGCGGGTAATTATCGAGAGCTCGATGCACGTGGACAGTACGAATATCACCAGCGCAATCGCGATGCAGGATCGCATGCGGGAAGCCGCGACCGGCGCGGAGAATCGTTACTCGAAGCTCGCGGCCGCGGCGCTCGCGGAGCGCGCGCGTGCGCGGTCGTCGATCTCAGAGGACAGCGCCTTCAACTGAAAAACGTCAGCGGGCAGACGATTTAGAGACCGGCACGCCTTGCAGAAACGAGGTCGTGCGCTCTATTGGCGGCGAAGATTTCAACTGCGTGGCAGCCGCCATCAGATGCGCGCGATCGAAGATTACCAATAGAGTCCTCATCACGTCGGTCGGCGGCGTCGATCGCGGATCCCAGAGGGTCGGCGCAGGGAAAAGAATTTCCGACGCGGTCGCCTGGTAGCGGTCGATCAATGGCCTAACGCCCTCGTACGAGCCAACGATCGCGATCGCGATAAGCGCATCGCCGGTGCCGCTGATACGCCAATCGGCGAAGGTGTGCGGCGCCGTATCTATCAGCCAATCGCGCGGCAACAGATCCAGACGCTTGAGCTCGGCCGGGGAGAGCATAGCGGGGTCGTGGCCGGTGCTGAGGTAATTTCCAGCGGCTTCCAGGATCGTATCGAACCTGAGCGCGACGGCGCGCGATTCAATTCCGGCGCTCGAAAGATTGCGATACGCGGGAAGTGCGCCGGGCGGAATTTTGTACAGCCATACGCCTTGTTCCTTGATGGGCGCCACGTCGAGCGCGGCGAGCATTTGATACCAAATTGGAAAATGCGGGTCAGAAAGATCGGCGATGACGGTTTGCACATCGAAGCGCGCGACGTACGCTTTCAACTGGTCGCCCGCCTCGGGCAAATCGATCGCGCCGTCGAAGTAGTTCGTGAGCGGCATCCGCATGAACTCGAATGGCATCGAGCCGGTCCACGCTCCCGCCAGGCGGAAGTACATGTTGCTCTCTGACTGCCAGTGCATCCCGGCGCCCTTGGCACCGAACGGCACCGGCAGGATGATTTCGCCGGACGACAATTTTCTTGTGTAAGTTCCATCGGCGAAGAAGCCGGGCAGCGCAAGCGGAGTCACCCAGAAGGACGCGCTGGGATTCGGTGCGATCGAAATCAGAATCAACGCGGCCAACGCGACCTTCGCCCAGGTTTGTGCCGACGAGTTCGCGAACCAAATCGCCGACATCACGGCGACGACCAGGAACGCGTACATCATGAAGCGCACTGGCAGTGCGATCGATAGCAGCGGTAGATGGCGCGCGAACGCCCACGGCATCGCGACGCCGCGTTTTCCTGCGATGTGAAGCAGCGGCCCGATCGACGCGATCAGGATGAACCCGAGCATGATTGTCAGGAACTTTCCGGCGGGCCAGCGCCAATATTTGCGCCGGAATAGTTCGACCATGAAAATCAGCGGGATTCCCAGGTACGCGCCGTTTTCCAGGATGCCGCCGGGGAAAGCCTCCGAAATTGCAAGCGCCGCGCGTGAAGTGCCCAACAGAATTGCGTGGGTGGGCACGAGAAATCCAATCAAATCGGCGGAGTAGTCTTCGGGTCTCCAGATCGGGGCGTGCGGAAATTCGAGCGCCAGCATGTGGTAGAGGTAGGGCGACAAGAACGCGATGGCGAGGAAGTACCCAGCGACGGTGGGGACGATCAGACGCAGCAATCGCGCGCGCATCTCGCCGTCGTAGAGCGCAATCGCTAGCGTCAGCGCGACCGCGCCGAACAGCGTGAGTGTCGCGAACAACTCGACCGAGCAGAGAAATTGCGCAACCAGCAGCGCTGCGATCTCAATCGCGTAGCGACGGGCGGAGATCGAACCGTCGAGGCGGCGCAACGCAGCCAATACGATCAGCGGAATCGGAAAGACCGCGATCAAAACCAAATGACCCGAAAGTTGTGCAAGCATGTACGGCGAGAAGCCGAAGATGTAGCCACCCAGAACGGCGGCCCAGAAGACGCCGGTGATTCTAAGGCATAGTAGGAAAGCGGAGAAGGCGGCGAGCGGCAGCGCGATCAAACACAGAAGATTGTAGGCGGCGACTTCGCCGAACGCATAGGCGAAGGGGATTGCGACCATTGATGGCAACGGGATGAGCGTCATCCAGGTCAGGTTGTAGCCGTGGGGCGCCCATAAGAGGTCAGTCAGAAAAGGATTAACGCGATTTTCAAGTACGTAGCGCCACCATCGGATGCACCACATGTAAACGGGAGGATCGTTGCCGAGGCCGATGTAGGAAGCGTCGAAGTGACCGTGAAGGCCGCGCGCAAAAAAGAGCAGCGATGCAGCAAGGTATAGCGCGAACGCGAGCGACGCTCCCTGCATCGCGCCAAGATGTCCGCGGCGATTAATTGCGTCGGTTACTTCCAGCCCGCGGCCTCGAGCATCCTGGTGGCCTCGAGGATGCATCGCTCGGTGGTCGGCCAATCGATGCACGGGTCGGTCACGGACACGCCGTACTTGAGTTTGGAGCGATCGGAGTTGAGCGGCTGATTACCTGCTTCGAGGTTGCTTTCAAGCATCGCGCCCATGATCGAGCGGCTGCCCTGGCAAATCTGCTCGACCAGCGCGGCAAACACCGCAGGCTGTTTCGTATAATCCTTGCTGGTCTGCGCGTGCGAGCAATCGACCATCACGCGCGGCTCGAGCGACGCATCGGCGAGCAGCTTGGTGCATTCACTGATGCTGCCGGCGTCGAAGTTGGGCTTGCGGCCACCGCGCAGCACAACGTGAGTATCGGGATTGCCGCGGGTGCGAATCACAGCGGCGAATCCATCCTGGGTAATCCCGAGAAATGAATGCGGCTGGCGCGACGATTGAATCGCGTTGATCGCGATTTGCAGATTGCCCTCGGTCGTATTCTTGAACCCGACCGGCATCGAGAGACCGCTCGCCATCTCACGATGCGTTTGCGATTCGGAGGTGCGCGCGCCGATCGCGGTCCAGGCGACCAGGTCGGCGATATACTGCGGCGTGATCGGATCGAGCATCTCGGTGCCCGCCGGGAGTCCCATCCGGTTGATATCGATCAACAGGCGGCGCGCGATGCGCAGTCCTTCGCGCATGTCGCAACTGTCGTCCATGTGCGGATCGTTGATGAGTCCCTTCCATCCGACGGTGGTGCGCGGCTTTTCGAAATACACGCGCATCACGATGAACAGCCGATCCGCGACCGCAGCCTTGAGGTTGAGCAAGCGGCGCGCATACTCGAGCGCGGCTTCGGGATCGTGAATCGAGCAGGGACCCACGATGCAGAGCATGCGGCGGTCGCGGCCGGAGAGAATCGCGCCAATCGTATCGCGCGCCTCGACCACGGTGCGCACCACGCCTTCATCGGCGATCATTTCGTGCTTGAGCACATCGGGCGCGATCAAGGGCTCGGTCGCGAGAACGTGGATGTCCTGAATTCGGCGCATAGGTAAACGTTATTTCTATCGCAAAGAATGGAGCTAAAAAAGCGGGCTGGTGGCATACTGCGTTTTGGCGGCGGGACGCTTGTTTTGGCGCGATGGCGTCCGCAGAATCGCAAAAGTGCCCGGAATCTTGAACATGGAGCAAGGCGAAGCGAGCGCGAAGATCGATCCGGCTGAGACGGTCGAAGATCATGCGGCAAACGAGAAGCCGCCGCGGATGCTTCGAGTCCGGCTGTGGTGGGCGATCTCAGGGTTGGCGGTTGCAGTCGCGATCGCCAGCACGATAGTTACGTTCGAGCTCGCGAGATCGCTGGCGTCGCGCACCAACTACCTGAATCGACGGCTGGCCGCGTTGAATGCTTCGGTGCGGACGCTCAAGCGTCAGACCACGGTCGTGCAACGCAAGCTTGGTTCCGAACGCGAGCGCGCCACCGTCGGCGAGACGTTCGAGAAAATCCTGTTCGCGCCCGATCTTCGCACAATCAAACTCGCGGGTCCCGACAAGCCAAATTCCTCGGCTGACGTCAATCGCGATGCAACCGGGATTCTTGCGATGAGCGAATCGGCCAACGTCGCGATGCTCGAGGCGAGCGGTCTGAAGCCGTCGGGCGATTTGCAGGTCTATCGAATCTGGTGGGTTCCCAAGCGCGGCGCCGCCATCTGGGCCGCCGATTTTCTGGTCGGCGAGGACGGCAACGCGACCGTGCCGGTGGATTTGCCGCCGCCGCGCCAGCGAGCGCCGGCGATTGAGGTCACTTTGGAAAACGAGGCCTACGCCGAAGATCCGTACGGACCGGTGGCGCTCAGAGGGCGTCTGACGGTGGCCAAGTGAAGGCTGAGCCGGCGACGAAATCGCTCGAGGAGATCGATGACGAAGGCGACGCCGTCGGGCCTCAGCAGGAACCGGACACAATTTACGGGCGCGCGTTCTGGCTGGTGTTTGCCGCGAGCTTTGCGCTCAACATGGTCGCCAACCTGTTCGTGCTGTTCCTGGATCGTGACGCTGATGTTTGCGTTTGCTCTTTCGTCGCGGCTTAGTTTCGTCGCGCCGTACGTCTACCAGGAGGGCGTGCAACGCGCGGGCTGGTACTTTGCGATCTACAGTTTGATGGCGGTCGGCGTGCGCTTGGTCGGCGGGCAGGTCATGGATCGAATCGGACTCAATCGAGCGATCGCGCCGTCGCTAGCGGTGTTGGCAGTTGGGCTTGCGTTGCTGGCCGGCACCGGGAGGTTCGGTCTGCTGGACGTCGCGGCCGTGATTGGCGGAATCGGCCACGGCTATTTGTATCCGGCGCTGAGTGCGCTGGTGATTGCGCGCACGCCGCGGGCGTCGACCGGGCGCTCCTCGAGTATCTACTCGTCGCTGTACGATTTGGGCGCGATGGCGGGACCATATCTGCTGGGTGTAGTCGCGGTGACTATTGGTTATGGGCAGATGTTTATTGTGTCGGGATCGATTGCGCTTGCCGGTGCGATTTTTTTCGTGATCGCGGAGCCCGACACACGCCTGCGCGTTCGCAATTGAGCGCGCCGGCCGGCTCGAGAAAATTCGGCATTTTTTTGTTTTTTTTGGAGGGGGCTTTACTTCGTCGCGCGAGATGCGTAGATTGCTGACTCGGCGGCGCTTTGCGGCGCGGCCTGTGGAAACTTCGCCTCGAAAATCCTCAAAAACCGTTGACACGGCCCGGATCGAAGCGGTAATGTTTCCTTTCGCCCCGAAAGGGTCGGTCTTTGACAACTGAATAGTAGTGCATGCCTTAATCGGCGGCGGGGGTCCAGGAATGGACTCGATGCCCGGCCGATTTCTTTGAATATGCGGTCAGTCCATCCGTTCTTCTGGTGCGTTAGTCGCACCTCGGAACGGTGGCAACCTGAGCTATAATGGAGAGTTTGATCCTGGCTCAGAACGAACGCTGGCGGCGTGCCTGAGACATGCAAGTCGTGGGAGAAAGTCGTAGCAATACGGCTAGTAAACCGGCGTACGGGTGAGTAACACGTGGACAACTTGCCTTAGAGTCTGGGATAACCCGTCGAAAGACGAGCTAATACCGGATAAGACCACGGGGAGTTCGCTCCCTGAGGTAAAAGATGGCCTCTGCTCCTGCAAGCTATCACTTTGAGAGAGGTCCGCGTCCTATCAGCTAGTTGGCGAGGTAACGGCTCACCAAGGCTAAGACGGGTAGCTGGTCTGAGAGGATGGTCAGCCACACTGGGACTGAGACACGGCCCAGAGTCCTACGGGATGCAGCAGTCAGGAATATTGCGCAATGGAGGAAACTCTGACGCAGCGACGCCGCGTGGGTGATGAAGGCCTTCGGGTCGTAAAGCCCTGTCGGAGGGGAAGAAAAGTCTGCTGGCTAATATCCAGCAGACCTTTGACGGTACCCTTAAAGGAAGCACCGGCTAACTCCGTGCCAGCAGCCGCGGTAANNAGCTAGAGCGCGATAGAGGAGGGTGGAATTCCTGGTGTAGCGGTGAAATGCGTAGATATCAGGAGGAACACCGGCGGCGAAGGCGGCCCTCTGGATCGTTGCTGACGCTGAGACGCGAAAGCGTGGGGAGCAAACAGGATTAGATACCCTGGTAGTCCACGC